>NZ_CVRP01000005.1 GCF_001261735.1 Dysgonomonas sp. BGC7 | reverse complement strand
AATAATTTATATTTTGTTGTATGGTATTTCTACTATAGAGGCACAACAAAGCAGTGACATTCAGATTAGTTCTCTATGGAATTCGTTGCCGTCAATGGCATACGGCTCAACCAAAGATTTTCTTCCAGTATCCCCAAATGCTGCTAGTTTGGGTATCTTCGGACAAATACCCGTTGGTAATTATACCGGAACGGCAGAAATAAACATACCGTTATATGAAATAAAATATAAAGAGTTATCAGTACCTATTTCAATTAACTATCATGCATCAGGAGTTAAGCCGGACTTATTTCCCGGACCTGTAGGTCTGGGATGGTCTTTACAATGTGGGGGTGTAATAACCAGGGTTATAAAAGGAGCTCCGGATTATGGAGCCGGGCCTGAAGATGAATCTAATGGAGAACATCTTGCTGAAAGGCCAGATCCGAGAGGTAACAATGATTGGAGTAGTGACAGGACACTGAAAGAATATGTTTATTATCATGATTATCTATTAGAGGGGACAAGCGATCCGGATGAATTTTATTTCAATTTCAACGGTCATGTAGGACGATTTTATATTGATCATACTGATACATTTCGCATACAATCGGATAAAGGTGAAACGTTCCAGATTACTCAGATAATTCAAAATAGCGGTTTTACAGGTAAATTTCAAGTGTTGTCTCAGACTATTAATCGTTCTTATGATTCTGATTATGACATAATATATAACAATGAAGTGAGATTAACCAGTATGATCCGAAACTTCCAATTGATAGATTCTAAAGGAATAAAATATACATTTGGAGGCTCTATCAACTCCATTGAATTTTCGCGCCAAGGATTCAGAGAATCACCGGATATTGACACTGGAAATTTAATTAAATACATACAACCAACAACCTGGCATCTGGTTTCCATAGAATCACCTAACGGATATAAAATTGATTTTTCTTATGGGCAGGAAACGTATATTACTCAGGTTCGTTTTACTGATTATGTTATGAAGAGCAAATATAATTTTAATTGGAATGTAAATACAATAGATGGATTAAAAGCAACACTGATTAATGGATGCTATCTGAAAGAAATAACTTTCCCCTCAGGTAAAATAAAGTTTGAAAACTCTATTGCATCCGAACAACTTATCTATGAAGATTATTCACCTTTCCATCCAATGAGTTCAATTCAAGGATTTAATTTTCTGGATTCGTATCAAACAAATAATTATAATCATTACAATCGATTTAATGCCTATCCTGATGTAAGATTGGCAAATACAAAGAAAATAATAGAGGGCACATCCGATACAAACTGGGAAATTGTAAGAAATAGGTTTCTTCCACATAAAATAGATGCGTTTGAAATATATAATAATACAGATGATCAATGGATAAAAAAAATACATTTTTCGTATACAACGAGCCGTATGCAAAGGATGAAACTAACAGAAATTAAAGTGAGAGGTAAAGAATATAATGGCTTGCAAACTTATTCTTTTAGATATAATCCGCTATATACAGATTTTTATCTGGGACAGTCTACTGATCATTATGGTTTTCAAAACAGTGGATCATTTAATCTTCCAATAGATAACCCTTCAGGAATATTTGTTCAAACAATTCAGAACAATCCAAATTTTTTCTACGAAATGAAAACTCCCAGTACAGTTCATTACATGAACGATATGCTGGAAAAAGTAATCTATCCGACAAAAGGTTATACAACACTTGAATATGAGCCTCACGAGTATGGGTCGGAGTATAAAATATGGCCATTTAAAGTAGAGGCTAATACTAATGGAAACAAATATACGGGAGGACCACGCATCAAAAAGTTATCCAACTTCGATTCCAATGGGATTAAATTAACTGAAAAAATATACCATTACAAGAAAAACTATTTGACTGGTGGAAGTACATCTAGTGGGGTATTGGCATATACTCCTAAATATCATGAAAAATATGAGAATATCGAAATTGTACAAAAATATTTACATATTGGTTCTGGAGAAGAGCGCATAGCGAATAAAAGAGGAATAAATTACTTTTTGAGATGCACCTCCAATCCTATATATCCATTAATGTCTACACGGGGAAACCATGTTACTTATTCAGAAGTAACAGTAGAAGAACCGGGAAACGGATATACTGTTTATAAATATAAAAATTATGATAACGGATATGAGGACAAAGAACTCATTAATTATATATCAAGAGATTTAGTAGATTCAAGAGGAATAAATATTCCTTTGTGGAAAGACGACGAAGGAATAAGCATGAAACTGGAACGGGGCCAACTCCTATCGGAAGAAATATTTGATTCGAATAAAAGGCCGAAAAGTAAAACAGAATATATCTATAATGACGATCCCGACCGTTTTAATCAGAATGTCCGGTATTTGAAACTTTCCCGTAACAGTATCGACCTGGCTGAAAGTTTGCGATCGTACCGTATTGTAGCAGGTTTGCATTATACATATTTCCCTTATCTAAAGAAGAAGAAAGAAACTGCTTATTTGAATAAGCCTGTTGTGAAGACGCAAGAATTTACTTATGATAATAATTACCGCTTAATAAAATCTGTAAATACAACAGATAGTAATGGGGAATCAATAAAATCAGAAATTCTTTACCCACATAATCTGGCGCAATCTAATACTGTATACGAGATGATGCGAATATTAAATATGTTCAACTATCCTATACAACAAACCTATTTCAGAACAAATGAGCTAATCTCTAAAACTAATTATAGTTTCTCTGATAATTTATCGAATGATAATAAGATAATGCTGTTACCTTATCAGAAAAAAGCTCAATATTTAAATACTCCGGAATATATAGAATCAACTATAACCAAATACGATGCCCTGGGAAATCCATTAAATATTATAAGTAAAGACAATAATTCAACTTGCATCTTATGGGGATATAATGGACAATACCCCATAGTGGAAATAAAGAATGTAAGTTACGATCAATTAAAGTCAGTTATAAGCGAATCAGTCATCAATTCCATTTCAGCAGAAAATGATCCTTATATGTGGTATTCATATGATATTAATGGATTGAGGACAGATGCAAGATTAAAAGATGCTCTCATAAACACTTATACATACGAACCTTTAATCGGTGTAAAAACAATGACAGATCCACGTGGAATAATTACCTATTACGATTATGACGGATTAGGGCGTTTGAAAGAAACATATATCAAAGAAGGAAGCAAAAAGAAAACTGTCCAGTCTTATGAATATCATTATCAAAACCAATAAAAGAGAATGATTATGAAAAAATATATCATATTTATCTTATTAATAATATGTAATTGCGGAATTTTATTTTCACAAGAAATTTCAACCCCGGAAGATCCCGTCCCATGGGAACCGGGAGAGCCGGTTGGACCTGAGCCATCCGAACCTAATATGATGACATATAATTTAGGTATACTTACCGGTTACTCTTCATATTATGAAAATTTGTATACGGAATGTATGTTTATATATAATGATTATACTTCTTTTGAAGATGCAATGGAATTTGAAGTAAATGGTATTATGGAATTGAATTTTACTTTTACCAATCAATCGGAATATGATTGTCTAATGACATTATATAAAAAAATAGGCGATACAGGTATTTCGGTTATAAAAAACTTTCCGGTAGTGAAAGGTACAGAAAAAACAGGATATATAGTCTTGGATGCAGGTAAATATCAAATAAGACCTACTACTCCATGCGGATATAGGACAATTGATATCGCAGAAGAAGCAGAGGTAACTCCTATTACAATTAGACCATTATCTGACCAAGAATATATCGGACCTGAAAATCTCGGAAGGAAAGGCCCTTATATTATAAATATTCAGGCGCAAAAAAATGTAACGTTTAATTTTTCCAACAACCGCAACTATATCAATACCCGTACTTATACTAGCGATAAAGGAATTGATTTTATTGATGGAATTCAATACTTCGATGGACTGGGACGTTTAGTTGAGACCGTACAAGTCGGTGTCACTCCCCTAAGAAATGATCTGGTGGCTTTACAGGAATATGATAATTATGGCAGGCAATCAAATTCTTGGTTACCGGCACTCTCAAGCCAGAATGGTGCATTTGTATATGAATCGGATGTTAAAAATGCTGCTATACAACTCAATAATGACCAAAAACCTTATGCAAAAACAGCATATGAAGACTCGCCGCTTAACCGGGTAACAACACAATTTGGAGTGGGAGCTAACTGGCATGACTCAGGTAGTGCCGTTAGAACAGGATATCTGACCAATGACAACACAAAAGACAGTCTGAAATGCATTCTCTACAAAGTAAATGGCACAGGAACAAGTACTACACTCGTAAAAAGTGAATACTATGCCGAAGGAAGCCTCCTGATAACAAGAGTGACAGACGAAGAAGACCGCATGGCTTACGAGTTTAAGGATAAACTGGGACAAGTACTATTGACACGCAGTATAGCAGAAGATGGATATTTGGATACATATTATGTTTATGATAAAGCAGGAAACCTCTGTTATGTATTACCTCCGTTAGCCGCTAATACAGGCGAATTGGGAGATAGTTCGAATACTCTTTTGCTATATGCCTACCTGTACAAATATGATAAACTCAATCGCTGCATTTCCAAGCGTATTCCCGGATGCGACTGGATATATTACGTATACGACAGGGCAGACAATCTTATATTTACACAAGATGGAGAACAACGCAAAGATGGTAAAGACGAATGGTCGTTTACCATACCCGATGCACATGGGCGCATAGTGCTGACAGGTATTTGCAAGAATACGCTTAACTATGCTGTTAATCCGTTAGATAATATAATTGTCAAAGGATCATGGACGAATGTAACCAATATATATAAAGGCTACAGTATAACTGGAGTAACTCTGACTACTCCCCAAATAACAACTGTGAATTACTATGACAATTATGAGTTTTTAGGCAAAAATTCCATTCCAAATAATAGCAGTACACAATTTACCGGATTGAACGGATACGGCAGTTGGTATGAAAATAACAGCAAAGGCCTGCTTACAGGAACATTGACTGCTCAACTGGGAACAACATCAAACACCATGTTTCTATATACAGCAATGTATTACGATAACAGGGCACGTATGGTGCAAGCCAAATCGAATAATCACCTCAACGGTACCGATTTTGAGTATGTCTCCTACAATTTTACAGGGCAGCCCCTAAAGCGCATGAACATTCACAAAATACCGAACAAACCCGATCAGACGGAAGAATATACATATTCTTACGACCATGCCGGACGGCTCGTATCCACACAGCACCGCTTAAATGATGAATCGCCGGTAATACTCGCATGGAACACCTACGACGAACTCGGACGCCTAGCCAACATAGACCGTGGAGGAAACGGGACTTCGGGTATGCCCGATCAAGACGAAGAAGGAATAACCGATCCGGTGGAAACCATACTTACTCGATATGCCTATAACGTACGTTCGTGGACTACAGCCATCACCGGACAATATTTCTCCCAGAACCTGCAATACAGCCCGGGAGGCAATATTTCACGTATGGACTGGACTACCAACGGGCAAAAACGCGAGTATGATTACACCTACGACCGCTTGTCGCGACTGAAAGCTGCCGATTACACAGGTATCGGCAACGAACAGTATGGTACATCTTATACATATGACAAGCACGGCAATATAAAGACTATGCAACGTTATGGAAAGAAGGATGCAGGCAGTAATGCCGTATCATACGGATTAGTAGACAACCTGACGATGGATCATACAGGTAATCAATTGACCCGTGTAG
The DNA here is from genome assembly GCF_001261735.1 of Dysgonomonas sp. BGC7. Lineage (GTDB taxonomy): Bacteria > Bacteroidota > Bacteroidia > Bacteroidales > Dysgonomonadaceae > Dysgonomonas. The sequence continues at coordinate 186,233 of NZ_CVRP01000005.1, read as the reverse complement.
CGGATGCCATACCAAATTTCGCTTATTCTCCATCAGCAGACTTCAAGGATAAAATTACACCTACAGGAACCATTGAATATACATATAACAAAAACGGGTCGATGGAGTCGGATTTTAATAAAGGTATAACCAAGATTCAATATAATTCCTTAAATTTACCACAGGTAATGGTAATCAACAGCCCTACTGTAAAAGCCAAAAATTACTATACCTACTCGGCTTCAGGCGTGAAGTTGAGAACCGAACAACGCTATGATCCTACGATGATGACTGCTCCGATAACCGAAACAAACCCGACTAATGATGGATTAAGTGATTATAAGATCACCGATTATATAAGCAATATTGTATACGAGACTATAAAGAGCGGTCAGAATATAACCAACCGCATGAGGATAATTGTTAATGGTGGGTATATTGAGGATGGACAATACTATTTTTATCTGACCGACCATCTGGGCAACAACCGTGTGGTAGTTCGTAGAGACGGCACCGTAGTTCAGAAAAATCATTATTATCCGTTCGGGATGGCATTTGCAGAGAACTCGGGCGATAGCGACCAACCCTACAAGTACAACGGTAAGGAGTTCGACAAGATGCATGGGCTGAATATGTATGACTACTCGGCTAGATATTACGAGCCTGCTATTGGAAGGTTTACTACTGTTGATCCGTTGGCGGAGAAGTATTATTCAATTAGTCCGTATGCGTATTGTGCGAGTAATCCGATATTAAATATTGATCCAGATGGAAGAGATTATTGGAGTACAAATGATCCTGAAAAAATTAAGCAGTTCTTAAATTCAATGGGGCGTGGTTCAAGCGTACATGATATGTCAGGATGGAATCATGCAACAGACGCAGAATTTGTAGGTAAAGGTACATTGAATGATGAAACAGGGAAGTTCCATACAAGTTATGCCTCGTATGAGAATGGAGTAGCGACAGTTACAGGAGTTACCCTTGATACAAATATAAAACCGGGACTTACATCGGGAGGATTTGGTTATCCAGGGGCTTTTGCCTATAAGTACGAAAATGCAGCATTTTTTAGAAAAGCTTACTATCACTTATATGATATAACTGATTTTTCAGATGTTATAGGTCCTGTTGATCCTAAACGTTTTTTCGATGGAAGAACTTCTTGGGCTGTTGATGCCTCTGGGAAAATAGGGGGAATAAATAATGTTTTAGAAGCTCGCTCTCCTAAAATTAGAGGGAAAGGGATTGTAACCGCATTGAATCAGCTGAATCAGTTAGTAAAGACAGGACGAGCACCAAGTACAATAAAACGCTTTGATAAAGGAAAAATAACAGGAGAGAAAGATCATGTTCATTTTAGTGATGGTTCAGCATTAAATGTTGATGGAACATGGAAGCACGGATCACGAGTATTAACGAATCAAGAAATTAAATTTTTACAAAATAATGGATTCCAAATGCCTAAATAATAAAGTAGAATGCATCAATATTTTAAAAGAATGGTCTTGTTCAGTAGTTGAAAATAGGCTATGGAATGATTATGAGGATATACATATAGATGAAATAGACTCATGCTTTGAGGACAAAAATACCTGGATTGAGGCAGGAGTATTTTTGTTAGAGAATCTGAATAAAGTAATAGATAATAATAAATTTGATGGAGTTTTATTTATTCCTTTATCTTATTCTAATGTAAAATCGGATATTCCTTTATATCATCAATTAACAGCAGAGCTAGATTTAACACCGCCCTCTTTAGGTATTTTCCCTAAAGAGAATCAATTGTACCTTGATACAATAAAGCAATCCAAATATATATTAGAACTTAGTAATTATATAGGGATGAGTGTTTTTTTTAGAGAAGAAAGAGAACAAGATGTTTTTTTTAGGATTCTATATATCAAAAAATGATAGTTGTTTTGATGCTAGTCTGAAAATAATCCTGCCCTATCATCATTGGCAGGATTATGTTATATCTATAAAAAAGCAATCAAGTTTCGTCACCTTTGTCACTTTTTAGTTAAATTTACCTTGGCTATAACGATAGCCAAAGCAGAGAGCAAGGAGCTTGACAAGATGCATGGTCTAAATATGTACGACTATTCAGCTAGGTATTACGAGCCTGCTATTGGGAGGTTTACTACTGTTGATCCGTTGGCGGAGAAGTATTATTCAATTAGTCCGTATACGTATTGTGCGAGTAATCCGATATTAAATATTGATCCAGATGGAAGAGATTATTGGAGTACAAATGATCCTGAAAAAATTAAGCAGTTCTTGAATTCAATGGGGCGTGGTTCAAGCGTACATGATATGTCAGGATGGAATCATGCAACAGACGCAGAATTTGTAGGTAAAGGTACATTGAATGATGAAACAGGGAAGTTCCATACAAGTTATGCCTCGTATGAGAATGGAGTAGCGACAGTTACAGGAGTTACCCTTGATACAAATATAAAACCGGGACTTACATCGGGAGGATTTGGTTATCCAGGGGCTTTTGTATATCGTTATTCGAGTGATGGAAGTCTGTATAAAGCAGGATATGATGCAGCTCAATTTGGTGAAATATCAGCATTTGTTGCAGAATTTATTACGCCCTTTGACCCTAATAACTATTTCGATGGTGTTAGTAATTGGAATGTTAATACTTCTGGACGTCTTATTGGTGTATACTATATTCAAGAAGCCAAAAAAGTAGGAGGAGGAAAAGCATCTGCCAAAGCTTTAAAAGGTCTTGTTCAGCAAGCAATAAGTCTAAGTCATAAAATAGGAAAGAACTCTGTAAAGATGAGAACTACAAATGTTATGTATCATTATGATTTGAGAGGGCCTGCTCACAAAGGTGTCCTAACCCCACATGTTCAAAGATCTCTTCCTAATATAGATACAAAGGGTGTACTCCATTGGAATAAAGATTCTAAGTGGGTACGTCCTATGACACAACAAGAGATTAGAATGATACGAAAAAGTTATGGATTTTAAAATAAAAAATATGAAACTTAAATGGTCTGATAAGAATTTTGAGCAAATGGGATGGCATGATAGTGCATTCTATTCAATATCATTTCCTTTTGATGATTTATCGCTTAAGCTTGATATAGATTATATAATGGAATGGGAATTAAAGGAAGATCCATTGCTTTCTAGATTTTACATCTGTCCATGTTCTCTTATTTTCGAAGATGTATTGAATTTAAAAATAAATATGGATTTTGACAATAATACGAGTCTCTATATATCAGAAATTGAAAGAAAAAATCCTGTTCTATCTCCCAATAAAAAATACACTCTTTGGAATTATAAAATAATTACAGATCATGGGGATATAAGCTTTATATCAGCAAAATATGAACAGATTGCGTTAAAAGCCCCTATCTGGAGTGATGAATTTTCTCTAAAACGGTAATTTAATAAACTAAACAACAAACATACTGACTATTTTATAGTTAGCGGGGTTTCCTTCTTAACAAGGGAATTTTTAATCACTTGCCTAATATTGTAAGAATTTACAGTCCGCTATAAAGAGCAAAAAGGCATAGGTAATTCATATGTTTAAAAAAAGCTAAATCTTGTCACTTTTGTCACTTTTTAGTTAAGTTTGTTATAGGCTATAGTGGTATAGCCAAGGCGGACGGCACAGTGGTGCAAAAGAACCATTACTAACCATTCGGAGTCACTTTTGCCGAAACACCGAATGCAGAACAAGGTATCCACCATATAAATACAATGGAAGGAAACCGGATCAGCTGCATGAACTGAATCTTTATGATTATTCAGCAAGATATATGGAACCTGCTTTGGGGAGGTTTACTAGTATAGATCCACATGCAGAGAATTATTATAGTATTAGTCCATATGCGTATGTCGCTAATAATCCTATGAGGTTTATTGATCCGGATGGAAGAGACTTTACCGATAGGGCTTGGGATCAGATTATAAAATTAAGTAAAGATATTTCCATGAGGATGTGGGATAATCTAGAAAAAATCAAAAACCTAAATAATGAAATTTCGGCTGGAGGATTGTCTACAAAACAATTGAGAAAGAAACGAAATGAAATTAATAAATTACAAAATGAAAATAGAGGTTTAGTTACAACTCGAGATGAATTTAGAACTTTAGCTAAATCCAATCAGGTATATGATATTTATACAGATAATTCATTAAGTACATCAGGCCCCGTATTTGGAATGGGAACTAATGCAGGAGGGGCTAGATATAATTTCAGTAATGGAAATTTTGACATATTGCTTCCTAGCAGTGGAGGGTTATCCTTTCTTGCGCATGAATTGAAACATGCATATCAATTTGAAACTGGGAATTTTAGCTCTGGTTATATGATAAATGGATCACCTTTTTATGACAAACATGATGAAATAGAAGCATATGAAAGAGGTGAATTATTCAGAGGTCCAACAGGAAAAACAACCATACAATCTTTACCATCTGAATATGATAATCTTCAAAATGGTCCTATGGATGCTACTAGACTTCCTCAGATTATTTTAACAACTCCAGGAGAATTGCAAAAATTAGTAACCAGAACCCGGTCAGCTTTTAGAGTAAATGGAATAACATATAGATTTTGAAATATGAAAAAAAACTTAATTATTTTTGCATGTTTTCTTATGATGTCAGCGTGTAAGTCTCAATTTAAAAATTCAGACTATATTGTAGTATATAAAACCTTAGAAAATCAAATCCAAGAACCGGAGTATCTTATAATAAAATCAAAGCCTCAAACTTTTGAATTAAATATTCCTATGTTATACTCTAGCATTATTGGAGAATGGTTTTTTTCTAAAGATACAATTGTGATTTCACCAAAATATACTTATGAATATCGTAACAACAAATCATCATTGCTGGAAATAAATGATAAAGATACTAGTGTCATAAGTATTAAACAAAGGTTTCATGTGAAGGGAGATATCCTAATCGATATAACAGATTATAGTATAGTCCATCCATTATTAAAGAAAGATAACTATCAAAAAAAATTTGAGAGAATAGGAAAATAAATTAAGTTGTTTTGGTCTTTGATAGTTGCCTGACGGCGATAGATAAAGATACCCACAAGGGAATTTTGGGAATCTCATATAATTCGTTAAATTTACCACAGGAACTTACCGTAAAAACCGCAAGGACAAGCGGCAAGGTCTACTATACTTATTCGGCAGGGGGAGTAAAACTGCGTACCCGCCATCAGGCGGCAAGTAATCCGGTTTATACTCCTGTCCATAGTACAACTTCGCAGGATGCCAACCTCGACCTGTTGAACGAAACCGATTATATCGGCAACAAGGTATACGAAAACGGTTTTTTGAAAATGATTATAACAGAAGGTGGTTATATACAAGATGGACAATACTATTTTTATCTGACCGACCATCTGGGTAACAACCGTGTGGTAGTTCGTAGAGACGGCACCGTAGTTCAGAAAAATCATTATTATCCGTTCGGGATGGCATTTGCAGAGAACTCGGGTGATAGCGACCAACCCTACAAGTACAACGGTAAGGAGTTCGACAAGATGCATGGATTGAACATGTACGACTACTCGGCTAGATATATGGAGCCGGCTATTGGGAGGTTTACTACTGTGGATCCGTTGGCGGAATTATATTATTCAATTTCTCCATATGCGTATTGTAATAATAATCCGATTAAGTTTATTGACCCGACAGGATTGGGATATACATATGTTTATCCTAATGAAGAAAAGGACGAAAAAGGTGGGTATTATGTAAATCATGATGGAGAAAGAGTCGAAAGGGAAGAAGTCTTTAATTGGTTGGTGGCTGAGAATGATGAAAAAACAGACCAAGATGACAAATGGGGGACTTTTGCTCTATCTGTAACTCATGGTTATGGAAGCTCTATTTCTCAAGCATCGGGATCGGGAGGATATTTCGGTCATAGTTGGCTTAAAGTGACCTCTAGAGACAAAAAAGCAAAAACTTTTGGAACCTTTAAAAAAGGAGTCGTACAAGATGGTTGGGAGTTAGGTAATAATTGTACAGATTACGCTGTTGATATTTGGCAAGCTATAACTAAGCAAGATTTATATCCCAAAAATGGATACAGAACTCCTTCGGAATTATATAATATACTCAAAAATGCGATTATAATTTATGCACCAGTTAAATAAAGCCAATTATTTGAGAAGAATAAATATTATTATTCTATTCATTATCTTATACAGTTGTTCCTTCCAACCTAATAATGCTGATAATATTATGTTGGCAAAAGTGACAAACGATACTATTACCCTGAATATACCAAGTTCCTATCACAGTATAGATAAGTATAAAACTTGGCAAGAGAATGATACTTTATTTATTACAGTGAAATCAATTCATTCTCCTAATAAATTATTGTATCCTATCCGTATTTTCTTAAGTTCTGAAATTAATTATATAAAACTGCAAAATGATAAAATATTTAATGTAGACTCAATACCATATGTACCATATTAAAATAAATTTTCCTGTCCTTTGGTATTTGTTACTCCGAATTGAACGCTATCGCTATCTTCTCATGAAGTTGGACATCTAAACCATATAGGTGAGGCGGGAGGCTTATTTAGTTATTTAGCTGGATTTGGTATTGAATATGTAAAGTATGGACATGATAAAGCCCCTCGTGAGATTGAAGCAGAAAAAGGGCGGAGCGAGTTTTTTGCATTTAGTTCTTATGTAAGTAGTATTGCAGGAGGAAATGCTCTAATAAACTTAATTGATTCTAAAAAATCAGATCTGGATAAAATTGGTCAAATAAACAAGTGGTTTGATGGATATCAATTTAATAAAGAAAATAAAACAAAAAGCTTTCTTGATCTTTCGGGAAATAACAAAGTAAAGGAAGGGACTTATAAATGGGATGGAAATAATTGGGTTAGACAATAAAATAATAGTTAGACTTATGAAAAATCTTCTTTTTTATACATTCGTGATCGGCCTCTGTTTTTGCAGTTGTTCAGGAAACAGTTTTTATGTAGATATTCAAAATCAAAGTCTCGTTAGATGTAACAAACAAGGTATGCAAACAATCTCTATATATTTATCAGAAAAAACTGATCATAAAAGTTCTTTATATCCAGTAGGTAACAAAGATTTTTATTTGATAAAACATAGGGAACAAAGAGCAAGCAAGGATAATAGCATTTATTTTATGAGACCAAATAAGAACTATGATGTTTTTTTTAATGATAGTCTTGTTCCTAATGGAATAATTTCATTAAAACCTAAAACAGAATATAATGTGGTTCATATAAGTGATGGCGATGCCACCCCATCTTCAATTTTGATTAAGACAGATAAAAATGGAGTGATAGAGAGTGTCGACAAGACGAGATGTGAATAGGGTATTTAAACCCTCGTTCGGCGTAGCGTCTGGCTACGCCAGGCTTGAAAACAAGATTTTGCTCTGAAAAGAATATTGGTAGACGGAGGCTATTGTGAAGTAGGAAATTACTACTTTTATATTCAAGACCATCTGGGTAACAACCGTGTGGTAGCCAAAGCAGACGGCACAATAGTGCAAAAGAACCATTACTATCCGTTCGGGATGGAGTTTGCAGAGAATTCGGGCGATAGCGACCAGCCCTACAAGTACAACGGTAAGGAGCTAGACAAAATGCATGGATTGAATATGTACGACTACTCAGCTAGATATTACGAGCCTGCTATTGGGAGATTTACTACGGTTGATCCGCTGGCGGAGAAGTATTATTCGATTGGTCCGTATGCTTATGTAGGGAATAACCCGTTGAAATATATAGATCCTGATGGAAAAGCTTTTGGCCCTCCAGATCCTCCATATTATGCAAAACCACGATTCAAGACGATTGCTTGGGCTCAAAGTAATAAAATCAAAGCATGGAAAATAGGAGCTACCGAGAATAATACTAATACTATAACATCTGCTGCATTTAGATTCTCAAGAAAACTAAATGTTGTTGGTGAAAGTAAATCAGGGGCATTTACAAATGCTGTTCGACATACAACTTGGCAAGCAATTATGACAAGCGAAATTGATGAAAAGACAGCAATCGAAGTCGGTAATGCACATGAAAATATAGAATATGCAGAACTAAAATATGAAGGGGTCGGTGCTGTAGGTGCTGAGGATTTGGCTGATAATATTGTTGATGCTCGAAATAACAAAATCGGACGAGAAATCGCGAAAGATAATCCGTCCTTGAGTCGAAAAGATTTGACTAAAAAAGTTTTAGATTATTATAAAAAAAATGGATTATGGGTTTCAAAAACAGTTTATCATAAAGATGGAACCACGACACATCGACTACAACAAGATAAATTAACTGAAGATGAATATAATAATGCAGTAAAAAGGCTTGAAGAATTAGATGAAAATGGATTCTAAAAAAAATATCATGAATAAAAATAATATATATATAAGTATAAGAGTAATAATTTTATTTATTACAACTATTTTTTATAGTTGTGATGAAGGTTATAATAAGGCAACGATAGAAGTGAAAATATTTGAATATATTGAAACAAACTGTCTGAATAATACAAAGAACTGCGTGGTTAATATATCTGATATTACACTTTTTGATTGGGATAGTTTATTTGTCATAAATGCAGGAACAAATAGTGCTGATATTTCTAAAATTATTGGAATCAATTATATTTCGAAGGATGATTTTACTCGACGAAGATATTTTTTTGTAAAGGATAAAAACATCGTTTATAAAGAAGATATCAAGTACGATCCAAGTGCACCCAAAAAAGGAATCGTTATTTTTGGAGATTCTCATTCTTTGCCTCGTTACAGTATTTATAAAAAGACAGATATGTTTAGAGTTTATAAAATAACAGGAATCGAAAGTAATTTTTACAGTTTAAAATTGATAGAATAATCATAGCAACTAGCCAAGGCAGACGGCACAGTGGTACAGAAGAACCATTACTATCCGTTGGGTATGGAGTTTGCCGAGAATTCGGGCGAAAGCGACCAACCCTACAAGTACAATGGCAAGGAACTTGACAAGATGCATGGGCTGAACATGTATGACTACTCAGCCAGGTATTACGAACCTGCTATTGGGAGGTTTATTACTGTAGATCCGCATGCTGAAAATTATTATAGTTGGTCACCATATAGCTTTGTATTAGGAAATCCTATAAGAAATATTGATCCATTGGGTATGGATGTATGGACAACCAACGATCCGGCGGAAATTGAACGTGTGTTGTCGTCCCTAAAATCAGGAGAGACAGTTGATTCAAATAAGTTTGGAGATCAATGGACACGTGTGGAAAATGTATCAGAAAATGATTATGCAATTTTTGATGATCATACTTCAGATTTCACTATAGGAGGTGTTCCTTATAAAGACTTTACTGGATATGGAAAAAAGGGTGTAGGATTTGATTTATTGATAGATCTTATGGGATTAGGATTGACTAAAAAAGGAGGAACTTTGACTCTTTTTATGCAGCAATCTATGGATAAAAACAAATTTATACGTGCCAGTTACTATTCTATTGTGTATTCAGGTCAAGCAATGTCTAATAAGATTTCTCTTTCAAAGACTAGGTTAAATTTGGGTAGTTTAGGTAAAGGGCTTGGTTATTTAGGAGGAGTTGGCTTAGGGGTAACAACAGTAAATGATATATATGGAGTTTATACTAATACAATAACTCTAGAAAGAGCTGTGTCTAATTTTTCTATGGGGGAACAGCTTTAATGAATCCCGCATTTGGAATACCTTATGCTTTGACAGAAGCTTTTGTTCCGGGAGGTATGGAAACAGGGGGATTGGTTAGGCAGGAGCACAAAAAGCACTTGGCGATGTTTACGACAAATGGTGGTTCTCTAAAGAGCAATTTCCAATTCCGTAAGAAGAAATAATTAATTAATTAATTTAAAATGAAGTACTATTATTATTTATTTTATAAGTTATGTAAATTTACTGAAGACTGGGGCTTTTGGCCGGAAGCTAGGGCCTTTTGTCTCGTGATTCTACTTAACTTTGCATTCTTAGGTAGTTTGCTAAACTGTTATACTATTTTAACCGGAATATTTATTCATTTACCTAGTGATAAAGTTTGGCGTTACTTGTTAAGTGTAATAATAGTGACTATAAACTATTTGTTACTCTTGAAGGGAGATAAGAAAGATAGGATAATTAAGCGATTCGATGCCATATCCCCCAAAAAAAATTCATTAGGAGATCTTATTATATTTTTGAGCGTTGTATTATTAATTATTACATTTATATTGTCTCTTTTTATGCTAGATAAAGTTAGATAATTCCATTATTCGGTATTTGTTACTCCGAATTGAACGCTATCGCTATCTTAATTCTATATAAATACAAATCTGCCCTTGTCATTATCAGCAGGATTATTTATCTATATAGGAGAAAAAGGTAAGAGGTATTTTATATATAAAAAAGCAAGTAAAATTTTGTCCTCTTTGTCACTTTTTAGTTAAGTTTGTTATAGGCTATAGTGGTATAGCCAAGGCGGATGGTACAGAAGTACAGAAGAACCATTACTATCCGTTCGGGATGGCATTTGCAGAGAACTCGGGTGATAGCGACCAACCCTACAAGTACAACGGTAAGGAGTTCGACAAGATGCAGGGGCTGAACATGTATGACTACTCGGCTAGATATTACGAGTCTGCTATTGGAAGGTTTACGACTGTGGATCCGCTAGCGGAATTATATTATTCAATTTCTCCATATGCGTATTGTAATAATAATTCGATTAAGTTTATTGACCCAACAGAATTGGGGTATACATATGTTTATCCTAATGAAGAAAAGGACGAAAAAGGTGGGTATTATGTAAATGATGATGGAGAAAGAGTCGAATGGGAAGAAGTCGTTAATTGGTTAGTGGCTGAGAATGATGCAAAAACAGACCAAGATGAGAAATGGGAGACTTTTGCTCTATCTGTAACTCCTGGTTACGAAAGCTCTATTTCTCAAGCATCGGGATCGGGAGGATATTTCGGTCATAGTTGGCTTAAAGTGACCTCTAGGGACAAAAAAGCAAAAACTTTTGGAACCTTTAAAAAAGGAGTCGTATTTAAATTTTTCATAGGTCTCGAAAAATAGGATAGGGGAGTTGTCACTTGATTCTTCATTTGTTCCTTCGTATTCATTCAACTGAATCTGTAAGAGTCTTTTGAATTCATCTTTAGAAAATTCAATATTGCGTCCCTTAAAATTCTGTTCAAAAACAACAAGAGCTGCATTTTCAAGTTCTCTTATTCTAGCGTTTATTGTAGAGGCTGGTTCTCTGGCTTTATTAAATGTATTTTTCTTTACCTGCCATGACAATATTCCTTTATCTTTTATTTTTATGAAGTTTTTCGACTCGCCCCGGTGTCCTATATAGTAATAATTTTTGATCCCTTCTATTGTTATAATTAGGAATATTTGTTTTTCATCTTTATCTTTGCTTGAAGATAAAGATGAAAGCGAACAAGGTATTTTGATATTTCTATTTTAAATAAAAGTACGTACTCTGTAAAAGTACTTACAAAAAATAGAATGATGAAAATATAGGGAAGGATATTCGAATATATATAATATTGTGTATCATATTATTATGTCTTGTTTTGTGTGATAACTACAAGATCAGTAATTTATAATTTGTTACAATATAGTACTGCCGTGGTCACTTTAAAGAAATGAATAAGATTGTAAATCAATGGTTTACGCGCTCTTTTGTTTTTTGTGATATTCGAATGATAATGATAATAAAAATACGGCAAGACCCAAAAATACTAGCTCAAACCTAAAGCCTAATTCTTTATAGTAACGCTTATATTTGTTTCTTATCAAGGTTTTATTCCTTATCTTTGGTTGTCTCTAATCATAAAATGAATCAAGATGAAAAGCGTATTCTCCTTTCTATTGTTGCTCCTATTTGCATTTGCTTCATGTTCTGATGACAATGGTTATCAAGATCCGATACCCAATCTCACACCAACCCCAGAACCCACTAATCCATATAAAACAGGAAAGGATTTATCTTCTTCTAAGTCGGTGAGTTGGAAAAACAAAGGCGTGGAGGATAATTATTTTATGCTCGGTTATGGGTTTGATGCTACTGGTAAATTTGCGCATCCTGCATCGGTAAGAAATAAAATATTTGATGTGGACAAGTATAAAGCTGATAGAGACGGAGCGGTTACTTTGTTTAAAGTCCTTTCTGGCAGCGCAGAAATTATATTTATTGGAACAAAAGCAGAATGTCTTGATCGTCTTGCATCATTGGGTGGGTTCTCGAAAGACGAATCAGTCAAGTATAAAAATCTATTCAAAGCTACTTTTGAAACAGCTTTTATCAATGATATTTCATTTCCTGAACTTGATTATAGCTATTCGGGTTATTCATCAACCGCAGCTATTTATTTAGCTCGTTTTTTGTACAGGCAGCAGACTGCAACTAAATACTTGACAGAAGAATTTAAGGCTGATCTTCAGAAATTATCTCCTGACGAAATTATTAAAAAATATGGTACTCATTTACTCCGAGAGGTTTATGTTGGACAAAGGATCGACTACCTGTATAGAGCTAATTCATCTGATTTGCGCATTTTGAATAGCTGGTCCGGATATAACGCTTATTACTATTTCAGAATACCAACATCAGGACTGACCGTCTATAAACCGGATGTTGCTAGCCCTCAAAAAGAAAATCTTTACATTGAGGCAGTAGATGGTACTTCATCAAAACCTAACGCATGGATGATAGATATTACCAACTATCAGAGTGAACCTATCGTTTTTGAAGGATGGGGTAATATCACTGATGAAACTATGGTTCTCGTAAATTTTTCGGATGAGGCACTAATCCCGATTTATGATTTAGTAGAAGATACTACGAAAAAAGAAGAACTACGACAAGCTTATGAAAAATACTTAAAAGAATAGCCGTTTGTCAAGTTTGTAATTATAATCTTAAAGCCTCAGTCGAGCTACAAGTAAGTTTATATAAATTCTTTTAAGTAATAAAAGCCTGCTATAATAATCTTATTTATATAATGTCTCTTTAAGTAAAATATATCTTCAAAGTGAGTACTTTTACTATTTTAGAAGATAGTTAGCCCTAAGGAAGAATAGTAAATGTTTTTATGACAACAAGATATCGTAAAGAGCAGATACGTTACGAAGAAGAAAAAAAGAAAAGGTTTGAAAATATTAAATGGGATAAAAAATCAATTGTTATATTAATTTTAATAATACTATTTATCTTATCAATCATTATCGCGTTAAATATAGACTTTAAAGGATATCTGGTTAAAAACAATAAAGATTGGTCTATTACTTGTGGTCAAATAATATCTGTAAGACCTATTGAAAGTATGGAGCAAACAAGGGGAGGAAATATATTTGTAACAGAAGGCTATATTGTAAAATATACCTATGAAGTAGATCAGACTATGTATGAAGATTCTTTGTATTTAATATCGCGCGCAATTAGAAATAAGCTCCTCCTTAATAAACTAAAAGAAGAAGATTCAAGAAAGGTATACTATAATAGGGTTAATCATAAAGAATCACATCTTGATACAGACTTGGAGTCATCTTGCAAATAAATAAAATAATCAAATGTATTTGTAAGGCTGTTTTATACTAGAAGGAAACACAGTACCAAAGTCTCGAATTCGTTCTGTGAGGATTGTAAGAAAATTGTTAGCTTTATGAAAACTTTAAATTTATAAATATGGATAAGATTTCATTTTTAGATATTGTTTATCACGATACAGAATTAAATGAACTAAAAATTAATCTCGTTTATAATGATATTTCTAATTTATCATTTGTGTTAACCGATATCGAAAATAATAAATGGCAATGCTCGTTTGATAATATTCAAAGAATCCAATCTGATATATATTTAAATCATACAGGAAATGCAATTCTATTGGCTGATATATCCAAAGAAGATTCTTTATATAAATCATTTGTTGATTTCTTTCATACAAAAGATGATATTCTGTGTTATGTAATAGAGACTACAAGTGGTACATTGAAATTCTTAACAAAAGATTGTGGTAAGTTCTTAAAATTATAAATCCCCAAACTGTTCAATTCGAGGATTTCTAAAATTTGTGGAACATAGTACCAAAGTCTCAAACTTTTTGTTTGAGGATTTTGAGAAAATTGTTAGCTTTATAGAAAAAAGATGAGTCAATATAATAGATTTACATATCCTATCCCTGAAATACGAGCTAGTATATACTACTTAACGGAAAGGGAAGGAGGGAGAAAAACTCCTGTAAGTAGTGGTTACAGAGGACAATTTTATTATGATGATACAAATTGGGATGCATGTCAAACGTTTATTGGACAAGATGTATGCTTACTTGGAAAAACAGTTGATTGCTATTTGACCACAGCATCACCACAATTTCATTTAAAACAATTGCATATTGGAAAAGTGTTTGAAATAAGAGAGGGTGCAAGAGTTGTGGGTAAGGGAATAATTACAGAAGTATTAAATCCTAAATTTCTTATTGAACAGTGAATCCCCAAACATTTCTATTCGAGGATTTACAAATTTGTGGAGCATATCGGACTCGAACCGATCACCTTTAGACTGCCAGTCTAACGCTCTAGCCAGATGAGCTAATGCCCCAAAGCAGGGGCAAAGATAATATTATTTTGTAAACTCATCAATGTATCGATAAAAGAAAATAAAGAAACTACTCTTTGTGTATCAGGCTGGCTACAAACCCTCCGATAATTACTCCATAACTACAATTAACCCAGCACTCTGCCGATAAAGGGTATGTACCCCAATAGCAAGCAAAGTAGAACCAATGAATATAACCTATAATAAGGCCTGCCAGCATTCCTGTAAGAACAGCTTTATTATTAGATATAAAAGATAATATTTGTTTCATAATTACTCTTTTTAGGGATGATTCCAGTAAAAGCTACCCATACCTATTGGTTCAGTAATGATATCTGCGGTTGTTGACTTCACTTCCGGCTTCATCGCTTCACGTATTGCTCTGGCAAATAGGTTATTTATTTTGTGTCCTGGGCAGTTGGCTATTATTTTCCCTTTAATGAAATGACCAACCAATGCTATATCGCCTATTATATCCAGCAATTTGTGGCGAGCGGGTTCGTTGGGGTAGAGTAGAGGCTTATTCATAATGTAGCCAAGTTTCTGTGCATCTTTATGTTTAACTCCCATGAGGTCGGCAAGATGATCCAGATTCTCTTGTTCTATTTGCTTGTCATAGATCACAATCGCATTGTCCAGATCTCCTCCTTTTACTAAATTGTTTTCGAGTAGAGGCTCAATTTCTCTAACAAAAACAAAAGTGCGGGCAGATGCAAAGTCTCTGGTAAACTCAGACAAGTCGTTCATCTGTGCATCTTGCTTTCTCAGAAATGTGGAATCGAATGAGATTTGCGACTGAATACTAAACGATTCGTCAGGCAATAAGAGCATAGATGCCCCAGTGGCTTTGTCCACTACCTTTATTCGCTTACGTTTGAAGGTTATATATTTGCGCAGCGATTTTTGCTGTTGAATACCTACTTCTTTTATCTTACTGACAAATAAAATCGAGCTGCCGTCCAGAATTGGAAACTCCGGAGCATTAACCTCTATCAGGCAATTGTCTATTTCACAAGCATACAGTGCTGCTAAAGCGTGTTCTACTGTGCTTACCTGAGCTCCATTTGCAGACAATACAGTTCCTCGCTGTGTAGCAGATACATTTTCGGCCAAAGCATCTATTATAGGCTGCCCCAATATATCTGTGCGCTTGATTTTATAACCATGGTTATCTGGAGCTGGATTGAACGTAATCCGTATATTTAATCCTGTATGTAACCCTTTTCCCTCCAGCGAAAAACTATTTTTCAATGTTCTTTGATAAGTTGTCATACTACTTCTTTTTTTAGTTTTAATTTATTTTTATAAGACATACCCCGGCTGAGTATCCTCCTCCAAAAACAGATATACATATTAAGTTTTCTGATTGAAACTTATCTCTGTTTTGTGCAAAAACAAGCATTGCACTGGCCGACCCCGTATTGCCTAATTCTTCAATGTTCGACAAGACTTTTTCTTGGGGCATTCCTAATTGTTTACTTACATTCTTTAGTATTCTCATATTGGCCTGATGACCTATAAAAAAAGATATATCGTCAGTTGTACGTCCGTTCCATTCCATTATATCTTTTGTATTCTGGGTAATATATGTACAAGCTTGCATGAAGACATCTTTTCCGTATGGCATTTGTAACCCTCCGTTCTGAGGATTTAGAAATACTCCTTTAGTTCCTTGTCCAATATGTCCTAACCCCTGTGTCATAATATCTAATATCTGCGGTTCTCTTTCAGAACAAGCCTGATTAGAGAAGAAGTAGGCTGTAGCACCATCTCCCCAGAGATGTCCCGACATACAATCGCAATCGTTGGAATATGTCGAATTCCTATCGGCGCAAATGAGTAGCGCTTTTGTTGACATCATTGAGGCAAAGAATGCTCTAATTATCTCCATTGCGTTGATTGCAGAAGAACAAGCCGAGGATATAGAAAATACTTTGGCATTAGGTATATTATATTCCCTTTGTATAAAATGTCCCGAAGTGGCTATCGTGTCGGATGGTGTATATGATGCAAACACTATCAGATCTACATCTTCTATACTGTATGGCAAGGTAGGCAATGCATTCTTTACAGCCATGTCGCACATGTAGTCTATAGACTCTTTATCGGATGCTCTTGAGCGGGTTTTTATACCTGTACGCTGTTCTATCCATTCGCCGGTAAGACCATTCACATTCGTAAAATAATCATTTGGTATCCTTTTTTCAGGAATGTAATATCCAATACTATTTATAAACATATGTTATGCCATTTGTTTTTGGTTAAACTCATATTTGCTTTCCGGATGGCGTTCTAAGTGTCTTTTCCAGAAACGACGATTGTATAATTGTATTAGTTGTTGGCAGAATTTTTCATCATATTTACGGATTTTTGAATATTCTTCACCAATATAATTAAGAGTGTCGTCGTCGGCTCTTAGACGGCTAAAGCTTTTACAACTGTCGAGTATATTTATCTTCTTGAAACTCATTCTATTCAGATCTACCAGATAGAACCGGTATCCGCCCAATGTGTTTTTGAATAAAATATTTCCCGGAGAATAATCTTTGTGGAATATACCTTTTTTATGTAACTCTGCGGTAAACATCGTGAAAGCCTGAATCAGTTCTTTACAGCTGTTATCCTCTCTTTTGTATATCTCTTTCATAGTACCTTCTACGTTTTCTTGAATAGAAATATAAAATGATCTCGAAATAAGTCCCTTATTGTATATCTCTATATATGCAATTGGGTCAGGGGTCGATATGCCTCTGTGCTGTACTTCAAAAGCATTGGCAAAAGACCTTTCAGCTTTAGATTTCCTGATAAAACTATATATTAACCGATTGATGAAAATGGGCTTTTTAAATGATTTTACATTTATAGTGAACCCGTTTGCCTGAAAAACTTTTATTGTATTGCGAGCATTATATAACAACTCTCCTTGGTTGGAAAATATTTCAGGAATACTATATATAAACTCTGTTAGTTGCTTATATTTAGGACTAATTATTATTTTCATTTTGCGTTTCTATTATAAATTAATTCTAAATTTCTGACTGGGACAACACCCATAATGCGGTCAGATATTTCTCCATTATTCAATACCAATACTGTCGGTATTGCTGATACCTCATATTTAACACACTCTTTATGACATTCTATAGCATCTATTTTATAAAAATTAATATCATTATTATTTCCCTTTGCCAGTAAATTGAGGTTAGCTTCCATTTTGTCACACAGATCCGATTCGGCATTTCTAATTAGTATGAAGTGAGTTCCGGACTGGATCTTTTCATTGAAAGTTTCTCTATTCAGTTGTAATATTTGCGTTTTTTCTAGATCTGATGTATCCCTCAGTCCTGTCCAGGCTATGACAGACGTAGCTGCAATCATTACAAAGAATAATATGATAAAGTGCCATGTTTGGAATCGAAATTTGCTCATTGTTCTTTTATTTAAAATATGCTGTAAAAATCAGGCTTTATACATATCCCTATACGGAAATTCATTGCGTATTCATTATAGTTGAGTAAACTTTCGCCATATCCCTGATAAAATCTTGCAAATAGATATTGGTTCGATTTTGCAGACATCCTGAAGGCTGCTGTCAGTGTTGTATTCACATTGCCTAATCCTTTCTTGGGGTTCAATTCTGCCGACAACCACCATTTGCTTTTATAACTTATATAGTTTATTGCAATGTAACCAATACCCCGATAGTCTATCAAATCTTTATTATTACCGCCATCGACATATGGAATCCAAAATTCGCCTGATACGTTAAATCGCGCATTGAAAAAATATTTAGCAGAAAGGCTCAAATAATTCCAGCTGCGAGAGCTTTCTTCATCTCTTCCGTTCGATTCGTGCTTTATCTGTCCCATAACTGAACCTACAACCCGCTTGTCGTGAAATAGATACTTACCCAGCCCTATTCCCGGATTGTAATTTGTATCTCTGAATGGGCTCGATTCGGCATATATATCCCAGAAAGATTTTTGTGTATATGTCAGATAAGCAAACGTTTTAAAAGGTAATATACTTTTTGTAAGACGTTGACGAATACTTATCTGAAAAGTGACATCAGCCGAATTGCTTGTTATCTCCTTGTTTAATGGTACTCCTGTAATGAAGTAAGTATCTCTGTATACCGCAAAAGCTGGTAGTCTGTCAGCCATTCTTATTGCCTCTTCTTCTGTCATTTTGAAATGTCTTGGCTTGAAGATATGAGGATCATTCATTGCCCTGTCGTACTCTTGGCGGATAGTATCATTATCTAGGAATATTATATCATCTTGGGCAGAAAGAAAATTAGTAACCAGTATGAATAATATGAAAAAAATGTTTTTTTTCATTGGGCTTGTTTTTGTTTTATATAATCAATCGAAAATAAACTGATTGATGAACTTGTCATCTCCTATTTCATCTCTGCATTTGGTGGCAATGCCAATCTTCTTCAAAATATTTTTCAGTTCAGTATTTATTGAACCTATATAAATCAAGCTTACTTTTTTTATAGACATAAGTAGTGAGAAGTAATTGTTCTCTGTATTCTCTAGTTTCATGTTTTCTACCCCTTTTACCAATTCATTTTCTATTTCGAATAAATTTATTGTTGTATCTTTTTGAATCCCTGTACTCAACGAGCCTTTTTGAGTTAATACTGCTATTATTTTTTTCATATTCTAATTTGTTAAACTGTGTGAACGATCGTTCATCTGCTTCTAAAAAAATAACTCATATTTATTTGAGTTTGTGAACGATTGTTCATTATATATTAAAAAAAATTACACTTTTATTAAGTTATATAAATAGTCTATAACTTCTCTTCTGCGTTCTAAATCTAGTTGTACATTTGTTGCAAACATTTCCTCATCATCATTTCTTTCCGATGATTCTTTTATGCAGGCACTATTGAATAGAATACTCATTATTTCCACATTGATATCAGGCTTTATTTCCATTGTAGCGATACTATTATTTAAAGCAACTTCCCAACGAGACAGCAATTGATTATGAATCAGTCTGAACCGTCTTAGAAAATCAGGATAGTATTTTGCCGCCTGAATCATTAAAGCCGTATAATTGAGAAATGTGGTATGAGTAACTCCCGCTCTTGTAAAAACGTTTATCATCAATTTTTGTTTTCGAAACATGACCTCTATCAGCTCCGAAACTTTTAAATTTTCATTTGTATTATTCAGAACTCTCTCAAATAGGCGGAAACAATATTCATCAATAACGGCAATAAAGAGTTCCTCTTTATTTTTGAAATAACGATACATAGCGCCGCGAGACATATTGAGTTCTTTCTGCAATACAGAGATAGATGCACTGTCGTATCCTTTATTCATGAATACATCAAATGCTTTTCTTAATATATATTCTCTGCTATATTTCATATTCCACTTTAAATTAAATAAAAGTGAACGACTGTTCACAATGCAAAGATGTAGCATTAAAAATTATTGTGCAACAAATATATTGTTAAAAAATCTTTTAAATGCAATTCACTATCTAATTTTAGGATAAAAGGTTTTGTAATCAGTATTTTTTATCTTAGCCATATTTTATATATCCCCGCTTTATTTGTTATTTTGCACTCTGTTAATGAAATTATATTAAGTGGCGAAAAAGAATTTCTATGTAGTTTGGAATGGAGTTGTACCCGGTGTATATGCTTCATGGAATGAGGCAAAGGCTCAGGTAGAGGGTTATGAAGGTGCAATTTATAAATCATTTCCAAACAGAGAGGAGGCTGTCAGGGCTTTTAATGATAGTCCATGGCTTTATGTCGGTAAAAATGCAGAAAAAAATAAGAAGGTATCTATCCAGAGCATTCCGGAGATAATAAAAGATAGTCTTGCTGTAGATGCTGCATGTAGCGGAAACCCCGGATTGTTGGAATATAGAGGTGTTTTTGTGAAAACAGGAGAACAAATATTCCACCAAGGTCCTTTCGAGCACGGAACAAATAATATAGGCGAATTCCTTGCACTGGTACATGGATTAGCCTTGTTAAAACAAAAAAACTTCAACATTCCTATATATTCGGATAGTGTGAATGCAATAAAATGGGTGAGAGAAAAAAAATGCAAAACAAAGCTGGAACGCATTCCCGAAAACGAATCATTATTTTACATGATAGAAAGAGCTGAAAAATGGCTTAAAGAAAATACTTATACCACTGTTATTATTAAATGGAAGACAAATGAATGGGGTGAGATACCTGCGGACTTTGGTAGGAAGTGATATCATTATTATCATAGACATTCTGTATGTTTAAATCGGCATGAGGTGATCTCATAGTCGTCTTTTGTCATAGTATAAATAATACATCAAAACAGCATTATATCTTAAGATTGTCAGATTTTCGCATTATGACAAATCGTCATATTTTACTTTTTTTCTTCTTATTGTCATTTTTGGCACAACATTTGAATAATGAATAGTGTCGCTGCAAAGCGAGAAAATATAATGAAAACGAATAATAATAAACAAATAAATTAAAATATTAAAATGGGAAAAATAATTGGAATAGACTTAGGTACCACAAACTCTTGTGTTGCTGTCTTGGAAGGTAACGAACCAATCGTTATCGCAAATAATGAAGGTAAAAGAACGACTCCTTCAGTTGTCGCTTTTATCGAAGGAAATGAACGTAAAGTAGGAGATCCTGCAAAACGTCAGGCTATAACAAATCCTGAAAAAACAATATACTCTATTAAGAGGTTTATGGGTGAAACTTGGGATCAGGTATCAAGTGAAGTGCCACGTGTACCTTACAAGGTAGTAAAGGGAGACAATAATACACCACGAGTGGATATTGATGGACGCCTTTATACACCTCAGGAGATTTCTGCAATGATTCTTCAGAAGATGAAAAAGACAGCAGAGGATTATCTCGGACAGGAAGTAACAGATGCCGTAATTACTGTTCCTGCATACTTTAACGATGCTCAACGTCAGGCTACAAAAGAAGCAGGAGAGATTGCAGGATTGAAAGTGCAACGTATTGTAAATGAACCTACGGCTGCAGCTTTAGCTTACGGATTAGATAAGGCTCATAAAGACATGAAAATTGCAGTGTTCGACCTTGGTGGTGGTACATTCGATATATCAATTCTTGAGTTGGGTGATGGAGTATTCGAGGTGAAATCTACAAATGGAGATACCCACCTAGGTGGTGATGACTTTGACAACGTAATTATCAATTGGTTGGCAGAAGAGTTCCAAAAAGAAGAAGGACTCGATTTACGTAAAGATCCTATGGCTCTTCAACGTTTGAAAGAAGCTGCTGAAAAAGCTAAAATAGAATTATCCAGCACGACTTCTACTGAAATAAATCTACCATATATTATGCCGGTTAATGGTATTCCAAAACACTTGGTGAAAACATTGACTCGTGCTAAATTTGAACAATTGGCAGATACTCTTATCCGTGCATGTATCGAACCATGCCGTAAGTCTCTGAGCGATGCCGGATATTCAGCATCAGATATTGATGAGGTGATTTTGGTTGGAGGTTCAACTCGTATTCCTGCAGTTCAGACAGAAGTAGAGAAATTCTTTGGTAAAGCTCCTTCAAAAGGTGTAAATCCTGACGAAGTAGTTGCTGTGGGTGCAGCCATTCAAGGTGGTGTACTTACTGGAGAAGTAAAAGACGTATTGCTGCTGGATGTTACTCCACTATCTCTGGGTATCGAAACTATGGGAGGTGTTATGACCAGATTGATAGAGTCAAATACTACTATCCCTACCAAGAAGAGTGAAACATTCTCTACTGCAGCAGACAATCAGCCTTCGGTACAAATAAATGTATTGCAAGGAGAGCGTCCGATGGCAAGAGATAACAAGCAAATCGGGGTGTTCAACCTCGATGGTATACCGGCATCACCTCGTGGAGTACCTCAGATCGAAGTGACTTTCGATATCGACGCTAATGGTATCTTGAGCGTTTCGGCTAAAGATAAAGCAACAGGAAAAGAACAATCTATCCGTATTGAAGCTTCATCAGGTCTTAGCGATGCCGAAATTCAACGAATGAAAGATGAGGCTACAGCTAATGCAGAATCAGATAAGAAAGAAAAGGAAAGAATTGATAAGTTGAATCAGGCGGATTCAATGATCTTCCAAACAGAAAAACAATTGAGCGAGTTAGGAGATAAAGTCCCTGCCGAACAAAAGGCTCCTATCGAAGCTGCTCTGACAAAACTTAAAGATGCTCATAAGGCTCAGGATGTTGCAGCAATAGATGCAGCAATGGATGAGATGAACAAGTTGATGCACGAAATGAGTCAGAATATGTATAACCAACAGCAACAGGCTGGTGCAAATCCCAATGCCGGAGCTAATACAGGAGGTCAATCTTCAGGTGGCGAAAACGATGTTACTGATGTAGACTTCGAAGAAGTAAAATAATAAGTAATTACTGTATTAAATATAAAAGAGACTGTCAGACTTATGTTCTGATAGTCTCTTTTTTACTATATATTTTTGATCAATAAATATTATGTCGCATTTGAAATATATACAGTTTGTGTACGTTTCATAAATTATGAACTAAACTAATTGATAATTGTTCATAAGATATAAATTAGCAATAAGATTATGAAAAAATTACTATTTACCTTATTTATGGTAGCCATGCTTACAGCATGTGGTACAGCCTACAACACACAACTCAAGCAAGTACAACTTGGAATGACACCTGACGAAATCGTTACCCTGATGGGAGATAAATACAATGTAGTGTCGCAGAAAGATTACGGTAATCAGACATTGGAATATGTTGATAAATTTAAGAACCATTGGCTTTTCCAATTTGTAGACGGAAGGCTTTATAAATGGTACAAAGAAACAGAGAAGTAAGTCTGTAAATAAAAATAAAAAAAGACCGCCCATATTTGAGCGGTCTTTTACTTTTATGTCGACTTAAAATTTACTCAGCTAACAATATTTCCAACATTTGTACTGCGGCTTTAGTAACAGATGTACCGGGTCCGAAAATAGCAGCAACTCCGGCTTTGTAAAGGAAATCATAGTCTTGGGCAGGGATTACTCCTCCGGCAATTACTATAATATCTTCACGTCCGAGTTTTTTCAATTCTGCTATAACCTGAGGTACAAGTGTTTTGTGACCTGCAGCAAGAGAAGAAACACCAAGCACATTAACGTCATTTTCTACAGCCTGACGTGCTGCTTCTTCCGGAGTTTGGAACAATGGTCCCATATCCACGTCGAAACCGCAGTCTGCATAACCTGTAGCAACAACTTTTGCACCACGGTCGTGCCCGTCCTGACCCATTTTAGCGATCATAATACGAGGCTGACGACCTTCTTTTTTTGCAAACTCTTCCACTAGCTCCTGCGCTTTTAGGAAAGTCGGATCTTTTTTAGTTTCTGATGAATACACGCCTGAAATTGTTCTGATTATTGCTTTATAACGTCCTACTACTTCTTCACAAGCATCGGAGATTTCTCCCAATGTTGCACGTAAGCGTGCTGCTTCCACAGCAAGTTCCAATAGATTACCTTTCTTGGTTTTAACACATTCAGTAATAGCAGCCAATGCTTTTTTCACGGCTTCATTGTCTCGTTTAGCTTTCAAATCGTTCAAACGTTCGATCTGTTGACGACGCACTTCTGTATTATCCACATCAAGAATGTCGATAGGATCTTCTTTCTCTAAACGATATTTGTTAATACCCACAATAGTTTGAGTACCTGAATCTATTCTAGCCTGAGTACGGGCAGCGGCTTCTTCAATACGCATTTTAGGAAGACCTGTTTCAATAGCTTTTGCCATTCCACCAAGTTTCTGAACTTCCTGAATAAGATCCCAAGCTTTGTGTACAAGCTCATTTGTTAGTGTTTCCACATAATACGAACCGGCCCAAGGGTCGATTTCTTTAGTGATATATGTTTCTTCCTGAATGTATATCTGAGTATTACGAGCAATACGAGCCGAGAAGTCGGTAGGCAAAGCGATAGCTTCGTCCAGTGCATTAGTGTGTAACGACTGAGTGTGTCCTAAAGCAGAAGCCATAGCTTCGATACAGGTACGACCAACATTGTTGAACGGATCTTGTTCTGTAAGTGACCATCCCGATGTTTGGGAGTGAGTACGAAGTGCTAGTGATTTCGGATTTTTAGCACCGAAGCTTTTCACTATCTTAGCCCACAATAGACGTCCTGCACGCATCTTCGCTATTTCCATAAAGTGATTCATTCCGATAGCCCAGAAGAAAGATAAACGAGGAGCAAAAGCATCTACATCTATACCTGCATCTATACCTGCTTTCAGGTATTCCATACCATCGGCAAGAGTATAAGCTAACTCGATATCTGCAGTTGCACCGGCTTCTTGCATGTGGTAACCCGAAATAGAGATAGAGTTGAACTTAGGCATCTTCTGAGATGTATATTCGAAGATGTCGGCTATAATTTTCATCGAGAATTCCGGTGGATAGATATATGTATTACGCACCATGAATTCTTTAAGGATATCATTTTGAATAGTTCCTGCCATTTCTTCCAATTTGGCACCTTGTTCCAACCCTGCATTGATATAGAACGCAAGTACAGGAAGTACAGCTCCATTCATTGTCATAGACACTGACATTTGATTCAAGGGAATACCTTCGAATAGAACTTTCATATCTTCTACCGAGCAGATAGATACCCCTGCTTTACCTACGTCACCTACTACACGAGGATGGTCGGCATCGTATCCACGGTGTGTAGCAAGGTCGAATGCAACGGAAAGACCTTTCTGTCCTGAAGCAAGGTTACGACGATAAAATGCATTAGATTCGGCAGCTGTAGAGAATCCTGCATACTGGCGAATTGTCCATGGACGCATAGCATACATACCGGAGTATGGTCCACGAAGAAAAGGAGGTATACCCGAAGCATAATTTAAATGCTCCATACCTTCTAAATCTTCTTTTGTATATACTGGTTTAACCGGTATTAATTCAGGTGTTACCCAGTTGGCTTCTATTCCATTATCTGCAACCCACTTTGAAGCGTTTGTTGCAGCAAAACCGGCATTATTAATGTCTATATTTTTAAAATTTGGTTTCATCTTTTTCTGTTTTAGCTGAGCCGTTTAGTTAATTAATTCCTAGTTTAGCATTGAATACCTTTAATGTCTCAAGCACATTACTCTTCACATTGATGAAGTGTTCTATACCTTGAGCTTTCAACTCATCCATACAGGCCGGAGCACCGGCAACCACAAGGTGTTCTTTGCCTGCTATTAGCTTATGGGCTTCAGGAGCAAGCGTTGCATATTCATCATCACTAGAGCAAAGCACGATAATATCGGCATTTTTCTCACGAGCAGCTTTTAGACCTGCTTCAACAGTGTCAAAACCTAGATTGTCTATAATCTTATATCCGGCACAAGCGAAGAAGTTGCTTGAGAATTGTGCACGAGCGAGACGCATACCAAGATTACCAATAGTAAGCATAAATACAGTTGGAGCGCCATGTTTCTCTGTCGACAAGCGAAGAGCCTCAAATGCTGTTGCCAAACGGTCGGTTGGTAATGGCATATATGGAGCGTTGCTTCCACATCCACATCCGCATGCTTCTTTTTCGACGATCTTGCTTGACGCTTTTTCTGTGAAGTTTGGATATTGATTTGTTCCTAACAGAACTTCACGACGAGTAGCAAGAGCTTTGAATCTATTGTCGGCAGAAGCTTTGACAGCAGTTTGTACAGACCCCGTTTTTAACGCTTCATAAAATCCTTTTTCATCTGTTTCAAGGAACAGCTTCCAAGCTTGTTCAGCTATAGATTTCGTTAGATTTTCTATATAATATGATCCTGCAGAAGGGTCTGTTATTTTATCGAAATGACATTCCTCTTTTAGCAATAATTGTTGATTACGTGCAATACGTTCTGAGAAATCGTCTGAAGTTTTATAAGTTTCATCGAATGGACGTACTGTTAATGAATTTATTCCGGCAATAGTTGCAGACATAGCTTCTGTTTGTGTACGGAGTAAGTTCACATGTGCATCATATACTGTTTTGTTGAATGTCGATGTTTGTGCATGAGCATATATTTTTGCTGCACAACGGCAAATACCATCTTCTGATTTATTAGGGCACTCGTTGTTACATATTGGATTGTATGCGTTCACTATTTCTGCCCACAACCAACGTGCAGCACGGAATTTTGCAATTTCCATGAAATAATTACCACCGATACCGAAGTTGAATTTAATCTTTTTAGCAACTAATGTAGCATCTAGTCCGGCTTCTACAAGTGCACTAAGTAGCTGGTTTCCGTTAGCTAAAGCATAGCCTAACTCTTGATAGATGTATGCTCCGCTATCGTTAGTAGCGTGTGCATTGACTCCTAAAACCCGAAAGCGAGGTAGAGGGGCCGCAGCTTTAACTATTTCAGCAGCTTTTTCTATCCATCCTTCAGCATCTCTTCCTTTTTTCAAAAGAGGTTTGAAAGCATCATAATTAACAGAACCGAAGCATTTCATTAAATCTGCTCCCGAAGCTTTATACCAGTCAACAAGAATTTTGATAAGGTCAAGTGATTTGCGATAGCATGTGCTGAAGTTTAGTTCTACTGCTTCAGGGCATATATCTTTCAACAATGTTTTGATGTTTTCGGCGCTAACATCATCTCCATCAATGTTAAATCCTAACGAAGTTACTCCCTTGTTCAGGATATCAAGAGCTTTTGCATTTGCTGCTTTAAAGTCATTGACAGAGATATCCTGACGTGTATACCAATCATTGTCTTTCTTGGTACCACGAACGTAAGGAAATTCGCCGGGTAAAGAGTCAGTTGCCTTTAGCCCTTCGATGTTTTCACTTCTGTAGAAAGGGTTTACATTGAAACCCTCGTTTGTTCTCCAAACAAGTTTTTTCTCAAAATCGGCGCCTTTAAGGTCGGCCACAATCTTTGCCATCCACTCTTCGGTCGATACCGCGGGGAAGTCAGAGAAAAGCTTTTCTTTTTGATTAGCCATGATTAATTTTTATTGTTTTAATATATATAGGTTTATTTTGCTGATCTATAGTTTATTACAAGACCTCTGTCTATGCTTGCATAAATGATATTTATATGTGCTTATACTCAAATAGTTATCATTTTTAGAAATGCACTGCAAAAGTAATTCATTTTGTTCGCTTACTAAAGTTTTAAAGGCTAAAAATTCTTAGTAAACAGGCTTTATTTATTAAGTGGAGAGGAATCTATATGAATATGTAAGGAAACATACGTAATATTATTGATTGTAAATGAAAGAAGAATAAAACTATTCGAAACTCTTCAATTTTATTTTTAGTTATTTATCTATAAAGGAAAAAATGGATACTACAGGAGTTTTTTCCAAAAATCTCAGGGCATTTAACGAATCTGTACGCTATATAGTTAATAAAGGATCGACACGCTCATCGAAGACATACAGTGTGTTGCAGCTATTGTTCGTTATAGCCGAATCGTCTTCCAAACCTTTGGTTATATCAGTTGTTTCCGAATCTATGCCTCATCTGAAAAAGGGATGTATTCGCGATTTTCGGGATATTCTGTTGCGTGTGGGTAAATGGGATGTAAAGAGCTGGAATGCCACAGATAAAATATACAAAGTAAATGAATCTGTCATCGAATTTTTTTCTGCCGACAACCCGGGAAAGGTACATGGCCCATCCCGTGATATTCTTTACCTGAATGAGTGTATCAATATAGAATATGAAGTTTATCGTCAATTGGCGATCCGTACTACACGGACGATTTTTCTCGATTGCAATCCTTGTTTCGAGTTTTGGCTCGATGAAAAAATTCTCACACAGCCCAATGCTCTTCTTATTCATTCTACATATAAGGATAATGATTATCTGTCGGCGGCTCAGGTGAGAGAAATAGAGTCGAATAAGTCTGACATCGGCTGGTGGACTGTCTATGGTGAAGGGCTTACGGGATCGCGGCAGGGATTGATTATACAAAACTGGGATATAGTGACGGAGATGCCTCTGATATATAAAAACAGATGGTTGGGGATCGACTTTGGCTTTACTAACGACCCTACGGCAATAGTTGATGTCCGCCTTTCGGAAGGGGAATTGTGGATAGACGAGCTGCTCTGCGAGAAAGGATATGACAATTTGATGATAGCAGATACTCTTGCTTCGCTCAATGTACCACCTGAGATACAGATTGTGGCAGACAGTGCCGAGCCAAAGAGTATTAAAGAGTTGACGTCAAAGGGCTGGAAGGTTGAGCCTGCTCAAAAGGGGAAAGATAGTATTAGTACGGGGCTGTCCATATTGAACCGATATAAAAAGCATGTAACCAAACATAGTACCAATATAATAAAGGAGTATCGGAATTACCGATGGAAGACTGATGAATTTGGCAATGCAACCAATATACCTATCGATAAATACAATCACTCTATAGATGCTCAGCGTTATGTGTGCCTGAATAAACTGTTGGAACGGAACAGTGCACTCAGTTATTCGGTCGCAAGAGGAAGGAAATGAGGTCTTATATACAATTTAAAAACAAATTACAATTATGGCAATTATTGAGCTTTACATCAACAAGCAATTATGTGAGACAGAGAATGCTGAAAATTTTTCAGTTTATCTCAAGCGTCAGTTTATTAACCCCGTGGAACTTAGCACAAAAGATGCGCAACGTTCGTACGACATTACCCTGCCTGCCACAGCAGCGAATAACGAAATATTTGGCTACATCAATACGGAAGAGGTGAAGGGTAAATTTTCTCAGTTATACGATGCACAACTCTATGTAGATGGTGTTAAAATATTTGATGGGAAATTCCGACTTAGTGAGATAACAAAAGACTCGTACAAGGGCAATCTCGGTATTCCTGCTGCCAAGACGGTGAAAGATATCTTCGGGGACAGAATGATGAACGAGACGGGTAAGTGGCTGGTCGATTTTCGTGATGCGAGAGATATGACCAAATATAATACAGGTAAGCATGATAAATCGAAGTATGGAGAAATATCTCCTTGTCTATTTCCCTATGTGCTTTATAAAATACCCCCAAAAAAGCCTGTTAACGGAGCTTATACCCCCAAGAATGTGTTGGATAAAACAACCGCTTTTAAGCATACTGACTTTCCGCCTTCTATCAACTGTGTACAAGCGTTGCAGGAAATATTCAAAGGGAAGGGATTCAAATTGTCAGGTACCGCAACCGAAGACCCTAAGCTGAAAAACCTGTATATGAGCTATAAGAATCCTGACTCTTACAATGTGGCATGGACACAGGAAATGGCTTCGCTGAATTTGCGTGTAGACTGGGATAATATGACAAAAAGCCAGTCGTTTAATTCCCCTTTGTCAGCAGAAGGAGAGTATTCAAGAACCGGGAATGTATTATATGCGGTCGATCTTCTCAATTGTGATAATGCTGCTGTTGAACAACATTCCGATTCGGGAAAGATGTTCGGAGAGGTAGACGGGAAAAGAGTAATTGTAGTACCCGAAAGTGGCTTATATAAGATAAGGATGCATGCTAGTATAGTGATCGATCAAAGTGTGAGCAACGAGATATATAATGAATCAGGTCCTGCTATTTTATCTGCAAAGTCGGACTGGCCGGTGGACTTCAAGGGAAATTTTGATTATATGGAAGAGACATTCAGGAGTGGCCGATATGAAGTGAAGTTGCAACGGTATAAGGCCGATGAGGAAATTGATACAGAAAAAACGAAATGCGACAATGTGTTCTACAAAGATAATCAGGATCAGGAAAAAAGCGATATCCCTTCTGAAAGTAAGCTTAAAATATTTCCACGTCCGGGTATGGTAAATTTTGTAGACCTGAAACAAAACGAAAACCTGCTCTGTGGTTTGGCTTTTGGCGAAATTGAGGACAAAAGTTACAACCCTGCCGAAAAGAACGAGCGATATTGCAACCCCATAGCCATCAAGAACGGTAAATCATGGGATTGGGAAATGGATAATAATGAGGTTATTTCTGCTACATATAGCCCAGGCTATATGGAGGCATATATGGATAGTGGTGTGGAAAAATACAGGAACTCTGAAATAAAGAATAGGGTGGATATTACCGATATGGGAAGCTATGCCATTATAGATAAAGATTACTTCGGCGGAAGCGGACTTGTCTATCAGGTAGTGTGGCTCGATGCCGGTGAGAAACTAACCGTTATTACCAACTCGGACGAAATCACTCAAAAATATCCCCATTTTATCTATAGTAAAAAAGGTGTATCTATTGAAGTTAGAGAAAGATACGGCTGGGTAAGGCATCGTGTGACTGTAGATCTCGATATTTCGGCATTCAGGAAAGATAAAGGCTGGGTGAAAATAGATGAAAAAAATCAGACGATAGGCAATGAGAAAATGGATTGGAACGATCCTGCCGATTTTGAAGCAGGACAGATCGACCTGATACGTTTCTTGCCATCTAACGTGAAAACAGACGAATGGATAACGGGCTTTTGTAAGACTTTCAATCTCGATATGGTACAGACAGGGAAGGAGACATTCGAACTGAATACAAAATCGAAACGACAAATAGACGTGTCGTCTGTGATAGATCTCGATCAAAAAACAGATGTGAACCTGTGGCGCAAAAACAATTCGCTGAACCTGCCTTCTGTCTACGAATTCGGCTTCAAGCTCGACGAAAAAGAGCAGGGCTATGTAAAAGATGGTGATAATGGTGGAGGAAATTACGAGACAGGGAGTGACGAATACGGTAAACCAAGTAACCACGTATCCACTTTTTCGTACAACTGGTACGAGACCATCACCGACACAGCGTCGAAGGAGCAGAAAGTGCCTGTGATAATGGAAGCTGAAACATGGCAAAAAGCGGACAGAAACTATGCAGAAATGATGGATAAAAAATTTATGGACAAAACGCAACGATTCTGGTATTGGCGAAAGAATAAGAGTTTTGTTGTAGAGGTTAACAATGATAACCCAGTAGACATAGCTTTAGTGTCCGACACATTCCGATCCGATAGCGACAGTATGCGCCTCGACTACCGGCAGAAAAGAAAAGGAACTGATGCTGCCGATTCCATCTTCGACAATTATTTCACCATACTTGCCGATGCCGGAAATAGCTATACTGTGATAGAGTGCTTCCTTACGGCAAGCGAATACGATAGCTTAACTGATAACCTTGTGCGCTACAACAACACCCTGTATTATGTAGCCGACATAGATGGTTATGATCCCATGTGCAGAAAAAAGACAGTGCTTAAACTGATTCGTTATTCTCAGTTGTAAATAGACAAAATAAGCAGAGAGGTTTTAAACCTCTCTGTTTTATTATTCTATAAATTCTAATTTCCTCCATTCTTCATCGGAAAGATACATCACTAATAAATAAGTCTTTCCATTTTCTTTGGCTATTTTCCATTTATTGATATAAGGACGATCAGTTTCGTATTTATATCCTGTTCCGTTTATGATATATTTTTCAGACCATACTTCTCTAACCCATTTCCCGGATGCTTTCTTAAAAATTTCGCGGAGAAATTGGAAATCTTCAGTATATACTAATCTCAATTCCGGATTTTTCAGGTATAGCCATGTTCCCTTTATCGGATTATAATCTCCCGGCTGGAAGTTCGGCTCATTCTTAAAAGGGAAATTGGGGTCGGTAGGGTCATTCCAGTCACCTTCCCATACAAATGGTTTTTCTTCTTCTTTTTTCGGTTCTTCTTCGTCGTCTCCGCAGGCAGAAAAAGTAAATAGAAGGGAGAGTAATAATAGTAGAGGCAGTAGTTTTTTCATAATAGTTTGCTCATTTTTTACAAAGATAAGTATTATTGTTAAAATACAAATAGTGCTGTAGAGTATATAAGTAATGAAAAAATAACTGTCGTATTTGTATCAGTAGGGGAAGAAGCCCCTCCCACCTCCCCTAAAGGGAGGCTTAGGCAAAGCCGAGAGGGATGGACAACAACGATTGCGAAAACAGATAGAAAAGAGTACAACTTTGTCAGGTTTTAGTTAAAAAGCCGATAAGTTAGCATAGTTGAAATGGATTTCTTGCGTCAGTTGTTTCTCCCCTTTGGGGAGACCAAGAGGAGCTTGATGTTTTTATAACTTAAATTCTTTTTTACATAAAGAAACTTAAGGCTTAATCTTTTTTATAATATTAAACATTGTGGTACAAGTTTCTTTTGTTAATTTTAAAATTCAGAATGAGACCAAACTTATAATAAATAAAAGATAAAATTTAATGTTATACTTTAAAGTTATAACCAACAGTGAATGTTATGTTTGGGTGGACGACAAATAGGTCTGAGACCTTGTAATTTTTTTTATAATAGAGGCTGCATCATTTATCACCTCTGAAGGGTAATAGACAAACTTTATTTTTTTGCCCGAAATTAATAATCAATGGACAATACATTACATTTTGCACTTCTCGAAGCTGTGAAGAAAAGAGTTCCCGAAGGCACTTCCATAGCCCGTTTGTTGATGGATATTCTGCATGTGGGCAGAGAGGCTATATACAGGAGGCTTAGAGGAGAGGTGCTTTTTAGTTTTGATGAGGCTGTTGCCATATCTACTCGTTTGGCTATTTCTCTCGATACTGTAGTTGGCTCTAATATGCAAAACAGCAGACCTTTTATGCTAAAAGTGACTAATTTTGTAAATCCGCAAGAGCTGGATTTCGAGCAACTGGAAGAATTTACAAACATTATCAGTGATGCTCGGGAAGAACTTAATTCCGAAATGGGGGTTTCTGCTAATATCTTACCTCAAACACTGTATATTGAATTCGAGCATCTGACTAAGTTCTATTTTCTAAAGTGGCTCTATCAGTCGCAACGAATAGGAAATGTAAAATCTATCAAAGAGATTAAGATTTCGGATAGAATGTACGATATTCAGAAGCGCTATCTGAAAGAGTCTAAGTATCTGAAGAATACATATTATATATTCGACAATCTTATTTTTACTTATCTGATCAATGACATAAAATATTATGCCCGTATTCATCATATAACCAAAGATGATGTAGTAATATTGAAACAGGAATTGCTGATGTTGATAGATAAACTGGAGACTTTAGCTATAAGAGGACGCTTCGATACTGGAGAAAAGGTGCAGTTCTATTTGTCTGCGATAAACTTGGAAGCCACTTATTCCTATTTGCAGACGCAAAGCTATAATATAAGCCACATTACTGCTTTTACGCTGAATGCCGTAGTGTCATTAGATCTTGAGACCTTCGAAAAAATGAAAAGGTGGATTGAGTCTGTGAAAAGATTATCGACATTGATTTCAGAAAGTGGAGAAATGGAACGTACTATATTCTTTAATAAACAGCGTGAACTTATAAATTCTTTGTAATTTTACCGGATAAAAATAGAAGAGATGGGAGTGTTTGATTTTTTTAGAAAGAAAAAAGGAACGGTAGAAATAAAGACTGAAGATTTGAAGCAGTTTACAAGTGATATGCAAGCCAATGCGGCAGCTTTGGTGAAACAGTTTAGTGAAACAAACCTTGATTTTAGTATTGATAGTTTACAAGCTTTAGACGAAATAATAGAAGAGAATATGCATTTCTTCAAGCAGGCTGATGATGAGACAAAACGAAAAATGATCATCAAAATCGGATCTTATATATTTGAGGTTGCAAGGCGAAATTTTGGTGGACGCTATTTCTGGTACGATCGCCTCGATCAACCGATATTGGTAACAGGGCAGCCCGAATTTGAGATGTCGTTGTTGGCATACGAGAAAGTCAAAGGTCGCTTTATGAATGGAACGGAAGATAATATTCCTTTCTTTTTTGATGGGTATGTGCAAGGGGTTAACAATAAGGAGAATAAAATGGTGGTATAAATTTGAATATATTCATATATTACCATAATAATCGCAAATCTCAAAATATCATAATGAGGTTTGCGATTTTTTTCGGACTGCAAATCTTTTCATATTAACGATAATCCTTTATCTGTAACTATTTTTTGTTTATAAGAATCACATTTCTGTCAAATCATTCTTTTTGTATTTGTTTCGAAAATTGAAACTACTATTGTTTATGTTTTCATTTTTAGGGTTTATTGATCTTTATCTATTTTATATTTATTATAAATGAAATTATGTGGGTTTTGATGTGCCTATTTAGAAAAGATTAGGATGTGAAAAGTTTACAGAATAGGCGGTTTTATTTATAATCAAGCAGTAACTTTATAGTATAGAAAAAGAGAAAACTAGAGCTAATATATTTTAAGTAATAGATGCCAAATATATCAGAGTTTAAAATATGATAATAAAAATAGTTTAGATTTTTGATACTCGAAAAAAAACGCAAGTTTTGTGTAGTTTGTGAAGTGTAAAGCCATGTGAGCTGAGAAGTCCGCATGGTTTTTTTATTTAGAGGGAATTCATAATCATTTTTACCTAAATTTGATCTCCTCTGATTTATTTTTATCTATCGGTTTCGTAGTATTATTTTTTTCTCCTTTACAA
The DNA here is from genome assembly GCF_001261735.1 of Dysgonomonas sp. BGC7. Lineage (GTDB taxonomy): Bacteria > Bacteroidota > Bacteroidia > Bacteroidales > Dysgonomonadaceae > Dysgonomonas. The sequence continues at coordinate 151,148 of NZ_CVRP01000005.1, read as the reverse complement.
AACCTGTTATATCGTTGGGTATTTTGAATTGAGAAAAGTCAATAAGTAACGAATCATTCTTCCCTATAGGTATATCGCAGTTGTCTATTGTTGCAAATTCTTTGGTTATCACCTGCATATCTGAATCGTAAAATGCAGTTGCCGAATTATATATGCTGTCGCTGTGAATTGCAATCTTTACCTGAAAGGCAAATATCCTCTCATTATTGTCGAAATAGTAGACATAAGTAGTGTCGCTGGGTATATCATCTAATACATATGTTTCAGAGGCTTTAATGAGATTATTCGCTCCATTCTGAAACAGTTGGAAAAACGTGTGTATCTCTTGATCTTTATTCAATGTTGTAACAGATAGTGAAGATGCCTCCCCATTAGCAATACAAGTATCAATTCCAAGTTTTTGACTTTTCAGTCTAAGATCCATATCCGGTTCGGGTATAAAAGCCGAACAGGAATATAAAAAATACCCTAATAGGATGAATACAAGGTTCCTCATGTCTGTGTTATATAGTGAAAATTCAGTCATACAAATATAAGATTTTTTTATTAGAATGTGGACAGAAACCCTAATATTTGATAAAAGAGAATCTCCTTTCTCTTTTATTTTTATAGTCATTATATTTGCCTTATAGTTCTGTAAGATTAATTAGATAATAAATTCTAGTATCTATGTATTACAAAGCAAAAAATAATCTATATTTGAATTATAAATATAAACTTAAAATATACACTTATGAGTTTTTGGAATAAGCTGAAAGGCGAACTGATAGATATTATCGAATTTCTTGATAATACACAAGATACTATCGTGTATCGTTTCGAAAGACACAATAATGAAATAAAGAATAATGCAAAGCTTATTGTGCGCGAAGGACAAACTGCTGTTTTTGTCAATGAAGGACAGATCGCAGACACTTTTTCTCCTGGTACATATAATCTTAATACTCAGAATTTACCAATACTCAGTACCCTTCAGGGATGGAAATATGGATTTAACAGTCCTTTCAAAGCTGAGGTTTATTTTGTAGGTACAAAGAACTTTATAGACCAGAAATGGGGGACGAAAAATGCTGTGATACTAAATGATAATCGATTTGGTATGGTCGAAATCAGAGCTTTTGGTATTTACTCCTTCAAGGTTACCGATGCACCTGTCTTTATTCGGGAAATAGTAGGTACAAATCAGACGTTTACTACCGAAAATATAAAGGAGCAACTAAAGAGTATAATTGTAACACGCTTCTCTGATGCTACAGGAGAGTCTAATCTGCCTGTCGAAACTTATGCGGCCAATCTGAATGAGTTATCTGAAGCTATTTTCGGATATATGAAAGATGACTTTGCTGCATATGGTATCGAAGTCACAAAATTCCTTGTAGAGAATATCTCTATGCCTGATGAGGTGAAGAAAGAGATTTTCGAACTAAGTCGTCTGGACAAGATAGATCTGGATAAACTAACAAAAATGAAAGCTGCAAAAGCGATGGAAGCCGCAGCCGAAAATCCGTCGGGTACGGCTGGTATGGGAATAGGACTCGGCGCCGGTATGGCGATGGCAAACCAAATGACTCAAGCTATGGCAAACCAGATAAATAATGCTCAGAATGTTCAGCAAGCTCCCCCTCCGATTCCGGGAGCATCGGCCTACTATGTAGCTGTTGGCGGACAGCAATCCGGCCCTTTTAATAAATCCGGTCTTGTCGAACTTGTAGAAAAACAAATTCTGACACGAGAGAGCCTTGTTTGGAAGCAGGGATTGTCCGAATGGGTACCTGCTGGAGGACAATCAGATCTTCAAGATTTGTGGACAACAACACCTCCGCCACTGCCAAAATAACAAAAGTATGGCAGACGTTATAGAAGAAATTCCATTGAGCAGCAACACTTATCAGTGTCCTAATTGTGGTGCTGCTCTCAAATACAAACCGGGAACTATATCTTTGCATTGCGATTATTGCGGAACAGATACGCTTATAGATGCAAAGGTTGTAGAAGATGTGCAAGAACTCGATTTTGAGCAGTATTCCCGAGATTTTGAAACTTTAAATACACAGACAACTAAAGTTATAGGTTGTCGCAAATGTGGTGCAGAATCGACATTCGAAGAGAATCTAAAATCTACCGATTGTCCATATTGTGGTATGCCCCTGATTGAGTCGGATATTCACGAAGAAAGGCTGATAAAACCCTCTTATCTTTTACCATTTAAGCTGTCAGATAAAGATATAAATACCTATCTGTCAGCATGGTTTAAAGGGCTGTGGTTTGCTCCTAATGAATTAAAAAAAAGAGCTTTATGTTCCGATCGGTTGGAAGGAGTTTATGTACCTTGTTGGACCTACGATGCACAAACAGAATCAGATTATAGAGGAGAGAGAGGAATCAATTATACGCGTACAGTCGGTTCGGGTAAAAATAGAAGAACTGTTACTGAAACCCGTTGGTCTTATTGCAGTGGACATGTTTCTTTATTTTTTGATGATGTAATGGTACCAGCCTCTAAGATGATCTCATCTGTAGTGATGAATAAGATAGAGAACTGGGACACTATGAACATGGTAGAAGCTGATAATCGCTTTCTCAGTGGATTTATTACAGAGAAGTATGTAATAAATATGCAAGAAGGGTATAATACTGCAAAAAGTATTATGGAATCTGATATAGATTATGCTATAAGGCAAGATATAGGAGGCGATAAGCAACGTATCAACTCGAAGAAAACTGTATTTAGTGATATTAAATTCAAACTGATACTGTTGCCTGTCTATATATCTTCCTACACCTATAAGGATAAGCTTTATCATTTTTTTGTTAATGGGCGTACAGGGCGTGTTTCGGGTGATAGGCCTTATAGTGTTGCTAAAATAACATTAGCTATTATTGCAGGTTTGATATTGCTTGCCTTATTTATTTATTTTGTCAATCAAAACTCATAGACATAAGGAATCTTTTGTCTATTGTATGAGTAAGTATTTTAAAGTGGTTAATTATCAGAAAATACTTGTTTTTTACATAAATTATATACTACCTTTGTCTCAGATTTTGGTGTCATGATTTCGTCTCTTCGAAAAAGTGATAAAAGGGAATCAGGTGTAAGTCCTGAACAGACCCGCTGCTGTAAGCTCCACCAAGAATCTTTGAACAATACTCAATCCACTGTCAAATCCAGTGAGCAATTCGTAGTGAACAGTTAACAACAAAAAAGTTTGATAGCTGATAACTTATGACTGAATAGATGGGAAGGACGTTCAAAGATGGAGTAAGTCAGAAAACCTGCCAAGATTAATTTTTAGTTTAAAGCTTTCGGGAAATAGAGCTGAAGAACCTTGATGAGAAATTAATCTATACTTTTTTTTGTTTCTTTTCACCAATCTTCATGTTTTTCTGTAAGCTATTTGATAACGTTCAATTGGCTTAAAAAATGTATTTCAAGACAATTGTATTCACAGCCCTGCTGTCGAATCTGTTTTTGTGTGTTGCGGCTCAACATAAGCTGGATAGCTTGCAGAGGCTCAAAGAAGTTGTTATAGTCTCAAAACCTTTTCAGGAAGTAATACCTTCTCAAAAATTATCGGGACAGACTTTGGAGAGGCTTAGCAGCCACAATGTTGCAGATGCCCTACGTTATTTCTCTGGTGTTCAGATCAAAGATTATGGGGGCGTAGGTGGACTCAAAACTGTGAATATACGTAGTATGGGATCACAGCATGTGGGAGTGTTTTACGATGGAATTCAGCTTGGTAATGCTCAGAATGGAGTGGTAGACCTTGGCAAATTCTCACTCGACGACATGGAGGAGATTTCATTGTATAATGGACAGAAGAGTGAGATCTTTCAGCCTGCCCGCGATTTTGGATCTTCCGGTACTATATATTTAAGAACGAAGAAGCCTCGTTTTACTGATGGGAAGAAAACGAATGTCAGAGCTAAATATAAGTTCGGTTCTATTCAACTGATCAATCCCTCTATACGTTGGGAGCAAAAAATAAACACAAATCTAAGTAGTAGTGTCAGTGCAGAATATACAAAGTCGGATGGGGAGTACAAATTCAGAACTAAAAAGAAAAATAAAGATGGGACAGTTGCGCATGATACTACAGCTGTGCGTAAAGATGGAGCTATAGAGGCTTTGCGCTTGGAGGCAACGCTGCATGGGTTCATCAATGAGGGATATTGGGATTTTAAGATTTATAGCTATTTGTCCGATAGAGGAATCCCTGCTGCTATTACAAATAATAATTTTAAGGAAAAAGGGCAGACTCTTACTGATAAGAATATCTTTGCACAAAGTAATTTTTATAAAAAGATATCGACAAAGTATGAAACTCAGATCAAGGCTAAGTTTGCTTACGATTATACTCACTTTGTCGATACTGTATCTTCTATAAAAGTTCAAAATAAATACATACAGCAGGAGGCATATATATCATGGGCTAACCATTATAATATTACATCTAAGTGGGATGCCAGTTTAGCTACCGATTTTCAGTGGAATAAGATGAACTCGGATATGAAGCTTTTTTCATTTCCTCAGCGTTATACTACATTGGTTGCTTTGGCTACAGCAATTAATCTTAATAAGTTTAAAGCTCAGGCTAGTCTTTTAGGCACATTTGTGCAAGAAAAAGTGAGACTTAATTCAAAGTCTCCTAACAAGTCAGAATTTACTCCTGCGGTATTTATAGGTTATAGACCTTTCGAAGACAAAGATCTCAATCTTCGGGCTTTCTATAAACGAATTTTTCGAATGCCTACTTTCAATGATCTTTATTATACAATGATAGGTAACTCTAATCTTAAGCCTGAATTTACAAACCAATTTGATCTTGGCTTTTCTTATAGTAAACCGATAAACCATTCTATACTTAGGTCTTTTTCTTTTCAGGCCGACGCATACTATAATGAGGTTGAGGATAAAATTATTGCAGCACCTAATGGAAGCATGTTCAGATGGTCTATGTTCAATTTAGGATCTGTCGAAATACGAGGAATAGATGTCTTAACAGCTTTTTCAGCTCAGATAGATAAGGTAAAGTTGAATGTAAATCTGAATTATACATATCAAAAGGCGCAAGACTTTTCAGATAAAACCGAGTCTTTTTACGGTGATCAGATTCCTTACACACCTTGGCATAGCGGTTCTTTTATTCTGAATGGTAATTACAAGTCGTGGAACTTGAATTATAGTTTCATATATGTCGGAGAACGTTACGATATGAACCAAAATAATATAGAGGTTAACCATGTTAAACCTTGGTATACACACGATATGTCGATACAGAAAGATTTTGTTTGCAAACAGTTCAAAATAAGAGGCTCAGCGGAGGTTAATAACATTTTTAATCAATATTATGATGTTGTACTTAATTATCCTATGCCCGGACGTAATTTTAAATTTATTATAACCGTAGATATATGAAAATGAATAGATTACTTTTCTTCTTGTCTATTGTTTTGGCTCTTTTATCATGTAGAGATGATGATTATGTTATTCCGAGCCAAAAGGATTTAGTCTCAAAGCCTGATACTATTGGCGTTGCAAAACTCTATGTGCTCAATGAAGGCAATATGGGTAGTAATAAAGCTTCTATTGATTATTTCGAATTTGAAACAGGGGTTTATCACCGAAATATCTATCCTGAGGTCAACCCTACAGTAGTGAAAGAACTGGGCGATGTGGGCAACGATATAAAAATATATGGAAGTAAGCTTTACGCTGTAATCAACTGCTCGCATAAGGTTGAGGTGATGGATGTAAATACAGCTCGGCGTATCGGTCAAATAGACATAGAAAACTGCCGTTACATAACCTTTCACGAAGGGAAGGCTTACGTAAGTTCATATGCAGGGCCTGTTGTCTTAGATCCTAAAGCCCCATTGGGGAAGGTCTTGGAAATTGATACCGCTACTTTGCGAATTACCAGAGATGTAGTAGTAGGCTATCAGCCCGAAGAGATGGTTATTCTGAGAAATAAACTGTATGTTGCCAATTCGGGAGGATATCGTTTCCCCGATTATGACCGTACGGTATCTGTTATAAATCTGACTACTCTCAAAGAAGAGAAAAAAATTGATGTCGGTATCAACCTTCATCGTATCAAAGCTGATAGCAGGGGTGATATATATGTAAGTTCGCGCGGAGACTATTATGATGTGCCCGCAAATTTGTATGTGATAGATTCGGAGAAAGATGAGGTAAAACAGACTTTAAATATTCCGGTTACTAATATGTGTGTCATTGGAGATTCTATTTATCTGTACAGTACTGAGTTTAGTTATAATACAGGTAATACTACTATTGGATATGGCATACTGAATACTAAAACTAAAAAGTTAGATTCTAAAAACTTTATTACGGATGGTACCGAGAAAGGTATTAAGATGCCATACGGCATTGCTGTCAATCCTTTTACACGTGATATATATGTAACAGATGCCCGTAACTATGTCTCTACAGGTTATGTCTATTGTTTTAGTCGTGATGGAAAATTAAAATGGAAAACAGAAGGTGGAAATATCCCGGCCCACTTTGCTTTTGTATATGAAACCCAAAATAGTACTAAATAAATTAAATATGAAGAAAAAGAATTTGAACCTTAACTGGCAATTATTAGCTCTTTTGAGTTTTGCCTTATGTTTTACAGCTTGCTCTGACGACGATAATGGAGGAGATACATTAGATCCTACTGAAATAGAGAAACAGAAACAGTCGGTGGTTGACGAATTGCAAAAAGACAATTCTCTGTCTGTTTTCACTCAGGTATTAAACAGTATAGATGTATCGGGTATAGATGCAAATCAGCTTACTGTATTTGCGTTCAATAACGAGGCTGCATCTGGCACAAAATCTACAGAACCTACTATATCTCAGAATCTGGTAAAGCGTCATATTATAAAAGGGGCTTATACTATCGAAAAATTGAGATCTGTAGATAAAATCGTCAGTATAAATAAAGATACACTCTTTGTTTCGGTAGATGACAATAATAATATTATGGTGAATAATATAATATTGAAAGCCCCCGTGACTAAGCCTGCTGGCAATAGCGTTATATATGTTATTGATGATATAATATCAATGACAAGTTCGGGCGACTTGTTGCTCAATGAAAGCTATACTACCGATAGATGTAAGTTGCTTACAATTATCCCGGAGATAAAAGGATTCGAGAAAGGAACGTTTGAATGGAAGCTCGTTAAAACACCTGAAGGTGCTTCCGACTCAGTTTTAAGTAAAGTTAAAGATCTCTCTTTTATTACAGTAGAAGAAGGAGAGTATGTTATAAGCCTCACAGCAAAAGATGGTGCATTGAAAGCATCAGCATCAACTAAAATTAGAGTAACCAAGGAGAAAACAGCATATAGTGCATACATCTCTAATGTGTTTGATTATCTTCCCGGAGTAGGGCAGTTTGTAAACGATCTACCTGAATATGAGACTGGAGATACAAAAGAAACTATGCGGAAAAAAGCTGAGAACTCTCTTAAAGGAGGTAATTCATCTATGATACATCTTGGAGGTTTTGGAGGATATGTTACCTTTGGTTTTGATCATACGGTGGTGAATATTCCCGGTAAAAGAGATTTCAGAGTAAAAGGCAATGCTTTCTGGGCTGCATCAAATCCTAATCCTGAAGCTCCAAAAAGAGGTGGGAGTTGCGAACCGGGCATTATAATGGTTGCTTACGATAAGAATGGAAATGGAAAACCAGACGAAGACGAATGGTACGAAATTGCCGGTAGCGAATATTATAAGCCAACTACAATCAAAAATTATGAAATAACATATTATAAGCCTACAACAGAACCAACAGGAGCTACTGCCGAGTACATCAAATGGGAAGATAATCAGGGTAAGTCGGGTTATAAGGCAAAAAATGCGTTCCACTCTCAGCCGTATTTCCCTGAATGGATTACTGACAACAAAATAACATTTAAAGGAACTCTGTTACCTAATAATGCGGTTGACGAAAGTGGGCAAGGTAGCTATTGGGTACTTTATGCTTATGACTGGGGTTATGCAGACAATGCTCCTAATACAGATGATGAGTCGGCTATTGATATCAACTGGGCGGTAGATGCTCAGGGAAATAAAGTACATCTTCCAGGTATCGACTTTGTAAAAGTCTACACAGGAGTTAATCAAGAAGCCGGATGGCTGGGAGAAGTTTCTACCGAAGTAGCCGGAGCCGAAGATTTGCATTTACTTGGCAAGTCTATTAACACAAGAAATTAAAAAATTATACTTAGATTAAAAAAGAACGTAAAAAGAAAATGAAAAAATTATTCTATTATTTCTCATTAATATTGTTTGTTGGTTTAGTTGCTTGTTCTAACGATGATAACGATACTGTCGATCCTCCTTTTGTGGGTAAATATAAAGATGGAACATTTATTCTGAATGAAGGTAATATGACTACTGAGAATGGCTCTCTTATATTTATCAGTCCGCAGGGTGAAGTAACAGACAGTGCATACTGGAGAGTAAATGGAACTGAGCTAGGCGGCTCTTCTCAAGATCTATTTATTACTAATGGCAAGATTTATATCATTTCTCAAGATGAAGGATTAGCCAGTAGTAAATATAAAAGTGATGGAAGGCTTATCGTAGCTAATGCCGAAACACTAGAAAAAGAAGTAGCATACAGTTCAGAAATATCTGTTTTGACAAAACCCACCCATGTTGCAGTGTTGGGTGATAATGTGTTTATCCGCGATGGAAAAGGCATTTACTCTTTCAATACTTCCACGGCAGAGCTAAAACTTATCGAGGGCACTTCCGGAGCGTTGAAAAACAGGATGGCAGTAGTAAAGAATAAAGTTTTTGTTCCTGCAAATAAATCTGTTCTTGTGCTAGAAGCCGGTAAAGCTGCCGTTTCTCATAAAATAGAGTTGGAGGCTGCTGTATCAGGAGTTATTAAAACGTCGGATGGTAATATCTTTGTATCTATAACTAGCTCGCCTAATAATAAAATATTGAAAATAAATGCAGATAACTATGAGGTGATTAAAACTAATGAAGTCACAGAAGGTAAGGTCAGTGCAGGGTGGGGAGCTACTCCGGGCATTAGCGCCAAAGGTGATGTTATTTATTATGGAAATGCCTCTACTAAAATTTATCGGCACAACTTTGCTACCGGAACATCAGAGTTTCTTGTCGACTCTAAGACTGTATCAGGATTGGAAAATACAGGTATGGCTTATAACAATCTTGCAGTTCATCCGATAACAGGCGAAGTGTATCAAACTACAATTAAAGCATATGGTTGGGATTTTCTCTTGAATAACATTAGTGTTTTTAATTTTGATACTACCACTCCCAAGTTAAGTGTGAATTATGCGAACTATACTCACTTTCCTGCCGGGATATTTTTTACATATGACTTTAGATAGTAAGTGTTTTTAATATATAGGTCCTTTTTATTGGGGGCTTTCTCGAGAGAGGAGGCCCTCAATTTTTTATATCACATTGATACTTCGAAAGTAAATAAATTTCATTTTAACACTATTAACTTCTTTAGCTATTGCATAATCAAATATTTGTGATATTTTTGTAAAGGATGATTGTGTGTGCGCACACACGGTGCTGAGGGGGCTTATTTTAGATAGTCTTGTGATCACCTAAGAAATATACTGATGAAAGATAATACAAATATACGAATAGTTGATATAGCCAAATTAGCAGAAGTATCTCCGGGTACTGTCGATAGGGTACTTCATAATAGAGGTAGAGTTTCCCCTGAGAAGAGAGCTAAGGTGGAAAAAGTATTAAAGGAGATCAATTACGAACCCAATATGGTTGCTCGGGTACTTGCCTCTAAAAAAGTATATAAGTTTGCTATAATATCTCCTACCTATACCTCTGGTAGTTACTGGGAATTGGCTTGCAATGGCATTGATCTTGCCGCAGCCGAACTAAAAAAATTCAATATCAGTACAGAGTATTTTCAGTTCGATCAGTACGACCGTGATTCTTTCGATAATGCAGTTTATGCTTTTAAAGAAAAAGAATTTGACGGAGTACTCATCGCTACTTTATTTGGAGAACAGGTTGTTAGCCTGTCGAAAGAGTTGGATGAAAAAGAAATACCATATATATATATCGACTCTGGCATTTCGGGACAGAATGACCTTTCATATTTTGGGGGAGATTCTTTTGCCAGTGGTATTATTGCTGCAAAGTTATTGTTCGGAGAAGTTGGCTTTTCGGCAGATATATTTTTTGCTCATATACGATTTAAATATAAGGATATATCGGTTCAGATGAAAACTCGCGAGCAGGGATTTATGGACTATCTAAAGAAGAATAATTTTAGCGGAAAGATACACCATATAGAAATTAATCCTGATAATGCAGCTAAGGATGTGGCGACTTTGAAAGGAATTGTAGACAATGTTCCCGATTTGGTCGGTGGTATTGTTCTCAATTCTAGGATATATGAATTAGTTCCTCTGTTAGAGCAGATGGATAATTCACAAAGAGATAGGATACGACTTATAGGGCATGATGCTATCGAACAAAATATAAAGGCGCTGAAAGACAATCATGTTTCTTTTCTGCTGTCGCAGCGTCCCGAGCTTCAAGGATATGATGCTATCAAAGCATTGGGCAATTATTTCCTGTTCAAGCAATCGCCTCCTAAAATCAACTATATGCCTATTGATATACTCATAAAAGAAAATATAGATTTCTACAACAATTATAAACTCTAAAAACAATTCTTATGACAAACAATCTATTCCATGTAAAAGACAAAGTGGTTCTGATAACCGGCGGGTGCGGTATACTAGGCTCAGACATGGCTCAATATCTGGCTAAACAAGGATGCAAAATAGTAATTTTGGATCGTATAGAAGAAAAAGGAAATGAATTGGTAGCTAAGATTAAAGCAGACGGTGGTGAAGCTATATTTTTACTTACCGATGTATTAAATAAAGAAGTTCTGGAAAAGAACAGAGAAGACATAGTAAAGGCATATGGTAAGATAGATGTTCTGGTAAATGCAGCAGGCGGTAATATGCCCGGAGCGACTATTGGACCGGATAAAACTATATTTGATCTTGAAATAGATGCATTTAAGAAAGTTGTGGATTTGAATCTGTTCGGAACAGTAATCCCTACTATGGTATTTGCTAAAGCAATGGTAGAAAATGGTGCCGGAAATATAATCAATATTGCATCCGAATCTGCACTTCGCCCGTTGACTCGTGTTGCCGGATATGGTGCAGCAAAAGCAGCTGTAGCCAACTTTACAAAGTATATGGCAGGAGAACTGGCTCTTAAATTTGGCGAAAACTTCCGAGTTAATGCTTTAGCTCCCGGTTTTTTTATCACTGCTCAGAACAAAGATCTGTTGCTGAACCCTGACGGATCATATACAGACCGCTCGAAAACTATTTTGGCTCACACACCTTACGGTCGTTTTGGAGAAGCAGACGAATTGCTGGGATCTCTTCACTATCTTATTAGTGATGCTTCCAAATTTGTATCGGGAACTATTCTTGTCATAGACGGAGGTTTCGACGCATTTTCTATATAATTACTAACATTCAAAAAACTCATAAACAATGATACTAAGTGAACAAACATGGCGTTGGTACGGGCCGAACGATCCGGTGGCACTTGCCGATATAAAACAAGCCGGAGCTACCGGTATAGTAACAGCTCTTCATCATATCAAAAACGGAGAAGTATGGACTGTAGAAGAAGTCCAAAAACGTGTTGACATGATTGAAAAGGCAGGTCTTACATGGTCTGTAGTAGAGAGTATTCCTGTGCATGAGCACATTAAGACTCAAGAAGGCAATTACAAGCAATATATTGAAAACTACAAAGAAAGTATACGCAGCTTGGCAAAGTGTGGCGTGACGATTATTACTTACAACTTTATGCCTGTATTGGACTGGACTCGCACCGATCTTGCCTATACAATGCCTGATGGTTCTAAAGCATTAAGATTTGAACGTGCTGCCTTCATGGCATTTGAATTGTTCATCCTCAAGCGTCCGGGTGCCGAAAAAGACTATTCTGCCGAAGATATCGCAAAAGCGAAAGCCCGCTACGAATCAATGTCGCAGGATGAAAAAGACTTGCTTGTACGCAATATGATTGCAGGACTTCCGGGGGCTGAAGAAAGCTTTACCTTAGAAGAGTTTCAGGCTCAATTGGATAGATATGCCGGAACTGATGCAGAGCGCTTACGTTCCAATCTTATCTATTTCTTGAGTGAAATTGCACCTGTTGCCGATGAGGTTGGCGCGAAGCTGGCTATTCATCCCGATGATCCTCCTTATGCTATTCTAGGTCTTCCTCGTATTCTGAGTACCGAATCTGACTTCAACAAGTTGATTGCCGCAGTGCCTAACCAGTCTAACGGATTATGTTTCTGTACCGGATCGTTCGGAGTAAGAGCAGACAACGATTTACCAAATATGATTAAGCGCTTAGGCGATAGGGTAAACTTTGTGCATTTGCGTTCTACTCAGCGTGATGCAGAGGGTAACTTCTACGAAGCGAACCATTTGGAAGGCGATGTGGATATGTATGGTGTAATGAAAGGCTTCCTCGAAATACAGCAAAAGCGTAACATATCTATTCCTTTCCGTCCCGATCATGGACACCAAATGATTGATGACCTGAATAAGAAAACCAATCCCGGATATTCTTGTATTGGTCGCCTGAGAGGTTTAGCTGAGCTTCGCGGCTTAGAAGTAGGTATTGCTAAGACTTTGTATGCAAAATAATTTTTTCACTAAAAAGTGACAAAAGTAACAGAATTCTCTTATTTTCATCTGTTACTTTGTTAGCTCTTCTCAAACGGGCTTCTATATAGATAAAGAGGTTGTCTAAAAATAAGATAGACAACCTCTTTTCTGCTTTATAGAAACTTTCAAAAAGAAATCAGATGTGAAAGGAGTTATGAGGTTTCGTTAAAATTATTTATATTTACAATTCATTTTAAGTATAATTAATTAAAATCTTATGAAGACAACAAAACTATTATTTTTATTAACACTTATTTTTACAGGTTTAACTTTTTCATCTTGCAGTAGCGATGATGATAACGAAGGAGGGGGTAGTTCTGTTAACTTTGGTCCGAAGAACGTATTTACAGGTGATTTGCCAAAGACAATTGGTCTTTCGACTATAAAGTATAATTCGGATGGGTTACTTGAAGAAGTTTTGAGTACTACAGAAAAAGTTACTTTTGAATACCCATCACAAACGAAATCGACAGGGAATACTGTTGCTGTAATAATGAAAGTTAACGATTTGCAATACCCTGAAGATAGCTATACTGTTAAATTTGCTATTGGTTCAAATGGTTTTGCCAGTAGAGCTTTACAAACCTATGCTGACAATTCAACTGACACTTGGGAATTTAGCTATAATAGAGATGGACAGCTGAACTATATGAAAAGAAGTGAGGGAGATAATGAAGTTACTAACATAACATATGCAGATGGAAATATAACAGGAATAAAAATGGAATCTGATGATAAAAGTGAAGGCGTTTATACAACATCGATAGGATATACATCAGATGCTCATCCTAATGGAATCGAAAATAAGGGATGTGTTATGTTGTTTGATATAACTTTCGGCGCAGATTTAGATGAGATGGAAGTCGCTTATTATGCAGGTCTACTTGGTCGTGCAACAAAAAAACTACCTTTGAAAAAAACAGAACAATATGTTGGAGAAACAACTAGTGATACATATATATTTGACTGGACTTTAAATACAAAAGGTTATCCAACCAAAGTAAGCTATATGGATGGTGAATATGATGAAAGCCTAAACTTGGGTTGGTAATATTTGCTGATACTATAAAATATAAAGAGGTTGTCCAACTTGGACAACCTCTTCTTTTATATCTATAGTCGATTTTTATTTACTAAAGGTCATAATTGTTTTATTGTCTTTTTTCAGGAACAAAGTATTACCCTCTTTCTCAAGGTTGAAAGCACCTGTAAAAGCTTTTACCAATTCGTTTTCTACTTCCATCTTCAAACATGCCATACGGGTAACAGCAAGAGGTTTCACATCCAATACATTATTGCTCAGACTAAATGTGCCGTTATAATTATTACATCCTGCGCTTCCTGCAAGACGGTTTTCTGCAAAGTTGAATTCAAGAGTAGGCATCTTTGTTACATCTTCGCTGCTTATACTTTTTCCATTCAGAGATTGAAGTTCCCATTTACCGGCCAAATCGGTTTCGTTAAGAGGCACTGCACGATCAAATATGAGTACTGGCTTTTTATCTTGTAAGAATATGAGGTTGTTATTTGCAATAGTAAGGTGAGATGTTCCGTCTAATAATTTGAAATAAGATGATTCGTCTACACCATCGCAAAACATCATTGTTGAAATAATCTTAGAACCTGTAAATTCTCCATCTTTGTATGTAAAGCTACCTCCAAAACCATTACATCCTCCAGTACCTGATATTGCTCCTTTCTCGAAGTCGAAAGTTATAGTTGGTAGTTTTTTAGAAAAAGAATCACTAGCCTTCTTTCCATTTATTGTATTTAGTACCCACTTGTCTTCCAATTGTTCTTTTGTTGCATTTTTTGTCACTTTACAGCTCTGGAATGCAAATACAGCGGTTGCCGTAATCAATAATAATTTAATAGCTTTCATAATTTTTCTTTTATTTATGTAATAAGTTTGTCTTATTTTTATATATAACATTTTGTGTGAAAAAATGTTGAGAATCGTGGTGAAAGATTATAGAGTAGTTGTCATTAGCCTGATTTAGTGCTTAAAAGATAGAGATAAATTTCTTTTGTCTGTATTTTGTAAGGGTAATCCTCGTGATTATCCACATTTAGTTCGTATCTAAAATACCAATTTCTTTGTATAGAAATATGGTGATAAATTCTTTTATAACTTTAGATGATTAAATTTTTAATTTAGTCTCATTCTTAGCTTCCGTATATATGTCTGATATTTCATCCGACTGATATATGTGAAAACCTACACTGTCGCTTTGTGCTATTTGGAACATTGCAAATGCTACTCTTTTTGCTTTTATTGCCCGATACTTTTTTAAAGGGCCTACCATGAGTATGGAGAATATACGCATTACATATTCAGCAAGTCTTTCTCCGACTCTAAACTCTTTTCTATTACCTAGCAACAGAGAAGGGCGAAAGATAGATGTGGACTTGAATGCCAAAACGCGTAAAGCTTCTTCGCATCTGCCTTTAGTTTTCAGATAGAAATTACCTGATTGCGGGTTTGCTCCCAGTGAAGAAATAATAGAAAATTGTTTTACACCGTTTATTGCAGCGGCTTTGGCAAATAGGGTAGGGTATTCTAAGTCTACTTTTTCGAATGCTTTTTGACTTCCTGCTTTTTTTATTGTTGTTCCCAGACAGCAGAACATATCATCTCCCTTTACCAAGTCCTGATATGAATCAGGATTGTCGAAATCGATAACATGTTGAATGAGTTTTGGGTGCGATATTTTTAGTTCTTTACGAACGAAACTGATAACTTGATTATAAATATTACTCGAAAGTAATATTTTTAGTAATAAAGAGCCTGTCAGTCCTGTACTTCCTATTATAATTGCTGTCTTTGTCATTCTATAATTCTAAGTGATAATGAATCTATTAGTTACAATAATAGTGCCATTTATTCCAAATCAATAACTGTGATGCCTGTTCCACCAAATTGTACATGTTCGTCCTGATAATTTTTTACTCCCGAAACTGTACGCAGGTAATCTCTTATAATTTGGCGAAGTGCTCCTGTACCTGTTCCGTGCAGGATGCGGACTCTGGACATGCCTACAAGGATAGCGTCGTCTATGAAATACATCACAGCTTGCAGAGCTTCGTCGCCACGCATACCTCGCACATCAATATCTTGTTTGAAGTTGAGTTTCTTTTCTCTCATATCGTCACTTACAGCGGCACCCACTACTTTGCTCTTAAAGTTTTGTTTTGCTTGATTCTTGCTCACATACTCCAGCGAATCCAGCTTGGCTGTCGATTTTATCATACCAAAGGCTATCGAGGCAGTCTCCTTTTGTATATCAATTACCTGACCTATACTCGTTTGTCCTTTTATACGGACATTATCACCTATGGCTATTGTCGGTTGTTTATGTACCTCTTCCCGTTTTTCTTTTTTCTTCTTGTTCTTTTCTTTCTCCTTTAGTTTTTCTATTTTACGGGCTATTTTATCATCCGTTACTTCTTCTTTGTCTAGCGAAGACCTGAATTCGTTTAGTTGTTGCCTAACCTGCTTGGTCTTTTCTTTTTCTGCTTGCGATTCACGTATAGTGCGTATAGTGTTTTCTATTTTAGCATTGGCTTCTGCCACTATTCGCTCAGCCTCTGCTTTTGCCTGTCTAACGATCTCTTTGCGCTGTTTGTCTATAGCAAGAAGATCAGATTCGTAGGAGGATGTCAACTCCTCCATTTTTTTCTCTTTTTGTCTGATATTTTGCCGTTTTGTTTCCCAATAACGTTTGTCGCGGACTATATCTTGTAAATATTTATCCATATTTATATAGTCGCTACCTACAATTTCGGATGCGTCAGCAATCACATCTTCCGGCAATCCTATCTTGCGGGCTATTTCTATGGCAAACGAGCTTCCTGGATTGCCTATGGCGAGGGTAAACAATGGCTGCATCAGATGTCGGTCGTATAGCATGGCTCCATTTATAACGCCTTTGTTTTCATTGGCAAAATGTTTCAGGTTCTGATAGTGAGTCGTTATAACACCAAAAGCTCCTCTCTGGTTGAACCGTTTCAATAGAGATTCTGCTATTGCACCACCAATCTGAGGCTCGGTACCGCCTCCGAACTCGTCGATAAGAAGAATTGTTTTATTATCACAGTTTCTGACGAAATACTTCATATTGGTAAGGTGAGAACTATACGTACTCAGATCATTTTCTATCGACTGCTCATCACCGATATCTATAAAGATATTGTCGAATATTCCTACTATCGAGTTCTCGGCAAGAGGGATTGGCAACCCGCACTGAACCATGAACTGCAATAAGCCTACGGTTTTCAGACAAACGGATTTACCTCCGGCATTTGGTCCCGAGATAATCAACAGGCGATTTTCTTCTTCCAGTTCTATGTCGAGAGGCACTATCTCCTTATTCTGTTTACGATGCGAAATGAAGAGTAGCGGATGCTTGGCTCTGTACCACCTTATTATCTGTTTGTCTTCCAATGTGGGCTTAATGGCGTTGAGGTCTATAGCGAATATTGCTTTTGCCCTTATGAAATCTATCATAGCCAAAAACTCATAAGACTGTAAAATATCGGGTACTAGAGGACGCAGTATGTCGGTAAAAGCGATCAGTATTTTGACTATCTCACGACGTTCGTCACCCTCCAGCTCACGTATCTGATTGTTTGCTTCAACAACTTCGGCAGGCTCTATAAATACGGTCTTTCCTGTAGCCGATTCGTCATGCACTATACCTTTTATTTTTCTCTTGAAGGCAGGAGCAACGGGTATTACCAGACGTCCATCTCTCATTGTAGGAGCCACATCTTTTTCTACAAGCCCTTCGCTCTGCGCAGCTCTCAGTATCGAGTTCAGACTCTTGGATATGCCACCCGATATACGTGCTATATCTTTCCGTATCCGTCCCAGTTCAGGAGAAGCATTGTCTTTTATTCTCCCGAATTTATCGAGAATATTATCTATTTTACTTATCAGCTGAGGAAATACTACAACCTCTCCTGCCAATGCGAAAAGGAAAGGGTAGGGTGTATTTTCCTCCTCTTCCTTTTTCAGAAAAGCAACTATATCACGTATTGTTTGCAGTGAGCATCTCAGATTGAAAAGTGCACTTTCGTCTATCCATGTACCCTCCACTCTTATATTGCGAAGCGAATAGCGTACATCAATAAAATAATTCGTAGGGAAGCTATCTTCCTCTTGTATTATGCGAATAAACTCTTCTGTTTGAGAAAGAGCAGCGGTAATATCTGTATAATTGGCAGAGAAATTCATTTCCTCTACTTTTTCTTCGCCAAGGGGACTTAAGCATTTAGCAACAAGCTGTTGGCGTATTTTGTCGAATCCTATTTTCGATTCGAAATTTTCGGGATAAATCACGTTTTATTACTTTTAGGGATGCAAAGATAAGCAATTGATATATTATTATTTAATAACTATATCAAATTAAATGGCTGTTTTTCCTCATTTTACAGCTATATTTGCATAAATTCTAAAATAAGTTCGTATGAAAGGTATTATCCTTGCCGGAGGAAGCGCTACACGCCTCTACCCTTTATCGAAGGCTATTTCGAAGCAAATCATGCCTGTGTATGATAAGCCGATGATTTATTATCCACTTTCTACTCTTATGCTTGCAGGTATCCGCGAGATACTCATAATATCTACCCCGCGGGATTTACCTATGTTCAAAGAACTTCTTGGTTCGGGCGAAGACTTGGGCATGCGCTTCGAGTATATAGTTCAGGAAGTGCCTAATGGGCTGGCGCAGGCTTTTGTGTTGGGTGAGCAGTTTTTGGGAGGAGAATCGGGTTGTCTTATTCTAGGCGACAATATGTTTTACGGACAAGGTTTTTCTCGAATGCTGAAAGAAGCTGCCTCTATCAATAAAGGAGCTTGTATATTTGGATACTATGTGAAGGATCCTAGAGCTTATGGTGTAGTAGAATTTGATGATGACGGCAAAGTTATATCGTTGGAAGAGAAGCCTGAAAAGCCGAAATCGAACTATGCTGTTCCCGGTCTTTATTTCTATGATAATACTGTCGGTGAAAAGGCTCGGAGTCTGAAGCCTTCGGCAAGAGGAGAATATGAAATTACCGATCTGAATAAATGTTATCTTGAAGAAGGAAATCTTCAGGTTCAATTGTTCGGGCGAGGATTTGCATGGCTCGATACAGGTAATTGCGATAGTTTGCTCGAAGCGGGTAATTATGTAGAAACTATACAAAACAGGCAAGGCTTTTATATTTCTTGTATCGAAGAAATTGCTTGGCGCAATAAATGGATCAGTGATAGTCAGTTGTCCGATCTGGGTAGGAGATTAGAAAAGACCGCTTACGGACAATATATACTTAGTTTAATAGACTAAAAAGAATAATGAAATTTACAGAGCAGGAGATTAAAGGTGTATGGATTATCGAGCCTAAAGTATTTACCGATGAAAGGGGCTACTTTATGGAATCATACAAAAAAGATATTTTTGAAGAACATATAGGTCGGGTTAATTTTATACAAGATAATGAATCCCGATCTACAAAAGGAGTACTGAGAGGGCTTCATTACCAAACAGGGAGTTATTCTCAGGCCAAACTGGTTAGAGCGCTGAAAGGTCGGGTGCTGGATGTTGTTGTCGACTTGCGGAAGTCTTCACCTTCTTTTGGTAAGCATGTAACCGTAGAGTTGACGGAAGACAATAAGAAGCAATTGTTTGTTCCTCGTGGATTTGCTCATGGCTTTCTAGTATTGAGTGATGAGGCTATCTTTTCGTACAAAGTAGACAATGTATATTCTCGGGAGCATGAAGCCACGTTATTGTGGAATGACCCCTCGGTAGGTGTCGATTGGGGAGTGAAAGAGTCTGATCTGATTTTGTCTGCAAAAGATAAGATTGGTCAGATATTATCAGAAGCTGTTCTGTTTGGCTAAGTATGGCAAAGAAAGCAAATAGTAAGCGCAAAAGAAAACCTAGGAGAACAGTCAGACGCTCAAATTCTAATCGGATACGCAAGAAACTGGCACTGTCGTCTGTTCTTGTATTATGCCTTGTTTTAGTCGGATTATTTATCGTAAAAGATTATTTGTCTGAATCCGAAACTTTCGACTCCGACAAGTATTTCGTGAAAGGTATTGATGTATCACATCACAACCCAATTCTCAATTGGAATAGTGTACTCGAACAAAATATTACGTTTGCTTATCTGAAGTCTACAGAAGGAAATTCTCATCTGGATAGGAATTATCCTTACAACTATGAATTGGCAAGAGAAGCAAATGTAAAAGTAGGATCCTATCATTTCTATACATTTGCTTTATCAGGCAAAGAGCAGGCAGATCATTTTCTTAAGACTGCTAAATTTAATAGTGGAGACCTTATCCCTGCCATAGATGTAGAACATTCTCCTGCCAACCCCTACAGTAAAGACAAGAAATATGTAGCTCTGGTAGTGAATGAATTAAAGGTTTTGGAAAATGAGCTTTATGAGCATTTTGGAGTTCACCCTATCATTTATACCAATCGAGATTGTTATAAACTATATATAAAAGGAAACTTCGGGGATAATATAATCTGGATGTGCGATTTGCAAAACGAACCGTCTAAAGATCTCGATAAATGGAGAATATGGCAGTTCTCTCATAAAGGGGAGCTTCCGGGAATTGACGGACATGTCGATCTTAATTACTACCGCTATTCTTTTAATGAATTTAAAGAATTATTACTACCTTGATGCCTTTAAAGAAATAACCGATGAAGTGCCGAATTATTGCTTATTTATTTTTGAGTATTGCCTGTCTTTCTTGTTTTGACGAAGATCGTTTCGAAAACTCGAAGCAGGGAAATTTCGAAGCTCTATGGAAAATTATAGATGAACATTATTGCTTTTTCAATTATAAAGAAGTGGATTGGAATGATGTTTATGAACGATATTCTGTCCGTATTAGTGAAAAAATGGATAATGATGCCTTGTTTGCCGTTCTTGGAGAAATGTTGGCAGAGCTAAAAGACGGGCATGTGAATTTGGTAGCGAATCACGATGTAGCACGTTATTGGAAGTGGTTTGAAGACTATCCCGATAACTTTGATACTAAAATACAAAAGAACTATCTGGGTACAGATTATAGCATAGCCAGTGGGCTGAAATATAAGATTTTGGACGATAATACCGGGTATATATATTATGGAAGCTTTTCGAGTGGCATCGGAGAAGCTAATATAAATCAGGTGTTAGACCGTATGGCTGTATGTGATGGTATAATTCTTGATATCAGAGACAATGGTGGCGGCCTGCTTACTAATAGCGATAAGCTTGCATCCCATTTCTTTAACGAGAAAACTTTGGTGGGCTATATGCAACATAAGACAGGTAAAGGTCATAACGATTTTTCCAAGCCATACGAATTGTATGTTGAGCCCTCTAAGGGTGTAAGGTATCAGAAAACAGTCGTTGTTCTTATAAACCGAAGCTGTTACAGTGCTGCCAATGACTTTGTGAGTGCGATGCGTTATGCTCCGAATGCTATTTTGTTGGGAGATAAAACTGGAGGAGGTAGCGGCATGCCTTTCTCTTCCGAGCTTCCTAATGGATGGTCGGTTCGTTTTTCAGCATCACCGATGCTCGACGCAGAAGGTAATCAAATCGAGTTTGGAATAGATCCTAAACCGGAATATAAAATTGATATGTCAGAGGAAGACATGGCTAAAGGGGTGGACTCGATAATAGAAAAAGCCCGTGAAATAATAAAAAGTGAGGCAAAATAAAATAAGTCTGAAATAGAATAAATTAATTGACTTTTTGAAGCCTATGTATTAGCAAATGATCCATATTGGTCTGTTGTATTCTTTCAATATGCTATAGAACATTTCTTTTTGTATTAATTATTTGCTGATTTCTGATTTTATGACATCTCTTTTACGTATATTTGTTTCGGTATAAGCTAGTAATTAAGTGTTAGTTTTTCTACTTCGATAAAATTTTATAAACTATGCCTAAAGTAACAAAAGAGGCTGCCTTGAGATACCATTCATCTGGAAGGCCGGGAAAAATAGAAGTTGTTCCTACTAAACCTCATAGTACACAATTTGACTTGTCGTTGGCGTATTCGCCTGGTGTTGCTGAACCATGTCTTGAGATAGAAAAAAGTCCTCAGATGGCCTATGACTATACGGCTAAAGGGAATTTGGTGGCTGTCATATCTAATGGTACGGCGGTTTTAGGATTGGGTGATATTGGTGCATTAGCCGGTAAGCCTGTAATGGAGGGCAAAGGTTTGTTGTTTAAGATTTTTGCCGGTATCGATGTTTTCGATATAGAAGTTGATGAAGTTGATCCGGACAAATTTATACAAACAGTAAAGGCAATAGCCCCAACTTTTGGAGGGATCAATCTGGAAGACATAAAAGCTCCCGAATGCTTCGAGATAGAAAGAAGACTGAAAGAAGAATTGGATATTCCTGTAATGCATGACGATCAGCACGGAACCGCTATTATATCGGCTGCTGCGCTTATCAATGCACTGGAGATAGCCAAAAAAGATATAACGAAGATTAAACTTGTCGTGAACGGTGCCGGTGCATCTGCCATTGCTTGTACAAATCTGTATATGAAGTTTGGTGTTCAGAAAGAGAATATTGTAATGTGCGATAGTAAGGGTGTGATAAATACCCGACGCAAAGATCTGAACGAAACTAAAAGATGTTTTGCTGTTGATAGCGATTTAGAAACATTGGAAGAAGCTATTGTCGGTGCTGATGTTTTTCTTGGCCTGTCAAAAGCCGATGTGTTGACCAAAGAAATGATTCGTACGATGAAACAGGATCCTATTGTTTTTGCTTTGGCAAATCCTAATCCTGAAATATCATATGATGAGGCTATGGCTTCGCGCGATGACCTTATATTTGCTACCGGGCGTTCCGATTATCCTAATCAGGTGAATAACGTTTTAGGATTTCCTTATATTTTCAGAGGAGCGTTAGATGTGAGGGCAACAGCTATTAACGAAGAAATGAAATTGGCTGCATCAAGGGCTATTGCCGACCTAGCAAGGGAGTTAGTACCTGATGTTATAAATACTGCATATCAGATAAAAAAGCTACACTTTGGTCGTGACTATATCATACCCAAGCCTTTAGATCCCCGATTGCTTACAGCAGTATCTGTTGCTGTAGCAAAAGCAGCTATAAATAGCGGTGTTGCACGCAGGGTGATTGAAGATTGGGATGAGTACGAAAGTCGCATATCTGAAATGATGGGCTATAGTAACAAAATGATTCATCGTCTGACAGCTGTAGCAAAGAGTGAGCCTAAGCGTGTGGTTTATTGCGAAGGCAATCACATCAATATGATTAAGGCTGCTATTATTTCACAAAAGGACGGGCTGTGTCATCCTATTTTGTTAGGTAGTGAAGAACGAATCAGAAATATAGCAAAAGATAATGGTATTGATTTGAACGGAGTTCAGATAATAGATCATAGGAATATATCGGAAGACGTACGTCGTAGTCGCTATGCACAATTATTGAGCGAGAAGAAATCGAGAGAAGGTATTCGTTTTCAGGAGGCTTTTGAGAAAATGAGTGACCGTAATTATTTTGGTATGATGATGGTCGAAACCGGAGATGCAGATGCTGCTATAACCGGTATATACAGCCATTATCGAGAGTTTGCCAATACAGCACTTGAAGTTATCGGTCTGAAACCTGGATGCAAACATTTTGCGGCAATGCATATTGTGCAGACAAAAAAAGGCCCTTACTTTTTAGCTGATACCTTAATCAATCGTTGGCCTGATAAAGAGGTTTTGATCGAGATAGTGAAGCTGACTCATGATGCCGTTACATATTTTGCAACAGAACCGATAATGGCGATGCTTTCATTTTCCAACTATGGTGCAGATAATGATGGTAGCCCCAAAAGTATCTCTGATGCAGTGAAATATTTTCATGAGAGTTATCCCGACTTTATTATAGATGGTGAAATGCAACTTAATTTTGCTATGAATAAAGATTTGAGAGATAGAGCTTTCCCCTTCAATAGCTTAAAGGGTAAGGATGTAAATACACTGATATTCCCTAATTTGAGTTCAGCTAACATTTCTAGTAAATTACTAATGGAATTGGGTATTGCCGGGGAAAGTCTTGGTCCTATTCAGATGGGATTGCGCAAGGCTGTTCATTTTACAGATATTGAAAGTTCGGTTAGAGATATAGTTAATCTTACGGCAGTTGCAGTTGTAGATGCTATTGCAAATGTAAAAGAATAAAGTTTTGTATAATATAAAAAAAGCGGCTATTGATTAATAGCCGCTTTTTTGTATTTAGGCGCAAGGTATTTTATCTATTCTGGACTGATGTCTGCCTCCTTCAAATTCGGTATTGAAAAAGACAACTATCATATCGTAGGCCTCTTGTTGCGAAATAATTCGACCGGGCAACGTTAATATGTTAGCATTATTATGAGCTCTTGTCAGTCTCGTTATTTCTGTATTCCAGCACAATGCGCTTCTTACAGATTGATGCTTATTCAGAGCCATATTAATACCGTTACCTGTGCCACAGATAGCAATACCAAAATCACATTCTTTATTATCTATAGCCGTACCCAGCTTGTGTGCAAAGTCGGGATAGTCTACACTCTCCGTTCCGTAGGTTCCAAAGTCAATATATTTGATTCCTTTTTCGTCAAAAAGGTTTACTATATATTTCTTTATGGCAAAACCTGCATGATCACTTGCCAGCCCAATGGGCTTTTCTCCTTGTGGAAATATGCTCATGATTTATAGTGATTTATTTCAAAAATTCTTTTACCTGTTTGTATACATTATCGGCTGTGAAACCCAGTTTCTCATCCAATACCTTATAAGGAGCCGAGAAGCCGAATGAATTGAGTCCCCATATACGTCCTTTGTCTCCAACCAAGCCTTCGAGTGTTACAGGCAGACCTGCTGTAAGCCCAAACTTCTTCTTGTTGTAAGGAAGTACTTGCTCTTGATACTCTTTGCTTTGAGTGCGGAATAGGCCTTCGGAAGGAACCGATACGATACGTACTTTTACTCCATCTTCTTTGAGTAGTTTAGCTCCATCTACAAGCGTGGATACTTCCGAACCCGAAGCTAATAATATTACATCATAATTGTCTTCATCTTGTACTATGTATGCTCCCTTTTCGGTTTGCAGAGCTTCTTTATAGCGATTCTCCTTAGACGGAAGATCATTTATGTTCTGACGAGAGAAAATCAATCCTGTAGGAGTCGAAGTATTCTCCATTGCCATTTTCCATGCTACTGTAGCTTCTGTAACATCTGCCGGACGAAGTACCAACATAGAATTATGTCCATGGTGATTCTGTAGTTTCTCCAACAAACGTATTTGGGCTTCTTGCTCTACCGGTTCGTGGGTAGGGCCATCTTCTCCTACACGGAATGCATCATGTGTCCAGATAAACTTAACCGGTAGTTCCATCAACGCAGCCAAGCGGATAGCCGGTTTCATATAGTCAGAGAATACGAAGAATGTACCACAAGCCGCTATTACGCCTCCGTGCAATGTCATACCAATGCAAAGACATGCCATTGTTAGCTCAGATACACCCGGTTGAAGAAATGCTCCGGAGAAATCTCCTTTTTTGAATATAGAAGTCTTTTTCAAGAAACCGTCTGTCTTGTCCGAATTAGACAGGTCGGCAGAAGCCACTATCATGTTTTCAGCTTTCTGCGCAAGTATGCCTAACACTGTAGCAGAAGCAGCACGTGTTGCCTGATTTGGCTTTTGTTCTATAGCTTCCCAATCTATATTAGGAGTGTAGCCATCAAACCATTTTTGCATTTTTGAAGCTAGTTCCGGATTGCTCTTTGCCCATGCTTCTTTTTCTGCTTTCTTTTTGGCTACTATATCGTTAAGCTCTATTTCACGTTTTGCATAAAGCTCTTTTGTTTCGGGGAATATTGTAAATGGATTTTGAGGATCACCATTCAGATCTTTGATAGTAGTATCGAAACAAGCTCCTGCTGCACTTAGTGGCTGACCATGAGTTTCTGTTTCATTTTCGAAACTCGATCCGTCTTGTTTACGTGCACCTTTTCCCATTACAGTATTACCTATAATAAGGGTTGGTCTTTCTTTTTCTAGTTTTGCCTCGGTTAGCGCTGCCCTGATTTCAGTAGGGTTGTTGCCATCTATTGTAATCACACGCCATCCCCATGCTTTGTATTTTGCGGCTGTGTCTTCGTCGGTTACATCTTTGGTTTTGGACGAAAGCTGAATGCCATTCGAGTCGAAGAACATTACAAGATTGTCAAGTCCTAAATGACCTGCTGTACGTCCTGCACCCTGAGATATTTCTTCTTGTATTCCACCATCGGAAATGTAAGCATATATTGTCTGATCCATGCAGTTCCCGAAGCGGGCTTTAAGGAATTTGGCTGCAATAGCTGCTCCTACGGCAAAAGTGTGTCCTTGTCCCAGCGGACCGGATGTGTTTTCTATACCACGAACGACATCTCTTTCCGGATGGCCGGGTGTAACGCTTCCCCATTGGCGAAACTGTTGCAAATCGTCCATTGAGAACTTCCCGATAAAAGAAAGTGTAGAATATAACATAGGAGACATATGTCCCGGATCTAAAAAGAAGCGGTCTCGTCCCTCCCATGTTGGATTTTGCGGATCGTATACTAGAAATTCAGAGAACAGTACGTTTATAAAGTCTGCACCTCCCATTGCGCCTCCGGGATGACCCGATTTCGCCTTCTCGACCATTGCGGCCGCTAGTATGCGGATATTATCCGCAGCTTTGTTCAATAGCTTAATGTCATTCATAATTGTATATTGGGATAAATTTTATACTTGCTTTTACAAAAGTAAGAAATCTGAGCGATATAAAATAATAAACAACATGGCGTTATTTAAAATAATCATTTATTATTTCATACTTCTATTATGCTTTGTTCAATCGTCCAGTTGATTGATATTAATGGCTAAGCCTCCGGCAGAAGTTTCTTTGTAGAGGCTTGGCAGGTCGTGTCCTGTTTGTTCCATTGTGCGCACTACCTTGTCGAAATTTATAAGATGCTTTCCGTCCGATAGCATAGCAAAAGAGCAAGAGTCGAGAGCTCTTGCGGCAGCAAAAGCGTTACGTTCGATACATGGTATTTGCACCAGTCCGCATATAGGGTCGCAGGTCAGTCCGAGGTGATGTTCCAGCCCCATTTCTGCTGCGTACTCTATCTGTTGAGGCGATCCTCCGAATAGCTGACATGCAGCTCCGGCAGCCATTGCACATGCTACGCCAACTTCTCCCTGACAGCCTACTTCGGCTCCCGATACAGAAGCATTAAATTTTACGAGATTACCTATAAGACCAGCTGTAGCCAGAGCTCTTACTATCTTTGTATCACTAAAGTTATGATTCATTTTCAGATGGTACAGTACAGCAGGCAAAACTCCGCTCGATCCGCATGTGGGAGCTGTGACAATTATATTGCCACTGGCATTTTCTTCCGATACGGCTAAAGCGTAGGAGTATATGAGTGCTCTGCTTTTCATCGAACCTTGATAACCTCTCGATTTGACATAGTACATAGATGATTTACGTTGTAGCCCCAATCCTCCGGGAAGTAGTCCTTCGCTGTCGAGACCTCTTTGTATGGCTGCTTCCATTGTTTTCCATACTGTGAGCAGGTATTCATATATATCTTTGTCTTCGGTGTCTTCTACATACTCCCAAAAGGTTTTTCCTGTTTCCTGACACCATTTCAGGATAGATTTCATTAGAGTTTTATCATATAAAGACGGTTGCTCTACCCGATTTTCTCCTTCGGATAGGTCTCCACCTCCAATGCTATATACAATCCATTCGTTAATAGGTTTCCCTTCTTTTATAGCTTCAAATTTCATACCATTGGTATGGAAAGGTAATACGATTTCCGGTTCCCAGACTATTTCTGTTGTATATGGTAACAATGTGTCAATAATTGCTATATCGGTCATATGCCCTTTTCCTGTAGCGGCAAGGCTACCATACAATGTAACCCGAAAAGAAGATACGTCAGGATTATTGTCTTTAAACCTTTGCGCCGCTTTTTGAGGAGCCATTGTATGACTACTCGATGGTCCGTGACCAATTTTGTACAAATTGCGAATTGAATCCATATTTTAATATTGCTTTTATCTATAACACTTTTATTAAGATAGGGTTTTTATTTTATTCAAATACAAAAATAGTAATATTAAATATTGTTAAAGATTAAATCGCTTCGGTTTTATAAATATTGGTATGGAAAGTAATCTTTTCCTTTGTTTCGAAGAGTAAGTATTTCTACTTCTTTTGTTGTTTTTTGACATATTTATATTTTGAGACAATGTAATAGATTGATAATCTGAAAGTATGTTTGTTGAGGTATTTTGCCCGTAAACAAAAAGCTAGAAATAGTTATTAAATGATTAACATGATGGTATAAAAAGAAATGAAAAACTTTGCATAAATTATATGTTATACAACACATTTTTTAAGAACGGAGGATGAAAAGAGATAAGTATTTTTACGTTGTTTTTTACGAGAACAATCTTCACTTAACCAAAAGACCATGAATTTGGGTACATCTGTATCCGTAGAGAATCAAGGGGTAATTGAGTTATTTTTATTTAATTACTCCTTGAGTTCTCTAAGAGAGAATCTAATGCTTTTGTAGATGAAGAACTATAAAATTATAAAATGATATAACTTAAATAACAATCTAATGTAAAATTAATCATGAGTACAGAAAAGAAAAATTATGTATTGCCTATTATTATGATGATCGCCCTTTTTGGGATGATCTCATTTGTAACAGGTCTACAAAACCCGATGGGAATCATCGTAAAGAGCCAGTTCGGTGCTTCCAACTTCATGTCGCAGTTAGGGAATGCGGCAAACTTTATTGCCTATGCTTTTATGGGATACCCGGCAGGTATGCTTTTGCAAAGAATAGGTTATAAGAAAACAGCTTTGGCTGCTATCGCCGTGGGTTTCTTTGGTGTTGGTATCCAGTTCCTTTCGGGACAAGCTGAAAGTTTCGTTATTTATCTTCTTGGTGCTTTTGTTGCCGGATTCTCTATGTGTATGTTGAATACAGTAGTAAATCCGATGTTGAACACTCTTGGTGGTGGCGGTAACAAAGGAAACCAGCTGATTCAGGTTGGAGGTTCGTTCAACTCATTAATGGCTACTATTGTTCCTGTACTTGTTGGTTACCTTATCGGTAATGCAGCTCAGGCTACTATCAAAGATGCAAATCCTGCATTATTTATCGCAATGGGTATTTTCGTGTTGGCATTCCTTGTATTGTTCTTCGTTAATATTCCTGAGCCACGTCTCGAAAAAGCAGCTGTTTCTACAGAGAAATCAAAACACAGCGCTCTTTCGTTTCGCCACTTTATATTAGGAGCTGTAGCTATCTTCGTTTATGTTGGAGTTGAAGTTGGTATTCCTAATATCGCAAACTTATTTATGACAGAGGGTGCAGATAAAGGAGGTTTAGGTATAGATACTACTACAGCAGGTACTGTTGTTGGTACATATTGGTTTCTTATGCTTATTGGACGTCTGTTAGGTGCTGCTGTTGGCGCAAAAGTTTCAAGTAAAGCGATGCTTTCTTTGGCGTCTACACTAGGTTTGGTATTTGTGTTGCTTGCTATATTCCTACCTACATCAATACAAGTAAGTATGCCTGTATTCCAATCTGATATTTCGTTTGGTCTGGCTGCTGTGCCTGTTAATGTGATGTTGCTTGTATTGTGTGGCCTTTGTACTTCTATCATGTGGGGAGGTATATTCAATCTTGCTGTAGAAGGATTAGGTAAATATACAGAAGCTGCATCAGGTATCTTTATGGTGATGGTATGTGGTGGAGGTATCCTGCCTCTTATTCAAGGATCGGTAGCAGACTCTTTGAGTTTCTTATCTAGCTATTGGGTAATTGCAATAGGATTAGCATTCTTGTTATACTATGCTCTTATCGGTTCTAAAAATGTAAATAAAGATATTCCTGTAGAATAATCTATCACGTATATTCTAAATTATAAAATACAAAAGGCTGCCTCAGATTTGAGGCAGCCTTTTGTTGTTAGAAGAGAAAAGATCGTTTTGTTTACAATTATTAGAGATAGCCTTGTAGTTGTCAATATTGGACATCTAAGAGATAAAGCCCAGCTCCCAACAGATACAAATACTACAGTGAGCTTTTTTATAACAATGTGTACCTATAAAAAAGAGGTTGTCCTTTTGAGACAACCTCTTTTATGAAATATATTAATCTCAGATTATTTTACTTTTTCGTACACATATAGTTCATGTATCTCTTTAGTATAACCTTCTTCAGAGAAAGGTCCTTTTGGCATACCAAGTATAATTTGTACACCACGATTGTTTAATACAACCAGATTGTCGTTTGTAGGATCTATAGATAATCCTTCTATTTCACCGGCACGTCTAAAGTCTGTCATCTCACGGAACAGTTCCAGTTTTCCAGCCATTGCTCCGGCAGCTTGTCCGTCTTTAATGCCTGTGTATGGTACATTGCTGATATCGGCTTTGTAGATGCAGTCTGCTATATGGAAAGTAGATTCACCATCGTCGGCAGAGAAAAGCATAGTGTTGTCAGCTATAAAGATACCTTGACACCAGTATGGGGTAGGGCGACATTGCATTTTTGTATAGTATTTACCTGTTTCTAGGCTGTAGCAATAAACATAGCGACTGTCAACCCAGTCTGATATCCAAACCATGTTGCGTTCACGATCGACAGCAAGACCTGATGCCTCTACCTGACCAGATGCCGGATCCCAATCGAGTGAACGTTTGTAAGTAAGTGTTTCAGCATCGTATATTGCTATCTGAATGTTTTTGCCGCGGCCATCCATAAACATCTCGATGCCACAGTATAATTCTCCATTCCAAATATCTATGTCTCCAAAGTGATTAGCATCAAGTTTCAATCCTTTGAAAGGTGTTTCGTTTTTCAACAAAAGTTTACCCTGTTTATCATATTTATAAAGAGCTGTAGAGCTTGAAACATAGTAGTATTTATCATCAATAGCAATGCCTTGACGACCTTCTACAGGGATCACTTTTTTTAGGCGGTATTCAGTACCTATGTGTTGAGCACTTACTGTTATGCCTATGAAGAGCATTGTCAGAATTAAAAAGAGCTTGTTCATAATAAAAAATAATTAAGTCGTTAATAAATATATCTTTTGGTATTAGAATTTGGCAATACACATAATTTGCAGACTGTTTCCTGAACCTGTTTTTCCGTTTAGAGTATAGTCTTTGGCTTTGTCTGTATAAATGCTGTGTATATAATTAGCCTGAAGTTTAAAATTCTTTGATACTTCGTAAGTACAACCTAAAAGAAGATTATCCTTATTGTTGAGAGATGTTTCATTTATCTTATCCCTGTACATGTCCCAGCGTGCAACCGGCATAATCTTTCCGATATTGTACGATGCAAGAACATAAAGGCCCTCTTCTTTCACGTTTGCTTCGCTGCTTCTGACGCGTCCGTATTCTGTTCTTATGTTCAATCCGATCGGACTTTGATACCATGCTCCAACTACATAACGATTGGTCTGTAGATAGTTGCTAGGGGTACCTTCTTTGCTTGTACCTTTGTATTCGCCCCAGTTGTAAGAACCCATAATGCGTATGTCTTTGATAGGGCGTAATGTAAGGCGGCCTACAAGGTCTTTAGTCTTGTTTTCGTCATCTAAAGTAGGGATGTATCCATTGGTTAATGATAAATTGTAACTCAAATAACTAAATCCTTTATCTTGATTCTCGAAAAGGTCTCCATATGCCATCACGCCTATATCTCTACCATAATCGATAAGATCAGGACTGTTTACAGCATTACGACATACTATGCGGTAGCATATATTCGAAAAGTCTACAGTTTCCAGTGTGGCTGGAGAAATATCATAGTTTTCGAAACCAAGTGGTAGGTAGTATTGACCTGCACGAAAGTGTAAGTTTTTGTTTATGTGTGCATTTACAAAAGCGTCCATTACTGTGATTACTTTCTTTTTGTACACAGAACCATCCCGAGAGCCGGAGAAGCACTCGAACTGAACTTTAATATCGAATCTTTCTGATAGTTTTTTGTCTATAAATAGACGCATTCTTTTCATCTGAAACGATGATTTGTTGTCCCCATTTTTGTCGCCCCAGTTATATCCGGTCTGTATATATCCGGATATTTTAGGTAATTCTGAAATAACTTTGCTAAGCTGACTAATCAGTTTGTCATTGTCAGACTGAGCCACTTCGGGTGTCGTTCCGTCCGGAACTTCAGCTTT
This sequence comes from Dysgonomonas sp. BGC7, assembly GCF_001261735.1. GTDB lineage: Bacteria > Bacteroidota > Bacteroidia > Bacteroidales > Dysgonomonadaceae > Dysgonomonas. The sequence continues at coordinate 119,097 of NZ_CVRP01000005.1, read as the reverse complement.
GGTTGTCGTTATTTCTTTGTCTACGTTCGGTATTTGTTCTTTGTCCTTTTCAGGCTCGGCTTTAGCAAATGTGCATAGAAAGAAAGCACAGCTAATCATTAATGCTCTTAATAGAATCTTTTTTCTCATAATATAGCCAATTTAAGTTATGTATTTAATAAAGAATTAGTGTTGTATTATTTATCAACTTCTAATATGGGAGAATATCCTTCAACGAGAAACTCCTGCTATTAGGGTGTTGAAAGTGTATGTCATATTGTTAAACTTTTTTAGAGTAAGTCATCAGTCTTATTTTAGATTGTCCTTTCAATCTGTTGTTTAGATTTTGTATTCTTTAGTGTAAAAGCAGATTTTTGGTTTCTGGTTATTAGATTAATCAGATCGGGTTATTTTACAGACGTAAAATAAGGTTCGTTTCTAAGGATATTTTATGTTATGGGCTATGTCTTTGTTAGACAGAATTGTTTCGATTCATGGTGTTATGATTATACTTATGTGCAATATTAATTAATCTTTAAACAATAAACAAATGTATTCGAAACTTTTTCTGTTTTGATCAAAACTTTTTTTATTTGATAGTAGGTGTTGTGTCGAAAAGATAAAGTGTATAAGTATCTTGTATATTCCTGTTTTCCCAAATTCGGTTTTTATACCTATCTTTGCAGTCTCAAATAATATTTCATGCAAAAAGATATAGACTTACGCATTACGCCAGAGCAGGCGTCTGATATAGAGAAAGTCAAACGTATTTTTTCATCTCAGTCAGGAATTCCTTTAAAAGATATAAACTCAATTCGCATCCTGCGTCGTTCCATTGATGCAAGGCAACGTAATATATTCATAAATCTGAAAGTGAGAGGGTATGTTGATGAATTGCAAAATGATCCTGCATTTGTCAGTACATATTACCCCAATGTGAAAGACAATTCTCGTGCTATAGTTGTAGGAGCAGGACCTGCTGGTCTGTTTGCCGCTTTGCGACTTATCGAATTGGGTATATGCCCGATAGTAGTAGAACGAGGAAAAAATGTGAGAGATCGTAAGCGAGATACAGCCCTGATGAACAGAGAGCATCTGGTAAATCCAGAATCTAATTATTGCTTCGGAGAAGGGGGAGCAGGAGCTTATTCTGACGGAAAGCTATATACACGTAGTAAGAAACGAGGGAATGTAGAAAAAATATTAAATGTTTTTTGTCAGCATGGTGCAGATCCGTCTATTCTTATAGATGCTCATCCTCATATTGGGACAGACAAATTGCCGGGAATAATAGAGAAAATGCGTGTGCAGATTATTCAATCGGGAGGTGAAGTTCACTTCCAAACACGTATGGATAAATTACTGATAGAAAATAATGAAGTAAAAGGAATAGAGACTAATACCCGACAGGTGTTTCATGGCCCTGTTATTCTGGCAACAGGACATTCGGCTCGCGATGTCTATTATATGCTTCACGAACAGGCAATAAAGATAGAAGCAAAAGGATTAGCTGTTGGATTCCGTATCGAACACCCTTCTCATCTGATAGATCAGATACAATATCATTGCGAAGAGGGTAGGGGCGAATATCTTCCTGCTGCAGAATATAGCTTTGTGGTGCAGTCGGGCGATCGTGGCGTTTATTCTTTTTGTATGTGTCCCGGTGGAACTGTTGTTCCTTCGGCCAGTGGACCCCGACAGGTGGTTGTAAATGGAATGTCTCCATCAAATAGAGGATCTCGTTGGTCAAACTCCGGTGTGGTGGTAGAAATTCATCCCGAAGACTTTCCTGAATATAGTAAGTATAACGAGTTGGCATTGCTTAAGTTTGTCGAAGACCTGGAGGAAGCAGCATGGGTACATGGAGGTAAAACACAAGTAGCCCCTGCTCAACGGATGTATGATTTTGTAAATAATAAGAAAAGTAATACTTTGCCCGATACATCTTATGCACCCGGAGTGGTTTCATCGCCAATGCACGAATGGATGCCCCGTTTTATAGCCTCACGCTTACAGGATGCCTTCAAAAAAGTGGGACAAAGTTATAAAGGTTATCTCACAAATGAAGCTCTACTGCTTGCAGTCGAAAGCCGCACATCGTCTCCCGTGCGTATAATACGCGATAGGGAAACAATGCAGCATATAGAAGTTAAAGGTCTCTACCCATGCGGAGAGGGAGCCGGTTACGCAGGAGGTATCGTCTCTGCAGCTATGGATGGAGAGCGTTCCGCAGAAGCTCTTGCAAAAGTATTACTGTAAATACTATATTAACTACTCATCAAAGGACCAAAGATCCAGCTTGCTATAGTCAGATATATAATAAGTCCTGTGACATCCACTATTGTAGCTACAAAAGGGGCAGACGATGTTGCCGGGTCAGCACCCAACCGTCTTAGTATAAATGGTAACATAGAACCTATAAGTGATCCCCACAGCACAATTCCTACGAGAGCAAGGGATACAGTCGTGCCCACCATGATCCAGTGTTCGCCATACAAATTTGGGAAAATAAGATGCCAGATGTAGATGCGGAAAAATCCTATTACCCCCAGTATAAGACCTAGACTAAGGCCTGACACTACTTCTCTGCGAAATACTCTCCACCAGTCTCGTAGTTTTACTTCACCTGTGGCCATAGCCTGAATAACAAGAGTGGAAGCCTGCGACCCACTGTTTCCTCCACTCGATATCATCAGAGGTAGGAATAGAGCCAGTACAATAACCTGTGCTAACTGTTCTTCGTAGTGTTGCATCACTGAGGCTGTAAGGAGCTCTCCTACAAAGAGAACAATCAGCCAGCCTGCACGTTTCCATATCAATTTGTGTATAGGCAGGTCGAGGTAAGGCTCTTCCAGAGCGGAAGTACCCCCCATTCTCTGCATATCTTCAGAATATTCTTCGTCGGCTACCCAGAGTATATCGTCGATGGTGACGATACCTAATATCAGGCCTTGCGAATCTATAACAGGCAAGGCTACCCGATTATTCATCTTGAATATTTTAATACCCTCTTCTTCCGGATCAAGAGCATTCAGATATATTAGACGTCCGTCCATAAGATCCGATATTTTGGTATTCGGGTCGTTGATCAACAGTTCTCTTATTCGCAAGTCGTCTATCAGTTTGCCATTTTCGTCTATTACATAAACGACATCTATTGTCTCAGAATTTTTCCCGTTTTGCCGTATATACTCCAATGCTTCTTTTACTGTATATTCTTCCGATATTGCAAGAAAATCGGGAGTCATTAGCCGCCCTATACTATCTTCCGGATAAGCTAATAGGGTATATACCTCTCTCCTGTCTTCGGGAGACAATACGGAAATAAGACGATGTTGTAATTCCTGATCTTTGAGTTCTCCAAAAAATGAAGTCCGGTCATCGGGAGGAAGCTTGTTGACAATTTCTGAGATTTTATTCGCAGAAAGTTTTTTGATAAGACGTTCTTGAGTCGGAACATCTAAAATGCGGAAAACATTGACCGCTCTATTGATGCTCATCGTACTTATCAGCAGCGGCGCATACTCGGGTAATTCATCAATCAGATCTTCTACATCTGATATATTAAGATCGTCGAGAAAGACGCGCAGCATGACAATGTCTCCGGCTTCAATAAGGAATTTTGCCTGTTCTGTCAGTTGTATGATATTCTCCTTCATCCATAATGTAATTTATAAGGTAGATAATACAAAAACAGCCTGATCTGTCAAGTTGTTTTTGGGATGAATTAGCATCAGTAGATGGATAAATCGGGTGTTATCAACAACGTCGTAATTATCACGATTTACTTAATGCGGGGCAAAGATAGTATTTTTAATTGGATGTAGTGTTTTTTGAAATTATTTTTAAGGATAGAGTTAATTAAGCAAAATCTGATTTTCTAGTTTTAAATAATATTGGCTTGTATGTCGTTGAATATAGTACCGCTTATTCGTTTTTTTATATTATTTTCGTGGTGTGTTTCAATTTTTATAAAATGAGATATTTTTGTTTATTCATCCTATCGGTATTTTTATTACCTCTTCTTTACTTTTCGTGTGCGAAAGTGGAAGAAGATGATAAAAATAAGCCTACATTGTCTGATATTCATTTCAATATAAATGATACAATTGTATATTATACAAAAGACGGTGTTAGAAAGACCATACGGCTAAACGATAGCTTGTATCTGGAGGCTGGCAGAACGGATACTATACCCGTTGGCAAGTGGTTGTATATATCAGCCCATTTTGCAGATGATGTTGCTCTGTCTACATTTACAGTTAGGGGCAAGGTAGTGTATAAGAGTACAAAAACGAATGTGAAAGATTCGATTATGGAATTTGTGAGGCCGGGACGTAATATATTTGGAGAAAAAGAGAAATATGTATTTCGAAACCGCCTCATACAGATTCAAGATACATTGAGAGCCTCTATAAATAATACTATGACAAATTTTTTTATCGACACGGATAGGCCGATAGATTTATTCGTTGTCTGTATGGATAAAGCCGGAAATAAAGATTCTGTACAGGTTCCTGTAAGAATGCTGAGACGGAGCGAAATTATTTCTGCATTAGGAAATAAATAGTATAAATATTGAATTTCACAATACTTCTTTATATATAGAAAAATAGAGAAACTAAAAAATTAGAAGCATGAATCATTATTTGATTCATGTTTTTTTATTGCTTTTTTCATGCCTGACAGTATATAATGCCTACTTTTGTGACGATAATTTTAATTTTTTTAATAAAATGAAACAAAGACATTTTAAAGAACAAAAGGCTTATCGTTTTAAACGGTTTGCGAGAAAAGCCTACAGTGCATTCAACAGCATGCACAAGGTTGTAACCATTGGTGTTGTCACAGGCTGCGCCATCGCGTTTTTGCCAACAGGTACTATCAACGCTCAGAAGAAAACGGACAACGACCAGCAACAAAAAGTGATGGAAAAAGAGCTGGATGAGGTCATGGTCACGGCTTCGAGGGTAGAGATTCCTATCAATCAGGTGGCAAAGTCGGTGACCATAATCTCTAAAGAACAAATTGAGCGAGCACCGGTACAGAGTATTCAGGATTTGTTAGTTTACGCCGCTAACATAGATGTAATTCAAAGAGGCGGACACGGTGTACAAGCCGATATTTCTATTCGTGGCGGATCATTCGATCAAAACGCAGTACTTCTCAATGGAGTTAACTTATCTAACGCACAAACAGGACACTACAGTTTCGACATTCCCATCAATCTTTCAGATATAGAACGCATCGAGGTCATTCATGGCCCTTCGGCTCTGATTTATGGTTCGAGTGCTTTCTCGGGAGGAATCAATATTATAACTAAAAAGAATACCGACTATAAGGTCTATGCAAGTATTGAGTCCGGTATGCATAAACTACGAGGTATAGAGGTACGTGGTACTGCGCAGACGGGTATTGCTGTACATAGTCTTTCGGTAGGTAACAATTCTTCGTCCGGTTATATTGCCAATAGCGATTATGATATATATAATATGCTATGGCAGACACATCTTAAATTGCCAAATCGGTCGAAAGTAGATTTTCAATTAGGTTATAATGACAAAAAATACGGAGCAAATACCTTCTATTCAGCTGCATATCCTAATCAATATGAGCGCACAAGCTCTTATGTAAGTTCGCTGAAAGGAGAATTTGGCTCAATGCTAAAAATAATACCTATCCTATATTGGAGCAGGCATCACGATCAGTACGATCTGGTAAAAGATACTGACTTTGGACGTAATTTCCACCGTAACGATACTTACGGAGCCAATCTGATTTTTTCTTATAAATCGAAATTGGGAACTACTTCTCTGGGCGGAGAGCTCCGAAGAGAAGATATAATGAGTACCAATCTGGGGCAATTAATGAGTAAACCCCATCGAAAATATATAAAATACGATGATCGCACCAATACAAGTGTGTCTTTGGAACATACTGTAAATTTAGAAAAAGTTGTTTTGTCGGCAGGGGCTTTAATGAATCATAATACGCTATTGAATGGTAAATATAAATTCTACCCTTCGGTAAGTGTGACCTATAGGCCTATCGACAACTTGAATATATCGTCCTCGTGGAGTAAATCTACACGTATGCCCACATTTACAGATCTTACTTACAAAGCTCCTACACATGTCGGACGAAACGACCTTAAACCCGAAAAATCTGAGTCTGTCGAATTGGGGATCAAATATAAGACAGAGATGTTTAATGCTTACCTTACTGGCTTTATGCAGTGGGGGCGAGATGTTATAGACTGGGTAAAGGTTAATCCCACAGACAAAGAGTACACAGCATGGAATATGAGTAAAATAGATGGCAAAGGATTGGAAATGGGTGTTAACTTCCAGTTGGGAAGTCTACTTACTGTTTTGGGAGAGCAGTCTTCTTTGGCCTTAGACTATACCCGTATGTATCAGAATAGCAACACGGGAGAAATGATCTCTTTGTATTCTCTCAATTATCTTAGAGATAAATTTACAGTTAAGTTTAATCATGATATATATAAAGGCTTGTCTGTCGGATGGTTTTTCCGTTTTCAGAAACGAATGGGGATATATGAAAAGTATCAAGGGAAAGGTGTAGATCCTATAAAAGAGCATTTTCCGGCTTTTTCCACTCTTGATCTAAAGTTGAATTATAAATATAAGGACATTGTATTCAATTTGAATTTTAATAATTTATACGATACCTACTATTATGACAGAGGTGATATTCCTCAGCCCGGATTTTGGCTTATGGGAGGTATTAGTTATACACTAAAATAAAAAGACGATGAACGTATTATTATTAATCTGTATTTCTTTACTGGGAGTAAAGTCGGATCGACCTTTTGAACTTCGAGACGGAGATCTTATATTTCAGGAAGAATGTAGTGTAAAGACAGATAATACGATAAAGGCTGTGACATCGGGTATAGGAGATTATAAGTTCACTCATGTTGGCATTGTTTATATTGATGCCAAAGGTAGTGTATATGTTATAGAAGCTACTCACCCCAAAGTGAAAGTGACACCTTTGCAAGATTATTTGTATCCCAAAGACTCAGATGCTTGTCTGCCTGTATCTGTGGTTGGAAGGCTAAAGCCTGAATACAAGCATTGTATCCCACAGGCTATAGAAGAGGGTTTGTTGTTGGTTGGTAAAGATTATGACTATGGCTATGTATTGAATAATGATAAGTATTATTGTTCAGAACTTATCTATCATATTCTCTTGAAAGCCAACGAAGGTAAACCTGTTTTTTCCTTGAATGTTATGACTTTCAAGTCTCCCGATACGGGAAAAATAACTAAGGGTTGGGAAGAATATTTCGGAAGGTTGAACTTGCCTGTTCCAGAGGGAGAATTGGGCATAAATCCGGGGGCAATGTCCCGATCAGACGTTATTGATATTATACATAAATATTAAATGCAAAAAAGGTGCGATTATATAACAATCGCACCTTTTTTATATTCCAATGTATATCTGAATTATTCAGCGTTTAAAGTAAAACGTTTGAATGCAGTAACTGTCAATTCTTTATCGTGTGAAGCGATATATTGAGCAATTGTTTGTTTTGGGTTTTTCACAAACTCTTGTTGAAGAAGAGTAAATTCTTTGTAGAATTTAGTTAAAGCTCCTTCAGCTATTCTGTCAAGTAGGTTTTCTGGTTTACCCGCTTCAATAGCTTTTTCTCTAGCCAGAGAAAGTTCTCTCTGTTTTACTTCATCCGAAACGTCTTCAGGTACAAGAGCTACAGGGTTCATAGCAGCAATTTGCATTGCTATGTCTTTAGCTACTTGTTCGTCTACGTTAGGTTTGCTGAAACCTACGATTGCAGCAAGTTTGTTTCCCGGGTGAATGTATGCTACTACAGTAGGTGCTGTAACTTGCTCGTATACATTCAACTCCATCTTTTCACCTGTAACACCCATTCTGTCTGTTACAAGTTCTGTAATAGAACGATCTCCTACTTTCAGAGCCTTTAGGGCATCCAAGTCAGCAGGTTTGTTAGATATAGCAGCATCAAGAATAGATTTTGTCATACCTACGAAATCTCCGTTCATTGCTACAAAGTCTGTTTCGCAGTTTACTGCTACTATTGCAGCAAAATCTCCGTTAGTAGCTGCTAGTACACAACCTTCTGTTGCATCACGGTCTTCACGTTTTGCAGCAAAAGCTTGTCCTTTTTTACGAATTATTTCAATTGCTTTATCAAAATCGCCTTCTGCTTCATTTAAAGCATTTTTACAGTCCATCATACCTGCGCCTGTCATTTTACGAAGGTGTTGGATGTCAGCCATAGAAATTGCCATGTTTTTCTCCTTTTTTATTTGGTTTATAATTATATTCTTCAAAAAAGAAAGACCAAGAATTAGTCTTTAAGAAAATCTCTTAAAGGCAAATTCTTAGTCTTTAAACTTTATTTATTCTTCGCTATCTTTCGCAAACTTACTTGCTACAGCAGCGTTAATCGCGTCTTGATCTTCTTTTGTTACAGCTTTCTTAGCACCTGCTCTAGCTTTACGTTCTCTTTTAGGAGCTTCTTCGCCATCCTGTGCTTCAGCAGCGTTTGCATCAGCTTTTTCTATCTTTCTTTCTTCCAAACCTTCTTTGATAGATTCGCAAAGGCTTCCTAGAATAAGTTCGATAGATTTTCCTGCATCATCATTTGCTGGGATTACGAAGTCGATATCTTCAGGGCTAGAGTTTGTATCTACCATTGCAAATACAGGTATTCCCAGACGAGATGCTTCTCTTACAGCAATATGTTCTTTCATTACGTCTACAACGAATAATGCAGATGGAAGACGCGTAAGGTCTTGGATAGAACCAAGAGTTTTTTCAAGTTTAGCACGTTGGCGTGTTACCTGAAGTCTTTCTCTTTTTGATAAAGTATCGAAAGTTCCGTCTTTTACCATTTTATCGATAGTTGACATTTTTTTTACAGCCTTACGGATTGTAGGGAAGTTTGTCAACATACCACCTGGCCAACGTTCTACAACGTAAGGCATATTTACAGAAAGAGCCAAGTCTGCAACGACTTGTTTTGCTTGTTTCTTAGTTGCAACGAATAATACTTTTTTTCCTGATTTAGCTATTTGCTTAAGTGCAGCAGCAGCTTCTTCAGTCTTAGCTATTGTTTTATATAGGTCAATGATGTGGATACCATTGCGCTCCATAAAGATGTAAGGAGCCATAGCCGGATTCCACTTTCTCTTCAAGTGACCGAAGTGTACACCAGCATCTAATAATTGGTCGAATTCTAATTTTGCCATTTTTGTTTTTTGTTTCGTTTACTTTCTTTTTCTGTTAGCGAATTGTCGGGTAGCTCATTTTTGAAGTCCCGGCAATTTAGATACTAAACGTAATTTAAGAGATGAGGCCGACTCATCATATATTAACCAATCTGTAACTTTTAAGCGGCAAAAGCCGACAAAGCGTAATTGGGTAAAATAATATCCAAATTAACGTTTTGAGAATTGAAATCTTTTTCTTGCTTTTGGTTGTCCCGGTTTTTTACGTTCTACAACACGAGGGTCGCGAGTCATAAATCCTTCAGCTCTTAGAGCAGACTTATCTTCCGGATTGATCTTAACCAATGCACGTGCTATTCCAAGACGAGCAGCTTCTGCCTGTCCTTTGTAGCCTCCACCGTTAAGATTGATCTTGATATCGTATTTTTCAGCAACACCTAATTTGTTTAGAGGTTGTTGTACAACATACTGAAGAATAGTTGAAGGGAAGTAATTGTCTAGTTCTCTTTTGTTGATAACTATCTTTCCGGTTCCTTCGCTTACGAATACGCGAGCTATAGCAGCTTTACGTCTTCCTATTGCATTTACTACTTCCATTAATTATTATTTAAGAGAGTTAATATCTATTGATTTTGGTTGTTGAGCTTCGTGCTTGTGCTCATTGCCTGCATATACATGAAGGTTTTTCAGTATAGCTGCACCAAGACGATTCTTAGGCAACATTCCTTTTACTACCTTTAGTACAAGACGGTCAGCTCCTTTTTCCATCAATACGGCTGGAGTTGCTTCTCTCTGACCTCCGGGATAACCTGTATATCTTAGGTATACACGATCGTTCCATTTGTTTCCTGTAAGAACAACTTTATCAGCATTGATGATGATTACATTGTCGCCACAGTCTACATGCGGAGTGTAATTTGGTTTATACTTCCCTCTCAGAAGTTTTGCCACTTTGGATGCCATGCGTCCAAGTGTTTGGCCTGTTGCGTCAATTACAACCCATTCTTTATTCACGGTTGCACTGTTCGCAGAAATGGTCTTATAACTTAAAGTATCCACTTACTTAAAAATTAATTTGGTTAATGACTTTTTTTGACTCACACAACTTTTATCCGCTTATCGAGCTAAGATATGATAAACGATAATCGTCTGTTTGTCAATTTTTTACGCTTTTATTCGTAATAATCGGCTCGCAAAATTACAAATTATCAACGAATTAACAAAGAAATACTAATGTTTTTTCTTTAATGGTTGAATTATAGCTGTATATGAAAATCATGTTGTTTTCGAACTTATTTGCTATTATTTGTTTTCTTTTGCTTTAAAACCATCTTGATATGTGTTGCCTCGAGCTTCGAATAAATAGTATGATGTAAAGTTACCATAATGGAGGTCGGGAACTAATGGGAATTTGTCATAATCATACGAATCTTCCCTTATGTAAAATACAACATTTTCATTCAATCTATACTTGGGTTTAGCCTGGTCTGTTGTATAAGAATCTTTATAAAAATCTATTATAGTGTAAGGTGTACATAAAATATTATTTATAGATGAAGATTTATATAATTCTTTTTCGATTAGGTTGTTTTTTAAATTTGAGTAATATGTTATAGTGTATATTGTTATAATGATTAAAAATGTCGAGGGGATAATATATGCCAGTTTATTATTTAAATATAGATTTTGAGTTTTGAATATAATAGTTAGGTTTGTGATCAATATTATTCCCATTATGTATGGTACAAAGCGGAAATCGGGCCCACTAAAGAACCAGGATATGACTGTTGCCACAAGACAAGCAATGACAACAATGAAAGAAGCGGGTATCTCTTTCCTCTTTTTTATGTATTTATATATAGCTATGGGGGTAGTGATATACAATGAAGAGTATAAAATGAATATTCCAAAATCAACAAGTTGCGGGTCGCGATAGGTTTGCATAAGTTCTATTGCTTGCACTTTGAAAAACTGCTTGCCTACTATTTCTATATATTCTAGTTGCGATTGGGCTGCATCTATAGGAAGCTTCCAATCTACATCAAATAAATCTATTTGATAAAGTGGGTAAACCAAATAGCCTGAAATAATGATATTTCTAATCAACCAACATATTAATATAATGGCACTTGTGACACTTAAAAATAGAGTGCTTTTTATTTTTTTCTCTTTTATCAGATAAATAAAGATACATAGGCTTACTATCCCGAATATGGCGAATGATAGTTTGAATGTAATTAAAAGGAATGGTGTTGTAAAGAGCAGTAGTTTTGAGTTCTTCCAATCGAATCCGAATATACAAAAGCGGGATATTAAATAATAGATTATTGTATTGGGTAAAATGTCGGTAGAAGTATTATTTATGAAAATAATAGATAGGAGAGAAGATATCATAAATCCCGATAAGAATAAGGTTTCCATCATTCGGTATCTGGAACGAATCCATTGACGGATAAGCCATATGAAAATTAATAAAACAAATAACTGGTTAAGGGTATATATGTCTTTGTTGAATAAAAATCGTAAAGTATAGATTGATTGCAGTAGTAAGATGTTGGAATTAAAGCCAAAACGATCTTCTATGTTTGCAAGTCCGGGCACAATGGCGAATTCTTCGTTCCAGCGTATGTTTTGATAGTGGTAGTGTAGTGAGTCGTAAACATCTGGTTGCCAAAGACAATATGTAATGAAAACTACAGAAATGATCAGATATATTATTATCTCCTTTGATGTAAAGTTGTATAAGAATCTTTTGAGAGGGGGAAAAGATTTTTTTTTGAATACTTCGACTAGGTAATAGCAGCAACAGAGAGAAAAAATAATAAATAGGAAAATATGATTTGATGGTAGAAATAGCGACCAGATAGATAGGGGGATAATGATAGCTGTCATTCCCACAATTATCTGATCGATAAAACCATATGTTTCAGTTTGGGCTGTTATTCTATTATATAAGTTAATGAATACTCTTCCTGTTGTATACAAGGTAAATGTAATTATGATCCAAGATAATAATATAGATATCATATTTTAGGTAAGAATGTAAAATATTAAACTACCATTCAATAGAATAGATTCACTATACATAATGTTATTTTTTTGCTTAATATTTTAAGTACAGAATAAAATAATTAGATTAAGTTCACAAACTTATGAAATTATACATAAAATAAAGAACCTAGTCAGATATTAATCAATAATGCTTAATTGTTGATATGAGATTAGCACCCGGATTTCGCTCTATATCCTTCTTGTATGGTATTGCCTCTAGCCTCTATACAGTTTAGAGGGAGAAATTTGGCATAATGATAGTCTACGGTTGCCGGCAAAAAAATATCATATGGCAGTCCGTAGCTCACACTTATTGATAATCCATTGTTTATTGGTTGTTTCCAAAATCCACCGGGCATATCTATTCCTTTGGCTACCGCCTGATCTTTTATAGTGAAGGGTCTTATCATTTGTTGACTAAGCGGGTATATATTTTTATTAACGACTTGAGGCGCAAAGTAGGTGTAGCGAGAACCTGTCCATAAAACGATGCCAATAATAAATAGACAAATGGATAATTTCCCTAAGAGCCTAAACTGTCTCTCTTTGCCACGCAGAAGTATTGTACTTCCTATCAGTATGACAGAACATAATATTCCCGAGACGAACCTTATATCGGGACCTCCGAAGAACCAAATTGCCAGAGCAGCTACGGATGAGCAAAAAAGGAGATTTAGAGGGATGTTGCTGGAGTCCTTTTTGTTTTTTACGATATAATAAGCCGTGGTAATGATTGAAGCAAAGGCCAATATGTAAATAATATCTGTAAGTATATTTATAGTCCATGTGTCTCTTATGCTTTCGCCGGGGTATTTGAGTGCTATTCGCAGAAAATAATATCCTACCGAGCTTATATAATCCTTTTGTCTTATTGCAATATCGACAGGAACTTTCCAGTCGAAGTCGAACAAATCAACCTGATATAAAGGGTAGATAAGATAACCCGAAACTATAACGTTTCGTATCAACCAAGGAATAAAAATAAGAAGACAAATTATGAGAGCACTAATAACAGGCTTATATTCCTTCTTCTTTATTAAAGTATATATGAGATATAGACTGATAAAGCAGATGGGTAGAAAGGAAAGTTTACAGGTTACCAAGAATACAGGTAATATGATTCCGATCAATATGTTGTTTTTTAGTAAATGGGGATATAATAATATTCGGGCAAAGATGTAGAATACAACGAAATTTGGTAATATATCGGTAGATGTGTTTTGTAGGAAATAAACAGATACCCAATATAGTAAAAGAAAGGATGCAAATATTAAGATGCGCTTTATTTCGTATTTAGACTTGAACAGTTCGTACAAGATCCATCCGCCGCAAAGGGTTATAATGAGCGAATGAAGAGGAAAAAGAGCTTCTCCTAATATAAACCTAAATGAAAATACAGCACTCAACAGGAGGTAGTTGGAGTTGAAGCCCAATTTATCGTCCAAGTTGGCCAAGCCCGGAACAACTGCAAATTCTTCGTTCCATCTTATGTTTTGCATGTGATAGAAAGCCGAATCGTAGATATCCTGAATCCAGCTGAAGAAGAATAAAGAGGAGAGGGTAAAAGCAGTCCAAATTACGATCTCGAATAAAGGCACATCTTTTATCGACGTATTTCTTATTTTAGAGAATATCTTGCCGGCTCTTTTTACGTTGATAGTCCAGTAACAAATACAAATAAAGAGAACTATGGCTAGAAAGAGCTGGTTGGAAGGTAGCCAAAGCGACCACAGAGATAGAGGTATAATAAGAGCACATAGGCCTAACAATACTTTGTCGATAGGATTGTACTGTTCTTCCCTATGGCATAACTTGTTATATAGAGCAAGCAACATTTCTCCGAATGTGAAGAGGGCAAATGCTAAGACTATCCACGCGAGTAATGTTGCAAGCATATATTGGTTTCTATAATTTATTGATAGAAAATTCGTTTTTTCTCAGATTACACTGCCACTTCTCCTTTGATATGTGGATGTGGATCGTAGCCTGTCAGTTCGAAATCTTCGTATTTGAAATCGAAAATACTTTTTACATCCGGATTGATTTTCAACTCGGGCAATGGACGAAGTTCTCTGCTTAGTTGCAATTTTACCTGTTCCAGATGATTTGTATAGATATGTGCATCTCCCAATGTGTGTACAAAGTCTCCGGCCTCTAGTCCGGTTACTTGTGCCATCATTTTGAGTAGTAGGGCATAAGATGCGATATTGAACGGTACACCGAGAAATATATCGGCACTACGCTGATAGAGCTGAAGACTTAATTTGCCATCTGCCACATAGAACTGAAAAAATGCATGACATGGAGGTAGATTCATATTAGGAAGATCTGCCACATTCCACGCATTAACAATCATACGGCGCGAATCCGGATTGTTTTTTATAGTATTCACCACTTCTGTAATCTGATCTATATGCCCTCCGTTATAATCAGGCCATGATCTCCACTGGTAGCCATATATATGTCCCAAATCTCCATTTTCATCAGCCCATTCGTTCCATATCCGTACGCCATGTTCTTGCAGGTATTTCACATTTGTGTCTCCGGCGAGGAACCAGAGTAGTTCATATATAATAGATTTTAGATGTAGTTTTTTAGTGGTCAGTACAGGAAAACCTTCTGTCAGATTGTATCTGCTTTGATGCCCAAATACGCTGATTGTCCCTGTGCCTGTACGATCACTTTTAGCAGTACCTTCTTCTAAAACCCTTTTTAATAAATCGTGATATTGTTTCATTGAGGATATTATATTATTAGCATACAAAAATAGTGAAAAATAAGAGATTTTGTAGCATTATTTTATTTAGGGAAAATATGCTTTACTTTTTTGTAAGCAGAAGGTGTTGATATATTATTGGTTCCCTATTTAAAAAAAGCCGATGAAGGAATATTCACCGGCCTTTTACTTTTATAGGAAGTTGTTTTTATTCTGCTCCTTCTGCTTCTTCGTTTACAGGCGCAATAAGTTTGTAACCTTTACCATGTATGTTGATAATTTCTATACTTGGATCTGGTTTAAGCAACTTACGTAGTTTCGTGATATATACGTCCATGCTTCTTGCATTGAAGTAGTTATCATCTACCCATATTTGTTTCAGTGCATGATTTCTTTCCAGAATATCATTTGCATGAGCACACAATAGAGCTAGCAACTCTGCTTCTTTGGTGGTTAATTTAGTGCTTTCTCCTTTGATAGTCAAGATTTGTTTTTGAGTATCGAAGCTCATATCACCAAATTGATATACTTGCTGTTCTTTAGCTCTTTTACCTTTCACACGGCGGAATATAGCTTCGATACGAAGTACCAGTTCTTCCATGCTGAATGGTTTAGTGATGTAGTCGTCAGCTCCGGCCTTAAAACCTTCCAGGATATCGTCTTTCATATTCTTAGCTGTTAAGAATATGATAGGTATCTCAGTGTTTATCGCCCTGATTTCTTTAACCAGCGTGATACCGTCTTTCTTTGGCATCATTACATCTAATATACAAAGGTCATATTTTTCTTTAACAAAACCTTTATAGCCGACTTCGCCGTCTATGTAGAGGTCAGTGTCATAACCCTTTGCCTGAAGATATTCTCTTAGTAGCATACCAAGATTTTCGTCATCTTCGCATAAAAATAATTTTAACTTTTCTTCCATAACTTATTTACTTATTTACAATATTACTTATTCATTACTATTTTTCATAACAGGCAAGCAAATAATAAATTTGGTGCCTTTCCCCAGTTCACTTTCGGCCTTTATCGTTCCTTTATGATCTTCTACAATTTTTCTCACGTAAGCCAGACCAAGTCCGAATCCTTTTACATCGTGCCTGTTTCCTGTAGATACGCGATAGAAGCGTTCGAAGATTTTCTTCACATATTCTTTTTTTATACCTATACCGTTATCTTCTACCGATATATATAGTTTATTATTGTTGTTCCATGTACGAATCATCAATTCTAATGGAATATCTTCTCTTCTGTATTTTACAGCATTGTCTAACAAGTTGAACAATACGTTCGTAAAATGCATTTTATCTGCATTTATAGCTGATTCTGTAGCTTCAAGATCTATATCGAGATTACCTCCGAATTTTTCCACCTTCAATTGAAATGTATTGGCTACAGTAACCACTATATCGTTGGCATCCAGTTCTTTCAGCTTTAATGTAGCTCTTTGTTTTTCGAAAAGAGACATTTGCAGAACTTTTTCTACCTGAAAGCTTAAGCGCTCTGTTTCATCATTTATTACACCCGAAATGTGTTTGAAAACCTCCGGCGATTTGCTTATAGATCCGTCTTTAAGCATCTGTGCTGCCAGCGATATTGTAGATACCGGTGTTTTTAACTCATGGGTCATATTATTCATAAAATCACTCTTCATTTCTGATAAACGTTTTTGTCGGAACGTTATATATATCATTATTATGAATGTAACTAATAGTATAAAAGTGAATAGAATAGCCGGATATAGGAAAGATACTTCACTAAACAGATAACTGTCTTTGTCCGGAAAATAAACTTTCAGATATGCAACTTTGTCTGGTGGATCGTTCGGAAACAAAGGTTGAGGGTAATAATCCCTTTTGTTTTTTACCGAGAACAAAGGTTGTTGATATATCGGCTTGTCATTCCTGTCTACTACTTCGTACTGAAACGGCAACTCTATGCCATTCGATTTTATTTCGTTTCTGATGCTTGATTCAAGCCCTTTAAGGTTTACTCTTTCTTCAATAGGTAAATTACTTGCTGTATTTATTATCCTATTGGCTACTTCATTCATTATCTCGCTCTCATACAAGAATCTCTTTTTCTGTTCGTCTTGCATATCGAATATTGTTTTCGATATCGCATTCGTTCCACTCTTGCTAGGGGGTTGAAACACCTGGCTTTTAGGCCTCGATTGTACAGTACTTGATGTACTGTATTCTGCATTGAACTCAGACCCATCAGGAGCAATTACTTTAAATCTCTGTTGCTGGGTTACAGTCTCTTCCTGCAATTGGTTCCTTAATGTTAAAGATCTATTATATGCCGCAGTTTGCTTCTTCTGTGTTTCTATAAAGGCTTCGTTCAGATATTTTTTAGTCTGGTCTAATTCCAGATTTCTCGAAACCTGATATAAACTCCTATTTATAGCTCCATCAAATTGATCGCTCCTCAATCTTATCGATTCTCGGAGGTATGTTATTTGTAAGTACAATAGGCCAAAGAATGCAAATGCCATAATTGCGGCAAGTATCCATATTGTTGATTTTTTCATTTCCAGCCCTCTACTCTAGCTTTTAGTATCCATTGCAAATTAAAATGTAATATTATCTTCATTTGTAATTTCCTATTTAACAAATAAGACAAAGATATTGTTTAACATTTGAAAAAATAAACTTAAAGTAATATTTTTTTATTCAAACGAATCAATATCCTTTATTGAATCAATGTGAACTTCAAACTTATGCCGAAATTACTGTTGGTAGTCGGATATGCTGAAGTGGATATTAATGGTTTGTTTAGTATTCTGTCATAAAATGCCCGTAATGTAAGGGAACGGCTCATGGTATAATCTGCCGATATTTTTAGCGTAACGATAGTAACTCCATTCGTTGCCTGAGTGAAGTTCTCCTGTATCTTGCGAAGCAATGACTCAGTTGTTTTGTGAGACAAATCTGCTTTTATATTCAGGTCGTTGTTGAATTGCTTTGCACTGCGTTGATTTAGTCCTATCAAACGGTTAAATTCATTGATTCGATAGCCGAATCCTACCACCAGTTCTTTCTGTATAGATTCTATTATCTGATAAGATGTCATATTCAGACTTAGTGTACGGGCGTTATTGTATCTGGCATTTACCGACATATTGTTATTCAGAGTACCTTCTGCTCCGAATAGGGGGTTGAATACTTCTGCTATACCCACCGAGCTGATATTGTAAGGTGATGATGGTACAGGGTTTCCGCTTAGTACGTCTCGTATAAAACCAAGATCATCTCCGGCTTCCATCCAGTTAGAAAAAGAATTGTAATTACTTACCTGATAAAAGCAAGTGTATGCGTGATTGAGACGAATAGATTTGAACTTTTCTTTAATGAACGGTATAGTAGCCAGTCCGTCATAGGCTATTGTCCAGTTTGGTAATATGGATAGTAGAGACGGAAATGCCGATAGGGTTACTTTATTTGCACTTTTTCCTGTATAGGCTGATATAAAGGCAGGAATAAGCACATCGGCAGAGTTCAGATCTACTTCTCCGTTTGCTCTGTCGTATTGCTTATCTGATAATCCCGGGGTGTTTTCTCCGATAAAGCCTCCGCCAGGGTAATGCGTATCTGCATATTTAGCTTCGAGTCTGTCTTTGACGATATAGCGGTTCTTTAAAAACTTATCAAAAGCATCTGATTGATAATTTTTTCTGGCATTACTGCCTTTCAGTGCTGTGGATAAGGCAATCGTTGTCATAGAAAAATTACCGCCAAGAGATTTTGGTGCTCCGTCAAACATGTATTGTACTTCGGTGCGTTTATTATTTTCGTGGTTGGCATTCAGTTCTATTTTCAGATTCTTAAACGGTTCTATCTGTGCTCTGAATTCAAATTTTTCGGCACTGCTGAATATTGCCGGAGTGATGTTCATTTCGTTCATCACTAACCAATCTCTATCCAATGATTTGTTTATGAAATCTTCACCTCCATCTAATCCAAAAGCAAAACCAAGTCCCGGAACCATTCCGTAATCAGAACCTTTTTGTCCGAAAGCATCTCCTGTACCCGGTTTGAATCCTGATATATATGTTTCGTCTCGTCTCGAATAATTGAAACTGACAGTACGAATAGACATAAGGGCTCTTGCCGAATATTCTGCAATTTCCTGAAAAACCTTGGATGAACCGGTCTCTTTATATTTTCCTTCTATGCTCAATTGTATATTGGCAGAATCTTTGTTTGTGATAAGAATAGAATTCTCGTCTACCTTCTTAAATTTGATAGGATATGTTTTTCCATCCTTTTTGGCCAGTACTTCTATGTTTTTTGTATTTAGCTTATGGCTGATTGTGATTTTTCCTTCTTTAGTCAACATAACTTGTTGAGTAAAGCGTCGTCGTTGAGGCTGTTGTTTCTGCCTTTCTCTCTGGCTTGGCGATTGAGTTCTTTTTCGCCCGTCAAATCGGTCGTTTACACGTTTAAGGAACGAAGATTTATTGTACAGGTTTGTTAAGTTAAATCTGTTGTTTAACTCTAACGTTATATTGTTGTTGATACTGTTACCTATTTCTACACTGTCTATTTTTGCTCCGCGCTCCCATTGATATCCGCTTGTATATCCGGCATTGGAGTTTATCCACTCCAGAGCAGGAATATTGCGGAATGGTAATTGGTATGTAACCTTCGCTATTTGTCTGTAAGATAGTGGATCTCCAAGGCTTTTGAGGCTTCTTATTACTTCATCCTTCCATATTTCATAGTCGCCTCTGTTGAGTTCTTTGTTCACCTGCAAATAAGGTTCTTCTATTTCGGCTCTTGTACCCGATTGAAAAGAGAATTTGAGGTTGCGTGTGAGATCCCAACTTATATTGAAATCTCTATCCCACAGGAATGACTGGCTCCACGACAGGAATTGTTTATTTTCGTTAGCTCCGCCCAAAGAGTAATTCTCAATATCTCGCAATGCTGTTTCGGTATAGTAGCGGGTGATTACAGAATTGAAGTCTATACTACTTGGTATGTAGTTGAACCCGATAGATTTTGCAAATTTGGCTGCTCCCGACTTGCTCTTGGTTTTCTTAAATGGCTCCCATGTTTTTACCAGAGGTGCATACGAGTAGTTGAATGTAGCCTTATAGTTCTTGGTCAAGTCATATACAGTGGTTGGATTTTTTGTTTCACTATGGCTATACGAATATCCCAGACTGAAATTTGCAGGGTCGTAAGGCATAGGGGTTTTGCTTTGTATATTTACTTTTACATTGTTGAGGCTGATACTTCTTGTTGTTGTCTTATCCTGAGCCAGGCTTTTTATAGAATCTTTTTCTACTTTAGTTTCTACCAGATTAATGGACTCTTTCAATGTTACATCCTGATCGAATGGATCATACTTTGGAGTTGTCGTCTGGTTCGAATACGAATAGTAGAGAGGTAAACTAACCTTAGCTTTTTCGGGAAAGAATTTACCCAGTTCTACACTTGCTGCAACGTTGTATGTGTAATAATCGTCGGAACGCCTTTCCATCAGGCTTTGATCTAAAGCACCAAACCCTACAGTTTCTTTTCGTCCCGATATATTGATCGTACCCAGATCGGATAATGCTATGTTTAGGTTACCTTGAGCAGCCCATCCGCCTTCTTCGTCAAAGTCGGTAAGGCGTAGCTCGTTGATCCATATTTCACCCGACTTAGTCAGTCTGCTGTTGTTTCTTACACCTATCATTATCACATTTACTTCCGACAGAGACGGATTACCTATAACGCTTACCTTGTTTGCTTTTTTTTCAGGATCATATTCATGATATAAAGTAGTATAAGTCACTGTCGATCCTGCTTTTCTCTTTTCCCTGTTGCGGCTTAGTTTTACATCTTTCAATAGGTCTAGCGGGAAGTCGAACATATTGCTTGCAGGCCACACTGTATTTCTGTCGTTGCTGCTATTGTTGCTATATACTCCTTCGGGTGTTACAGTTAACGGAATTTCGTATTCGTAATAGTTGTTCTTGTAGTCAGAACCCAACCTCATAAATACAGTAAGATCTCCTTTGGCAAGATCTTCTTTGTTAATTAGCTTTTCGGCATGTACAAACATTTGAATACGTTTGTAGCGTCTTAGGTCATAATATGTATTCTTATAAATGGCACGGGCGTCTTCTGAGTCGAGGTCAGTGATTCGCATAGACAAAGCCTGCTCGTTTTCTTTTATCATTTGGGCCTGATTAGGGTCTATAGAGCGGCTAACACCCGGAGGCACTACATAATTGACAGGTTTACGATCCGAATTTTCTTCAATGTTTACTGTTGCTATATCTATAATTCCGCTACCCGATGGTTTGTTTTCTTTGTTCAGAGTTTGCTCATAGGCACGCCAGTCGCCACGTACAAGTTGTAACGTACCGAACCTCAGAAATGTATTTTGCGAAAAGTCGGTAAGGAACATACGCATAAACCGTATGCTCTTAAAGTCTTGTATATTACCTATCCTCTGTCCTTGACGAACCGGAATCTTAAACTGATACCATGTTACTTCCTCTTCTTTGCCATTGCGCAGGGATACTCTTACCTTACGGCTGTCAACGATGTAATTGTTCGCTCCTACATTCATCTTATTAGGCTTGAGTTCTATTTTATACTGAAAATATGCTTCTGTTTCGTTGAGCGTATTGTCCTGATCTATGTCTTCTACATCGGGTACTGTACGGGCAGCAGTAGAGTAGCTTTCTCCCGACTGATCTGTTGCCTGAGAGTTTCCTTCTGTATTATTGTAATATTTGTAACGGTCGAGTACACCTACTTGCTCTCTGTCGAAATCTGAGCCTCTATAGAAGTGATAGTTATCTCCGGCAGGGTCATTTAATGGAGAGAATTTATTGTTTCGTAAATCCTCCATAGCTGTTGTCGAGAGCTTGGTTTTGTAGCTCTCCAGATAATTTTTATATGCCGGAAAATCAAACTCTTCTGCTGTGCTAAGTCCGTTTAGCCCCACATCTTGTTTTATACGGGCTTCGGGGCCCAAATTATCGTCGAAAGCATATACTGTCGATTGTCGTCTAGGCACTTTTCCCCATGCTGTAGTGTCTACTGCATTGATATCATCATTTACAGGAAGTCCGTTTTCAAAAAACTTTTTACCATCTTTAAGAACATCTTCCGATATTTCTCCGAGGTTTATATATAGATCACCTCCTTCGTTTGGCGTGGCGGTTCTGTCGTTGTAAACGAAAGGATCCATCAACCAGAATTCGATATATTCTACATTAGATGCTTCAAAATCGCGTACATCCATTTTTCGGGTAATTCCTCCCCAGCGGGTTTCAGGTTTTAATAGACTCCCGTCTGTGTCTATATCTTTGGCATCGAGATTATAAGGACCTCTTTCGGTAGGGTAAAAAGAAAGGTTGAGAGCCGGTATTGTTGCAGCCTCGTTATATGCGACATCTCTGTTAGGGTATATCTCACTCATCAATATCTCTCGAACGAAATGATTTGATAGCTGGTCTTTATCATTTTTTATATGTTCGGGAGTCAAGGAAGAGCCTTGTCGTGTAAACAGTCCGTCTATCATAAACCAAGCAAGCCTTGCTCTTCGCATACCATATCTGACGTCGTTATTATATACAGCTTCGGGAAACAAAGGGGTGGCAGATGTTTTATCTAATGGGGTAGAGGCCAAAGTCCATGCGTAAGGGCTTTTGATGTCTATTCTCGATTGTGACGATTCGAAATCGTCCAGATATGAATGTCCTCCGGTTTCTTTATTTTCGTAGTGTCCCGGAATCATCTGAGCAAACTCTGCATTGAAACTAATTTGAGAAGGTTGCGTAGCTTCTACAAAAGGGAGTTTGTCTACCAGATTTGTGAGCCACATAGATTCGGTCTTGAATGATGTATTGAGTCCCCAAAGCGTATTTTTTACTGATTCATTACCTATTTCAGTTTTCATGGTCAGAGGTTTCTCATAATAATGCATTATGGTACCGCCGATATTGAAATTTTTGGAAATATCGTAACTTAGGTTTAGTCCTAAGAGAGTTTTTCGTTGCATACCTGTAGAAAATCCCTCATTCGTGACCTGAATAGGGACATCGGAGTCTAGCAAATTCTGATTGATAATGGTTACTTTTCCCGATATATAGTCGACTATATAGTCAACACCTTCCACCAAAGCTGCTCCTCCGGCTGTAAGCCTTACCGATCCTTGAGGTATATTGGTTGCATTCAGGTCTATTTCGGCATTGTTAGTTCCCGAACCCCGATATGAGCCGAATATCTTAAATTTATTTTTTTCTGCTATCTGTCTGGCAACAGTAAGAGTAGAATCATATAGTTCCTGATACACATATTTGTCAGCAATAGCTGTATTACCTATCTTTTTTCTTAGATGCGATCCGAATGGCTCCACTACAGGGAAGAATATACGCCCGTTCTGAGCCTTAACTGTATAGTCTTCTACAAAGTCGAATATTCCATCTCCTTTCGATCCGTTTTTGTCCGATACTTCATTGTTTCGCGAATCCAGTCTGTCCAGATTCATTACCCGTAATAGAAGTTCATTTTTGATACTACCTTCGGGTATGTAGTTCAGGTATGTACCCAGCGTATCGGACTGATAAGAGATATTGAGCCTGAAACGATCTTTCTGTATGGCGTTGTCGCTTATCTTATACACGTTTTTCATCATTAGATTCCATGTATAAGAATGAGGGGTGAGCGAAACAGGCTTTAGAAGTTTTACGAGCAATGCACCTGATTTGGGATTCGAGGCATCATATTTGTCTACTATATCGGTCGAAAACTCTCCTACCTGATACGTGCTTCCATTCATCGTGTATTCGTATGCTACGGCCAGTACTTCGTCTGCTTGCAATGCAGAAGTCAGGGAAATATATCCCAGTTGAGGACTGAATGTGTATTCAGACGTGCTAAGCATGCGTGCACTTTCTACTTTTTCGTAATCTTTGCCTCCTTCTATAAATCCATTGAACAACGACGTTACCTGAGAAATATCTCTTGCAGCAGAGTAAGAGCCTGTAATTGTAGAATATAAGTTGTTAGCATTATTATAGGGAGTTTGTATAGCTCCGTTTGGTGACCACAGAGGTGGTATGCTTTTTATCTTATATTCAGCTATTTCGGAGAAGGCGAGTATATTCCGTGCCTGAGTATAGTCGTTCATTCTCTTATTGGTAATCCATACCTCAATACGGGTAATGTTCACAGGTGATTGTATATACGGCAACTTGCTCATAGCCTTGTCGTAGTTGTCTCTGAAATAATGCCCTAAAAAGAAATGCCTGTTTTCGTCGTATTGGTCGGCTTTTATTTCATACTCTAATGTTTGTATACCACCTTTCGAGTTTGTGGATTGCGATTGAGATTCCTGTTGTGACACAACAGTATTTATTCTCAACTTCCCGAATTGTAATTCTGCATTGATACCAAATAGGGCAGTTCCTCCATTGATGAGAGAGTTGGTAGTAGACATACTTACATTTCCTGCCTCTATCCGTTTTATTATTTCGTCCTCTTTGCCTTCATAGGCCAATTTTAGTTTTTTAGAGTCGAAGTCGAACAGTGCTTTTGTGTCGTAGTTCATCCCGAAGTTTATTTTATCTCCGACCGAAGCAGTTACATTCATCTGTATATCTTCGTTGAACTCAAAAGCTGTTTTACTTCTGTTACGTTCCGATAGTGTAGGATTTTCCGAGCTAGAGTGTTTTATACCCATTCTGGCTTCTACATAACCTTGTGTATTTACTTTCACTCCTCCGGGGCCAAATAGTTTCTCGGCAGGCCCTATATTCAGTTTAATATCTTTAAGAGAAAACTCTTCTTTTTCCTCTTTTTTATCGTAATTTTCAGAATTCTTGGTCTTAAAATAATTAGCCATAGATTGTCTGAGAGTATAGTCCATATACTGTTCGGATGTAAGGGAAAAAGGAGTGGATATTTCCTCATCGCCCACCTTTGTTCTGAATATATACAATTTAGTATTAGGATCATATTCCACTGTCGTTTTCACGTTCGACGGATTTTTAAGGTCGGCAGGAGGATTAGCCTCTAAATCTTTGTAAGTGTTTATTTGTGTCTTTTTTACAGGAAAGCGTGGGGTAGTGTCGTTTGTGTTTAGATCGGGTGATATTTGTTCCGTATCGACAAAAAAATAGCCTGATTCTCCCGATATTTCGGAGAATAAACTTGCTGAGCCGATAAGAAGCATTAAAGCGAATAAATATTTGATATATTTTTTCAACTTTGTATTATGTTATAACAGTGTACGATGTTTATTATTTGATTTTTATTATTAAAACGAAAAGCAGAAATAAAGTTGTATTGTGCTTGTAAAAAAGTCCGATTATAATATCTTCAGTGCCGATTTTATTATCTGCTCTACTGTGCTGTCCGGTTTGTCTTTCAGAATTCTTCCCACAGCTTTTTGAGAGGCCTGTTGAGGAAATCCTAACATAACCAAAGCAGCTACAGCTTCTTCTGCCGACGGACTAGAAGCAGCGAGTGTGTCTATGTGCTCTATATTGCTTACTTTAATTTTATCTTTCAGATCTACAATTACACGTTGTGCGGTTTTCATCCCGATACCTTTCACTGTTTTTAGCATATCGACATTTCCTGAGGCTATCACATTGGCTAACTCTGTCGTATTTAGTGATGATAACATCATGCGGGCGGTTCCGGCTCCAATACCTGATACACTGATAAGAAGTAAAAACATTTCACGTTCTTGCTTATCGGAAAAACCGAACAATACATGAGCGTCTTCGCGTATTGCCTCGTATACAAATAATTGTGTGTTCTTTTTACCCGACAGGTTGCTGTAAGTGTTTAAAGATATATTTATAAAATAGCCTATGCCATATGCCTCTATTGTTGTAGACGTAGGAGTCAACTCTGTGATTTCTCCTTTTATATAATCAATCATAATTGTATTCTAATTACCAAAGTTAATAAATAACGAAAAAAAAAGAAAAAAAGTATATTGTGCTGTGTAAATATTTGCAAGCTCTTTAATATTCACATATCTTTTATTGATGGGCAAAGATAAAGTTTTTGAATTAGTTTTTATAACTTTGGCTTCTTCTATATAAATAAACAGAGGGAAATACAGCTAAAAACAGTAAGTAATGTAGATTGCAGCAGGATAAAATTGTATGCTTTCCTTTTGGTCGAAGAAATAAACTGAAATAATCGAAAACGAATATATTAATAGATTTTTTCACTTAATAATGCAATAAATATGAGAAAAGTATTTCTCCCTATTTTATTATCAATAATTACGATGACTACAATTACAGCTCAGAACCCGTTCTTTTCGGAGTATAAAACGCCTTACGGAACTCCGCCTTTCGACAAGATAAAGAATGAACATTACGAACCGGCGATCGATAAAGGTATAAAGGAACACCAAAAAGAAGTAAATGGTATAGTGGTAGTTCGTTCTGTACCTACCTTCGAGAACACTATTGTGCCTCTCGAAGAATCGGGAAAATTACTATCGAGAGTTACTTCTGTGTTCTTCAATTTATTGAGCTCGGAGAGTAACGATGAAATGCTGGATATTGCACGCAGAGTGCAACCAAAATTGTCGGCTCATTCTAATGAAATAACATTAAATGAAGGGCTTTTTCAGAAAGTGAAAGCTGTATATGATAAAAGATTCGAATCGGGTCTTAGTCCTGAACAAATCCGTTTAGTAGAAAAAACTTATCAGGGTTTTGAAAACAGCGGAGCTACTTTGGTTGGAAAAGACAGAGACACTTACAAAGACTTGT
This sequence comes from Dysgonomonas sp. BGC7, assembly GCF_001261735.1. Taxonomy (GTDB): domain Bacteria; phylum Bacteroidota; class Bacteroidia; order Bacteroidales; family Dysgonomonadaceae; genus Dysgonomonas. The sequence goes on along the minus strand of NZ_CVRP01000005.1, from coordinate 92,360 downwards.
CGGCTAAGTTAAGCCAACTTACTCTTGCTTTTGGTCAGAATGCTTTGAAAGAAAACAATAAATTTGAGATGTTGCTGACAAACGAATCAGATATTGAAGGATTGCCTCAAATGGCTAAAGATGCAGCAGCGGCTAAGGCTAAATCGAAAGATAAAGAAGGTTGGTTGTTCGACCTTTCGGCTCCAAGCTATATTGCTTTCATGAAATATTCGTCAAATCGCGATTTGCGTGAAAAATTATATAGAGCCTATACAACACAATGTGCTGCTGGAGGTGAATTCGATAATCAGGAAAACGTAAGGCAAATAGCTAAAACCCGTATGGAAATAGCGAATCTGCTGGGGTATAAAGATTATGCAACATATGTGTTGCGTAACAAAATGGCTAAAGATAAAGAGCATGTTTATAGTCTTCTCGACAACTTGTTCGATGCTTATGCCATTGCTGCCCGTCAGGATGTGAAAATGGTAGAGGGATTTGCTGTTGGCATGGAAAAGAAAGATATTGATCTTATGCCTTGGGACTGGTCTTATTATTCAGAAAAACTAAAAGATGCTAAATACAGTGTGAGCGATGAAATGGTACGTCCATATTTCGAACTGGAAAATGTAAAGAAAGGTGTATTTGGTCTTGCTACAGATCTGTATGGCATTACATTTAAGAAAAATACTAAAATATCGGTTTATCATCCCGAAGTAGAAGCTTTCGATGTTTTAGACGAAAAAGGAAATTTCCTGGCTGTACTGTATACAGACTTTCATCCACGCGAAGGAAAACGTCAGGGTGCATGGATGAGCGAGTTTAAAGGGCAGTACATAGAAAAGGGTAAAGATTCTCGTCCTCATATTGTAATAGTGATGAATTTTACACGCCCTACGGATACAGAGCCGGCTTTACTTACATTCGATGAAGTGGAGACCTTCTTGCACGAGTTTGGTCATGCCCTTCATGGTATGCTTACTAAATGTACATACGAGTCTTTGTCGGGAACGAACGTATTGCATGATTTTGTAGAACTTCCTTCTCAGATAATGGAAAACTGGCTCACTGAAAAAGAATATCTGGATAAATTTGCCGTTCATTACAAGACAGGAGAGAAAATTCCTGCCGGACTGGTTCATAAACTTGTAGATGCAGCTAACTATAACGCCGGATATTTATGCTATCGTCAACTTTCTTTCGGTTATCTGGATATGGCATGGCATAGCCTGACCGAAGCATATAATGGAGATGTCATCTCTTTCGAACGTAAGGCTATGGACAAAACAGCCATGCTTCCGGTTATCGAAGGCTCAGCTATGTCTACATCTTTCGGGCACATATTTTCGGGAGGTTATGCTGCCGGATATTATGGATATAAATGGGCTGAGGTGCTCGATGCCGATGCATTCGCCCTGTTCAAAGAGACTGGTATTTTCAACAAAGAGACAGCAGAATCGTTCCGTAAAAATATTCTGGAAAAAGGAAACACTGAGGAGCCGATGAGTCTTTATATCAAATTTAGAGGACAGGAGCCTACAGTAGATGCACTACTGAAAAGAAATGGAATAAAGAAATAAGTTTTACTTATTATATTAAAAAAGAAGGCTGTGGATATTTTCACAGCCTTTTGTTTTTTTAACAAAAGGCGTGTGATATAATATAAAATACTTATTTTTATGGCTGAAATAAAAAACTGATTATGAAAAGAATTTTAACTCTGTTGTTTATCTTGAGTATAATTACTCCTGTTTTCTGTCAGGAAGACTTAGTGTATCAGACTCCACCTAACGAAATTCTCGAATTAGCGGATTTCGAACGGGCTCCGCAAATAAGAATAGACAGTAAGAATACAAAAATGCTGTTGCAGTATAGAAATACTTACCGAACATTGTTGGACTTGTCGGAGAGAGAGATGCGCTTGGCTGGTTTAAGAATAGATCCTAAAACGAATATCTCAAGTACAACACCTTATATAAACAATCTTAAGTATAAAGGTATAATGGATGCCGATGCCGTGCAGGTACAGGGTTTACCTCAAGATGCCCGTTTGAGTAATATAATATGGTCTCCCGATGAAACTAAGATAGCTTTTACAAATACTACAAAAAAAGGAGTTGAATTATGGTTCTTTGATTTTGAGACAGGAGTAGCCACACGTTTGACTGATGATAATATAAATGCTAATCTGGATAATCCGTATACATGGTTCAGGGATAGTAATTCTCTATTGGTAAGGGTGCTGCCTGAAGATAAGCCCGAACTTATTGAATCTGCCGACGCAATTCCTACAGGCCCTACGGTTTCGGTTAGCGAATCGGGTTCGAAGGCTCAAAATCGTACATATCAGGATTTGCTTCAAAATGCGACAGACGAGGCTAATTTCGAAACTCTAGTTACTTCCCAACTATATAAAGTAGACTTGGCAGGAAACAAAACGTTGTGGAAAGGAAAAGATATATATGCAGGTGAATACTTTTCGCCTGATGGCAATTATGTAATAATACAAACCATACACAGGCCGTATTCTTATATAGTTCCTCTCGATCGTTTTCCTTTTGCTACTACAATTTATGATAAAGAAGGAAATCTTGTTTGTGAATTTAACAAGAGACCGCTGACCGAGGTTTTACCCAAAGGCTTTATGGCTACTTATAAAGGTAAACGTGGTATTTCGTGGCGTGCCGATCACCCTGCTACATTGTACTGGGTAGAAGCTCTTGACGGAGGCGACCCCGAAACAAAAGTGACGCATCGCGACGAAGTTTTTCAGGTAGCTGCTCCGTTTACAGGAGTTCCAATAAGTATTGCTAAAACAATAAACCGATATGCCGGTATTACATGGGGCAATGCTACAACTGCACTCTTGTTTGATAAATGGTGGAATACAAGAAATACAAAAACATACCTGTTCAACCCGTCCGATGCCTCTCAACAACCGTCGATTTTGTCGGATCGAAACTATCAGGATGTGTATAGTGATCCGGGATCATTTGATACGAAGAGAAATGAATTTGGGCGGTCGGTACTGAATATTGATGGATCGAAAGTGTATTTGGTTGGAAAAGGATATACCGAGAAAGGACAATTTCCGTTCGTAGATGAGCTTGATCTGGCTACTAAAATGACAAAGAGACTTTATCAATCTGGTTATACAGATAAGAAGTTGGATATAGTATCGGTTACTGATGTGAAAAAAGGAGAATATCTCATTCGCTTGCAGTCTCCGACAGAATTTCCGAACTATTACATACTGAATATAAAAAAACGGATTGCACCGTTAGCTATTACTCATTTCGACAGTCCGTTTAAGAGTATCGCTAACATTCACAAAGAGGTGATTAAATATAAACGCGCCGATGGAGTAGAGCTTTCCGGAACTCTTTATTTGCCCGCAGGATACGATATGCAAAAGAAGGAAAAATTGCCAATGGTGATGTGGGCATATCCTACCGAATATAAGGATAAAAATAGTGCAGGACAAAATACTACAAATCCGAACGAATTTATATATCCATCTTATCTGTCTCCTATCTATTGGGTTACTCGGGGATATGCCATTCTCGACAAAGCAGCCTTTCCTATAGTAGGAGAGGGGACAATCGAACCCAACGATACTTTCCTCGAACAGTTGGTGGCTAACGCTAAAGCAGCAATAGATGCGGTTGACTCTATGGGTTACATAGATCGGGCACGTGTTGCGGTAGGAGGGCATTCGTATGGTGCATTTATGACAGCAAATTTACTTAGTCACTCCGATTTGTTTGCGGCAGGTATAGCTCGTAGCGGTGCATACAACCGCACGCTTACACCTTTTGGCTTTCAGGCAGAAGAACGCAACTATTGGGAGGTGCCGGATGTGTACAATACAATGTCTCCTTTTATGCATGCCGATAAAATGAAGTTGCCTTTACTTCTTATACATGGCAGTGATGACAACAACTCCGGGACATATACTATGCAAAGCGAGCGCTACTTCAATGCTCTGAAAGGTTTTGGAGCGCCTGCCCGTTTGGTGTTACTTCCTAAAGAAAGTCATGGATATGCAGCAAAAGAGTCTGTGTTCCATGTGTTGTGGGAACAAGATCAATGGCTCGAAAAATATGTAAAGAATAAAAACTAGAATATTCTTGTCTAAGAAATAATAGGGTAACAAGCGGTACTACAATATTTTGTACAGGTCGTTTTTGTTACCTTTCTTCTTTTCATCAGTCTCTTTTATTAAAGTCTGTTTATTCTTTGATGACAATAGACTGTAACATCGTATCATTTTTACTACTTTTGCATTTCAAAAAATATAATAATGCATTTACACGATCTTTGCTGCATAGGACATGTTACTTTAGACAAGGTGGTAACACCTAAATCGACAGTGCACATGCCCGGAGGAACAGCCTTTTATTTTTCACATGCAATTCGTCATTTCGATGATATAGATTACAAACTTATAGCCTCTCTTGCTGTTTCAGAAATGTCTGTTACTGACGATCTGCGGGCAAAAGGTGTGGATGTGGAAGTAGTACCAAGTCGTCATTCTGTCTATTTTGAAAACATATATGGTGAAAATCAAGACAACCGCACACAGCGTGTTTTGGCGAAAGCCGATCCTTTTACTGTACAAGCATTAAAAGAAACAGATGCAAAAATATATTTACTCGGAGCTTTGCTTGCCGATGATTTTCCTTTAGATATATTGAAATATCTTTCGAAGAAAGGACTTATTGCTGTCGATTCGCAAGGCTATCTTCGCGAAGTAAGAGAGCAAAATGTATATCCTATAGACTGGAACAATAAACTGGAGACGCTTAAGTATATTGACATTTTGAAGGTGAATGAACTGGAAATGGAAGTTCTCACCGGTATGTCGGATGTGAAACAGGCTGCACAACAGTTATACGATTGGGGTGTAAAGGAAGTACTTGTTACACTCGGCAGTTTGGGCTCGGTCATATACGACGGAAAAGACTTTTATAAAATACCTGCATATAAGCCCAAAGAGATTGTAGATGCAACAGGGTGTGGCGACACATACGTCACAGGCTATTTATATAGGCGAGCCAAAGGTGCGGGAATAGAAGATGCAGGAAAGTTTGCTGCTGCTATGGCTACAATAAAAATAGAGGCTTCGGGTCCTTTTTGCGGGACTAAGCAGGATGTGGAGAACAGAATAAAGACTGCCGAAAAGATATTGCCTGTTATCTGACAAGTAGAATAAATAATATTGTTCGGTTTATCTTTTAAGTGTTTTGCTAATAGAAACGATCAGTACGATACATGCTCCAAAAAGTCCTATAGTCAAGTAAGCCCATTCTAATCCGTATTTGTGAGATATCGCTCCCACCAGCAATGGTGCAGTAAGTGGGCCTACAAAGCTTATACTCGACATAATGGTAAGAGCCGTTCCTGCCGGAGTTTTTGCTTTTTCGCCAACAATACTATATAGGGTGGGCACTACGCAAGATATTCCCAGACCTATCATCATGAAACCGACAGAGTTTATTATCACTTTGGTGATCAGTGTATCTGAATACCCGATAAACATTGATGAAATAACAAATCCTGCCAGTATAAGAGTACCTGCTATTTGTAATACTGTTCTCTTCGACCATTTAGAATAAGCATAGTTAGCCAGCATACGTCCCGAAAACATCATTATCATAAAAACAAGAAAGCCTACTTGCAATGATTCAGGAGCTTTAATCACGGACTGAAAATATACGTCGCTCCACTCAAACATTGTATTTTCTACAATGAGTGCCAGCAGCCAAATCAGGCCCAATTGTATTAGTAGGGTTTCAGGTAAATGAAACCGTTTCTTTTTAACTGGAGTTTCTTCTATAATGATCTTCTCAGTTTTCTCTTTCTCAACAGTTGGCTCTTGCAGATATTTGTAATTAAATAATATAATTATAATAGATAAGAGCGAAATCAGTGAAAAATGCTGTAAGGTGTCTACATTTATATTTATCATAGCATATCCTATAAGAGCTCCTATACATGCCGATAGGCTCCAGCTGGCATGGAATGATGCGATAATTGGTTTTCCGTATATTCTTTCCACTTCTATGGCTTGCGTGTTGAGCGATATATCTGTCATATTCCAAAATGTGCCAAAAAGAAATAAGGTTATTCCCAGTCCGGTAATTCCGGGAACGATGCTAACCATTATTAACGATAAGGCATAACCTAATATACTTATCAGTACAGTTTTCTTACTCCCTATACGGGGTAGAAGAAAACCAACCAGAGGGATGGCTGCAAATTTACCCACAGGTAACAAAAACATTAGCAAGCCGTAGTGCAGATAACTTTCCACGCTGAAGTCCTTTTTTATGTCCGGCAATCGGCTAGCCCAGCTTGCAAAGCATAAACCTTGGGCTATGAACAGGCTCATTACTGCATAACGTATTCTTTGTTTATTATATGTAGAAGATTTTATTTCAGACATCCTATATTTTTGTTTTTGGTCGCGCAAAGGTAAATATTTTCATGTATAATAAACCGCATGAAAGATAAATAATTGATAGAAAAGATATTGTTTGGTGCCGGCTTATTCCTATTTATTTTTTACTTTTGTAAAGACACATTGAAACAATCAAAATATATATTTATGAAAAAAGTACTATTTACAGGTATGCTACTATGTTCTTTTGCCTTTTTGTCAGCACAGAGTATTACAGATAAAGACCTGAAGGAAATTCAGTCCGGCTTTAAAGAAGATGCTTCTACTAAGGCTATTCAAAATATTCTTACCACAAATGCTAACATTACGGCTAATGCACTAAACCACGAGTTGCAAGGCAAAATTGATCATTATTTCAAATATAGAGTAAATGTAAAAGGTATAACTGATCAGAAAAGTTCAGGCCGTTGCTGGATGTTTACTTCAATGAATGTCATTCGTCCGTCGATAATGACAAAATATAATCTGAGTGAATTCGATTTTTCACATAACTACTTATATTTCTGGGATATATTCGAAAAGTCCAATTTGTTTTTAGAAAATATAATTGCAACAAGCAAAAGTACTATGGACGACAGAACTGTCGAATATCTTTTTAAATCTCCTGTAGGAGATGGAGGGGTGTGGAATCTGTATTATAATGTCGGCGAAAAATATGGAGTAGTTCCTCAAAGTGTGATGCCCGAAACTGCTCATTCTAACAATACTCGTCAGATGGTCGGACTCGTGAATGAATGCTTGCGTGCAGGTGCATATAGCCTGAGAGAGCAAGCAAACGGAAAGAGTGCAAAAGATATGAAAGCAGCAAAAAATACTATACTGAAAGATGTTTATCGTATTCTCGCTCTTTGCTTAGGAGAGCCTCCTGTTGAATTTACATGGCGCTATAAGGATAAGAATGGGGACATTAAAGAACTAAAGAATTATACTCCTGTGAAATTCTATAAAGAAATAACCCCTGCCGATTATTCTCCTGACAATTATATAATGGTGATGAATGACCCGACAAGAGAATATTACAAATTATATGAGATTCAGAACTATAAAAATACTATTGAGGGTATCAACTGGCTTTATCTTAATTTGCCAAACGAAGATATAAAGAAAGCTGCTTTGGCCTCCATTAAGAATAATGAAGCCATGTATGCGTCTTGTGACGTAGGGAAACAACTAAACCGTGAATCAGGAATCTTGGATCCTTCTATGTACGATTATCAATCCTTGTTAGGTGTAAACTTATCTATGGATAAAAAAGCGAGAATCTTAACCCGTCAGAGTGGTTCCAGTCATGCGATGACGCTTATCGGATGCGATACAGACGATAATGATAAACCTGTGAAGTGGGAGTTTGAAAATAGTTGGGGCGCTTCTTCCGGTAATAAAGGTTATCTTACGTTTACCGATGATTGGTTCAGTGAATATATGTTTCGCTTAGTGGTGCACAAGAAATATTTAGAAAAGAAGGCTATAGATTGTCTTTCTCAGAAGCCTGTTCAATTGCCAATGTGGGATTATATGAATTGATTTATTAGCCTTTCTCTGCTTACTAAATGTAAATTAGGTTTGATGTATATAAATTGAGGCGTTAGCTGGATATGGAAATGTTAATTTTTATGGATATAATAAGTTAAAAGGCCGTGTTTAGTTAATGAAATTTATAAAAAATATGTTTTATAATATGTTTTTAAATTTGGAGAGGCTTTGTAATTGTCGTTCCTTTGTATCGATAACCAAACAATCTTTATTTACCTTAAAGCCTAATACCTAATTTAACTCACACATAAGAGGAGGTTTCATTCAGAAGCCTCCTCTTATGTCTTTTAGTCCTTAATGAATTTTACAGCAGTCCAGTTGTCCTTTATTGTGTTGTGACAGAATCTTAAGTTGTGCTTATTACATTCTTCTGCTATCACAGGTATATCTTCTTCATAGAATCCACTCATGTAAAGCGAACCATCACGATTAAGCACAGAGCTGTATGTTACTATATCATTTAAAAGAATATTGCGGTTGATGTTTGCCAGTATAACATCGAAAGTTTCGCCTCCTAACAAATCTGCTCCGCCGATTTCTACATCTATATTGTCTATGTTATTCAATCTTAAGTTCTCTATCGCATTATCATATGCCCATTTGTCAATGTCGATAGCTGTGATAGGGTCAGCACCTCGCATCGAGGCTAGTATAGCCAATATTGCCGTACCTGTACCCATATCGAGAACGGATTTCCCCTCGAAGTTTTCTTTCAGAATCTCTCTTATCATCAACTCGGTAGTCTGATGATGTCCTGTTCCAAAAGCCATTTTAGGATCTATGAAGATATTGTATTCGTAGTTGGCAGGCGCTTTATGGAATGTGCTTTGTATGATGCACCTATCCTCTATAACCAAGGGCTGGAAGTAGTTCTTTTCCCACTCTTCGTTCCAGTTCTTATCTTCTATTGACTTGAAGGTATAATTGATGTTTGCTTCTATCGGAAATTCTTGCAACAATTCATCAAGTTTCACTTTGTCGAATAAGTTACTTTGTATGTATGCAGTGGTTCCATCTGTGTCTTCAACAAAACTTTCAAATCCCATTTCGGCAATAGTAACAGATAGAATACTGTTAACTATTTCATTGTTTGGGGTACAAATAAATTTTACTTCAATATAATTCATGCTTTTTTTCTTGCAAAAGTACACTTTCTATTTGTAAAAGCCCTATATGAAATTGTAGATAAATCATTTTAATAAAAGGAATACTTGTCTTTGTCTTTTGTTGTCAGATATTAACTTTTATTGTATCTTCGCCGCGCGATATATAAATAAACTAAACAATTTCCAAATTTAACACTTTTATTATGAGACTATTATTCTTAAATCTTGCTGTTTTTTGTGCCTTAACCTTATTTGCACAAGAGCCTCAGACAAACGAGCAAGTGACAGAACCTCAAACTGTATTGCTCGAAGAACAAACTGAAACAACAGTTGTTTTAGCAGAGAAAAAACAATCTGATAATGGTTTTCTTTCTCATTTAAGTATTGCCTTTAGAGCTTCTACTATGGGAGGAGGACTTCAGGTTGCAACCCCTATCAACGATTACTTTAAACTACGTGCGGGTATAGATTATTTTAACCTCAAGCCAAGTTCTTCTTGGAGTATTGGACTGGAAGATGATTCGAACGGAAGTTTTGAGAAGGCTTTTGGATATATCCCGGATTATAAAATGAAAGGTAAAGTCAATTTCACAAATGGGAATGTCTTGGTAGATTTTCATCCTACTAAAGGCATATTTCATCTTACAGCCGGAGTATTTGTTGGTACTAATAAATTAAAGGCTGAGGGGTTTCTTGCCGATATGGACGGAAATCCGGCTGAACTGAAGGCTGGAGTAACTGAATGGCCTAATATTGATTTTGATGGACATCGACTAACATTGAATGATGCTAATCTGGACGCAGAGCTTCAATTAGGAAAGGTTATCAAACCTTATTTTGGATTGGGACTAGGACGTGCGATTGCTAACAAGCGAGTTAGTTTCAAATTTGAACTAGGTGTTATCTATCAAGGTAAATACTCTCTTAAGCAAAATGGGAAAACTGTGGATGTTGTAAAAGAGGCTTCTGAGAATTTTGAAGATATAGATACTTATACAAATATATTGAAGTGGTGGCCTATGATGAACTTCCAGCTATCATATAAGATATTCTAATAAATAGTATCTTAAAACAAATAAAGAAAAGCCACTCTGAAAAAGAGCGGCTTTTTTATTTTGTGATATATTTATATAAAAAAAAGAAGCTATCAAAAAAAATGATAACTTCTTCTCAACCGGGTGAAAGACGGGGCTCGAACCCGCGACCTTCGGAACCACAATCCGACGCTCTAACCAACTGAGCTACGATCACCGTGTTTGCAATTGCGGTGCAAATATATGTATTTTTATTATAATAACAAGGGTTATTGCCGAAAAAAATCAATCTCTTTACCTTTGTTGAAGCCAATATTAAGACAATCAATATTCTATCTGTTTCTGTCCGATATTTTTTTATTTATATATGCTCTCAAGGTTAGTTATAGATAATGTAGTAATAATTGAGAGAGCCTATTAATCAATCGATTTACAAATAGTTAGTATAATAAAAGTCTATATTTGATTCTTAATATAAAAATACATTATCTTTTACATCTCGCTCAATACCCAATAACACTTTTCCCATTAAGCATTTTCTTATATCTGGTTAATGCTTCGATGTAATAATAATCTGCATAGTTGATCGAAGCATCAATTTCCGATCCGTTAGGCCAATGTCCTGTAGAGTGGAGTAGGAGAGATGGCTTAGTTTCACGACTTTGGTATTTGTCTGATGATAATTCTATCAACATATTAGTTGCAGCCTCTTTATATTCTTTTGCTTTATCTGTATTATCCTCTAACTGAGATAATTCTAATAGAGCCGAAGCCACTACAGCTGCTGCCGAAGCATCTCTTGGGGCGTTTGGTATTGCAGGATCATCAAAATCCCAAAATGGAATATATTCACCTTTGGGTAATCTGGACAGATATAAATCAGTTACTTTCTCTGCAAAACGCAGGAATCTTTTATCCTGAGTTTCGCGATAAACAAAAGTATAACCATAAATAGCCCATGCCTGTCCACGAGCCCACAAACTACGATCTGCATATCCCTGATGTGTAACGCCTTTTATAAAATCTCCTGTTTCCGGATTATATAGTGCAACATGATAGCATCCTCCATCTTCGCGAAAATGATGATTCATTGTGGTTTCTGCATGTTTGGTTGCTATATCATATAGCTTCTTGTTTCCTCCATTCTTTGCAGCCCAATAAAGCATTTCCAGATTTATCATATTATCCATAATGGTATTAAAAGGAGCAAAACGTCCATTATCTACTTCTCGTGGCCAAGAAAGAATAGTTCCCACTTTAGGATTGAAAAGCGTTGCTAATGTATCGGCGGCATTTAATATTATTTGCTTGTAATCTTCTCTGCCAGTCAAACGATAACCGTTGCCATAGCTGCAAAATATCTGAAAGCCTAAATCATGATCGTAGGCAGACAAAGTAGTTAATGGCTTTAGTAGATCTGTATAATGCGTTGCAGTTTCAAGATCATCTGTATTCTTTGTGTTTTCGTAATTATACCAAAGAGTACCCGGCCAAAATCCGACTGTCCACTCACTGATTTCGATAGGAACAAGCTTCCAATGATTGAGACTATCCATTATATTGCGAGGCATCATATTCTTTCCCGAAATATCAGCTATACTCTTGTGAATCTGAGTCTCGCAATAAGATAATTCTTTGTCTACATCTAATAAATTATCTTTTTTTTCTTTGCATGAAGACAACAAGAGGATAGCTAACGGCAAAACCATTAGTCGTTTTACAAGTTTCATAATATAATATTTTTAGATTATTTCTTTTTTATATATTTTTATTTTTCAATTCTAAACCAATCTACATCTATCCACGATCGCTGCGTGTTTTTCGTTTTATTGAGAATAAACATACCTGTTTTAGCTCCAATCCATTTTCCCTGTTTTGCCTGAAAAGATTTTCCTATGTTTTGATATTTTTTTCCATCGGTGCTATACGAAAAAGTGCATAAACCTCCATCTTCTACTTTCATTCTGAAATAGAAATCAACATATTCCAATTTAGTCTGATAATTATATTTCGTTTCAATTTTTAGTCCGTTTAAGACGACTCTTCCCAATTCTTTTTCAGGAGTTTTTTCTTCCGCATCGATACAGAATATTTGCTCCAGTTCATAACCGTTTGCAGTTTTCATTAATGCGATGTATGAGTAATCCCAACCCATCATAATCAGTCCGGCTTTGTCTCCTTCATTTTGCAATACAGCTGTAGTTTTCATTGTAGCGGTAAATTCAGGAGCCGGTAGTTTCTGCATCAATAGATTTGGTATATTCCAAAAATTGACGAAGTCTTCGGGGTAATACTGTCCGTACATTCTATAATATCCCATTGATGAAGCATATCCCCATAGTTGCTGAGGGTTGGCATGCCACGACCATTGGAGCCCTAGCTTAGCAGAATTAAACTCATCGCTTTCGACAGGCGTTTCAATCGGGTATGTCTTACCCACATTTGGTTTTTTGTAATTCGAAACGGGTTCTCCGCAATAGTTTTTATCATTAATGCCCATCACAGGCCAACCATCCTTCCATGTTACAGGTTGCAGGTGAATAATGCGACCATAAACTCCTTTGTCTTGAAAATGAAGGAACCACCACTCTCCGGTCTGTGTCTGAACAAGACCACCTTGATGTGGGCCATTGATATTTGTACTTCCTTGAGCCAATACTTTCATCTCTTGGTATGGGCCATAAATGTTCTCCGACCGTAAAGCAATCTGCCATCCCGTAACTACACCTCCGGCAGGAGCCAGCAAGTAATAGTAGCCATCTTTCTTGTAAAACTTACCGCCTTCGGTTGTATGATTACCATCGTCTAATCCATCATAGATTAAAGATTCTTCGCTGATAACCTGTGTTCCATCTGCGTTTAATTCGCAAAGAGTCATTACACTATTCAGATTAGCACGGCTTCCTGCCCATGCATGAACCAGATATGTTTTACCATCGTCGTCAAACAATGGGCTCGGATCAATTCTTCCTTTGCCCGGCAAAACCAGTATCGGTTTATCCCATTTGCCAAGTATATCTTTGGTTTTTACAACATAGATACCGAAATCGGGATCGCCCCAATAGATCATATACTCGCCATTATGATAGCGAATACAAGGAGCCCACACACCCTTGCCATGCTGTGCCTTATCGAAAAAGCCATCGGGAATGCCATCCAGTTTCAGATCGGTGAGGGCGTAATTGACAATTCGCCAGTTAACCAAGTCTCTTGAGTGTAGAATAGGAAGTCCGGGTACACAATTAAAACTTGATGCTGTCATAAAATAGTCGTCGCCTACACGAATTACATCAGGATCGGAGTAATCGGTATATAGAACAGGATTCTTATAAGTCCCATTCCCTTGATCCGCTGCCCAGACGTCAGAATGATAAGGACTCTGAGCATGGAGAAAGCAAGAGACGAATAAACTGAATATTAAAATTGTTTTTTTCATTCAAAAAGACAGTTTATAATTATTTCGGTTGTTCGTTATAGCGGATAATCATTTCACCATACTTACCTTTTTCATAAGATGTTTGCTTTCCATTTACAACAAGTTTCGATGCTTTATTCTGAGGTAGTAAATGAAGTTTTACAATTGGTTGCCCCTGAAGAATAACGTTGGCTACACCATTGTTAGTTTCGAGATTCATGAATACTTTCGACAAGCTACTGATAACAGTATTATCGGGCTTACGAACATAGCTTCCGTTAGCAACGAAACAATTATTGAATTTCGAACTGCTTTCTCCTTCTTTATAAGTAAAAGACAATATATACGAATCGGTTTCCCATCCATCAATAACATTGTGGCTATTGCGGTGCATAACTCTCCCATCGGCAAGGAGATTAAGATATACATCTGTTACTTGCCCTTTTTCAGTTACACGTACACCGATCATATCATTTCCTTGCAGTCTTTCTATTTTAGGTAGCCCATGACGCATCTCTTTGGCACTCGACATTCCCTTCCAACCTGCACCTTCAATCGGTTTGTTCTTTTCGTCCAATAAGATGATAGCTGTAATGAACTTGGTTTGGCGAGATGATTCGTTCGGGAAAATAGAATAATAAGTTACCATCGTTTTAGGATCATGATCTTTCACTCCGGTACGCTCTTCAATCCTCATCTTTTCAGGAAAATCGTGAGGATAACCATTCGGAAGAGTTTCAGGGAATAGTGGACGTACCAATACCGAAGCATCTCCATCTGTTACTTCCATATCAATACCTTTTTTCTGAGCCTCTGACGATGTGTGTAGCAACCATTCGAATTTACCGGGTTCGTATGCTTTCAAGTCATCAATAATAAGAATTACGTTGCCGACCCAGAGTACATTACGATAATTACGTAAGAAATAGCGAGATGTAGGGCCTGTGGCATCGGCCAGTATGTATTTTAGATTTCCGGCATCCATTAAATGATACAAGTGTCCGGGAGTTTTTACTGCATGATATTGGTCTTGTGGCTCTTGGGCTTTACCATTAAACAACACCACATTATGAGCTTCGCTTCGTACCGAATAACTGCTGTAATATGGGTTTCCGTAGTTTACGTTACCTCCATCTATCAAGAGATTTTTTCCGTTATGGAATAAGATGAATGAACCGGCATCGGCATGAGCATGATTCCATGTATAGCCGGACTTGATTCCAAATAAGGTTGCATTGTCACTCCATGACGACCGCATTGATGCCCATCCCATATTACTATATATAGCCGATAGAGGCAGGTTGGGATAGATAGTCGATTTTGATATGATAGGGCTATATACCAGCCCTAAAGGTGTGTCGACAGAGAAGTCCTCTCTTATCTTTCCTTTAGTTGTCTGCGTCAGATACCATTCGTAATTCTTATTATTGAACCCTAATGCCATCATTAGTTTAATCGGTCGTTCCCCATTGCTGGTAATGCTACCATCTCCGAAATTCATCGACATTAATTGTCCGTTGTTAGGATAAGACATCTGAATAAACCAATCCATGGTATTTTGTAATAATCCGTCGTAGCTGCATTGGATAGCACCTACAGCATTAGTCCATGCCAATCTGAAAAGCAAATACTCTCCGACACCAAAATTGGCATAGCCCAGACTTTCATAAAAACCGCCATCAGGATCAAAATTAGAGGGTTTATTTTCCAATATACTTCCATTAAAGGCAAACCACTCATCTGCGGCTTCGAGCATATCTTCTGCCCATCCTTTTGCTTCAGGTATTTCTGTCATAACGGCCAGAGATGCTATACCTGCTTTGAATACCAATGAACTCCACCAGTTGTGCCCCATCGAATTGATTGTATGCAGGCGCTTATCGGTAGAAGTCCAATCGTCGAGCGATGGTTTTATTCCCAGTTCGACAATACGATTGGCCATTTCTTTTCGCTCTTGTGGACTAAGTATATCATAGATAGCATCGAATACATTGGCCGACAATCCGCTGTTGTGGGCTGTACCCAGTGCCGAATTCCATCTGGGAGTCCGGTCGTCTAATTGCTCCCACGCATTTCGTTTTAATAGATCTTGCAAAATTCGTTTGGCTTGTTCTCCATATTTCCTTTCTCCGGTCATCCGATATACAAGACTTAGCGCTTCCATATCTCCTCCCTTGCCGGATTGTACTACTTCGTCTGCTTTTTTAAGCATATCTGACCAGGCCGCATGGGCTTGTTGATCTTTCTTTATTTTTTCTTTTGTTTTTTCTATCTGTTCGTTAGCATAATACAGATATGGATGTTGCTTTACTTTCTTTATATATTCTTTTGCATATAGCGATGGTAACAAACAACAGCCCAGAAGCACTATGGCTATAAATCTTCTTTTTAGTATTCTGTCCATGGTATTATTCTTCTATTTTAATTTTTAACTTTTTATCTATATCAAACTGATCTACTTTGCTGAGGATAACATCTGCTTCAGATGGTTTCTTAACGGATATCTGATTTAAACTCAGATTGCCGACATTGACAGCAATTATAGAAGTACGTGGTTCTTCCTTTTCGGAAGAGAATGAAGCATTGCTAACCTCTATATTTTCTACATTGCGTATAAAAAGCCCATAGCTTGGCAGGTTAGCCCAAACCGTAGGCTGAGGGTAGCCTTTTTCATCTTCCGTCACGTATTTGAATGATTCTATATACTTTTCTAATTGCAGATCTTTAGCCATATCGTGGCGAGTTTTTGCAGATTCATCCATTTGACGAAAATTCCCTTGCTGTAATCCGCCTTTGTTGATAAAATGAATGTTGCTCAAATAAATATTCTGAATCTTAGCTTGAGGTATACCTGTTATTGAAGAACAAAAGTTGCCAGTATTGTAGGCTGTTATGTTACTTATCTGTATATTCTTCATCTTACCTATGAGTGGGGTAGGAGCTTCTGCTAAATGCTTGCGCCCTCTGTTGGCAAGCCTCACGTATAGCGGACATTCTGTACCTTCGATTAATATGTTGTTAATAGTTACTCCATCCATAATTCCGCCATCTACCACTTCGAGCGAGATAGCTGTTATACCGGAAGGTGTAGATTTTATTATGCGATCGCCTTTATTTTGGCTGGGCTTTATTATACAATCGGAAATTAGAATATTCTTATACCCTCCTGTCGATTCGGTTCCACATTTAATTGCATTGGCATAGCTGCTTACAATACAATTATTGATAATAATATCTTCACATGGAGCTGTACCTGTGCTTTTGAGCACTATGCCATCGTCATCGGAGTCTATTATACTATTGGTAAGTATAAACCGGCGACAGCCGTCTATGTCGATACCATCGTTGTTGCCGTTGGCATGATTGAAGACATATATGTTGCTGACAGTGACATCTTCACAATTGAGGTAATGTTGGTTCCACATAGCAGAATTATACATGCTGATACCTGAAATATTCACTTTCTTGCACGAAATGAAAAGTATATTGCGTGGCCTGCCATCAAGGTCGCCTCCAAATTCTTTTATCAGCCCTCTTCGTTTTTTGCCTCGCCCATCTATAGTGCCTTTACCTGTAATGCTTATGTTTTCGGCTTCTTGTGCAAAAATGAGAGCAACCCATCCTCCGGCATCTTTTAACGAACGATAATTGGCTTGGGGCATGATCACGAAATCATCATTATTATCGCTGGCTATCAGACGAGCTCCATTTTCTAAAAATAACTCTACGTTACTTTTTAGCAGGATTGTTCCTGATTTGAATTTTCCTGATGGAATAATAACTCTGCCTCCTCCATTCTCATGGCAAGTATTGATCGCTTTATTAATAGCTTTGGTGTGAACAATGGTTGTATCATTTGTAGCACCAAAGTCCAGTATATTAAAACTATCTACCCCTCTGCTCCAACAGAGTGCGGGAGCAAGAAGAGAAAGCATAACTATATATATTGTGAAACTTTTCGTCATTTTTCTTTTATTTTATATTCCAATATACTACATAGCGCTGATGATGTACATTGTGTATTGGTTCTAAACTGATATTATCTTTTACAGATTTAAAAACAAGCTTATTTCCATCTACCTTTACTATTGATTTGGAGAGATTGTCTCTGTCTACTTGCAACGATGTTTGCATATTTGCAGGAACATGATAGTCGTAAGTATAGTAATCGTTGTATAATGTAGGATCTGAAAATGGAGCAGGCGATTTCATACCATCTGTACCCATCATTCCTGCTAACACCAAAGGTCCATACATGATAGCTGCCATATCCGGATTGTCATTAGTTTCGGCAATATGCAGATTCATTGGGTAGCGAACCTCTATTTTGTCTCCATTTTTCCATGTTCTATCTAAGGTGATATAGCTCGATGGAGTTTGTTTTATGTTAACTTTCTTCCCATTGACTTTTACCTCAACTTTCGAAGCCCAATACGGATAGCGCAGATATATAGGCATGCGAGTTGTCTTATCAGTTGAAATGGTGAATAATACATTCTCATCATTTGGAAATTGTGTTTCTTGTTTTATACTTATTCCCCGCTCTTTCCAAGTCAACTCAGAAGGAATAAACAGATTAACGTAGACTCCTTTTCCATCGTTGTAGTAGATTGCTTCCCCATATTTTGCATGATTCTCGAAGCCTGTTCCTACACAACACCAAAATGAGTTTTCGGGTGTGCTATATACTTTATGTGCTCCGGGTAGCATGGGCAGAAAGTATGCTACCATACCCGATTGGGGATCTTGCTGTCCTAAAATATGGTTGTATAGTGCCCGCTCATAATAGTCGGCATATTTAGGATTGGCATCCCAGCAGAAAAGGTGACGAGTGAGTTTGAGCATATTGTTCGTGTTGCAGGTTTCTTGCGTATAACCGGTAAGGTTTTTTGATATACTATCAGACTGAATAAACTTTTCTTTGTGGCTATTGCCTCCTGTACAGTAAGATTGATGATCTACTACCGTGTTCCAGAAATAATGAGCTATATCTTTAGACCGTTCACTGTTATTTAATTCGTAGTTGCGGGCCTCGCCTATTACTTTTGGAATAAATGTATTGGCATGTTTGAAATAAAATTCATCCTTCTTTTGGGCCAATGCGTCTATTACGGCAGCATGATAGAAATATTCAGCAAGGAATTTATGCTCTTCATTACCTGTTATTGCATATAGATTATAAAAGGCTTCGTTGACTCCTCCAAACTCGTTGCGTAACATCAGAGTTCTTTGCTCTTCGGTCAGTGGAGACAGCTTCTGATATGCCCATGATGCAGCTTTACTTACAATATCCAATGCTTGTTGGTTGTTACAATACAAATATTGATCAATCAGCCCTGCATAAATTTTGTGCAGTGTGTACCAAGGTGCCCATACACTTTTACCTTCTATATTACGATTTATAAGGTTCTCTGAATAAGCGCTGATATAGCCTTTTTGTCCCATTTGCATAAGAGTGTTTTGTACATCAGCCAAGCCTTGTACAAGGCTATCTGCTTTTACTTTATACACGTCATCGCCTGTTGTAGCATACAGATAAGCCAAGCCCGACATAATGTGCCCTGTTGTATGTCCCCGTAGTTCACAGTCTAAAGATTCCCAACCTCCGAGTTTTTTCACAGTCATATATCCTCCTTCGCGGCCGGCATATGTTCCTGAAGTATTACGAAAACTATGTAACAGGCGATCTACTCCGAGAGAAAGTATCCATTTCGATTCGCGTTCCATATTTTCTTTGAATCGGGAATCTAATAGTTTTACATCTTGCATGTCGAAACTATATGCTTTGATTTCGCCTTTTATTTCTTTTGAAATTTTTGTTCCGTGTTGACCCGGATAAACAGATTGAGCCGACAATATATTTGAGGCTAAAAATAATGATAGTGTAAAGAGTATTTTTTTCATATGTTATTAAGTATAAGTTATTTCAATTTGCAGACAATGCCTATCGAGCTTTATCCTTTCCGGATATGGAAAGGCATCGTTCTGCGCATGTATAATAAATGACAAAAAGATGAAAATGATTGATATTTTAATAGCTCTATCATTATTCTATTTTGCTTTTATTTTATAAATTTTATCTTTTTGGGTTTCAAATACATTCAGAAAGTATTCGCCATCTTTGGTCTGAGTAGAAACTGCTCCCTGCACTTCGATAGGGGAAGAAGTTCTCAGTGTACATTTATTACCTAAATTAGATTTTATCACAGCTTGTTGCAACAGTCCATTTTTCCATACAATGTCTACTTCAAAATTACCTCTGGCTTTTAGACCTGTTACTGAGCCTTCTTTCCATGTATCAGGAAGCGCCGGCAAGAGATGTATTTCTTTAAGGTGACTCTGGAGAAGCATTTCCATAAACCCTGCTGTTGCACCAAAGTTGCCATCAATCTGAAATGGCGGATGTGCATCGAAAAAGTTTGGATAAGTTCCTCCTATTTGGCCATGTTCCGAATTAGGGTCCACATAATTCATTATGCCCCGAATCATTTTATACGCATGGTTACCATCCAAAAGTCGGGCTGCGAAGTTGATTTTCCATCCGCGACTCCACCCTGTACCTTCATCTCCACGTATTTCGAATGTACGCTCGCAGGCCTTCGCCAGTTCAGGTGTGGTAATAGGCGAGATCTGGCGTCCGGGGTGTAATCCAAACAGATGAGATAGATGACGGTGGTGAGGATCCTGATCTTCAAAATCTTTACTCCATTCTTGTAATTGCCCCTGCGATCCTATCTTATAGGGCAGTAATTTGGCACATTTCTCGGTTAGCTGCTTTCTGAAGTTTTTATCAATGTTCAGTATTTCGCTGGCTTCTATAAGATTGGTAAACAGATCACGTATTATAGCAATATCCATTGTAGAACCCTCTGTTACCGAATATCGTTCTCCTTTATCTGTTACAAATATTGCTTCGGGAGAGGTTGAAGGAGAGGTTGTCAGATGTCCATCTCTTTCGACTAACCAATCTATGGAGAATAGTGCAGCTTCTTTCATAATAGGGTATGCTACATCTTTAAGAAACTCCTTATCGCCCGTAAAACTGTAATGTTCCCACAAAT
This sequence comes from Dysgonomonas sp. BGC7, assembly GCF_001261735.1. GTDB lineage: Bacteria > Bacteroidota > Bacteroidia > Bacteroidales > Dysgonomonadaceae > Dysgonomonas. The sequence goes on along the minus strand of NZ_CVRP01000005.1, from coordinate 71,769 downwards.
GCTGACACAACCAGTTGCCACCCATATACCAATTTGCCCAATTTGGATTTCCATCACCTAAATTTCCAACAGGTGTACTCAATCCCCAAATATCGGTGTTGTGATGAGCAACCCATCCTCTGGCTTTATAGAACTCTTTAGCTGTTATTTTTCCTGTTTGTGACAATCCTTTCAGAAATTGAAATAGAGGCTTATGCATTTCCGAGAGATTGCCGACTTCGGCCGGCCAATAGTTCATCTCAGTGTTGATGTTGATGGTATAGTTAGAGCTCCATGGCGGACGAAACTCTTTGTTCCATAACCCTTGCAGATTAGCAGCCGAACCGCCGGGACGGGAAGAGGATATTAATAAATAACGTCCGTACTGAAAAAATAAGGCTTCTAACTCAGGATCGTAATTCCCGTAAGAATACAGTTTTAGCCGCATATCGGAAGGTAGTTTGGCATTTACATCCTTTGTTACTTCATTGTTGGGGATACTTAAAGTTACTCGGTCAAAGTATTTCTTATAATCTGTAATATGATCTGCCTTAATACGATCATAGTGCTTTGATTCGGTCTTTGTGATATATCTAAGAGAGATAGTCTTTTCATCTTTTCCTTCGCTATCGGGGCATTTGTCTAAGCCATTGAAGCTGGTTGCTGCCGATAATAATAGGGTTACACTGTTTGCATCTTTGATATGTATTCCTTCAGAATTGCTAATTATACTTCCCCCATCGGGTATGGCCTTTAGAATCATCTGAAAACGCATGCCGTTGCATCCGTTTGTATCTTCTTGAATGACAGGTTGCCTGTCCGCTTTATTGTAATAGCTGGGATCAACCCGTGCAGGTGCTTTCCCCTGCATTACTAATTGGTTATTTCCTTCTGCCAAAACATTATTCTTCAATAAACTTGTTAGTGACAAGTCTAAGGTCAGTTGCGCAGGTTTTGAAGCTGTTATTCTTATTACCATCACGCTATCGGGTGCAGATGTAAATATTTCTCTGGTATATCGTACTCCTTTGATTTCGTATGAAGTAGTTGCTACAGCAGTATTTAGGTTTAAATCACGATAATAATATGTTGGGGCTCCTTCGTCTTTATATGTCTGTCGAATATGCAGATCGCCCATAGGCATAAAACTTTCGGTATAATGTCCTTGCATTTTGCGACAAAGCTCATCAGCTAACTTATAATTCTCATCTGCCAAAGCTTCTCTTATCGGTTTCAGATATTTATAAGCTTCCGGATTTATATTATTCTTTTGTGGTCCTCCCGACCAAAGGGTACCTTCATTGAGTTGAATCAATTCATTGTCAACATTGCCAAAGATCATGCCACCTATAAATCCATTGCCTACAGGTAAAGCCTCAACCCAGTGTTTTGCAGGATTTTCATACCATAACTTAAGGTTTTCCTGCGCTAATATTTGAGCAGATAATAAGAGGACAGTTAACAAGTAAAATATTTTTCTCATGGTAAATTATTTAATTGTTCTATAAAATTCAGTTATTGCATTATTAAAAATATCCGGTTGTTCCATATTTAGCATATGTCCACAGTTTTCTAATACAATTAATTGTCCGTTAGGTAGATAGTTTAATATATCAGGGCTGTCTGAATAGCTGTTGTTTTCGGATTGTCCTTCAACTATCAGAACAGGAATAGTCGGTTTATTCAACTTTAGTTTGTCATAAGCATCGCCTCCCGCTATTACTCTGGCTTCTTTATGCAAAGGTTGCCATGCGTCCCACTGATAGATCATTGACCATAATGGATGACGCATCTGCTCTTTGTTGGTTCCTCCTGATTTTATGAGTCCGCTAAACCATTCTCGCTTCATTGCATCAATTCCTTTTTTCTTTAATGCTGCAATTTCCATATCTCTTTGCTCCGATTCTATCTCATCTATAGGAATACTCGGTTTAGGCAGAGGGCGTATATTACCACTTGCCAGTACTGCTGACTCAATTCGCTCGGGAAACCAACCTAGCATATCGGCTCCTATATATCCACCCAACGACAGTCCTATAATATGGGCTTTGCTTATTTTCAACGAATCCATTAAGGCTCTCAGGTCTTCGGCATGGGTAAATTGTTCACCTTCTTTTTGTGGCGACGAACAACCATATCCTCTGATGTCGTAGCGGATAGCACGGTAGTTTTTAGCAAACTCGAAAAACTGTAAATCCCACATATCCCGATTTAGCGAATGTCCATGTATAAAGATAACAGGCTCTCCCGCTCCCAGTTCTTCGCAATACAACCGAGCCTGACCAATGTTTATCATCGACTTTTTCAATTCTTTGGGATAATTGGATTGCTTGATTGCATCGCGAACAATAAGAGGTAATACAGCACTACCATAGAAGGATGAAAAGCCCTCGCCGAATGCTTTACCTTTCACTTTAGCCAAAACGAAGCCATAAACATTGTTTTTGCGATCTACCCATGGGTAGGTACCTGCCCATCCGGGGCTACTGATGAGTGTAGTTTTATTGTTTTCATCGATTTCTTCGCGCCAGCATCCCAAACCATATATTCCATTATGAAGATTTTGACGGGAACGAAGCACATAATTTTCAGAAGCTATAGTTGCATTTTTCACATGGTCTGCTTCTATTTCATCAACTGCTTTTTCTGACAGAATTCGTTTTTCTTCAAACAGCCCATTATGAGCAACCATATTCAAAAAGTTCATATAATCGTGTAGGCAGGTTTTAAATCCTCCACCAAGCATCGGATTAAAACCGGGCTCTTCACTTACCGGTACAAAATAACTATACTTCATATCCAAAGGTTTAGCTATTTTTTCTTGAAATAAGGTTTCCCAATCTTTACCGGTTGCTACTTCTGCCATGCGTCCGGCTACCTGCATTGCCAGTCCTCCGTATTGGAATTTTGTGCCGGCTATGGTATCGGCTGGCAAGTTCAGAATATTGTCTACAGCCTCTTTAAGGGTCTGATAGTCGTCTCTTCGTTTTCCTTCGGGCTGATAGTCTGTATAACCTGCCGTATGTGACATTAATTGGCTCAATGTCGCATCACCTTTTATGTCTGAAAATTCGGGTAAATATTTTCGTACCTCATCATCCCATGACAATTTTCCTTCATCTACAATAGCGGCTATTGTTGCCGCTGCAATCCACTTTCCGGCAGATGCAACATGAAGGGCTGTGGTATCGGTATATCCTCCATAATATGACTCGAAGAGTATGTCTTTATCTTTTACAATTCTTACGGCAGCTCCGTCGTAATAGCCGTTTTGGATCCACGAATCGATCTTTCGGTTCAGATAATCAAAGGCCGGGGCAGGGGCTTGTTTTCCAGAGCTTCCACCGCCACATCCTGTGATCAGGATAATAACCACAGTCAGAAACAAATTATATTTAAACAGTCTGTTCATCTCAATCTTTCTATATAAAATGTTCTTTCTATTGGTTCCGCACTTTGTATTTTGTCACCTTTGGTTTGTCCATATTGCCATGCAACAACTGTAACCTTTACAGGATATTTCGATCTTGGAGGTATTGGGGTAAATATCAGATTATTACCATCAACTCTAACCGGGCCTTCTTTTACATAATAATAGACCGGTAATCCTTTATCAGATTTGCCTTTCAGCGGAATAGATTGTATTCCTTCTCTTACATTGGGAATAGCACTAAATCTTATTTGTTGTTGTTTTCCTTCTGTTTGTGGATAAGAAAAGTCAATCGAAATTTCTTGTACCGATGTTTTATAAACATCATCTCCATTTCCTTGTGCTATCAGCCATATTGATGATGTACGGCGTTTGTTATCCAACCCCATATGGTAGAAACGAATGGTAAATGTAGAATCATCAATTTGTTTTACAGGGCCACAAAGGGGATAAATTCTTATCTTTTCCTTCGAATGTTTATTTGTTGTTTTTTCTCTCAACGTATCTGTATATTGGGTAGCTATATTAAACTTCAGATCACTGCCTAACGTCTCTAATCTAACTCTATACTTTCCATGAGCCTCAGCATGATATTTCATTTTCTGCCCATCTTGATAAAAACCAATAAACTGAGACTGTTTATTATTTTCTCTGCTATAATATGCTTCTGTGAGTTCTGCCATATCTTTATCGAAGTACCAGAAGGCATCGTGTTTGTCTCCCATGTAGTCTGCAAAAGGAGCTGTCCGGCTTCTGTTTTTCTGATTGGGATGCCAACGTTCTGCCAGCCATCCTTTTTGTACATCTAATTTAGTCAGTTCTGTCAATTTGTTCAGTGACATATTGTCCGGCAACCGATATTGTGCCGATTTTCTTAAAAACTCGGAGATATACGCTACTACCTCGTCCGAAACATCGAAGTGTCCGTGTCCGGCATCACACAAAAAAGAGACGCAGCTTTCGGGATACATCATCCGAAAAGCTAAAGCAGGATTTACTCTGGCTTCCCACCATTCGTATTCTCCTTCTATCATCAGCCCCGGTATTCCGTCAATGTTGCGGGTTCTTCCCCATTCGATATTTTCACGTCCATATCCGGTCAGGTTTGTACGGGGCGCATCGCCATGATAAGATATAATAGCAAGTGTACGTTCGGGATTCCACGCGGCAAAGTTCCATGGAAATGTAGCCATAGCCGAATGTCCGAGAGGAACAATTGGTGCATATTTTAGTTCCGAATAACCGCTGATGTCAGCCAAATCACTTATCATAGTATCGAAATGCCGCTGACATCCATTGGCTACATCCCATTTTTGCTCAAAGCCCGGTGTAACCCATACTATTGCAAACCCTAGTTCGCTCATCGTTTTTCTGAATGTAGGATGCTCAAAAATAGTTTCTTCACACATATTGTGTTGTCCGAAAACAATAGCTTTCACTTGCTTACAATCTTCGGGTATCCATAAAAAAGCACGGGGATGACTATTGGTTTCTGTTGAAATAAAACTGTCAACCTCAACAGACCATTGCCAAACTGCTGCCTGAGAATGGATTGCAAACATAATTAATACGATATATGTTACTATTCTTCTCATCTCACAAATGTTATATTATCAACATGTTCGCCAATAAATATGCGAGCGATATCTGCTGTTTTGTAAAATCCCGGTTTGTCAGGCATATCATCAGAAATAACAAGTCCGTTTATTTTAAGATTCTCGAAGCGAATATTCTTTACTTTACGTTCTTCATTATACCCTACAATCATAGATAACTCAGCATTACCTCCTGTGTATGTGATGTTTTTGAATAAGACATCTTCGATTCCTTTTCCCGGTGCTTTGCAATATTTAGGATTATAGAATATACGAAGATTGAATAATTGCCCTTCTCTGAAATTTTCAATTCTGATATCTTCGAAACGAACTTTTTTAATCAGATTATTATCTCCTGCATTGATAGCCAAACATCCTTGGTAATCTATCTGTGATTCTCTGTGATCCAGAATGTCAATGTTTACATAGTTCAGATTTTCAATTATTTCCGGCTCTTCGGCATTTCCATGTATTCCGATAAAGATGGGATGAGCAACATCAGCCCACAATACAGAATTTTGCATTGTTATATTCTTACAACCTCCTTCATAGCCTAATCTTGTAGCATAAACAGTGGTGCAATCGTCCGAGTTGCGACAAAACACGCCATCGTGTAGTACATTATTGCTCGCAAAAACATTCATTCCGTCACCCCAACCGTAATAGCTTATGCTTTTTACATTGCGGATGGTTACATTTTCAGAGCCTCCGGTCGAGCATTGTGTGGCAAAAAGCCCTTCTACTAATACGTTTTTAGAATTGGATATTTTTATACCATGTTTTACTGTATGGCAAATCATACCTCGCCCTAATATTTTCACGTTTTCGGCACTGTCGACAACTAATCTGCCTTTCAAAACAGCCCCACCGGCTACATAAACAGTTTTACCCGAAGGTATTTTAAGCTCTCCGTTTGCTATTTCATGTATTCCGGCTCCAAAATATATCAAATCCGGATCTTTGGTATTGGGAATATATTCTTCCATAGGGTTAGCAAAAAGATGTAGATTGTGGAATATATCATCATTCACCTCTACCGATATATTTCGGGGTTGATTGAGTTTAAATGTGATGGTATTCCCGTCTATTTCATGTTTAATATTATTGGCGAGAGGTCTGACTTTAGCCGTATTTACTGCTCCCTTATTGTATGTAACGGATATTTCAACCTCTCCGCAAAAGTCGAAATAGCACATTGATGCATCTTCTACGAAACGTTTCAGACCTTCCACCTTCTGTACTTTGACTAGATGAGAAGGAATTTCATTCCACTGAGAATTGTGCTGTCGAACCTTTATCGTGAAGTCACTATTCAATAGTGCTCCTTTAGGTGCAGGGTATGTAACTAACTTATCGATGGCATAAGCTGGTAAAAATATAATTGTGAATAATACGATAAGTGTACTTTTCATATTATAATATTTCTTGCTTTTTATACGATTTGTATTTTCTTAAATCTTCTTTTGTTGCAGGAGTAAAATGGGCGGCATATCCACCTTTTGCTTTTAATTGGAAGTTTAAAATGGTTTGAGAATCTACAATCACGCGTGTAACCCGTACTTGTGTTTTTGTATTCATCTTTTCATCGTCAGTATATATGCTGGCTACATATTTACCGGCTCCTAAAAAACTAAGGGGAGTTGTAACCTTGCGGGGCTCATTATTACCTAAAGTGCCTAAAAACCAATCTTTGTTGCTGCGGCGAGCTATGGTTACAAACTCCCCCGGTAATCCATCTATTGGTTTTGTGTCGTCCCAAACAGTTGGTATCTTGTCGAAAAACTCTATTTCTGGTTCGCCTTCATATTTTGTCGGATTATCGTACCAATACATGAACTGTAACGGACTATAATATACGGCAGCCATGGCCAGCTGATGTGCATGCGTATTTTTTAATCTTTTATCATAATAGCAGATTGTATAATCTGCTGCTCCTGCAAGAAAACGAGTGAATGGCAATATGGTATTGTGTGTGGCATCGGGAAATTCTTCATTGCCTCTTATCCCTTCCTGAGTCAGTAGGTTAGGATATGTACGGCTGAATCCTGTTGGGCGATATTCGTCGTGTATATCGACCAGAATTTCGTATTCGGCACATTTTTTGACAGCATCGTGCATCCATGTTGTCCAATGCTGATTACCTATTTGTACAAAACCAAATTTTATACCTTTTATTCCCCATTTTTTGTAAAGAGGTAATATTTCATCTAGTTGTTGGAGTAATGCCCGCTGATTGACATATATCCAAATGCCAATGCCCTTGTTGGCTGCATAGCTTGTTAGAGCAGGAAAATCTATATTCTTATCTTCTCTCACTTTTGTTGCGTCCGATTTCATACTTACTTCGGGGCCGTACCAACCCGCATCGAGATGTACATACTGTAAGTTTCTCTCAGCAGCGAAGTCTATACAAGCAATAGCTTCTTCTTGACTCAGACCTGAACGAATGACTTTTCCCGGTTTTATCCACGATGTGTCTTTTATTTTATTCTCAGGGTTCAGGTTCAGTACAATGTCATTATTTGCGATGAGGTCAACGGGTTTTTCTCCAACCATAACCACGCGCCAAGGAGTGCTGTATGGGGTTATTATATCTACAGAACTGTAAAGAGACGACTGCAATGTATTTGCTTTCTGATTGCTTAAACGAAATTTCATACGAGAATAGTCTACCATTTCTGCTTCTGTGAGTGCAACGGTCAGCCCATTCTGTAGTGTCATGGTCAATGGACGTTCGCACTCGTCTGTCCAATTCTTTAATGGTCGTAATGAATATGGCCCTTGAGCCCAACGTTCGTAATAAGCCATTGTGCCTTCGGGTAAGGTGAATTGAGTTTGCTCTCCTACAATATGTATGAACAACCCGTTATTCGCCTCAGGAAAATGATAACGAAAAGCAACACCTTCATCATAAGCCCTTACGACAAAATTCATCATGTAGTAACGGCGTTTGTCGTAACCATGCTCTCCTACACCAACAGCTTCGGCTCCTTTTTTGAATTCGAGCGTTAGTTCATTGTAGCTATCTTTAATAATATTGCGTTCACCATATAAAGGATTCCATGTTTTATCGACCGACTTTGTGTGTACATCGGTTAAAGTCAGGTTTTCGCCCCATAGTTTACAGCTATCATTTGGTATACCTAAGGCTGATTCAAATAATCTGTTTTCAATCAGGACTCCTAATTCCGATTCTTCAACCACCGATTTCCCGTCATAGCTGATAGTGTAATACATTTGTTTAACATCGTGTGCAAACTCTTTCTGATAAAATTCGAAAATATATTTCCCGTTAGGCGATACTATTTTCTGGCGAGTATTTTCTAATACCGTTTGTCCATAAAGGTTTAACAGAAGGAATAAGGTGATTATATTTAAAGTTATTTTTTTCATTTTCCTATAAGTTTCAGAGTGTAACTATATGTGTATTTCTTGTCCAACATTCTATATTCTCTGTGAGGGAGTTCGCCCCAACTGTTGTCTCCTCCGACACCTCGCTGCTTCAAATCCACATGTAGAATTATATCTTTACGAGGTAGTATGTCTATAGAATGTTGCAGTTTTCGAGTTAGCCCCGGATCTAAATCTTCGGGAGCCGAGTGAAGTGCCGAAAAAGCAATGGGTTGAACTCCTGTTACTTCTAACCCTACACCATTTTTATCTGTGAGAGTCAGCCAACGAACATCGGTTTTATTGCCTGTCTCCTGAGGACGACTATACCAATAGAATTGGTCGGCTACTTTACTTTCATATTTGCCTACGAATGTACTTGTCCAGCGGTCTATGTAGTTTTCTTCGGGTCCTCGACCGTAATAAGTAAGGTTATCATAGTTACGGTTCACTTCCATGCGCATACCAAAGCGTGGTAGTTCGGGTAACGATTTCCCTTCCATGTTGATGGATGCTGTTACTTGTATCGAAGCATCGTCTAGGATGAGATATTCGACGGTATAGGGTACTTGTATATCGTTCAATATATATTCTATTTTTACCGGAAGTCCTTTTTCCATCTTCTCTCCTACACTTATATTCTTTATTGTTTTGTTGTAATGGGCTGTACGCCATACTCCCATATTCAAGGGCATTTTGTTTCCAAAGTCGTTGTCGTTAGGTGCACGCCAAAATGCAGGTTCAGGATATTGCCACTTGTTGATAGGTTGTTTCCCATCTATTTCATAATCGTATAGCAGACCCTTTTTTAAGTCTATTTTACCTGATACTTTTCCCGATGAGAATGTAAGGGTATTATCTTTATTCTCATATACCAAGCTACCCTCTATCTTTGTTTTATTATCAAAGTAAGATGATTTATTCAGCTTGATTTGCTCTTTAGCAATCTCAAATTCGGCAGGAACTAAGTCTGTCGGCTTTTGAGTGTAGGCATATAGATTAAGAAAATATTCGTTTCCGTCTTCTTGAACAGAAGGGATTTCTAATTTTACTTCTTTCTCCTGATGAGGAGCCAATGTGACGCTAAACTTACCTTCTGTATCTTTTACTCCATTTTTGTATATCTCCCATTTGAAATTATACTCGTTCAGATTCGTAAAGTCGTATCTATTTTTGATAGAGATTAGCCCTTTTGATAAATCTTTTTCTTTGAACTGGATGTATTGATATACTTTTTTTACTTCGTATGCTTGTGGTTTAGGTACTCCATTAGCCGATATCATACCATCTGTACCGGTATTGAATTCGCTTCTCTTATCCTCTACCCATTTGTAGCTACCCATTTTGCCATTGTATGTCCAATAGGTGCGTCCGTCCTGAGCTTCAGTTTTCATTTTGAACCCCTGATCCATCCAATCCCATATAAATCCGCCCTGAAGATTAGGGCTGTCGTAAATAAGATCCCAAAGATCCTGAAAGTTGCCATTACTGTTGCCTTGAGCATGCGCGTATTCGCACATGATGAACGGACGTCGTTTGCCTGACTCTCTGTATGCTTTTATCCGTCCCACACTAGGATACATATGACAAACAACATCTGTATTCCAGTCTTCCCATGCTTGCTCGAACTGAACAAAGCGGCTTGGATCGTACTTTTTGAGGCGTAGATATTCGTCATGGAATACCTTACCGTTGCCACATTCATTTCCTAACGACCACCCAATGATAGATGCATGGTTTTTACTTCGCTCTACCATTCTGGTTATGCGATCGACGTGTGCATCGTACCAGTCGGCACGATAGGCAGGGTGGGGGATTGTATCTTTGAAATAAGGTACAGAACCCATACCATGTGTTTCTATATTGGCTTCATCTATTACGTAGAGACCATATTGGTCACATAACTTATAAAATAACGGATGATTCGGATAGTGGCTCAAACGAACAGCATTGAGGTTTAATTGCTTCATCAGTTTCAGATCGTGCATCATTATCTCTTTTGTCTGTACATGTCCCAGCGTGTCGCTATGTTCGTGACGATTAACTCCTTTAATGTATGTAGGAACACCATTGATATGGAGTTTTGCATTTTTGATTTCTATCTTTCTAAAGCCTGTTTTATAGCTGGTTATTGCTATAGCTTTATTATTATCGTCGAATAGAGTAATAACGCAATCGTAGAGATTGGGCTTTTCGGCACTCCATTTGTCTACATTTTTTACGTTACCCGAAAAATTGAGACGTGTTACTTCTCCCTTTGCTGCAAAATTCTTTTTCTGAGAAAGAACTTGTTTTCCGGCTTTGTCGAATAATTGTAGAAGGACAGAGCCTTTTTTCAGATTGTTATTTTCAAATTCCCGAAGGTCTACTGTAGCATTGAATATTCCGTTCTTATACTGGCTGTCTAAATCGGGCTTTAGGAAAAAATCCCAAATAGTAAGTTTAGGAAATGCCTGAAGGAATACATCTCTCTCGATTCCTGTCAAACGCCAAAAGTCTTGGTCTTCCATATAGCTGCCATCGTGCCAACGATATACTTGAACTGCTAAAAGGTTTTCGCCGGATTTCAGATGTTTGGTTATATTAAACTCTGCCGGTGTTTTTGAAGCTTTGGTCATCCCAACTTTAACCCCATTGATATACACCTGTGCATAACCTGTAATGGAACCAAAGTGGAGAAGTATCTCTTTATCTGACCATTGGGCAGGGACTGTAAATGTTTTACGATATGTTCCTACAGGATTGTCAACATCTATAAAAGGAGGATTAGGTGAAAAAACATATTGTATATTGCGAATAATGGGTTCGCCAAATCCCTCTAATTCCCAGTTGGATGGTACTTTTATATCATCCCACTTTGAATCGTTGAAACTTGTTTTGTAAAACTCTTTGTTACTATCTGCTATAGTTGGCGCATAGGTGAATTTCCATGTTCCATTTAACGATTTATACCACGGCGAATCGGTAGCTATATCTTTAATAGCGTCCTCGGTGGTTGTATAAAGCTTTAAATCGACATGTGGCTTCTCTTTGTTCCACTCATAAACAGTCGGATTCTCCCATTCGTTTTGCTGGGCATGTAAAGTATATGATTTACAAAATAATAATACTAAAGAAAGTATAATTGTTCTTTTCATGTCTTACCTATTCCTATTTGTATTTATGATAATTATCCAAGTAAGATTGAGTCAAAAGCTTTCTTATAAAAACTTTTGACTCAATAGTTATTTATTTAGCTTCTCTTGTATACATCAATGTGCCAAAGCCCAGATCATCTTGTTCTCCTCCTTGGCCACCACCACCTTCAGGCCTTTGTTTTTCGGCAAACTTTTGAGAATATGTAGCATCTAATCCTTTGATATTTGCATAATGATTGTATATAAGTTCCCATCCCGGACGAGCTCTGCCTCTGTACTCATCGGAAATCACATTGTGCCACCCTTCTTTCAGACTGTAATATGGTGTATATGGCATGTTAACCGCTTGTGTAATATCAACATTATATTTAGCAGTGTATTCACACAGGGCTAATATTTTGTTGTTGTCATAAGCAAATAGATCAATCCCTATATTATAAGCCGTTTGGCAAAAGTATCCCAATAAAGGCGGATCTAGGGTAGCATGGGCTTGATCTCTTCCCATTTCCTGACTTTGTCCGATAATTTTCCCCGAAATATCCGGATCTTCGTGCATGGCTACAACCATGTTTTTTATACATCCCGGGCCGGCTCCGTTGTAAAAGTAATTCAAGGCAAAGTTTATTTTATCGGCATCGTCGCATAGTATTCCGATTGAAAAGATTGTTAACATTGCCGGAGCATCCCAACTTAGCCATGCAGCTTCGGCTTTAGTGCTATAATGGTCTGCTAGAAATTCATAGCAATGAGGGTAGAATACGTCGGCAATCCATGTTTTGAATTTTTCGAAATCTTCTGTTTTCCAACCTTCATAATCTCTCATCAACTCGGCAGCATTAGCAAATTGATAGCCAATGAATCCGGCAACAAGCAGCCTGTGACCATCTGTCCTTGCTATTGATTTGCATGTACTGGCCCATGCGTTTAACACCTTTACAGATGCGTCTGCATATTGCGCATCTCCGGTGAGCTTCCATCTTAATGCAAGCTGATAAGCAGCAGCACTATCGTGTCCGGAGCGTGCAAAATTACCACCCGAACTATTTCTTTCTAATATTTCGACAGGAGCAGCAATATAAGACGATTGTGCTCTTGAACTGGCAATCAGTTTATTCCATCCCGATAGCCAAGGCTCCTTCTTTGCATCTACTTTTGCTTTAACGTATTCAAAATCAGAATTAGTATGAACTAGACAAGGATGATTAAGATCATATTCGTTTGGTAAGGTTGGGGTTAAGTCTATTTTTGCAGGGCTGTCGTCAAATTCTTTGCCACAACCCGAACTGGCTAACGTAAAACAAGATATTGCTATATATAAAAATGCTTTTTTCATAATTTCAAATAGCTATAATTATTATTAATTATTTTCATCACAGAATTGAAATACATCATAATCAATTCCGTCTCCGTCATATTTCCCTGTCGGATGTTTCTCTAAAACTTTAGCTGTAAATGGCATTTCCAATCCTTTACGTGTTACATAATGATTGTAAGCCAGAGCGTAGATAGATCTGAATTCGCCCCTGTAAAGATCACTTATGGACTTCCAGTTACTATATTTTCCGGTCACATCCTTCCATGTAACAAAAGGTAGGTCATCATATCCTAGATTGTACTTGGCAGTGTATTCATAGCCTTTCAGCAAGCGATTTTCCAACACTCCATATAGGTCATTACCTTGCTTGTATGCTATTTCGCAAATAGAGCCTAATACTCCTATGCCCAACTGTGCATGAGCTTGATCCCTTCCACTTTCCTGACACTGGCCTTCTTGGTTTATATAATTAGGGATTGTGCCGTTATCATTTCCTTGCAACAGAGTTTCTACAGCCTTCTTGTACATATCAGTATCATCCCACAAAATAGCCATGGATATATAAGCCCTTGTTATTACAAGACCCCAGTTCCCATTTGTGTATGGAGCTGTGTTATAGAAGTTTTCTATTACAGGCATAAACACTGTTTTGAGCATATTATCGATTTTATCAGAATCATCTTTTGTTATTTTACCATAGGTGTGTTTTAATATCTCTAAGGCAAAAGTAATTCTAAAAGCTTCGAATCCTGCTAATAAGGGAGCATCGTTGGATGGAGCTACGCTTTTTAGCTTATTGGCATATGCAAGTAGTATTTCGAGTGACTTTTGGGCATGTGCTTCATCCTGATCTATAGCCCACATCAGAGCATTCATATGAGCGGCAGCAAAATCGGACTCGAAACTGTTTTTTGTATATGCATAGTCTCCGTCACGGGCAATGATTTCAAATGGGCCTCTGATTGTATAATTGGATTGGGAGCGGCTATCATTCTTAAACTTTAGGTATGCCTGATAAGCTGGAGTGTTGCTGTCTGCACGCTTTGCAATAGTGCGCATATGTTCTATGCTTTCAGATGTATGCAGTATGCCGGGATGCTCCAGTTTGGGAATATAGCTTTCTTCTTTTTTATGAGATAAGTCTATATTAGCCGGAGTATCATTAAATTCGGAAGTACAGCTTATGTTTGTTAACATAAAGATTCCTAGCATCAGTAATATTATTTTTTTCATAAAAATATTTTATAAAGGGGAGGGTGGATGTTTCCATCCCTCCCTTTTTTATTACTCATTATCTAAATAATTCTGTAATTCAGATTCAGTCTTAAATGTTTTTATCCATGATACTTCCAATACCGGAGCAGCAGAGGTAGCAGATTTCATTTCCCATATTTCGAAAATAAAATGCTGTATTGTCGACAGTTTGTTGTCTTCTATCACGCTAGACCCAAATTTCGCACCTGATGCACTATTGAGACGAACAAAATGAATGACGCTTCCATCTTTGGCATTCTTCCTCTCCATGGCATTATTTCTGTGACCTCCATTAAGAGTATATTTTCCGCCGGTAATATCTCCGCCCCATACGTCTAGCACAAAGTTTGGATTATTGCTGCTGGCCAGCCCTGTCAAATTGACTTTGAATGCAAGAAGTGGGTAGATTGTCGGATTGACATCTGTGTATACGCTTCTTTCAAATTGTATTTTGTATTGCGTTGCGTCTTGTGCTACCGATTTTACATATAGTTTGCCATTTTTAGTCTCAGTTACAGAATTCCCCGAACGTGGAATCCAAAGACTTTTGTAAATAAATGTATCGTTAACCTTTCCTTCGGGAACTGTAATTTTAAATGCTTTTTCTACTTTCGAACCATCAGCATATGTTCCTGTTGCTGTCAGAGTAGTAGTTCCTGCACCTACGGCTGTAAGAATACCGTTTTCGATGGTTGCAACTTCCTTATTGCTACATGTCCATACCAAAGATGATGCTGTTGCATTGGATGGTGTTACTGTAAATAATAGCTTAGCTACTTCATATTTTGCAATATCCAGCATAGAAGGATCTAATTCTACATCTGTAACGGGAATTATTGGTCTTACAGTGATTGTTACAGATTTAGAAACATTTGTACCATCAACCGATGTTGCCGTAATAGTGGCAGTACCTTCTTTTATCCCTGCTACAATTCCATTAGCTGATACTGTTGCTACAGATTCGTTACTGCTTGTCCATTTGAGTGCATAATAAGTTACGTCGGAAGGTGTAAGGGCAGTTTTTAGTTGTAGTTTATCGGTTTCGTATACTTCCAAATCCGTATTTGTAATAGTTATGTCTTGAGTATAGACAATCCTATCTATTACTCTTACCGGAATGGTGGCAGAAGTAGCATATCCTACTTTAGGAGCCACAGTGATATATACTTTACCGGGGCTTAATCCTTTGATTCGTCCCGACTTATCCACTGTAGCTATCGTCTTATCTCCCGAACTCCATACTACAGTTGTGTCTGTGGCATAGTCCGGAGTAACAGTGTATGCAAAAGTAGTATCTCTTCCTACCAATAATGGAACAGTATCCATTGTGGTGTAGATTTTAATATCTGACAGAATATGATTCTCTCCCATTTGCTCTTTGTAGTCATCATTGTCGTCGCAGGAAGTGTATAGAATCAAAGTAAAACTTCCAAGCAAGACAGACATTGCTATATATTTTAATAAAGAAATATATTTCATATTATTCAATTTAAATTATTAAACATTGGTCTAGTTCCAACCCGGATTGTTTCCAAGATTTGGATTAAGTTGCACCTGATCGGCAGGTAATGGCAGTAAATAATTCTTTTGCTCCCATTTTCTTCCTGTTTCCAGAATCAGACAACCGTCAGAGTTTTTTGAATATGAAACGTTAGGCCATTTTGTTTGAAACTCTGTTCCGAGCCACTTAACCCCCAGTAGATCCATTGGCATTTCTACTTCTGCTGTTTTCCAGCGTTTTAAATCGTCTAATCTAAATCCTTCGTCAAATAGTTCTACAGTACGTTCTCTTCGTATCTCAGTTCTCATATCCAATCCATTGACAGATACAAAGTTGTTACTTAATTTTGGCATATCAGGATTTACTCTCAAACGAACAAGATTTAAAGAAATATTCAAATCCTCATCAGAGATGTTTTGGTCTCTTTCGAACACTGCTTCAGCATAATTGAGAAGAACTTCAGCATAACGGATAATCGGGAAATCATATCCTTCTCTAGTATCGGCAACAAGTCTTTCTGTAGCCCATTTCTGATTTTGGTAGCCACTTCCGTATACCGGATTTAGAGATTTAATAGCTGCACTTGCAATATCTTCTGTATCGCCTGCCCATGTTACCCGTGCTCCGGCATTGCTCCAATAGGTTTTGCCTGCAACCATCAATGAGTTTGTCATTCTGTTGTCACGGTTTTTAAATTCGGAGTCCATTTTGCTATAATCCCATGTTGATGGGTTGACAGGTAAACCATTACTTTGAAGATACATATTTGTCATTTTCCGAGTTATAAAATTTACCCCCGAGTTTGCAAAACGGCCTTTAGTAATGTTATATCCTATCGCATTAATTGACTCATCATGTCTTCTTGCAAAAATATATTCTTTGTTTGCTGTCTTTCCTATATTAGCAGGATTAGACTGTACGTTTTCCAGTATAAAGAGATATTTATAGGATTGTGTTCCCAATTCTTCAGGATTGAAGAGCGCAAAAGTTTCAGAATCGATAACATCCTTTGCTGCAATTGCTGCTACATCGAGCAATGCTTTGCCGCGGGTTTCATTGTTTCTTGATTTTTGCCATGTGCCTTCGTATAGAGCTACACGAGAAAGGAAGGCAGAAGCTGCTTCACTACTTACACGTCCTGCTTCTGATGTAGATATCGTTTTATGTGCAGGTAGTTTAAGAATGGCATCTTGCAAATCTTCAATAATAAAGTCTACAACTTCTGATCTTGGATTACGGGCAGTCTTAAGTTCGGGCGATGTAATATCTAATGTTTTTTTTACTATAATAACATCTCCAAACAGTTGCAGTAATTCGAAATAGAGATAAGCCCTGAAAAATTTAGCTTCTCCTACATATGTTTTAATATCGGTAGGAATAGCGTATGATTCTGACTTCTCTAGCAATATATTTGCCTGACGTATTTTGTTGTAAATATCTTTATAGGGAATAATGTCGTTGTCCGAAATTGGGATCGTGTTTGTTCCGTTACTATATATATCTGTAGTAGATGCTGTAACCAGATCGGAGCGTCCGTCCCAATGTATACTTGCATCCATAGATTTAAAATCTCGGGTCCATCCGTAAAACTGACTTGCAAAGAGTCGGTAATGTTCTGCATTTTTCCATAGGTTTGTTTCGGCCAGATCGGCTTTAGGATCCAAATCTAAGCATGATTGGAGAGATATGCTTAATAAGAGGATGAATGCTATACTTATTTTTATTAATTTCATGATAGTTCTGATTTAGAAAGTTACGTTTATACCTGCTGTAAATGTTCTATTGAACGGATAACGGTCTTTTTTTTCTATTTTTCGGGTTGCTTCCGGATCCCATCCATCATTGATGTATGTTTTTTCCCAAAGATCTGCTCCTGAAACGTAGATACGGGCACTACTTATAGCTTTTGTTTTAAGCAGAATACTCTTTGGTAGTGTATATCCGATAGTAATATTCTTTAATCTCAGATAAGCTCCGTTCTCTACAGACCAGCTTGACGGCATATAGTTGTAGTTGTTTATATCTCCATTGGTTGAGTAAGACGGATATCTGTTGTTAGGCGTTTCTAAGCTCCAAACTTTACCTATAGATTGATTAGTTGTATTCAGATAGGTAGATCTAAAAGGTACTTTCCATGTATCAATCTCTCTAAGGATTGTTCTTTTGCCAACTCCTTGAAAAATAGCGGAGAAGTCGAAATTATTCCATTCAAACCCGAAATCGAAAGAAAAAGAGTACTTCGGATCGTCGGATCCAAGATAAACAAGGTCGCTGGCATCGAGTTTTCCATCATCATTAACATCTGCAAACATATGGTCTCCTAATCTTATATGAGCAGGCATTCCTATGCTATTGCTCGTTAGATATTTAGCTTTATATGCTTCCAGAGTTTCTTCATCCTGAATTTTACCTGCATAGCGATAACCGAATATCGAGTTGAGTGGGTATCCATTTACAGTTGAGTTATATCCGGCTGTTATTGTTTCATTACCACCACTTTTCAGTTCATTAGTCATGTAAGTAAGAGTTCCACCAACATGATAATTTACATCTCCAACTTTAGCTCGCCAGATTATTCTACCTTCATATCCTTTGCTTTCAAATTTGCCATCATTCGTTTGTGGAGCTGTTCCTCCCAATACTCCCGGATAGACAATACCAACAAGCATATTGTTGTTCTTTCTCTGATAAAGATCGAAGCTACCCGACAAACGATTATTAAATGCTACAAAATCTATCCCTGCATTATAAGTATTAATTTTTTCCCATGTGCGTACTGTACTTACAAGTTCTTTTTTAGCAGCAATATAGGTTACATTAGAGCTTCCGATATATGCACCCGATCCGGCTTTGTATTCGTACAACTGTATTCCATCATAATTAGAAATTCCGTTTTGATTTCCGACTTCTCCGTATGATGCTCTCAGTTTCAGTTCATCTACATATTCTTTAATTCCTTTGGCAAAGGCTTCTTCTGTTATACGCCATCCTCCTGATACACCATAAAAGAATTTCCATCTGTTTTCCGGGCGAAATTTTGAAGAGCCATCATATCGTGCATTTACATCTAACAGGTACTTCGATTTGTAGTCATAGTTTAACCGAGAGAAGTAGGATAGAGTCGCAATTTCATATTTGTCCGGAGCTACAAGGTATATAGTTCCACTACCATTGATAACTTCCAGTTCCGACATTATATTACGAGCTTCAGAGCCACTATAATCGTACTGTTTGAAGTCATATTGGGTTCCTGCCATCAGATTGAAATTGTGAATTTCGTTTAGGCTTTTAGAATAATTCAAATAAGCGTTTGCCGAGTAGTTATCTGTTCGGGCATTCGTTTTCTTATAAGAGCTTTGGTCGGCAGTGGGGTAGTATCTGCTGTCACCTTTATGGGGTTGGCCATTATAGCTGAACCACTCTATCGAATTGTATTGTTCGTCTCGAGATGCGCCATTGGTCGAATATCCGAAAGTCCCTGTAAAATCCAGCCCTTTCATCAGTTGATATTTGAATGTTTCGTTAATGTTGAATGTTGTAACAATCAATTCATTGTCGCCTCCTAGTTCTGCCAACCAGTTAGGGGCTCTTTGTCCTCCCCATGCGTAAGCTTTTCCGTCGATAGTTGCAGCAGGTAGTCCGGGCTGAGGGATAGAAACTCCTAATACAGAGTTGATCATAGTAGGTGCAACCTGTCTTCTTCTCGATGCAGAGATTACAGACTCTATAGAGAAGCGGTCTGTCAACTGGAATGTATTATTCAGACGTGCATTAAATTGCTCATTCGAATTATTACCCCATTGCAGTGTACCTTCATCGTATAAATAGCCGAGAGATAGACGGTATTTCGACTTTTCGTTTCCGCCCGAAGCACTGAGGTTGTGTTGTGTAGAACTGGCTCCACCCCACAAAACATCTGTCCAGTTGATATCCTGGAAAACAAAGTCGGCAACACCTTGAAATGCTCCCGGTATGGGATCAGGATTTTTACCGTTGGTAAGATCTATATAGCGGCCTTTGTTGGCTTTTGCCAGATTTGCATATTTAATCCAGTTATGATCGGTGTAACCATCATTATTCAATGCCTGAATAATACCATCGGTCCATTCGTCAAGGTTCATCAGACGAGGTTGAAGCCCTACTTTCTTATATGTATAAGAGCCACTATATTCTATTTTTGTTTTGCCTGCACTTGGGTTTTTAGTTGTAACTAATATAACCCCTCCCGCAGCTTTCGATCCATAGATTGCAGCCGAAGCATCTTTCAGAAAGTTGATAGATTCTATATCTGAGGCATTCAGGTTTTGGAGTTCACCTGTTCCATCGGCCGGTACACCATCTATAATTAAAAGAGGATCTGTTGCATTTTTAGAAACAGCTCCACGAATAGAAACCTTCCAGCCCTCTTCTCCGGGTGCAGCTGAAGATCGGGTTATTCTAAGACCAGCCACTTGTCCCTGCAATGCCTGAAGAGGATTGGAGACAGTACCTTTATCTTTAAACATTTCTTCGCCGATCACAGTAACCGATCCGGTAAGAGTTGCTTTCTTTTGTGTACCATAACCTACAACAACGACCTCGTCCAAGATCTTGGAGTCTTCTTCTAAAACAATATTAATCTGGGACTGATTTCCTACAGTTTCTGTTTTTGTCACAAATCCCAGAAAGCGAAACTCTAAGCGTGATTGTCTGTTTGGGACATCTATCTCATACTTTCCATTGAGGTCGGTATTAGTCCCTTGTGTAGTTCCAACAACAACAACCGTAGCTCCTATGATAGGTTCTCCGTCTTTATCTACGACAGTTCCGGTTATTTTGGTTTTTTCTTGAAGAATACCGGCTATTCCGTTTTCTTCAGCATAAATGTCTATTGCTATAATATTTATCAAAAGGATAAACAAAATTAGTGCAACAGACCTTTTAGATAAAAGTCTCTTCATGATATTAGAATTAGAATTTATATTTATTTCACAAGTCAAAAGTAGACTAAAAAATACTATAGGGTTGAGATAATTAATGCCAAATGTATGGTCATTTTGTCCCAATTGCAGCCGGAAAGCTACACTACAAGAGAGCTTTATTAATCTATATTGTCAGATCGGTATTGTGTCGGCGTAGAATCAAACTGTTCTTTAAAATATTTATTAAAGTATTTAATAGAGTTAAAACCTACCATATCCGATATTTCGGAAATATTGTAAGAACTGTCTTTCAATAATTGTGCAGCACGCTTTAATCGTACCGACCTTATAAAGTCGTTTGGAGTTAAACCTGTTATTGATTGGAATTTTCTATACAGTTGAGTACGGCTCATGGCTAAGTCGTAGCTCAGTTGATTAACTGAATATTCTGTGTTGTCGATATTATCTTCAACAAATTTTACTGCTTTTTTTACAAACTCCTCATCTAAGGATGTTATTGTAATACTGCTCGGAGATATTTCTATTGTCTTATGAAATGCTTCTTTTCTTTTTTCCAGTTGTTCAAAGAGCATATCTATTCTTGCCAACAATACTTCCAGGTTGAAGGGTTTGGATATGTATGAGTCTGCTCCGGCCTTGTAGCTGTCTATTCGTGCCTCATCAGATATTCGTGCTGTGAGAAGAATAAATGGTATATGTGAAGTCTGAATATTACTTTTGGTACGGGTACAAAGTTCTAAGCCATCTACCTTTGGCATCATCAGATCTGAAATAATCAGATCCGGCGATTTCTGAATGGCTAACTCTTCTCCTTTTTCGCCATCGTCGGCTTGCAGGATATTGAATTTGTTACTCAGTTGCTCTACCAAAAAATGTCGAAATTCTGTATTGTCTTCTACTATCAATACTGTTTTCCGTTCTGTATAGTCATGAGTGATTTCAATACCTGATGGGTGCGATTCTGTTTCTTCTATTTTGTCTCCTCTCAGGTCTGTAGGCAAGAGCAGAGAAAAGATGCTGCCTTCTCCCTTCTTGCTGTTAACCGAAATTTTACCTTCGTGTAGCGATACATATTCTTTTACCAAGTGCAAGCCTATACCCGAGCTTGCTCCAGCCAGATTCTCTGAATGACTCTGATAGAAGCGATGAAAAATAAATTCAAGATCTTTTTCGTCGATGCCACATCCTGTATCCGCAATGTCAACAGACACAAACTCTCTACCGTCTTGCTGTACCAGCCTGATGTTAGTAGATATAAAGCCTCGGTCGGGTGTAAATTTAAGAGCATTGGAATATAAGTTGTTCAGAATTTTCTGCATTTTGGATTTATCAAAATACATATATAATTCGGAACACTCGCTTTCTATAATAAAATCAATGTTGCGGTTTACTGTTGTTTCTTTGAATGATGAATAGACATATTTTACAAATTCTATAAAATTAGCGTTATTTAATCTCAGTTTTTCTCCACCCATTTCTAATTTACGGAAATCTAATAACTGATTAATCAGATCCAGCATGCTATTAGCGTTTCTGTAGATAGATCTTAACTTATCTTTCAGGGGATTTTCCGATTGTTGTATCAGAGTATTCAGCGGAGTCATAATCAACGTTAGAGGCGTGCGAAACTCATGGCTTATATTAGTGAAAAACCTAAACTTCATTTGATCCAGCTCTTCCTTTTGCCTGTTGCGTTCCAATATTTCCTGCTCCAGTTGCTTTTGTAACCTTCTTTTGTTTAAGTATCTAAATATAAATACGATCGCAATGCTGACTAATATAGTGTAAAGAATATAGGCATAGATAGTTGCCCAGAATGGTGGTTTAATGGTAATAACCATCTCGGCAGGTACATCTCCCCATATTTTGTCATTATTTGCAGTATAAACAATCAATTTGTATTCTCCCGGATGCAAATTGGTATAAGATGCACTTCCTCCACCCGAAGTTTCTATTTCTGTCCATTCTTTATCGTAATTTTCTAATTTGTACCGATAATAAGTGTGAGACGGATTAACATAGTTGAGCCCTGCAAACTGGAACGAGATCGAGTTTTCTGTATGTTTAAGCTGTATCTCAGTCGTATTATTTATCGGATATCTGAGTATAGTATGCCCGTTATATTCAACTTCATTTTTTACTAGATTATTAAACAGATAGAAAGCTGTAAATACAGGTTTGTTTTTATTCGTATTATAATGTATTTTATCTGGTTTCAGCCAATTTATTCCATGATGTCCACCAAAATAAAGAACTCCTTTACGAGACTTCAACGAGGAGCGATCGTAAAACTTTCCACTTTGTAGGCCATCTTCCTGTCCAAAGTTTACTACGGAAAACTCATAATCGCCGGAAGTTTCCTTTATTTCAATTTTTGCTATGCTATTTACTGTCGATACCCAATATATGCCATTTTCATCTTCTTCTATTGCCGAAACAGAATTGTTTGACAGACCATTGCTTACATCAATAATATATACTTTTTTTCTCTTGTCGTCCCAAATACGTATACCTTGCTCTGTTCCAAACCACTCTAAACCTTTATTATCTTTATAGATATAATAATATCTGACATTAGGCCCTGCATATTTGAGGTTTTCAGGATCGTCTATTTCGGGTATGAATATTTTATCGTTTTTGGTATCGTAATAGTAAATACCATTTTCGCCGTATACAGCAAAGGTATTGTTATTTATCGGATAAAAGCTATAGTCTATTTTGTGAAAGTTTATTTCCGGATGCCTGTCCTTGAGCATTAATATTTTGCCTGTTTCGAGATTTAACTCTCCAACTCCTTCATTGGCTACGCTTACCCAGAAGCGACCTGTAGGATCTTCGTATATGGCTCTCGATATATTCTGATTAGGGTATAGCTCCATATTGGAAGATGACTTGTTGTATATTTTTATATTACTGCCATCTATGCAATAGAAACCGTTTAGATATGTCCCTACCCACAATCGGTTTTTTCGGTCGTGATACAATGAGAGGCATAAATCGTCTGACAGGATTCCTGCAAAAGCATTGGATATTTTTCCTGATGCAGGATTGTAGCGTTTGAGTCCATGAGAGGTTGTACCTATAAGTATATCTCCATTATTATCTTCTATGAGGCAGCGTATCGATTCGTTGGTGATTAAAGTTTCATTGCTGATTGTTTGTATCAACCCGAACTTATACATACTGGGATTGTAATAACATACACCCTGCCATAATGTACCCACCCATAGACCGTTGTTGTCGTCAATATACAAACATTGTATATCGTTATTCAAGATACCTCCATTGCTAAGCCTCAACCCTGATATAACTTCGATGGCATGACTTTTTCCATTTATTTTTCGTAAACCCGACCAGGAAGTGCCAACCCATACATTTTCATCTTTATCTAAATCCATGCAGGTAAAAAAATTGGAGACGCCTTTTATTGTTGCAACTTCTTTCCACTTATTTTCAGTCCGGTTGTAGTAGCAAACAGCATTATTGTACATCAGCCATAAATCTCCGGATGATGTTGGTATAATATTTAGCCGATCTGTAGTATCCGATATTTTGCCGACAAAAGAAGTATCCTGAATCGTAAATTCACCTGAAGCGGAATCCCAGCAACGGAGTATCCCACTTGAATATATAATATAGTAAAGATTCTTATATTGTGCAAGTTCGCATGGAACTCCATACTTAGAGAAAGAGCTGTCATTTGCATCTTCTATTTTTATCAATTCTTTTTTGCGAATATCATATAAATAGAAAGAGTTATCTTCTGTAAGAAACCAATAATTTTCACTTTGATCTATAAATAGGTTTTTAAGTTTTTGGTTGATACCGAATACTTTCAACTCGTGGTCAATATCATAAATGAATTTGTTCGTTTTCAGATCAAATAAAGACAAATATCCTGGAGCCTTCATCCACATACGTCCCTCTGCATCGTGATATTCTTTAAAAATCTGATATCTGTTAAAGTCCCATTTATAGTCTTTCCTCCTATCATGATAGAAATGCTCGAAGGTAGCACCATTATATATATTAAGAATAGAGACAGTGCGTATGGCTATGCGCCCGTCGGGAGTCATGGTGAAATTTCTTATTTGGTTGTCAGATAAACCATCTACTATATCCCAATGACGAAAAGTATATTGAGAATGTATTTCTGAAATCCCAATAAAAAATAGAATAATTATAATACTGAGTGTTTCGCTTATCTTAATGTTTTTCCTAACCATAAATCAAAATTAAGAATAATCGTTTATGTAAGAGTATAAATGACAAGAGATTTTTTTCTGCTTATTTACTGTACTCTAATCTATTCCGATTGAAGCTGCAAAAAATATTGCAGATAATTGATTAAATAATGAGCAAATCTATGGTTAAAAACGTTATAAAGAATATAATTAATAAAAAACAATTTGAACATCTATTTTCTGCAATAAATGCCTGATTTTAATTTAATATTATTATACCTTTAAACTTATTTATTAATTCTTGTTAATATGAAAAAAACTACCAAACTGACCGTATGTCTATTAATTATCTTAACGACATTACTTTCTTCATCTTACAGAGCCGAAGCTTGCACAAGAGTGGTCTATAAAGGTCCCAATAACACAATTCTTACTGCACGGAGTATGGATTTTACAATACCTATTCCTTCTAACCTATGGTTGTTTCCAAAAGGGATGGATCGAGATGGCAGCACCGGTAAAAATACTATGAAGTGGACTTCTAAATACGGAAGTATGACAACAAGCTCTTGGGATATTGCAATATCGGACGGAATGAATGAAAAAGGGCTTGTAGCCAATATGCTTTGGCTTGTAAGCTCAAAGTATCCTGACTTTAAGAAAGATAGTAAAGACGGGAAGAAAGGCTTAGCAGTCTCCCTTTGGGCACAGTATGCGTTGGACAACTTTGCAACAGTGGCTGAAGCTGTAGAGCAATTTAGTAAAGAAGAATTTGTTGTGGTTACAGATTTTATTCCGGGAACAGACAAGTTTACTACTGTTCATCTATCTCTATCCGATGCCAGTGGCGATAACGCTATATTGGAATATATAAACGAAAAGCTGGTAATTCATCACGACCCTTCTTATACAGTAATGACTAACGATCCTATCTTTGAAGAACAGTTAGCTATAAACGAATATTGGAAAGGTATTCCGGGCAATATATTTCTTCCTGGAACAAACAGGGCTGCTGACAGATTTGTAAGAGCATCTTACTATATCAAAGCAATACCTCAAACTGACGATACCAGAATTGCATTGGCCGGAGCCTTCAGCGTTATCAGACAATGTTCGGTGCCTTACGGTATTTCTACCGAAGGTTTTCCTAATCTGTCTACAACACGGTGGAGAGTAGTTTCTGATCAGAAAAATCTGGTGTATTATTTCGAAGATGCTCTTAGTCCGAATGCGATTTGGGTTGATCTGAAGAAATTAGATTTCGGTAAAAATGGAAAAGTAAAGAAGCTGGCTTTAGATGAAAATCAAATCTATGGTGGAGAAACTTCAAGTTTGTTTGTTGAAACAGAGCCATTCAAATTTCAAGGTATATAATTCAGCCTCCTTTCAGCTTTAGAGATAACAAAAAAGAGATAGCAAGCAGCTGTCTCTTTTCTTTTTTAGGAGAAAGAGAATAAAATACTTATTCTTTTTTTATTATAACTTTTTGTTCTTGTATATGAGGAGGATAGAATCTATTAAATAAAATTAGTTCGCCGTTAAGGAAGTGTAATAGATATGGTACATCCGAAACTGAATAAAATTTGAAAACTTCCAACAACCCATCTTCTTCTTGTGAGGTAGACTCTATAATATATTTATTACCCATTATTTGAAATACTTCTTGTTTAGTCATACCAAGATGTATCTTTTGTATTTTGCTGCTGTTATTATAGTTATCCCCGTAGAATACAGCGCACGAAGAAGATATTAGAGCAATTGCCAATAGAAGAATATATTTTTTCATAGTTGTTTTTTTACCAAATATAATAAATAAAGATAATTAAGTCAAATAAAAATAAAAAGGTTAATGAGTTCGAAAAGGTAGTCCTCTTACAATATATTTTATTTCAGGTTCAGTATAATATTCTTCAGAGATAGCCAAATAATAAAAAGCTGTTATTACTGATAGTATAGCAATGATAAGAATAAAGTCAGAATATTTAGATATAACCTTTCTTCTGTACATGGGGACATTTGTAGGATGTGGAAAAAGAATGTAATAGGAAAGTATGTGTTTAGTAAGTGAAAATTCTCATGTTTTTCTTAAATTTACAAATGCGATAGTACCAAATACGGATTATGGGCTGTTATAATTATCTTCTATAATTTATCTTTACACAAAATTACTATGCAGAGCCTTGATGATTTTTATATTGAAAAAGAAGAACCTCACAGAGGTTGTCTATTGGCACTGAGACACCTTATTTTGTCACAAGATGTCAATGTATCCGAAACCATAAAATATGGGATGCCTTGCTTTTGTTATAAGAAGAAGATGTTTTGCTATCTGTGGACTGATAATAAAACCAATGAGCCTTATATTCTGATGGTTGAAGGCAATCTTTTAAATTTCCCTGAATTGGAAAAAGGAACTCGTTCGCGGATGAAGATACTGAGAGTCGATTCAAACGAAGATCTGCCTGTTGAGCTGATAAGCGAAATATTAAATACAGCTTTAGATTTATATAGAGACAATGTAATAAGTCTGAAAAAGTGATTTGTTACATAGCTGTATAGTCTGAAAGATTCTTTTTCATTCTATTTTTTCCACATATTCGGTTGGGCTTTCACCGTAAGTATCTTTAAAGCATTTAGCAAAATAGGCAGGCGAAGAGAAGCCGGTTTCATAGGCAATTTCCGATATTGATTTTGTTTTCCCGTTTAACAATTGTTTGGCATACTTTAGCCTTATAATTCTTATCAATTCGTTTGGCGAATAATTGGTAAGAGACTTAATTTTTCGATATAACTGTGAGCGTGACAGTTTTAAATGTTCGGCAAGTTCATCTACATTCAACTCCGAATTGGATATATATTTTTCTACATATTTCTGAAAATCATTGATAAAGTTCTGCTCTATTTCTCCCAGCGATTCTTTTTTTGTGTCGTTGATCAGATTGCTGCCAAATGCTTCTTTTATCTTCTGACGGTTTTCGATAAGTTTGCGAACTCGTATCTTCAGCAAATGCGCATTGAAAGGTTTAGGAATATAAGCATCTGCTCCGTTTTCGAACCCTACCGACTTTTGTTCGTCCAACGAACACGCCGTGAGTAGTATAATAGGAATATGACTGGTCGAGATGTTCTCTTTTAGCGAAAGGCACAACTCGAATCCATCTTTCTCCGGCATCATTACATCACTTATAATAATATCGGGAATATATTTCTTGGCTTTGATGAGTCCGTCTGCTCCATCTTCCGACTCTATAATATTGTATTCTTTGCTTAAAACATGTTGTATAAATTTACGCATGTCCGGATTGTCTTCTACAATAAGTACCAAAGGTTTGTCTTCATCGAAGGCAGATGATGCTTGCAGATGGGTATCCGATGGTTCGGCCTCCAGTTCCAAACGGGCTTCTATATATCCCGACTCGTAGGAGGTCGACGGAGTTACTTCATTTTGTGCAAACGGAAGTGATACGTAAAACGTAGTACCTGTACCTTCTTCGCTCACAACATTGATCTTACCCCCATGAGCATCAATAAGGGTTGCACTTAGCGATAGCCCGATTCCTGTTCCTTCTCCGCTTTGATCTACCTTGTAGAAACGGTCGAAAACATTATTGAGCATCTGGGGTGGGATATAAGACCCCGAATTGAATACTGATATCTGGGCAAAAATGCCTTCGGGCATTATTTCTTTTTTTAGCTCTACTTTTATTTCTCCCGAAGTATTTACAAACTTGAGAGCATTGGATATCAGGTTGAAATATATCTTTTCCACCTTCTCTTTGTCAAAATCCACATCGAAGATATTGCCATCCGGCATAAAGCTAAAATTGACACGCTTTCTCTTTATCCATTCACTAAACAGAGGATTTATTTCTTCTATGAAAGTCTTTAAGTTGCCTTTAGTAAAATGTACCTTCATTTTACCATTTTCGTAACTCCTAAACTCAATTATCTCGGAAATAAGGTATAGCAACCGATTACTGTTTTTCTTGATTAAGGTAAGTAGTTCCTGTTGTTCTTTGGTTGGCCTTGTATCGTTTAATAAAGAATCTACCGGACCTAAAATAAGGGATAGGGGAGTCTTAAATTCGTGAGATATATTTGTGAAGAATACTAACTTGGAATGTGTGGCTTCTTCCAGTTGTTGCGATATAGAAAGTAGCTGTTCTTTCTGTTCCTGAAGTTCTTCTGCCTGACGTTTTATTTCATTGTTTTGCTGTTCGAGCAGCTTGTTAGCTCTGCTTTTAGCACGATAGGCATAGAAAGAAACGAGGAGAAAAAAACTGACAAGTATAATTGCAATAATGGAAATATAGAACAATGTCTTTTGGTTCGAGTATCTGGTCAGGCTATCGTTCAATGATGAATTTATGGTATCTATTTTGGCTTGTTGTTCTGCTACCTGTTCTGTTTGCAATTGCAGTACCCGCACATTACTCTTATCCACAACTGTGGTGTATAGAGTATTCTCTCTTTGGAAAGGCTTGCCTGTCAATATCTTCATTGCCAAGTCTACAACCTTGTCGCCTCCTGTGGGATATATGAAAGAAGCATCTTGAATGTTGTTTTGTATATTTTCTACTCCGCCGCCTTCTCCTGTCAATGCATCTACCCCGATTATGAATGGTTTTTTTCCATTGTATTTCAATGTTGCCTCATATACACCTGTTGCCATAGGATCATTCATTGCAAATATGAGGTCGATCTTATCGTATTCGCGTAAAACATTAGCCATCTGATTTTTTGCTTCTTCTTTCAGAAAGTTTCCCCGTGCTTCGGCTATAATCTGTATATTAGGATAGTTTCTCAGACCATCTATAAATCCTGCGTGACGCTCGGCATCGGATGTGGATCCGTTCCAGCCGCGCATCTCTATAATATTTCCTTTTCCATTTAGTATTCCGGCAGCATAAAGTCCTACTTCTTTTCCTATCTGATAGTTATCGGCTCCTACATAGGCTGTATAATCGTCGGTATCTATTTTCCTGTCTACTAATATAACGGGAATACCGCTTTTGTAAGCTTTTTGTATTACCGGAGTAAAGGCAGTAGATTCGTTTGGGGAAATAATTAATAGATCCACTTTCTGTTCTATAAGCCATTCTATATCTTCTATTTGCTTTTTTGTGTCGTCCTTTACGCTTTTTATAATAATGTTCACATCTTTATAAAAACCGATTTCACGTTGCATTTCTTTGTTCATTGTTTCTCGCCACAAATCGTCGCTACATTGCGATACTCCGATTGTGTACCGTACTTTTTTATCTTGTTTGCAGGACAATAAACAAAGTAGGAGAAGAAGATAAAGCAAAGTCTTAAGTTTCATGTCATCAGATTTTACAAAAGGTAACAAATATATAAAAGCACTATCACATACGGATATAATAGTGCTCTTTTAACTGTATTATAATTTATAGATCAACCTCCGTTGCGAAATAATTCTAAATAAGCATCGGGTAGTTTCGGCATAGCTCCATGTTGCAGGCAAACATATGCTGAGACCTCTACTGCCAGCTGATGAGCATCCTCGATCCGTTGGCCATGCAGATAAGCTGCTATAAATGCAGCTGTGAACGAATCTCCTGCACCAACTGTATCTGCAACATGTACTTTAGGTGTTGGCTGATACGATGTTTGGCGAGGTGTAAACACAAAACTGCCTTCAGTCCCTTTAGTAAGAATAAGAATATTCAGATTGTATTTCTCGAGAAGCTTTCTGCATATATCCTGTTCTTCTCCATCCCAGCCAAATAAATTTGCTATTTTAATCACCTCCTCATCGTTTATTTTCATCATATTAGCCATCTGCAATGACTCTTCTATGATTTCTTTCGTATAATAGTCTAAGCGCAGGTTGATATCGAATATTTTCAGGCTATCTTCGGGCATAGCAGCTAGAAACTTACGTATCGTTTCGCGCGAAACGGCACTTCGCTGAGCCAAAGATCCAAAGCATACTGTTTGAGTATTCTTTGCCAGATTTTCGGTACGGGCTGTGAAAGGGATATTATCCCAAGCCACATTTTCACAAATTTCGTATTGTGGCACTCCTGATTTATTCAGAGATACTTGCACTGTACCTGTCGGATAGTCAGTCGTCTCTATCAGATAGTTGAGCTTTTTATCTTCCAGACTCGATAAAATCTCTTTGCCCAAAAGGTCTTCACCGATAGCACTTACTGTATAACCATTAAATCCGAATTGAGACACATGATAGGCAAAGTTAGCCGGTGCTCCTCCCAAGACTTTTCGTTCGGGAAATACATCCCAAAGAATTTCTCCTAATCCTACAACAATATTTTTCATCTTGTACTTTTATATGTTTTTCTTGTTTTCTTAATTTATACTATGCGTTTGCAGTATTTCCTTTTAGCTTGAACGACATGAACAACAGATAAACAACACCTATGCTCATAACTGCCAATGCTCCTGCCTGTGAAGCCAGAGAATCGGTAGCCAGTCCCATGAAAAATGGGAATATTGTTCCTCCAAAAAGTCCCATAATCATAAGTCCCGAAACTTCATTTTTCTTATCCGGATTTTGCAACAGGGCTTGCGAGAAGATGATAGAGAATACGTTCGAGTTGCCAAAACCAACCAAAGCAATAGCTGTATACAGCGCTATTTTACTGTCGAATGCAAAGAAGCCGATCATAGCCAAGATCATACAGATAACGCTGATGCCAAAGAATTTTTTAGGTGAAAAGCGAGCCAAGATGAGTGCTCCACTAAAACATCCGATAGTGCGGAACAGGAAATAAACGCTGGTGGAGTAAGTTGCATCTTGCAGACTAATACCCAGACGTTCCATCAATATTTTGGGTGCTGTAACATTTACACCTACGTCAATGCCCACATGGCACATTATTCCAAGGAAGCAAAGCAGTACAAATTTGTTGCCTAACAAGGCAAAACATTCTTTGAACGAAGCATTTTTGCTATCTTCTTTTTCTTCTTGTATCGATGTAAATCCAAGCCATACGATAGCGATGATTGCTATTATCATAAACAGAGGAAATAGAAGCCGCCAGTTTTCGAACGAGAGTGCAGCCCGTGCCATTATAATGGGGGCTATGAAGGAAGCTATTGCTTTCACAAATTGTCCGAAGGTGAGTGAGCTGGCTAGCTTGTCTCCTTTAACGATACTTGACAACAGAGGATTGAGCGACACTTGCATCAATGTATTGCCTATTCCCAGCAACGAGAAGGAAACAAGCATGGAAGTGTATGAGTATTCGACAATAGGTATAACCAGCGATAGAACAGTGACAACAAGACTGGCTATTACAGTCTTGCGTCGCCCTATTTTCCCCATCAGTACACCTGTAGGCACAGAGAATAACAGGAACCAAAAGAAAACCATTGAAGGGAATATATTGGCTTCTGTATCGCTCAGCACCAAGTCGGCTTTTACGTAGTTGGATGCAGTGCCTACAAGGTCGACAAACCCCATACAGAAGAATGCCAACATAACGGGCAACAGGCTTGCGTATATACTTTTTTGTTTCATAACAGATTGTTATTATTTAAAATTATAGATATTGATATCTTCCACACTGATTGAGCCGTCATTAACATCGAAGGTCAAAGAGTTATAAACTTCGGTAGGGAAAACCTGATTGGTCTGCACCACTTCTCCATCGTTGACAAACAGTTCGGTAGACGACTTGTCTACAAACAGTCTTATCTTATAAGCTGCTTTTGTTACAAGAGGAGCATTGATCATTGCCTGTGCAAAGTTGGCGCTGAAATCAATAATTCCGCTTTTTGATCTGTCAACCGAAAGGATGTTTTTCTTCAGGTCGAAAACGAAACGGATATTTTCACCTTTGATGTTAACCAGCTTAAATTCAAAACTGTTCTCATTTTTAGGTTTTACGGTAAACTCAATTTCATAAGTACCCTGATTATCTTTTAGCAATTTTTCGATTGTATATGTTTTCTCCACTTGCTTGTTTTCAAGTTTTTCTCCGTCTCTTCTCATATCTGTCGTTTCGGAAATGGGAGGATTGGCTACAACCAAATACTTGCCGTTGTGTACTAATTTCAACTCACGGATCAACGTATTTGCACTTGAGAAATCGACAGGAGGAACAGAGTTTGCATAATCCCAGTTGTTCATCCATCCGATAAACAAATGACGCCCGTCTTTGGCGGGTACATTACTCCATGTAACGCCTGCATAGTTATCCCGGCCATAATCGAGCCACAACGGATAGTCCATGTCATCGGCCTTGAAGGTTTTGCCATCGAAGCTACCGATGAAATACTGAGTTGCACTACCTCCGTTAGGTCCTCCGGGATTGATGCTTACAAATAGCACCCACTTGGTCTGACCATTATAACTAAGAGGAAATAAGTCGGGGCATTCCCAAACACCCTCATGCGAGCCTAGTCCTTTTCCAAATTCGCTGAGTTTGTTCCATTCTTTAAGGTTTGCAGAACCATAGAATGTTATTGTTTGAGATGTAGCCAAAGACATTATCCACTGTCTCGAAGCATCGTGCCAGAATACTTTCGGGTCGCGAAAGTCTGCGATATTCGGGTCTGATAAGACAGGGTTATGTTCGTATTTGGTAAAGGTACGTCCTTTGTCGGTGCTATATGCAATAGACTGTGTTTGAGACTTTCCTGCCGATGTGTATATTGCTATCATGGCATCTCGCCCAAAGCCTGCTGTGTTGTTTTTGTCTATAACAGCACTACCCGAAAATATTGCGCCCAGCGAGTCGGGAGCTAATGCGACAGGCAGATACTCCCATTTTTTGAGGTCTTTGCTTACACTATGCCCCCAATGCATGTTTGCCCATCTCGAACCATAAGGGTTGTATTGATAAAACAAATGATATTCGCCATCGAGGTAGACCATTCCATTGGGATCGTTCATCCATCCGTATTGAGGGGTATGATGATACGACGGGCGATACGCTTCATTGTAATTGAAATTGAATGTATCGGATTGCTTTATATCGTTGAGATGTTTGTCTGTTTTCTTTGCATGTGCAAAAGTCAGAGTAACTTTTTTCCCTTTATATTTTTCGATGTCGATAGGAACCCAATAACCGATTTTTTCGGTTTGTGCAACCCTGATATACATCGGAACTCCTACAACGGCTCCATCTACATCAAGAGTTATTAAAGACTCGGGTGCATCGTCGTCTATTGGCACTAAGATATATTTCTTGTCTGCCTCAAACACCAGTTTGTGATCTACCATAAAAACACTCTTTTCAGTATTACTTTGCTCTATCTGATCGACAAGGATATGCCCCCATCCGCCACGTTGATTATCAACAATACGAATAATGGCACTTTTGCCCTTACTTTCTCTTACATCCCATGTCATCCATTGCAGTGTTTCGGATTCTACAACAGAACGAGACTTGTAAACGCTTTTGCCATCTACAACAAGCTCGATGTAAGTATCTTCGTGCATGCCTCCGCCGATAAGGAAATTGATGTAATCACGCTCTATTGTAAATTCTTTCGAGATCAGTGTACCCCGCGAATCGTCACCTCCATTGAAACTATTAGCAAGGAATTTTCCTGAAAATCCTTCTACATTTTGTTGCCCCTGATAGCCGCCTGTAGCAGGAGTAGCTCCAAAAGCATCGCCCTCGACAGTCCATCCGTCGAACGTACCCGACTCAAAGTCTTCGATTGTTATATCTGATTTTGTCGTACAGCCAATGAGAACAAGGGCTAAAATGGCATTACAGATTATTTGTTTTTTGTTCATCTATATTTTATTTTGATAATTTGACATCGGAAAAAGTCGCAGAACCACTATTAGAGAATATTCCCCAAGGATTTTGGTTCATTCGGTAAGAACGGGTAGATAGTGCTATCTGATTATTTACATAAATGACAGCGACCGATCCTTCTGTTATCACTGTTACATCAAACTCTTTATTTGCAGGAACAGGTAATTTTACGGACGCAAGTGTAGAGGGTGATTGTCCTCTTATGTTTTTGTCCATGCGTAACTGACTGTTTTTTA
Source organism: Dysgonomonas sp. BGC7 (assembly GCF_001261735.1). Classification (GTDB taxonomy): domain Bacteria; phylum Bacteroidota; class Bacteroidia; order Bacteroidales; family Dysgonomonadaceae; genus Dysgonomonas. The sequence goes on along the minus strand of NZ_CVRP01000005.1, from coordinate 37,065 downwards.
GGTCGAATACAAGATCATATACTTCGCGCAGGTTGCCACATGCACCAAAAGAGATACCAAAGCTTGTAGATGTACCTGCCTTTATTTTTGCTGTTATTTTGCAAGCACTTTTGGGCAGACGGTCGAATACTTTAACTTGTCGTTCTGAAGCATTCAGTTCTGTTGTACCAATAGCTGTTACATTCGAAAACTTATTGTTTAGCGACTCCGCTATTGTTACGTTCAACGTTCCGTCGCTATTCTGAGTCAACCGATGAACTGCCAGAGATCCTCCCCAATCGTACACACCATCATCCTTGTAACCGCCTTTGGTAGGTATCCACCCAAATAGATATCGGCTGTTTGTATCTGCTGCTGTTTTGGCGGCGTAGAATGCTACTCCGTCCAATGCACTGTTGGCAGGAGTTATCCAGTTGCTGGTACCTGTTTTGCGATACTTGTAATGTACCAACCGATCTCCTATACCCGAATAGATGAGGTACTGATAGTTACCCTCGGTAAAGACATCGGGACATTCTACCATGAAGGCTTCGTCATCAATGTAAAAGAATGGGTTTGCAGCATCCGGCGACCAATTAAAGAGATCGTTCGATTCGAATTGTGCGACAACTCCCTTCCATGCTCCGCCACCTACATCGGCACGAGTACTCACCAGCATTTTATAATTTGATCCTTCTTTGAAGACAATCGGGTCGCGAAACTCGTTACGGTCATATCCGTTGGGAGCTTCAAGACTGAACGAAGTTTGTTTGTTCCATGTTTGCAAATTGGTCGATGTGGCCAGATATATTTTTTCCTTTGGGTCTAATTCACCATTATGAGCTGTGTAAAAGGCGTAATATGTGGTTCCGTCTTTAAATACCGATCCTGTACCAAGTGCATCTTCCTGCGATTTGTCTTCTCCACAAGGAATAGCTTCACCTTTATCCTGATAACTGGTGAAATCACTTGTCGTAGCCATATACCAAGGGTGGAAAGTGGTTCCGGCAGGACGTTCGTCCTGAAGATAGAAAACATAAAATTTTCCGTTTTCATAAAAAGGCATCGGATCGCCTACCCAAGCATTAGTAGGGCGAAAGAATATATTATAATCAAAGTGCAGGTCGTTTACATCGTAACATGCAGGTGCATTGGGGTCTGCATTAGGATCGTTGCTTACATAATCAAGATCGTTACCGCAAGCACAGAAGCTCAATGCGCATAACGAAAGGGATGGTAGTATATATTTTAGCTTCATTGTATTTTATTTTTTCAGGTTGAAGCAGTCCGATATAGAAAGTGTTACCGAACTGCTTTTAATATAAAACTTATCTTGAAAGATATTCCAATATGTTTGATGTAAGCAACTCTATATTGCCTATATAAGTGTTAGCAGCGGAATTGTCTTCGTTGTACCAATCGTAGCTTTCGAGACCTATACATATAGTCCGTCCGCTATTGCCCGTTTTTGGATATTCGAAGATGCCCGCACGATTCATATCTTCGTTCCAGTGGAAACTAGCCAGATTGAGAGCTCCGTTGTTGGCTGTCCAGGCCGGAATGTTGTTAGCATAATCTCCCCATTCGAAATTCCATAATGCGTTGTGGGCTTTTGCTTTAACTCCTTTGCTCAATAGGAATGCCACATAGTCCGAACCTGCTTTTTTAGCTAATCCGTCAAATATAGGGTGAGACTCATTTCCTTTGAAACAGATTCCCCAATCGTCTCCGATAACAAACGGGTTGTTTCCTTGTCCCCACATATTATTTGCCACCTTGCCGTCTTTGGCTATGCCAAGACTTGCTACATATTGTACTGCCCACGAGGAGAAGAAGAACGAACCTCCATTCTGATAATAATCTTTCAGTTTGTTGGTTACTGAAACCGCATTTGCCTCCGACGGCAAGTTGCTGTCATCGCCATCCAGGTGCCACCAGATAGCCTTATAATTCTTAACGTTTACCTTTTCATCTTTAATGTCGCTAAATGAGATATAAGTGAAATCGGCAACATTTTCGCTAAACCACTTGTACGCTGCTTTTTCGTCTTCATTCGTTATTGCCGAGGCAGATTCTGCTGTGCCTAGAAAAGCAATCGGCTCGAAGCTTGTAGGTACAATAGTTACAGTGTATTCGAACGTTTCGCCCATGTATGACATTGTATATTTTACAGGATTGGTAAAATCATGTGCTGTTCCCGATTGTGGGTCGACCTTTGCCCCCGGAGTTGTGGTAAATACAGGAGAGAGAGCCGTAAGAGGTTGTCCTATAGGATATTTTACAATGATTTCCCCCGTTGTATTATCTATTTTTCCTTTGTAGTTGCCAATAGTAAATGTAAGCATCTTGCTGTGCTCTGCTTTTACGGTATAGTCCCAATATAGATTTCCATTTATCACTCTGTATCTAACTCCTTTCGACAGATCTACATTCGAAGCATTAGCCGGCGTAACCGTAGCCCCCTCCGGTACTTCTATTTGTGTTGTCATAGAAGTGAGATCGTGCGACCACGGGGAATATATAGTTATAGTTTGTGCTTCATCGTTTATCGTTCCGCTCACATTGTTGGCTTTGAATGATACGATAGATGCGTCTACATCGACAATGAGATCACCTTTATTGCTTTCGTCACACGATAGTAGAGAAATTCCACACACGAATGCCAAAATATATAATAGTTTATATGATACTGTTTTCATTCTTTTTCTGTTTTTAATACGTTAACAATGGGTGTTTTACCAGCCGTAATTTTGCTTATAAATTCCTTTAACATATCCTATCTGATTTTGAGGAACAGGTATATATTCGTTCTTGTTCTTGGTAAAGCGGGCACCTGCATAAAGTGTCGAGCGTCGACTTACTTCGGTAGAATAATAATCGTTGATTACCTCATCTGCAATTCCCCAACGAACCAAATCGAAAAAGCGACTGCCTTCCATTGCAAACTCTAAACGGCGTTCCCACCTCAACGCCTCACGAGCAAATTCCTGATTCCAAGTACAGTTTGTTCCCGGAACGTAAATGGCAACATTCATATTAGGTGCATAGCCTGTTAAGGTCGTACTGCGTTTTGCTCGCTCACGAATCTGATTGATATAAGTTAATGCTTCATTGCTTCTGTTCAGTTCGATAAGAGCCTCAGCACGCATCAGCAACACATCGGCAAAGCGCATGATAATTCTATTCTTAGAGTTTCCACGAAAAGGATTGACGTTTTTGAAACAGTCGCACGATGGGTCTACATTCTCTTTGAGAGAGGCATATACTCCGTACACGTTTGTATTACGATTCCAATCGCTTTCGTATATCAGCTCCGAATTGTATTTGTATGGTAGTCCGGGCAATGCAACAGTGTGAAACAGGCGAGGATCTGATTTGTCTGTAGACATGTTGTAATTCTGATTATCGAATGTTTCGAATAACGGAATACCATTATTTGTTTTGAACGCGTTAACTAAGTTTTGGCTGGGTTTATGAAAGTCGCAACATCCTAGTTTTTGAGGAGTAGACAACACGTCGCCCCAATTTAATCGTCCATATTGTGTTCCGTCTTCGATAGAGTATTGAACAGCAAACATAGACTCTTTACCATTCTGATACCCACCCGGAAGAAAATTAAATCCAAAATCATGCTCTAAGCCATATCCCGAAGTCATGGCAAAGGCAGTGTAGGTTAGTACCTTGTCAAGGTCGGATGTGTCTATGTTTGTTACATTATTCTTCTCGTCCTGACGATACGCCTTGTATAAGTACGCTTTGGCAAGATAGGCTGCGGCAGCATATTTGTCGGCACGCCCTACTTGTGTCTGGCTTGTAGGTAAAAGATCATATGCTTTCTTAAAGTCTCCTGCAATCCAAGTCCATTGTTCATCGTTAGATAATGTATTTGGTGTTTTTTCGTATTCGTTATCGGGAGTAGTTTCGTCTACAAAAGGAATATGTCCGAATACTTCTTTCAGCATGAAATAGAAGTGTCCCCGTAAAAAATACATCTCGCCCATACGTACATCTCGAAGAGGCATATCCTCAAGGCTGAGTTGTTTTAGCGCAGCTAATGCAGTATTGGTACGTGAAATTGCCTGATAGCAGTTAAACCACAACCTGTCAGCTTCTCCAAAAGTCGGATCAATATTCTGAGCGGTTTCGTAATAGTGGAAATGCTGAATGTCGTTAACATCTCCTCCTCCTTTATAGGCATCGTCGGAGCGGACATTGCCATAAGGCCAAAGGCTAAACGGAACATCGTAATGATCGTTTCCTAATGCAGAATAAGCTGCAATAACCAAACCTTCGGTCTGAGTCTTTACTTCGTCTTTGGTCATAATGCCCTGAGGGTCGCTGTCGAGAAAATCGCAACTGGTAGCTGTCAATATGGCTGCAAGGGCAATAGCTGTATATTTTAGTTTTTTCATTTTGGTAAATCGTTTATAGATTAGAAAGTAGCATTAACACCTAGTGTGAATGTGATAGGAATAGGATATCCGAAATTTGGATTCTCAGGGTCTTGTCCGGTGAAGCTTTTACTCTTGATGGTGAATAAATTTTGTCCACTGGCATAAAAGCGCAGTTTGCTAAGTTTTACTTTCCCGAGCAACGATGTTGGAAGTGAATATCCCAGCTGTATATTTCTCATCTTCAGATACGAGCCGTTTTCTACGAAATAGGTCGAAAAACGAGCTTCGTTATTTGCGTCGTTGTATGCTATGCTCGGTATATTCGAATTTGGGTTGGAAATAGGATCGTAGGCATCAAGTAGGCGTTGGCCTTTATTTGAATATACATCTATTACACTCCAAAAATCGGTATGCCTTTTTACATCATTTATTATATCTACATTATGAAGTCCCTGAAAGAACATAGAGAGATCAAAATTCTTGTATTCGAGATTAATATTCACTCCATACATAAAGTCGGGATAAGGGTCGCCGATCCAGGTGCGGTCGTCTTCGTCTATATATCCGTCGTTGTTAAGATCCTTGTAACGAATGCGTCCAATGCCTTTTCCATCCTGACGGGCGTGCTGATCTAATTCGTCCTGCGATTTGAATATACCATCGGCGACATAGCCATAGTAGGATTGGTATGGGCGTCCGAGAATGTTGTCCCATTTACCGTTTCCGCCATAGGCATTGATTACTGATTCGGGTAGGGTAGTTACCTTATTTTTATTAGTGGATATGTTGGCATTGATATCGTAAGCTAAGCCGAAATTTGTTTTGTTGCGATATCCGACAGAAAATTCGAATCCTTTGTTTTCCATTCCTGCACCATTTACCCATTGGGTAGCTCCTTCTCCTTTTATTCCGGCATAAGGAGGTTCGACAAGAATATCTTTAGTTTTCTTTATATAATATTCGGCTGATCCGTACAAAGAGTTGTCAAGAAAAGCAAAGTCGAGCCCCACGTTGGTTTGTGTAGTTGTTTCCCATTTCAGTTTATCGTTTCCGAGCCTGTCTCTTTTAAACCCTGAAGAAAGCTGTCCCGAACCTTTACCGTCCATATCATATGATGTACTCCATATTCCGTTCGAAGCCCAGATATAATCACCTGTAACGCCATAGTATGGTGTGTAAATATCGTAAATGGAATAGTTGCCTATTTCCTGATTCCCGTTTTGTCCCCATCCGAAGCGAAGTTTAAGATCGGAAATATAATCTTTAGTTTTATCCATAAACGGTTCTTGTGTGATTCTCCATCCGAGATTGAAGGCAGGGAAAGTTCCCCATCGGTTATTTTTATGGAAACGTGAAGATCCATCGCGACGTACGGTTGCCGAAGCCAGATATTTGTCATCGTAGGCATAGTTAACTTTACCGAAGAAAGATAATAACTTATAGCCTGTTGCATCGCCTCGTCCGGTAATGGCTCCTGTGCCAAGACTAGGCCACATATATTGAGGGGTCTCCAGTGCAAAATTGTTGGCTTGTATAGCAAAGCTAATATCATCCTGATAAAACATTTCCATACCTGCAAGAGTTTCCACACGATTTTTTCCTATCTGAAAGTCGTAAGTGGCGGTATTAGACCAATTCCATTTTGTCCAATGCGATTGTTCTATCAAGGAATAATTCTTTTCTTTACTTTCTTCAAGGAAGCCCGATACAAAAGAATGATTGAGCGATCGTTTATAAAAGTTGCCATAATCTACTCCAAAATTGGAACGGATATTTAATTTGCTAATAGGGCGAATGTTTATAAAAGCATTACCAAATACTCGCCAATAATTATATCTGTTGTCTTTGTTATGATATACTAAGCGTGCAGGATTCTGTCGGTCGGGTAGGGATCGTACAGGGCCTCCCCAGCCGCTTCCATCTGCTGTATGAACAGGAATAAAGGGGACAGCCATCATGGCTACTTCTGTTATCTGATAAGGCTGCTCTACTTCACTTGTGCGGTTTATAGAGAAGTTTTCTCCAATGGTTATTATATCTCCTACGAGTTTGTAATCGGAGTTGATGCGTGCCGATATGCGAGAGAAGTCGGTATGTTTTACCAATCCATTATTGTCATAGTAGCCCAACGAAAAGAAATAATTGCCTTTGTCTGTTCCGTTAGTTACCGACAAATTGTAAGACTGTGCTACACCTGTACGTGTGATTTCATCAAACCAGTCGGTATTGGCAGGAATGAGTTTGTTTCCGGCTTTGTCATAATATTGTTTCGGGAAATATGCGTTATTCAGAGTCTTACGGCCGTTGGCGTCTGTAGATTCATCATAGTAGATCCCTAAGCCATTGCTGTTGGCATCAATCCCATCATTTACAGATGCTTTCCACAACACTTGTGCGTATTCGCCTGAGTTTAGCATTTTCATTCGTGAATGGAAATTGGAGATAGTTACATAGCTGTCGAAATCAACTTTGAGTACTCCGCTTTTTCCTTTTTTAGTAGTGATGATGATAACTCCGTTGGCTGCACGTGATCCGTAAATGCTTGCAGCCGAAGCATCTCGGAGTACTTGTATACTTTCTATATCGTTCGAGTTCAGTTCGTGCATCCCTCCCTGCGATGGTACGCCATCAATTATGTAAAGAGGGTCGTTGTTGTTCATTGTGCCGATACCCCGAATACGAATTGTAGCTTTTCCGGCAGGGCCTCCGTTGTCTGTCACCTGCATTCCTGCCACACGTCCTTGCAGAGCTTTCATCGGATTGTTTTCGGCAGCCGACATCATTTCGCTAACCTTTACCACAGAGACAGCTCCGGTCAGGTCTGCTTTACGTTCGGTACGGTAGCCGACTGCAACAACTTCTTTTAGCATTTGAGAGTTTTCTTCCAAATCTATATTGATCTCCGGCTTGCCTTTAATCGAGATATCTGTAGTTTTGAATCCTACATAAGAGAAGACTAATGTGTCGTTGGTGTTAGTTGTCAAATGATAATTACCTTCTGTGTCGGTTATAGTCCCAATCGTTTTGTGTTTCACAGTAACGCTAACTCCAATGAGTGGCTCGCTATCTGTTTTCGATTTCACAATTCCTTTTACGTCTATTTCCTGAGCATATGCCGAGATGCAGGACGCAAAGAAAAATAATAAGAGGATTTTTCTCATTCTTTTCATCATGGTATTAGTATTATAAATTTTGTATAATTCAATGCAAAGAACCTCTTAATTTAAATTCCTTATGATAAAAAATTGTTCAAAAGCAATGAAAAATGTAGCATGAGAAGAATTTATACAGGCTGGTTGGATGAATTTTAGAATCTAAAATATTCTGATTGTAAGGCTCTTGCATTCAGTAATAGCGGGCAGTAGACTTCCCAATACAGTGCTTAATGGCTTGGAAAATAAAGAAGGAAAAGGATAAAACAAGAGAAAAAGGATATAAGGGTTTAGTTTTCTTGTTTATGATTGATTAATTTATTTTTTCTATCATAAATATAAATTGAATCGTTATTAGCTGGTTTGTAGATATAATAATCACGCTTAATAAACCACGCATCACGTAAGCTGTACTTTCTCCCATTGGATAAGTCAATAAGAGTAATTCCTTTTTCTTTTATATATCTTTCTTTTAAGACAAATCCTTTCACTTCTGTTTTAACAGAATCGGGTAAGTATAAAGATTTTTTTATATTGTTTTCTATTTTATTGTTATCATAATTATAAAAAAGAATCATCAGAGGAATACCTACAATGAAAACTATAGCAGGAAGTATTAAATCCCATTTGGTCAATTTAGTGTCACTCATAATCAATAATTAAAACAAATCAAATATAACAAACAAATTAAAACATCACCCCATGAACGATAAAAAGATAGGACTGAAATCTACGATAATCTTGAATAAATATCCCCAAACTAAAAATATAAAAGCTGTATATTAATTAAATATACAGCTTTTATGTTCGATTTTTAATGATCTTTGAGTAAGATTCAGGCTTTATTATCTAATAATACCTATATATCCGCCACCTCTGACCATATCTATTTTAAGTTTATGATTGGTTATTGCGGATTCTACTACTCTAAAATCTTTTGCTTGTTGTGAAGCATTCACCCCGTCTATATGCGCTTTTATCTTCTTAGCACCCTGTCCCAGAAAAGATAAATCTACGTCAACTGATCTAGGAGTATCTCCATTCATAGCACCGATGTACCATATATTTCCTGATCGGCGTGCAACAATGATAAATTCTCCGATTTCGCCTGCTAATGGAATAGTTTCATCCCAAACGGCAGGAGTATTTTTTATAAATTCAAAACTTTCCTGATTTTCCTCATACTTGGTCGGGCTGTCCGAAATCATTTGGAGAGGACTTTCGTATACTACATACATAGCTAATTGATGGCTGCGTGTGCCTTGGCTCATTGGCTCACGCTGATTGTCGTAAAATGTTTCAGGATGAGCATTTAGCATAGCTCCCGGTGTGTAATCCATTGGCCCCACCCACATGCGTAGGTATGGAATAATGACATCGTGTTTCACTGTTGCACGTTTACTCCATTTGTTATATTCAAGCCCAACAACACCCTCACGAGTCATCAGATTTGGATACTTGCGGCGCATACCTTCATTGGGGTACGATCCGTGAAAATCGATTAAAAGTTTATTCTCAGAACCTTTAATAGCTACTCTCTCGTAGAAATTTACCATTTTGGCATCGTTTCTGTCCATAAAGTCTATCTTCACTCCTTTTACACCCCATTTTACAAATTGGTCGAAAGCTTCGTTTAATTGTCTGTCTACATTAACCCATTTGGCCCAAAGCTGCACACCGACACCTTTTGTTGCAGCATATTTACATATCTGAGGAATGTCTACTTCAGGGTTCAGAGTCAATAGGTCGTTACGGGCAGACCAGCCTTCATCTATCAGAATATATTCTATTTTATGCTTAGCTGCATAATCTATAAGATACAGATAGGTCGCTGTATTAATTCCACTTTTGAAATCTACATTGTATATGTTCCGGTCGTTCCACCAGTCCCATAATACTTTTCCGGGTTTTATCCACGAATAATCTGCGCCTTTAGCTACATCTTCCGAAAGTAAAAAGATTAGTTCGCTGTTCAATATATCGTAGTCGCTGTCGAAGATGCCTGTTACACGCCAAGGAAAAGAGCGTTTTCCGCATTGAGGCACAATATAATCTTTGCGGGTTGCAGCATATATTTTATTGTCGCCATCGGCAGGCTCTTCTTTGTCAGGATAATAAGCAAAAACTCCATTGAAGGACTGTTCGCCCGGTCGGAGGTACATTCCTGCATAATTGTAGAGGTCAGCTTCTGCCAGTAACACCCTATATTTATCCACTTTGACCATTACCGGAGCAACAGAAAAGCTATCTCGAGGAAGAGTGTTGATATTCTTAACAGTATAGTCTTGTTCAAACCAGTTTTGCAACTGATCTGTCAATAAAGTATAGCTTAGATGATCTTGAGTGAAACGATATTGTATTTGTTCTTCTTTCACCGGCTCATTATTCTCGGCAGTACTGATAAAACGATAAGCTACACCATCGTTATACACTCTGAATTCTATTTTATATCCTTTATAGTTTAATAGAACCTGATTATAGTTATTCTGAGTCTTTTTGTATTTGCGGGGAACAATAAAGCTTACCAGCTCAGAAACGCATTTTCTCTCGACCTTTTCGCACTTTTTATCTTCTCCCCAAATACGATTTCCTACAGTGAGAGACAGCGGTGAGTTTGTCAATATTTGAACTCCTTCGCGAAAAAAAGAATAGGATACTTTTCCATCTGTCTCTATTACTGCTTTGTTTTTCCCATCAGGCGATTTCACCTCAATAGGCTTTGCATAAGCGCAAATAACAGAGCAAATTAGAGTTAAAACTATTAAAGATATCTTTTTCATTATTTAATGTGATTTTTGAAAATTTTAAAAATTAGTTAGCTCATCGCCAAGAGGCTTGCTTTTGTTCCGGATATGTGCTTGGCTATTTCTATTTTCTTCATATATATATTTATGAATTTTCGCCAGCCATGACAATCAAAGACAATCCTGCGATGAATAATAGAAACATCAATAATAGAAGCATATTGACGCTTTTATTAGCTCCTTTAAATTCTTTCCAGATAAACACACCCCAAAGAGCAGCTATCATGGGTGCACCTTGTCCTAAAGCATAGGAAATTGCAGCTCCGGCTTTTCCGGCGGCAATATAACTTAGAGCTGTGCCTAGTCCCCAAATACATCCACCCAGAATGCCGACAAGGTGAGTTTTCGATTTTCCGGAAAAGTATTCTTTGTAGCTGACGGGTTCACCAACAAATGGCCGTTTCATTACCACCGTGTTGAAAACGAAGTTACTCAAGAAAATACCGATAGTGAATATAAAAAAGGCTGTATACGGTGTCGCCATGCCGGGAGTTGGTGCTTCGAAATTATCCAGATCCATTGCCGCAGCAACAAACCGATAGAAGAATGACATAAGTATGCCTGCTACAGCTGCCAGAATGATTCCTTTTCTATTTCCTGAAGATTGCTCTCCTCCCTTTTTTCCTGAAGCTATTCCATTGCAGATAATAGCTATTACAATGAGGAATACACCTAAAAATAACAATAGTGGATCTCCTTTGGGAGCACTGAAATAATTGATGAATACACCTAGCACCAGAGCCAAACCAACGCCCAGAGGAAATGCCACAGACATACCTGCCATGGATACGGATGCTGCCAAAAGAATATTGGAGGCATTGAAGATTACGCCACCAATGATGGCACTAACGATATATTTCGATTCCAACTGTTGAATATCTTCAAGGAAGCTACGTCCCGAATCGCCGAAACTGCCCAGCGTAAATACCAACAGTATGGCAAACAACAATATACCGATGGTGTAATCCCAATAGAACAATTCATAACGCCATTTTTTACTTGCAAGCTTTTGGGTATTGCCCCACGATCCCCAACACAACATAGTGATGAAGCAAAGCAGAATGGCTAACGTATAACTGTTTACTATAAACATAATCTCAATCTTTTATTGTTTATACCTTATTTCTTTCCTGTTACCTGATTTACTATTGCCTTCAGGGTAGAGTCTACACTGTCTTTATCTATTAGCATATAGCGATGTTTTCCTTCCTCATTTGCGGTAAAAATACTTTTGCCGACACTGTCGATAGCTATAATGCCTTTTGGAGACAGACTGAAATATCCTTTATCCGGCTCTATGGCTTGTATTACGGACGTTAAATCCCAAGTCTGCCTGTCGTAAGGCATTTTTTCGTATATCTTATAAGAAACACTGATAGGATGATCAGAGGTGAAGTCGTTTAGAATACTCTGATGTGGGTATAGGAGTTTGTTTCCGAGTTCCCATCCGCTGGCAACTATTTCGGTTGGCCATTCGGCAAAAACTTTTTGAGAAGCTTTCAGATCTTGTACGATATTCCATTCAGGAAAATCAAATTCATTACCATACAGTCCTCCCATGATAGATAGTAGCTTCACTTTCTTTTTCACAAGGGCTTTTCCGTCCAGATCACTATATTCGTCAGCTTTCGATTCAAGCAATCTTGCCAGATTAGTCTCAGGACCTACTGCAATGAATACAATAGAGGCATCCTTCTGAGAAGCGAGCAACTTACGCAAAAGTTTATATCCTTCGGGTAAACTGTCACTTAGGCTCCGTTGAGGCTGTAGTATCTTCTTACCGTCAATAACGGTATCTAATGTCGGGCGTAAATACTTATTGTCTTCCGGATTTACTCCATTATAAGCAAATCCGAGAGGAATATCACCCCTGTCATTTAATCGGCAATAGCCATCTACATACTGTATCGAATATGGATTGCATTTTCCGATAGTGATACCCAAAAGGTTTATCTTACCTTCCTTTTCATAATTGAAAAGCATTTGCAGAGCCAGAACGTCGTCAATGTCATTTCCCACATCCGTGTCGAATATTACTGCAATGGGCTCTTGTTTTGTCCCCTTTTTGCCTTCACATGAGCAGAAAGCGAAGACAAGCATGGCTAATAATGTGTACTTCAATATTTTCATATAAATAGATTTAGTTATTATTCAGGTTATATCTTAACGTTTTATCGCTTTGTATATCATAGAACAAAGACTTGTCTATCATAGCTTTTCCAGGTTTTTTATTCACACCAATATATCCCATCGGATGATACCCTCCTTCAAAATAATTCTCATTTGCAAAACGTAACGAAGGAAGCATTCCCGCCGGATCGAGTACAGAAAGTGCTATGATATATTCTCCATCAGGTAAACTTTTGTCTATCGAAATAGAGCTTTTTATTTCGTTTATGGGAGCAGGCTTTTGATAAGCTTCCTTTTCTATAGTCCAATCATCGCCCGGCATCCAATCCGAAATATTTACATTGTCTAATGTCTTGCTCCAAACTTTCTGATGGGTTTTAGCATCCAATAAAGATACCTCAACCGGCCAGTTGTAATAAAAAGGAGAAGAACCTGTATTAACTACTTTGAATGAAATATTCAATGGCTTTTCGTTCTTTATTTCCGATGGATAAGTAAAGTCGGATAGGATAAAGCGGTAGCCCATAGCTTTTTGTAGTATTTCAGCATTCTTTCTAAACTCAGGGTCATTAAAGTTAGCCCAGGTAATGCCTCCGAGATGATTACAATGTAAGTTCCGTATCTGTTCGATAGTATATTCGCGTGTATGCTTGTCAGCTACAACTTGCTCAAAAGATTTGAACTTCGCTAAGTCGCCCCAGTTCCATGTTATTTCACCACCTATTGGCTGAGTTTTCCAGCGATCGCCGAGTTTTTTCATTTCTTCGTAACCACGAACTTGTTCCTGAGGTTGCGACCACGAATCCCAATAGATGCCAAATTCGTAATCTTTGAATTCGTAAGCATAACGAACCATTACTTTTTTGTTCTTGAAGGCTTTGGTAAAAGCATCTCCCAGAACTTTTTCCATACCCGGTACCCATGTGCGGTTTGCAACATGCTCTGGCTCATCGTGTGGAGGCCAGTAAGTTGATAGATCAGGATCGTGATGTTCGCCCCATTCGCCGATTATACCCATTTCTACATAAGCTACACGCGGATCGTTATCCCATGCCTGACCTATTTTTTCTACAAGCTTTGCAACTCTTTCGGGAAAGGCAGGATCGAAATATCCTCCTATGATCGGAGTCGTTTTGTCTTTAGGATCAACGTAAGCTCCAACCGATCCGGGTATCTGTTTGTAAGGACTTACCTGCGGCGAAATTCCTTTTGGCCAGTGCCATCCGTTTAAGTCGTCCGGATTGTTCGGATCTTTGGCTTTTCCTCCGTGCCATGGTTCTACCCAGACAAGGAGCACTCTGAGTATTACCTTCATATTGATATCCTCAACTCCTTTCCACCGATGATTGCTATATGCTATAATTTTATCGATGCCGTCTGATGAATCATCTTCTATCATATTCCATTGCATATATTCTTTTGTCATCGAACCATACGGATAAGGATATTCTGCTCTTATCTTATCCTCTCCTGGGCCAAAGTATTCCCTAAAGCCTTTCATCGGGTTACGAAAGGCTTTTGTATATTCCGGATAAGATACAGTTACCATGTCTTCTTTGCAGCCGGATAAAACGGCTGCAATGAAAAACAGTGCAATGAATCTTTTTATGTGCTTCATTGTTTATTAGTTTAACTTGTATTTCAATGTCCTATCCAGCCTCATATCCATGAATTCGCTGGATTTCACTTCATAATATATAGGTTCGGCATTAACACCAATATGTCCCATAGGATGACGTCCTCCCTCAAAATAGTTCTGGATGGCAAAGCGAACCGATGGAAGCATTCCTGCCGGGTCGAGTATTGCAACAGAGATAATATAATCTCCTGTATCGAGGTTTGTATCTAATGTCAAAGATTCTTCTACGTGTGTTGCAGCAGCAGGCACTGTATATTCTTTCTTTGTATTATCCCAGTTGTCGCCCGGCATCCACTGTGATACTTTAGCGCCGGAAAGAGTTTTGCTCCATACTTTCTGATGAGTTTTTGCATCCAGCAATGCAATTTCTACCGGCCAGTCGTAATAGAATGGAGATGAACCTGTATTCACAACATCGAACGATACAGTAAACGGTTCGTTCTGCTTGATGCTTGTAGGATACGTGAAGTTGGAAAGAAGAAAGCGATAGCCCATTATCCGCTGCAACATGTCGGCATTGGGAATAAAAGATTGATCGTTGAAGTCTGCCCATGTGATGCCGCCTAAGTGATTGCAATGCAGATCGCGAATTTGCTGAACTACTAAATCGCGTGTTGCCTCGTTTCCTACAACTTCTTCGAATGATTTATATTTGGCCAGACTTCCCCAGTTCCAAGTTATTTCGCCGCCTATCGGTTGTTTTTTCCAACGGTCGCCAAGTTTTTTCATTTCTTCGTAACCTCTAACTTTTTCTTCGTCCGCAGACCACGAATCCCAATAGATGCCAAATTCGTAATCTTTAAACTCGTAGGCATAGCGTACCATTACTTTCTTGTTCTTGAAAGCTTTTGTAAAAGCATCGCCCAGCACTTTTTCAATTCCCGGTACCCACGTGCGATTCTCTACATGATTGGGTTGATCGTGAGCTGGCCAATATGTTGTAATGTCAGGGTCGTGTTGTTCGCCAAATTCTCCGATAATACCCATTTCCACATAAGCTACACGTGGATCGTTGTCCCATGCTTCACCGGCTTTTTCTACTAATTTTTTTACTCTATCCTGAAACGATGGAACAAAATATCCTCCTGTGATGGCTTTGTTAGGATCTTCACTGTACACTTGTCCCGGTATGTCGCTAGGCCAGTGCCAACCGTTCAGGTCGTCAGGATTGTCTGTATATGTATTTTTGGCGTAACCTCCATGCCAAGGTTCCATCCAAACTATATATATGCGTGGTATTACTTTTACATTGATATCTTCTACGCCTTCCCAACGGTGATTGCTATAAGCGATTAGTTTATCTACCCCGTCATCGGCTTTATCTTCCAGCATATTCCACTGCATGTATTCTTTGATTAAAGAACCATATGGATATGGATATTCTCCTCGAACTTTGTCGTATCCGGGGCCAAAAAATTCACGTAGTCCTTTCATCGGATTGCGAATGGCATATGTAAATTCGGCAGGATTGACTGTTACTTTTCCATCTTTTACTTCAACTGATCCTCCTCCTTCGATTGGAGGTAATACTCCATGGTCTTCGTCACTACAAGAAACATAAAGTGCTGAAATAAATAAGCATACTATAAAAATCAGATTCTTCATAAGTATTTATTTTTTAGCATAGGGAAGCATAAGCTCCCTATGCCTGATTTAATTAATAACCTGTATTGTTTTCTGTAATAGCATCATTTGCATCTATAGCAGCCTGAGGTAGCGGATACAAAACGTGGTATGGCTGGATGTTTACTCCGGCTCTGTCTTTCATATATTCTGCCAGTTTGCCAAAGCGTATTAAATCCCAGCGACGCATATGTTCGCAACATAGCTCATGCATGCGTTCCTGTAGCAGCAATTCTGCAAACTGTTCTTTGTTCAACCCATCGTCCTCTGTTATAGAGCCTAATCCTGCTCTGGTGCGAACCAAATTCAATGCCTTATATTTTTCGTCATTATCTCCTGTCGCATTCAGAGCCTCAGCTTTCATTAAAAGAACGTCAGCGTAACGCATAAGTATAAAATTAAGATTGTCGTCTTCTATTACATTTCCGTATTCCGAGTCCCAAAACTTAGCCGAAGATGGAGGAGACTGTACAACGCCATTATATTGGGTAAAGAAGAATGCTTTTTTCCGCTTGTCGATATTGTCATACGAGTCATACAGGTATTGAGTAGGCCCGAAACCACCCCAACCACCAAAGTTGGTAGGTCCTCCCACATTGCGCGGGCCCCAATATGAGTGCTGTAAACTTCCTTCGAGACCCCATGAGCCGGAATGCTTGAACTGTACTTCAAATATATTTTCATATTCCTGATTCTTGTTTTTAGGGTCGAATATGTCTTTCAGATTATCATACAATTTGAACTTACCATCCAGCATTTTGCAGTATTTCAAAGCCTCGTCAGGCTTTCCCCATTGCAGATATACACGGGCAAGAAATGCTTGTGCTGCTAGAGAAGTGGCACGTCCCTTGTCTTTGGCATCACTCCATGTGGTTGGCAGCTCTAAGGCCGAAATCATATCTTCGGTAATCAAGGTATATGTGTCGTCTACACTGGCACGAGGTTTCATAACATCATTTCTGTCGAAAGCCGCTTTTGTCCACAAAGGCACACCACCGTACATTCTCACCAGATCGAAATAGTATAATGCTCTTAGAAAGCGAGCCTGTGTAACCATCGAATTGCGCATATCGTTGCTCACAACACCCGAAGGTATGTCTATAACGGCATTGCAGCGTTTGATTCCTTCATAACATGCTCTGTAGTGGTTGTCTATAAATTCGTGTGTTGCAGAGAAAGTATAGTGATGCAACTGAGCATAAGCAGCCCAGCCCATATCGAAAGGGATGACTTCATCTGTTCCAAATTCGGATAGAGTAATCGTATATTTTCCAACAAACACTTGTTGTAACGATCCGTAGGCTGCATTAAGAGTCTGTTGCCAGTCTTCGGGCTTGGTATATCCATTGTCAGGAGTGAGTACACTCTTCGGATCCTGATCCAGAAAACTGTCACAACTAGTCATTGTAAGGCAACCAAGCAATATGATGATTAAATATTTTTTCATAACAATTGATTTTTTAAAAGTTCATGGATACTCCACCGATAAAGCTGCGTGCATTAGGATAAGGATTGGTATTGTCGCTAGACTCTACATCAAATCCTGTAAACTCAGTAGCAGTAAATAGATTTTGAACAGAGAAATAGAATCTTATATTTGATGCTTTGATATTCTTGAGAATAGATTGAGGCAATTTGTAGCCCAATTCCAGATTACGCAATCTAATATAATCACCCTTCTGTAGGTTCGCATCTGTGCCGTCTCCATTTGCATAAGCGCTTCCGATACGCGGAGCCGGATACTTATTGTTAGGGCGGTCTTGTTTCCAGTAATAGGTATAGTAATCTACACTCATATTACCCCAAGTATTGTAAGAGTTCATATATCTGTTGAGTGAATTATTGATCATATGGCCTCCTGCAAAAGTGAAGAATGTAACCAAGTCGAACCCTTTGTAAGCAAACGTGTTAGTGAAGCTTCCATAGAATTTAGGTGTATATACTCCACCAAAGTCGCGGTCTTCTCCATTGATTACATTGTCCTTTTTTAAATCCCGAATCTTGCGATCGCCCGGCTGAGCATTGTATTTCGCTGCTTCCGACGCTTCGTTTATTTGCCAAATACCATCTGAGTGTAGCAAGTATATCTGATCGATTGGCTTGCCTACAAACAAATACTTACCTACGTCTTGTTTACCATCGTATAGTTCTTTTATTTCATTCTTATTGTAAGAGAAAGTCAGTGCCGAAGTCCATAAGAAATCTTTCACACTCATATTTACCGTATTCAATGAAAACTCAATCCCTTTGTTGTCTATCTTGCCTATGTTGGTCAACGAGCTACCAAAACCAGATTCGAGAGGTAGCGGTACTTGCCACAACAAATCGGTTGTGCGTTTGTAATAGGTTTCAATAGTTCCTGCAATACGGTTATTGAACAGCCCGAAATCAATACCTAAATCAAACTGATTAGCTTTTTCCCAAGTTAGTTCGGGATTGTCTATCGAAGTTTGTACAGAACCTGTTGCCAGCCCATTTCCAAACACATAGTTAGCTGAAGAGCCTCCAAGGGCAATAGTAGATGAGTATGCGAAATCCCCAATATTCTGATTTCCTAGTTTTCCGGCACTAACTCTCAATTTTAGATTACTAATAATGGATGTATTTTTCTTGATAAAACTCTCTTCCGAAAGACGCCAAGCCAAAGCTAAAGAAGGGAAGAAACCCCAACGATGACCGGGTGCAAAACGTGATGATCCGTCGCCACGCATTGTAAGAGTAGCCAAATAGCGGTCGTCGAAATTATAATTGAAACGCCCGTAGAACGAAGCCAAAGAGGAAGAAACTCCGTAGGAGGCGTTAGGCCCATGTTCTTCAGCACCACCCAAATTGTAATATTTCAATATTTCAGATAATTTCTTAGAGTCTGCTGTTACCTCTTCGTATTCTACTTCCGAGGCAGAGAACCCAATCATTGTTCCAAATTTATGTTTCTCATTCAGATCGAAATTGTAAGTTGCTGTATTTTCTGTTTGCCAATATTTCTTTTTGTTTGCCATTACATTGGCGTGTCCGCCTTCGGTATAATGTTGTCCCATGCGTCCGTCTTCATACATATTCACCTTGTAGAATACGAGTTCTCCTCCATTATCCGACTTTATTTTCAAATTCTTTATTGGTTCTATTTCTAGGTAAGCAGAACCTACAATTCTCGTTTTCAGGGTTGCTTTGTCTAATAAATCAACCATTGCTACAGGATTTGCTTTAGTATTAAGAAATCCGTCAAAATACTCTCCGTCCTGAGTGTAAATAGGAGCTGTAGGTTGGGAGCTGATAGCACTAAACATTGTTCCATAGCCCGAATCTGTTTCTTCATTTATGTTATTTAATTTAGATTCGATAACATTGAAGCGCACTCCGTATCTAAACCAATCTGATCCGATAGCATCTACATTGTAACGTACAGTTAATTTATCAAATGACGAATTTTTGATAGTTCCTTTCTGGTCGTACCAGTCTACGCCCAGATAGTGAGAAAGCTTCTCTGTTCCGCCGGTAATAGAAATATTGTAATTCTGATAATTCCCATTTTGTGTTACTGCATCTTGCCAGTCGGTAGACTCTCCACGGCTTAGCAGGCGAAGTTCTTCCGATGTCCATTTGTAGTCGGGCTGTGCTATTGAAACCAACTCGTAGTATTGCTGAGCATTCATCAGATCTTGTTTATTCAGCATTCTCTGTGTTCCGTACGAGGCATTGAACGTTACTCTCGTTTTGCCGGCCGTACCTTTTTTTGTAGTCACCAATATTACTCCGTTCGATCCTCTTGAACCATAAATAGAGGCTGAGGAAGCGTCTTTCAGTACTTCTATAGATTCTATATCTACAGATGAAAGGTCTTGAAGCCCTCCTTGTACCGGTATCCCATCTACAACATATAGTGGTTCGCTACCCGCACGAAGAGATCCGACTCCCCGGATAACAATCGTAGCGTCGCCTCCGGGTTTTACCGATCCTGTACTGACCTGTACACCGGCAGCAAGACCCTGTAGTGCAGATGTTACAGTTCCTACTTTAGAGTTGGTCAGGCTTTCAGACTTAATTGAGGCTACAGCTCCTGTCAGGTCACTTTTTTTAGATATACCGTAACCAATAGTTACCACCTCATCCAAATTGATAGCATCGGCTACCAATCGTATATCTATAACATTCTGATTATTTACTGTTACAGACTGCCCTATCATACCTACAAGGGAAAAGTTCAGTACATCGCCTTTCTTTGCCTGTATGGTATAAGTACCGTCTATGTCTGTGATAGTTCCTGTAGTTGTTCCTTTTATAGATACGGATACTCCCGGAAGAGTTTCTCTATTCACATCTGTTACTATTCCTGTTATTTTCACCTGCGCACTCAACAGACAGGTAAAGAGGATAGCTATATTTAGTAATATGATTTTTTTCATTGTATCAATTTTATAATGTTAATATGATCTGACAGGGCGAACTCCTATTTTCCAACCACTTTTTGAAACAAACTCTGATATTATGTTCGTATCTTCATAGAAATTAACATAGTATGCTGCCCATCCTGTATTTCCATCTGCTTCACTCGAAGACCAATAGTTGTTGGGCGAAATTGCATATCCTTTAGCTGTCATCACACTCTTAACCTTAAATAGCTCGATTAACTCTTCTCGTGAAGGCAAGAACCAGTCGGTATAGGTAAGATTGTTTTCTGTAACAGAGAATTCTTCACACAGTTCTGCTGCTATCTTTGTATTTTTCCATTCTGGCCAATCGTTTATGCTACGAAGCTGAGCCATTTTTGCTGCTATTTTTTGCGAATTCGATTTGCCGCTTCCCATAGCCTGACTTGTTCCTGAGGCATTAACGGGATCTACCTCGGGGCCAAACTGCTCGGTGGCTGTGCCTACATTTGTTTTACTTACTATGTATCCATGGGCTTTATTGGCATCTACCCAGAATACAATACCACCGCCGAGTACATCGCCAACGTTGGTTGCTGCTATTATTGTTCCTAAATTCGATTTTCGGTTTCCACGCTCTATTACTATCGTATTTATACCATAAGTACCTTTTGGTAAGTTGAATTTTGCACCTTCGGAAGTCAATGTTACAGGTATACTGTATTCTGTTCCGTCAGGATAGAATGTCGCTGTCAGTTTTGCCACGTCTCCGGCTTCGAATCCTTTACCTTCGATGCGAACTTCTCCTTCTTGTGGAATAGCTGTTGTAGGTAATACTACATCTGTTAAAGGCACAACGAAAGGTACTTTTAACTTACTATTTAGTGTAGTTTGCTTTTCGGCGCGCTCTATCGTAACGGAATATTCTCCTCCGGCATCGATAGGTACAACAAATTTGATATAACTATCGGTAGCTTCCAGCACTTCTACTTCTATTGTGCCCTCAGTACCTGTTAAGAAGATTTTGTCTTCATGTGCAAAACCAAGCCCTGTTATCTGGGTTGCCTGTCCGGGAATAATACTCATCTCGCTCGGCATTTTTACCTCCTTGAATATAGGCGATATAGGTTCCGCAACATGTTTGTCATCATCATCGCATCCAAAAGCCAGAAATAATAATCCGGTAATGAATAATAATTTAAAACACTTTTTCATGATCTATTAGATTATAATTAGTTAAGGGCTGTTTCTTCTTTTTTATGATCGGCAAGGAATTGTACTACCTCGCTCAACATAGGAATAGAGGGTTGGGCTCCCGAACGTGTGACGGCAATGGCCGCAGCAGCATTCGAAAACCGAAGGGACTCGTAGTCTATTTCTTTTTGAGCACAGACTACAGCAAGTGCTCCGCAGAAAGTGTCGCCGGCGGCTATTGTATCTATGGCACTAACCTTGAATCCGGATATACGAAAACTTTCTTTTCTGTTTTTCATGTATGCGCCATCGCTGCCGAGAGTGATAACTACATTTTGTGCACCGGCTTCGATTAGGCTGTCTGCTATAAATTCAATATTATTTTTTGTGTATGTGATACCTGAAATAAATTCTGCTTCAAGCTCATTGACTACTAATATATTTATAGCTTTCATCAGTTCAGGGTCTATGTGGCAAGCGGGAGCGGGATTGAATAATACTTTTTTACCCCTTTTAGACGCATCCAACGCTATATGTTTGATTGTGTCGTAAGGAATTTCGGCTTGCATAACTACAATATCTGCATCATCCAGCACTTCGGAAAAGTTACTTACCATTCCGGGCAATAAGGAACCATTTGCACCGGGAGCTACAGCAATACAGTTTTCTCCGCTATCGGCAACAAAAATCAGAGCAATCCCTGTAGGATTGGCTGAATCGTCGACTATATAATCGGTGATTATGCCCTCCTCACGGAAATGTCCTTTCAATACCTTAGCATACATGTCGTTACCCAGAGAGGTTACAAAAGTCACAGATCCACCCAACCGAGCCGCAGCTACGGCTTGGTTGGCACCTTTGCCCCCAAACGATTGCATGAAACGGGCATGACCTACCGTTTCGCCGGGAGCAGGAAGATGATTAACCTGTGCAACCATGTCAATATTGGAACTTCCAACTACAACTATTTTCATAGATTTTACTTTTTTAGATTTTTACTCGACCCTCACTTCCGATCTGTAGGGAATGGCACTCTGAGCTCCCATGCGGGTAACTGCAATAGCTGCAGCAGCGTTTGCAAACCGAACCGATTCTATAAGAGAATGACCCTCAGAAAGATATACGCTTACTGCTCCGCAAAAGACATCGCCTGCTCCTGTTGTGTCTATTGTTTCCACCTCAGTGGCAGGAGTCATTACGAAGCTATCGCGCTCTTTTACAAAGGCTCCTTCTTTACCTAAAGTGATTACTACATTTTCAATACCTTTACTGCTAATTGCTTTTGCTGCTTTATAGGCACTCTTTTCGTCAACAACCTTAATTCCTGAAAGCATTTCTGTTTCGATACGGTTGGGCAAAACAGCATATACTTTTTTCAGAAAATGATTACTTAAAGCTGATACGGGAGCGGGATTAAGTATGACCTTTTTCCCATAGTCGTAGGCCATAGATGCTGCATATTCTACTGTTTGCATGGGGATTTCGAGCTGCATAAGTACAATGTCGGCTTCCAGTATTCTGTCTTTTGCTTTGTCGATATCTTCAGGAGACAGGGATTGATTTGCTCCCGAAGCCACGATGATGCAATTCTCGCCAAAAGAATCGACCGAAATGAGTGCTACGCCTGATGGTTTTGTCTGGTCAGTAAATACATAATCGGTATTTATCTTTTCGGATTTATATATTTCCATGGCTTGTAAACCGAAAAGATCATATCCGACTTTTGAAATAAATGTTACGTTTGCTCCTAATCTGGCTGCTGTAATTGCCTGATTTGCACCTTTACCACCCGGATTCATGTAAAAGGTACCACCTAGTATGGTTTCTCCGGGAACAGGTAATCTGTTCGCTTTGACCACCATATCGGTGTTGCAACTGCCAATAACTATAATTTTAGGATTGTTTTTCAAGAGTACGTTTTCCATAGCATTTACAATTAGACAAACAAATATAAATACTTAGATATGCGCATTTTTTACATAAAATGCGTATTTATATAAGTTCAAAATTCAATAAAATGATGTATTTATGCTTATTTACAATATAATATTCTATTTATTATCTGTTTTATATAAAATCAAATAATAAACAGGCGCTATTTGAATACACTTAGGGCATTAAAAAGTATGTTTTCAAATAACGAAATTTATTTTATCTGAATCTTTGATATCTGGCTTCTGCATGTACCAATAATATTTCGGATAAATTTTCTTTTAATATTTTAGATTCCATCCATGCTGTAAAATCAAAAATTCGCAACAGTTGATTTTCATATTTGTCTTCATGCAAGCTTTGGATGCTAGGCAATAGCTTTTGGTGCATAATCTCTCTGTCTTTCCTCAATATGGGCAAATCTCTTTTATTCAAAAACCACAATATGGTATGTTCGGTTTTGAAAGACTTTTCTTTTTTCAAAGACATACCTCTTTTTATCGACCGCGATTCGTAACTGATCAGATCGAATTCGTTTGTTTCGTAATATGCAATCAGCCGTACTAGCCGTATTGTTCTCATCAATGGTAGATAATCGATATTATGATCGAGCGTAATCCGGTTTATGTGCTTCTTTGCCATTTGGTAATTACCGTTTCCGATGGATACAATGGCGGTGTATAGAAACAGTTCGCTTTTACGCACAGGGCTTAGCCACGATTCTTTTTCGAAGAGAGGAGTTTGATATTTTTCTATTATTTTATTACAATTAGAAAAATCGCCTTTATCCAAATATGGGAAAAGTTCATATTGGAATAGCACACATATTGTATTCGTTTTGAATTCGAGAGAAGAACTTTCTGCTAATTGTTCCAGCTTTTGCATGAAATAGGGCATTTCGTTATAGTCGCCCACCGAACGTAAACTATCGAGCACACCTTCGATCACAGACAGATAATATATTGGAGGATTTGCCCAGAATTGAGGATTTTCTTCAAATAGCTTGTTTAGTTCTTTGAAAGAATTTAGGGCAGCTCGATAATCACCTACACTGGTCAGATAGTTTGCCTGAAACAGTTTATGATTTTTGGTTATTTCGAAGTTGTGATTGGGCTCTGTAGATGCTGCAATATAGAGCTCGTTTACCATAAGGTCGTTCATATCCTGCTTTTGTTTTTCGGTTCGGATAAAACCTTTATGTGCCAATCTATATTTCAGCAAATTGAAAAGAGCTCCTTGTTCTGTTATCTTTCTGATCTTTTTCAAAGCATCATTTTGCATGAAATGCCTGTGGTAAAGCTCCTGCTCCGACATGTCAGGAAAATTGAGTCGTAGAAGATATTCGAGCTCCAGCTTAGTTGCAATCAATAATATTTCGTGGCTCTCGTAAAATTCTGCTTGCTTGATTGTTGTTTCTAATATTTCGAAACATTCATGAAATGCTGATCTTTCATATAGCATCCGGGCTTTTGAAATGTTTTGATATAGATCGTAATAAACATCTTTGTTCTTGCGAAGCATCAGTAAGGCATCCAGCAGTTTTTCATACAGGTATTGCACTGATATCTCAAACGAGCTGTTGGGCCTGCGTTTCCGAAACTTATCTTTTACTACATTCCCATCCTGTATCTTATCATTTGCGATAATATTATATATAAGCTGGAAGTCTTTATCCTCATTGCCTTTGACAACGTGAAGGGATAAGTGTTTTTTCTCCGATTTAGACAAAGAGTATATCAAGGATATGATAGAATCTATTCTTCTCATAGCTATTAATTAAAAAAGCAAGTACCTCTAATATTTTGAAGTCGAGATACAGTGAATTTATTCCAATGTATTCAACCCTTTTATCCACAAGGGTGTGAAAGCATAGTTCGATACCGGTCTCCACGCGGTGATAGATTAACCAACTCCCCTTTCAGCCCATTTGGCAAACTTACAAAAGATATTTTGTTATTATATTAATATTGAATTTACTTTTCAGAAATAACTGATCAATACAGATGTAACTAACTGGCAATTGGCAAATATAAGTTAATAAGCATCTTGAATTGTAAATATGAAATCTTATTTGATATTATCAAAACCTTTTCCAGGATACCAATCAAGACCAATAGCTTTAGGTCCAAATAGAATAAATAAGAGAAGTCCTATTGCACAAAGAAGCAGAAGTATTCGAAGCCAAATAGGCAAATCAGAATGTTCTTTATTATGTAGTTTTCTGTTTCTATTTTTTATTTTTTGCTTATTACTCATATTCTCTACATTCTGGAATTAATCAACATTTGGTTCTAATATTATCTTTATTATTCTATTGTTCTTTGAAAAACTTTCTAATATCCTGTTGATCTTAAATGTTGTCATTAAGATGAAAATAGAAGTCTAAACTATTTCTAAACATTCCAAGAATATTCATCGCAACATGCGGTGTTCCGATGTGTCCTGAATGTAGTGAGTAAAGCCAATTAGAACAGAAAAAGCGACTACGTTCATTGTAATCGCTTTATTCTTGGTAGTGATCCGAACGGGATCGTTATTTTATTATCTAAATGACATATTGTCTGTAATTTATTGTTCTTTTTTCATGGGTGTGGTAGCGATTTGGTAGCACCTAGAAAAATTGCTCTGTCAACCATATAGCAACACCATGTTATTCAAATAATTATACACAAATATAGTAGTTTTTTTATAAAGAAAGAATATAATCCAGTTATTCCCATTTTGTAATTATAAAAGAATTATGAATTTCTACATCAGACAGAGAGGGGATTGAATATCCTTCCGTCTTTAGTTTACCAATCTAAAAGGTAAAATTTACTACAGAATAACTACTATTTCAAATATACTATTTTTAGTAGTTATTTTTATTCAAAAAATCTCTCATTTACTGTATCTTGTAAGAAGGCTGTCTGGTATTCTTTTTTTCGATTCTTCAATAGAATCTTTACGGAATTCTTCCATAGCTTTTTCTATTTCTAGTGCGTTGTCCGGCAGTTTTATTGCCATTCTCTACTTGAGAGTTTGGTTCTTTTGAAAAGTCAGGAAACAAATAATTTAAATTCCCCACTAAATCTTTCATTACTATCATATTTTAAAATCGAACAGTAAAGATTAATTTATTATTGAATACTCCTCTAAATTTATTTATAATACCAAAAATCATTTTAGAACCCTTTATTATTAATTAAAAAATTAATACATTTACCCTCGATTTTGGTGTCGCATTTCATATTTTCAGAAATGTGGTGAAAAGGGAATCAGGTGTAAATCCTGAACAGACCCGCTGCTGTAAGCTCCACCAAAAGTCTTTGAATAATACTCAATCCACTATTCAATAATAATTGAATAGGAAGGGCATTCAAAGATGGAGTAAGTCAGAAGACCTGCCAGAATATTGAGGTTTTATGCCTTCGGGAAATGAGGTGAAAAACATTAGTATTATTTCGAATATTTTATTGTCAGAAAATAAGAATGGAACAGATTGTATTTTTATACAATCTCTTGACTAAAATTAGAGAAAACCATTCAGAAAAGATAATTTGTTCCCCAAAGAAAATATTGGGGAATGTAACATATATGCACTTTATGTTAGTGCATTACAATAATAAAGAACTCAATTCCTCGGAAGTGTCAAATCCGCTGTGGGAAGCTGATTTGATGTTAGAATTGACCCCTGAAATGGAGAAGTTGGGATGACTTTTCCATTTTTGTATTAGTGAGCAAATAATATTTTATGAAAACTACATATGATAATTTTCAAATAATATTTTCTTTTTTGATAAATAATAGTTGTATAATTTAAATAAAAATTTCTATTTCTGGAAAACTTTTATCTCGAAATATTGTTACATATTTGTAGTAATCTTTGGTGTTATTATTCTAAATTCTTAGAAATAATGAAAAGGGAATCAGGTGTAAATCCTGAACAGACCCGCTGCTGTAAGCTCTACCAAAGTCTTTGAGCAATACTCAATCCACTATTCTATTACGAATGGGAAGGACGTTTAAAGATGGAGTAAGTCAGAAGACCTGCCAAAAAGAAAATATTTTTCTTTCGGGATATAAAGAAAATATTATAAAAAAGAAATTATAAATTCAAGTAGGATTGCATTATAGTTACAGGAACTATGTATGCCCTTGTTATATATATAATAAATTAACCCATCATGAAGAAAATTATAAAATTCGAAAAAGCAGATTGTAACCCATGTGTTATGGTATCTCAACATTTAGATTCAAAATCAATATCTTTTGAAGTCATAAATCCTTTTGATAATCCCGAACTTGCTGTAAAATATAGAGTTCGCTCTGTTCCTACAACAATATTATTAAAAGACAATGACGAACTAATGAGAACTATTGGGTATCAACCGGAAGAGTTGAATAAAATGATTGCTGCCCTCTGATAAACAATGATAATATATTACGATAGTAAGACCGGTAATGTTGAGCGATTTATAGAAAAAGTAAGATTGCTGACAGAATGGAATTGTGTGAAAATATACGATGGAATAACCGTTCATGAAATTGGGCACTTGATTACGTTTACCACTCGAATAGGGCAGGTCCCTCTCTCAACGCTCCTATTTATGGACCAATGGCATCCTTATATTATTTCTATTTCGTCGAGTGGCAATATGAATTGGGGAACCAATTTTGCGCTGGCAGCTAATGCTATTTCTCAAAAATATAAGATTCCGATATTACTTAAATTCGAACTAGCTGGTTTGGATCGTGATGTAAATAGTTTTATTCAAAAAGTAACAGACTATGCAAATAAAGAAATGGATACTCCTCAATAATGAGGTAATGATAAAGAAGGATGATGATTATCAGCTTGATAAAGATAAAGAAGCTGTACGTTCATATTTTCTTGACTATGTAAATAAGAATACGGTCTTCTTCTATACATTGAAAGAAAAGATTGATTACCTGATCGAAAACAATTACTACGAAAATCTTTACGAACAATATACTTTCGAAGAAATAATGAGGGTATATGCACTTATATATGAGCGGAAATTTCGTTTTCCTTCTTTTATGAGTGCTTTTAAGTTCTTTCAAAATTATGCACTTCGAGATGATAGTGGTGAAAAATTCTTGGAACGCTACGAAGATCGAATAGCCTGTATTTCATTGTACCTGGCCCAAGGAAGTGTAGAGCAAGCGATAAAATATGCTGAACTATTAGTAAATCAAGAATACCAGCCTGCTACCCCTACATTTTTGAACGGAGGAAAACGCCGTTCGGGGGAATTAGTATCTTGTTTTCTTGACGAAATTGGCGACAGCCTTAACAGCATAGGCTATGCAATTAATTCATCTATGAAGCTTTCCTCTATTGGAGGAGGAGTCGCACTAAATTTATCAAAGTTAAGAGGTCGATCTGAGGCAATTAAAGGAGTTGAAGGACGAGCAAGCGGAGTACTTCCTATAATGAAGTTATTGGAAGATGTTTTTTCCTATGCCAATCAATTAGGACAACGTCCTGGAGCTGGAGCCGCCTATTTGAATATTTTTCATTCGGATATTGAAGAGTTTCTGGATTGCAAAAAAATTAATGTGGATGAGAAAGTTCGCATCAAATCGCTTTCCATTGGGGTTGTTGTTCCTGATAAGTTTATGGATTTAGCCGAAAAAGATGAGCCATATTATATATTCTATCCTCATTCAGTATTTCGTCAGTATGGACAATATCTCGATGATATGGATATGAATAAGATGTATCACGAGCTGGTAGATAATCCCAAAGTTCGAAAAAAACGCTTGAGTGCACGAGTTATGCTCGTTAAGATTGCCCAGACTCAAAAAGAAAGTGGTTACCCATACCTGTTTTTCAAAGATAATGCGAATAGAGAACATGCTTTGAAAGATATCGGAGAAGTGAAATTCAGCAATCTATGTACTGAAATTATGCAATTATCGGAAGTCTCAGAGATCAACGATTATTATCAAGAAGATATTATCCGCAGAGGCATTTCGTGTAATTTAGGATCACTAAATGTTGCAACCGTGATGGAAAACAAGCGAATCAAAGAAGCTGTTTCAACCGCAATAGATGCACTTACTGTAGTCACAGATATTTCAAATATTGATGTTGTTCCATCAATAAAAAAAGCGAACGAAGAGTTGCACAGTGTTGGTTTAGGAGCTATGAACTTGCATGGCTTTTTTGCGAAAAACTTTATTTCCTACGAAAGCAAAGAGGCTCTCGACTTTTGCAATGTGTTTTTTATGATGATGAACTTCTATTCTTTGCAACGTTCAAAGGAAATAGCCAAACAACGGAAAAAGACATTCAAAGATTTTGAAAAATCGGAATATGCAAAAGGTACTTACTTTGACAAATATTTGAAATTAGAATATCTACCTCAAACAGATAAGGTAAAATCTTTATTTGACGGTATTTCTATACCAAGTAAGAAAGAGTGGAAGGAGCTGAAAGATCAAGTTGTAGAACATGGTTTGTATCATGCCTACCGTTTGGCTATTGCTCCCAATCAATCTTCATCATATATAATGACATCGACTGCCTCCGTAATGCCGGTAGTAGACACTATCGAAGTTCGTGAATATGGAGATAGTACCACTTTCTATCCGATGCCTTATTTAACGAATGACTATTTTTTCTTTTAGAAGACGGCATACGATATGGATCAGATGAAGGTTATGAAACTTATTTCCGTAATACAACGACATGTCGATCAGGGTATTTCTACTATACTTCATACTAAGAGTAGTGATACTACTCGCGATTTGGCTCGTTATTATATTTATGCACATAAAATAGGATTGAAATCGTTGTATTATACACGTACCCGAAAAGCAACTATTGATGAGTGTGTATCTTGCTCTGTATAAATTCAAAGAAAAAGCATTATGAATACAAATAAACAATTCCACGCCGTAAACTGGAATACACCCGAAAATGATTATGTCGAAATGTTTTGGGAGCAAAATCTCAAACAATTCTGGATTGATACGGAATACATACCATCAAAAGATATTGATTCGTGGAAATCTCTTTCTCCCGAAATGAAAGAGGCATATAAAAAAGCACTCGGGGGACTGACTTTATTGGATACAATACAAAGTCACACCGGTATGCCCAAAGTAATAGATCATATAGATGGACTACAAAACAAATCGGTATTATCATATATGTGTATGATGGAATCTATTCATGCAAAGTCATACTCTACAATATTTACAACGGTTGCCACAACTGCCGAAATAGACGAGATATTTGAATGGGCATCGAATAATGAGCAACTGCAATTTAAAGCCAAAACCATTGATGCCAATTATCGGAAACTAGACAATGAGAATGCTCCACCCGAAGATGTTTACATGGCTTTGGCATCGTCTGTCATGTTAGAAACTTTTTTATTCTACAGTGGGTTCTTCCTTCCACTTTGGCTTTGTGGACAAGGACAGATGGTTGCAAGCTGTGATATCATAAAAAAAATTGTAGCAGACGAATCTATTCATGGGGTATTCGTGGGGCTTTTGGCGCAAGAGATTTATAACAAGTTTGATGAAAAAAAGAAGAATAAGATAAAAGAGAATTTATTCAAACTCATGGATGTGTTATACGAAAATGAGTTGAAGTATACCGATCATGTGTATAGTGATGTTGGGCTAACAGGTGAAGTGAAAGAGTATATCCGCTACAATGGTAATAAGGCTTTGATGAACTTAGGCTTTGAGTCTCGCTTCGAAGTGGGAGAGGTAAACCCTATTGTCCTCAATGGATTGAACGTTGAAACGACACAACATGATTTCTTTTCGAAGAAATCTACCAATTATGAGAAGACGTTAGAGGTAGTACACCTGCATGATGATGACTTTAGTATGGAGAAAGAATTGAAAATAGAAATATAATATGGAACAAGTTCTGCTTCATTGTTGCTGTGCACCCTGTTCTGCACCCATTATAGAATGGATGTGTAATAATGAAGTGGAGCCCATTCTGTTCTTCTTTAATCCGAATATATATCCGCAAGAAGAGTATTTGAAACGAAAAGAAGAATGTATGAGCTATGCCAAGTCACTTGGATTGAAATTTATCGATGGTGATTATGATCATAAATCTTGGTTAGAGAAAATTAAAGGGCTAGAGACTGAGCCCGAAAGGGGAAGACGATGCTGTCAATGTTTTTCAATACGACTTGAAGCTACGGCTATACTAACCTCAGAACTTCAAATTAAAAAGTTTAGCACAACTCTCTTAGGCTCTCGATGGAAAAGTCGGGAACAAATACTTGATGCCGGTTTAGGAGCTATATCTCTTGTGAATAACGTTCTTTTTTGGGATAAAGACTGGCGTAAAGGAGGATTGACCGAAAGAAGAAAGATTCTATTGCAAGAAAACGATTTTTACAACCAACAATATTGCGGTTGTGAATTTAGTATCCGAAAATAATTTGTTACATTTATTGGTATAACAAATTCATGAAGCCATGGAAAAGAGATGCCCCTGTTGCGGTAAAATATTTGAATGTAGGCACAATGATATTTTATCATGCCAATGTACACAAATTCATCTTTCGGTAAAAGAGTTAGCTTATATAGATGCGCTGTATCCGGGCTGTCTTTGCTTGCAATGTTTAAAAGATCTGAAAGCGAGCTTCTACAAACAAGGGCTAGACGAAATCGAAGAGCTTCTTACTCCCAACAAATCGGAATAGAGTTTGTATTCTTCACTTCTCCAATTACAAAAGTGCTGTGTAGGCTTCCAATAGCATCAATCTCCCCAAGAGTATTGAGAACAAAATCCTGATAATGCTTCATATCCTGCACATAGATCTTCAGCATAAAATCATAATCTCCCGAAATATTGTAGCAGTTAGTTATCGTATCAATTTGATTAATAGCTTCCATGAATTGAAACCCATTTTCTTTGGTGTGCTGTTTTAACTTTATACTGCAAAAAACAATCAGATTACACCCTAATTTTTCAGGATCCAGTTCGGCAGTGTATCGCTTAATATATCCGTCCCTTTCCAATCTTCTTTGTCGTTCAAAAACAGGTGTTGGAGATAAATTTACAAGTTTAGCAATTTCTTTCGTGGTCAATTTTGAGTCCTTTTGTAACACTCCTAATATTTTAATATCCGTAGCATCCAGTTTTTCCATAGGGAAAATTTCTTTAAAAAGTGTTTTTACTAGTTTTTTTATCTGATAATTGCATTGTATTATGCAAAAATAGAATTTTTATCCAAAAATAAATACAGATACAGATATATTGTTTGCAAATATTAAATTTGATGGATTATTAATTTGAAAATTACAATTATGAATTTAAAACAAAATGCACCCTTTAGGGCAGATGTTGTCGGCAGTTTTCTACGTCCCGACAGATTAAAAGAAGCCAGAGAAAAGTTCTCTCAAAAACTAATCACTCTTGAAGAATTAAAACAGATAGAAGACGAAGAAATACAGAAACTGGTTCACAAGCAACAAGAGGTTGGTTTAAAAGTGGCAACTGATGGTGAATTTCGTCGTAGCTATTGGCACTTAGATTTTTTCTGGGGTTTCGATGGTGTTGAACACAATATAATGAAGCAAGGCTATATGTTTCATGGAGAAGAAACCCGGGCAGATTCAGCTCGTTTGAATGGGAAAATTCGCTTTACGAGTCATCCATTTCTTGACCATTTTAAATTTTTAAAGAGCATTATTTCTGATGATGTTGTTGCAAGGCAAACCATCCCAGCTCCATCTCAATTTTATGCTGAATTATTACGCGGAGAAAACGAAGAAAAAGTAAATGAGTATTATCCAAACAGAAATGATCTGTTGGAAGATATAGCAACTGCTTATCGTGCTGTAATATTGGAGCTCTACAAATTAGGTTGTAGAAATATTCAACTGGATGATTGTACATGGGGAATGCTTTGTGATAAAAACTTCTGGCAGACAATGGCTAATGGATACTACAATCCAATAAGTTTACAAGAAATTTATTTGAATCTAAATAATAAAGCTATCGAAAATCTACCTGACGATTTAATTGTCAACACTCATGTTTGTCGGGGTAATTATCACTCTACATGGGCGACTTCGGGAGGTTATGAACCTGTTGCTGAAAACCTGTTCGGAAAAGAAAATGTAAATGCCTATTATTTGGAGTTTGATACTGATCGTGCAGGAGGATTTGAACCATTACAATATATTTCATCAGACAAAAAAGTAGTACTCGGTCTTATTACCTCTAAGTTTCCACAACTAGAAGATAAAACCCTGATAAAAGAAAGAATAAAAGAGGCTTCTAAATTTGTTCCGCTAGATCACTTATGCTTAAGTCCGCAATGTGGATTTGCATCAACCGAAGAAGGCAATATCCTTACCGAAGAAGAACAATGGAAAAAAATTGCATTGGTCTGTGAGGTAGCACAAGAAGTTTGGGGAAAATAAATACATCTAAAAAGTTTATCATCATGTTTGAATAATCGAAAGGTGCTTTTGCATAAAGGAGAATAGGGAATCATGTGTAAATCGTGAACTGTCGCGCAACTGTAACCACAGCTATTTAATTCTGTTTAATAGTCCACTGTCTATATTTATTAGATGGGAAGGAAAACAGAATAGTGGAAGTCAGGAGACCTGCCATTGGATTACAAATAGAGATAAACTTTTAATTTAAAAATAAATTTAATTGAATAACAAATGAAAACAAACATTCTCGGTTATCCGCGCATTGGTAGCCATCGTGAATTGAAAAAAGCCTGCGAAAATTTTTGGTCAGGTAAAATCAGCAAAGAACAGCTTCTCAAAGAAGGAGCTTCAATCAGGGCATTGAACTGGTACTTGCAAAAAGAGTATAAAATTGATCTTATTCCGTCTAACGATTTTTCGTTTTACGATCAGGTTTTAGACCTGGCAATGTCTTTAGGTGCAATACCTAAACGCTATACTCCTCTACTAAATAACAAAATTGAACTTTATTTTGCAATGGCGCGTGGATACCAGAAAAACGGATGCGATATCATTGCAATGGAAATGACTAAATGGTTCGATACCAACTACCATTATATAGTTCCCGAATTTACAAAAGAGCAACAATTCTCATTGTTCAACAACAAGCCTCTTGAAGAATATAAAGAAGCTAAAGCTTTAGGGATCGAGACCAAACCTGTAATCATTGGTCCTATCTCGTTCTTATTACTGGGAAAAGAAAAAGAATTGGGTTTTGACAAATTAGATTTAGTAGAACATCTTATTCCGGTATATACTAAGATACTAAAGAAATTAGAAGAAGCCGGAGCTACTACAATTCAAATAGATGAACCTTTCTTGGCAATGGATATAAATGATAAGGTAAAATCTCTATATCCCACTGTTTATAAACAAATAAAAAATGCTTGTCCAAAACTAGAAATTATCCTGACAACCTATTTCGAAGGATTAAGAGATAATACCCAACTAGCTCTTGACTTACCTGTCGATGTTTTACATATTGATTTAGTTCGTTGTCCACAACAACTAGATTCCATTCTATTGTCATTGCCGGCAAACCAAAAACTGTCTTTAGGTATTGTCGATGGTCGAAACATTTGGAAAAATGATTTTTCAGATTCATTGAACACAATCTACAAAGCTGTTAATAAGCTTGGAAAAGATCGGGTTTTGATCGGAGCATCATCTTCTTTTTTGCATGTCCCCTACGACTTGGAGCTGGAAACTAAAGAAAACATACTGACTCCCCAGATCAAACAATGGATGGCTTTTGCCGAACAGAAAGTAAAAGAGTTATCAGCTCTAAAAGATTTACTGCAGGAAAGTCCATCAGAACAATCGAAGAAAGAACTTGAAGCGAATAAAAAAGCGATTCAAAGCAAACAAAGTTCGAGTCTGATTCATAATATAGAAATAAAAAAGCAAATCAAGAATATATCTGTTGATGATAGTAAACGGCAGAGTATATTCGCAGTTCGTCGTCAGAAACAACAAGGAATATTAAATCTGCCTCTGTTTCCGACAACAACAATCGGATCTTTTCCTCAAACTAAAGAAGTACGTTCATGGAGAGCTCAATTTAAGAAAGGCAATTTGTCTGAAAAAGAGTACAATGACTTATTAAGAGCTGAAACCCAAAAGGCAATAAAATGGCAAGAAGAAATTGGCTTAGACGTTTTGGTGCATGGAGAGTTTGAACGCAACGATATGGTTGAATATTTTGGAGAGCAATTAGCCGGATTCACTTTTTCTCAAAACGGTTGGGTGCAAAGCTATGGTTCACGATGTGTAAAACCTCCAATTATTTATGGAGATGTTTCACGTCCTGATCCGATGAGTGTATATTGGACTACGTATGCTAATGCTTTAACCAATAAACCTGTTAAAGGTATGTTGACCGGCCCTATAACTATTTTGCAATGGTCTTTTGTTCGGGATGATCAGCCTCGTTCTGAAACATGTAAACAGATTGCTTTAGCCATCAGAAGAGAAGTAGAAAATCTGGAACAAGCAGGCATTCAGGTCATTCAAATTGATGAGCCTGCCATAAGAGAGGGCTTACCGCTACGTAAACAAGACTGGAAGCAGTATTTAGACTGGGCTGTAAATTGTTTTTGTCTATCAGCAAGTGTAGCTAAAGATGAGACACAGATACATACACACATGTGCTATTCTGAGTTTAATGATATTATCGAACACATAGCCCTGATGGATGCAGATGTCATTACAATAGAATGTTCGCGTTCGCAAATGGAACTACTGGATGCATTTGCTGAATTTAAATACCCGAATGATATCGGTCCGGGTGTTTACGACATTCACTCACCACGTGTGCCAAATATGGAGGAGATGGTTAGTTTGATGAAAAAAGCCATACAAGTAATCCCTTCAAAGCAATTGTGGATCAACCCCGACTGTGGACTTAAAACAAGAGGATGGGACGAAACCAAAGAGGCTCTTGTGAATATGGTCAAAACTGCAAAAGAATTGAGAAAAGAATTTTAATTTTCACTCATAATAGCCACTAAGTTAAACTTGTGGCTGTTTTTCTTTTACTGCCATTTCCTTCCTGAGAAATAGATACCAATAGATGCAACCAACAAATACTCCCCCCTCCTATGACATTGCCAAGTGTAGCCGGAATAAGATTTTGTGATATAAAACTAAACCAAGAAATATCTGCGCCTGAATAGATAGCTGCCGGAACAAAAAATATATTAGCTATAGAGTGTTCATAACCTAATGTGACAAATAGCATTACAGGAATCCATATACCAATACATTTACCCAAAATATCTTTGGCGGCATACCCCATAAACATACCTAAGCAAACAAGCCAATTAGCTCCAATGCCTTTTATAAATACCTTGATGAAATCTTGGTTTACCTTAGTATCGCAGTAATGGTAAAGGTATGCCTGCCAAGGATATTTGTCTAATAATCCAACTTCATAAGAAAGCAGAAAAGCAACGATTTGAGTGCCTACAAAATTGAATAAGTAAGATAGGAGTAAGTATTTACAGAAAGTTTGTATTTTAATTTTTCTTTGTAACGAAACAAATGTAAAAGCAGCACAATCACTAGTGAAAAGATCTGCTCCTGTTATTGACACCATAATCAGTCCAACGGGAAATAATAATCCCGCTACAAATTTGACTAATCTGGGATTCATGACACCAACACCCGGTATCCCCCCGGCAACCACTACTGATAGTAGTCCTCCAAAAGCAATAAAAACTCCGCCTAAAATAGCAAGTAAACAAAATTGGGGTAGAGGTAGATCTTTTTTATTAATAGCCGAAGCGGCAAAATATAGGGTTGTTTCTTGAGGTTTATAATAATTAGCTATTTTTATATTTCAAATAGGTAGTCCATAAGATTTGAATATAT
>NZ_CVRP01000004.1 GCF_001261735.1 Dysgonomonas sp. BGC7 | reverse complement strand
GACATAGACACATCCCTCACATGCTCAAATGTGAACTGTTTTATGAGATATAAAGAGACTTCCTCCTTCTACAGCCTCTTGATAATAGCATATGAAAATGAATATATAATAAGCAATCAAAAACTAGTTGCTTATTGTTATTTAAAATCAAGTTTTTTTATTCAAATATATTTATATTGTTTATTTATGTGTAAATAATATTTAGTATTTAATTAATTATATTGAATATTTGATTATATTTGTTCTAGATATTAAGAATATAATATGTTACCTACCTATTGTCCGAGTTGTAGAGTGCAACTGAAAGTGAAGAGTTTGAAGTGTGATAACTGTACCACTGAAGTTATTGGTGATTATGAATTGCCAATTCTAGCCTTATTGTCATTCGAAGAACAGCTTTTTGTTCTCAAGTTTATAAAATATAGTGGAAGTCTTAAAGAGATGGCTAAAGATCTTAATCTGAGTTATCCTACAGTAAGAAATTTATTAAATGATATTATAGAAAAAGTAAAGAACTATGAGAAACAAACTAAGAGTGATTTATAATCCGTTTGTGTGGATTGCCGGATGGAAAGCTTTTATTATTGGAGCTATTGTGGTCTCTTTGAGTGTTGTTATAGCCTGTTATGGTAATCAATATTATCAAGGTACGATGAATGTCAGATTAGTATCAAAAGCTAATTTAGGTTATGCTTTTCTATCTCAGTTTGTCAGTTTGTTTTATACGATTTTTCTATTCTTTATAGCCGGAAAGGTTTATTCTAAAGGAGTTCGTTTTCAGGACGTGCTTGGAACAGTTACTTTAGCAAGGTATCCTTATATAATTCCTGCTTTCTTTGGCTATTTCATGGATTTCGATAAAATGAATGATATTACAATGGATATATTGTCTGGAAAATTAGATGGGATTATGTCCGGTTTGGTTTTTCTTACTGCAATAGGAATTGTAATGCTTATTGTTGTGGTTTGGTATATTGCTCTACTGTGGAATGCTTTTCGAGTATCGACTGATATAAAGGGAGGAAAGGGGATTGCTGTATTTATAATAGTTCTTATTCTTAGTGATTTGCTATATTATGGTTCTATGTTTTTGATTAGTAAATTTATCCTGTCATGAAAATAAAGAAAATAACCTTAATAATCATTGCTTTTTTTATGTCTGTAACAATGTTTTCTCAGAATGTTGTCGGCGACTGGAGTGGTACTTCCGAAATTATGGGTATGAAACTTAAATTAGTATTTCATATCGAAGAAGATGGTACTTACTTAAAAAGTACAATGGATAGTCCCGATCAGGGGGCGAAGGGAATACCTGTAACTAAAATAAGTTTCGAAAGTCCTACTCTCATGTTAGAAATTGCCAATATTGGATTCAAATATACGGGTGTGCTGAAAGGTGATACTCTTATTGAAGGGGCTTTTACCCAGATGGGGAAATCTTTTCCGTTGAATCTGAAGAATAGTACAGTTGAAACGAAACGACCTCAGGAGCCTAAAAAGCCTTATCCATACATAGAAGAAGATGTGAAATTTATAAATGAAGAAGCGGGGATAGCTTTGGCGGGTACATTTACTTACCCTGACAATAAACAAAAATATCCTGCAGTGATTTTAATAACAGGTAGCGGGGCTCAGAATAGAGATGAAGAATTGCTAGGGCATAAACCTTTTCTTGTTTTATCGGACTATCTGACCAGAAGGGGGATTGCTGTACTGCGGTTCGATGACAGAGGTACAGCCCAGTCGGAAGGGGATTTCTGGAAAGCCACATCTGTGGATTTTGCTTCTGATGTATTGGCAGGTTTGTCTTATTTGAAAAATCGGAAAGAAGTTAACCCCGAAAAAATTGGCCTTGTCGGACACAGCGAAGGCGGAATGATTGCTTTTATGCTGGCTGCAAAACATAAAGATGTAGCTTTTCTGGTATCTATGGCTGGTCCAGGGGTAAAAGGAGATAGTATTCTTGCTTTACAGAGGCGATCATTGATTGTTGATAAAGAAAAAGCTTATGATAACGATTTATTAGCAAAGAAAATGA
Organism: Dysgonomonas sp. BGC7; assembly: GCF_001261735.1. Lineage (GTDB taxonomy): Bacteria > Bacteroidota > Bacteroidia > Bacteroidales > Dysgonomonadaceae > Dysgonomonas. The sequence goes on along the minus strand of NZ_CVRP01000004.1, from coordinate 110,368 downwards.
TGACTTTAGTAAAAGAATACTCAACAGATTTTCTAAAAGCTAATATAGATTCTCTTATAAATGATATACTTCCTCAAAAACAGGGTTGGGCAGATTCGGATGATATGAAAAGAAATGCAGCGAACTCTTTTGCGCGCATGTCTTCACCGTGGTTTCGTTTCTTTATCGAATATGATCCTATGGATGATTTACGAAAAGTTAAATGTCCTGTTTTGGCAATAAATGGAGGGGAGGACTTACAGGTGGATGCAAATATAAATATATCATCTATCGAAAAAGGACTGTCTAATGCAGGTAATAAGAATTATTTGACTAAAGTATACTCTAATCTGAATCATTTGTTTCAGAATTGTAATACGGGGCATATTTCAGAGTATGCAACCATAGAGGAAACAATATCTCCTGAAGTATTGTCCGATATTGCCGATTGGATTTCTACAGTTGCGAAATAAAGTTGAAGAGAAAGTAGTTCCGATATTTTTCCAATAATTGTATCTAATATCTTATCTTTGAGAGTCGTTTTTTTAAATTATCAATAATATGAGGATAATAATATTACTTACTCTTTTTACTTTTTCGTTTCTGATCGTTTCAGCCCAATCTATAGAGGATAGCGGAGTAGATCCATTTACGGGAAAAACTATAGTACATACATCGTGGACAGGATTGGGGGTGAAGAACATTTTACCAACAAAAGATACTCCTAATCTCGATTTTAAGTTGACTTATGAAGATGATAAAGAGTTTCTCTGCCTGAGATGGAATAATGGCATAAATAGTGTTGCTAAAGGCTCTCTGTTGCAATTAATGATGGATGATGACTCTGTGATCACTTTGAGTGCAGTTGCTGATTTTGTAAGCCAATCGACGGTTAGTACAATTGTAGACAATACTTCAAGTAGTCGTTATATATACATTGTTTATACAGGTGATCTATCTGCCTTGAAAAATAAATCAGTCACTAAAATGCGTATCAGTACAGTTTTTGGCGCCAGAGTGGTAGAATTGAATGAGAAGAATTCCAGCAAAATAACTAAGGCTTACAATTTAATAATGAATGAACTGTAAAACTTTTGAGAGCTTTCCTCTAAGCTAATTATATCGATAGAAATTTTATGCCAAAAATATCAATAATAACACCAACTTATAACTCAGGAAATACAATTCATGGTACTATCGAAGCTTTACTGGGACAAACGTTTTCAGACTTCGAGTATATTGTAATAGACGGAGTATCGAAAGACAATACTTTAGATAAAATAAAGAGTTACATTCCCCGATTCGAAGCCAAGGGCGTTGTGGTTCGTATTATTAGCGAATCCGATAAAGGCGTTTACGATGCCATGAATAAAGGTATTGCTCTCGCTGAAGGAGAACTGGTTGGAATAACTAACTCCGACGATTGGTACGAGAATAATGCCTTAGAGGTGATGTGGAATAAATTTACTGACGGAAAAGTAAATAAGTCAAACTCCATGATCTACGGTATAGAACGAGTGTGGAAAGACGATCGTATTTTCAATGTTCAGAGAAGAGGGGCATCCTTTCTTTCTGAAAGCGTATTGCCGCATTCTACCTTTTTTGTGTCGAAAGCAGTGTATGACCGTTTTGACGCTTTTGATTTGTCTATTAGAGTATTGGCGGATTATGACTTTATTTGCCGTTGTGCTAGTCAAGGAGTTGACCTGGAAGAAATAGATGTCGTTATTTCCAATTTCCGTTTGGGTGGAATATCATCTTCTTATTTCGATTTTTATTCAGATTTCTACAAAATAAAATATAAATACGGTTTTATCAGTGATAAGAAATATAAGGAATTGAAATATGTGTTGAAATTCAAAAAGCTAATTAATAAGGTTCTGAAAAAATGGTGATATATACACGATTATAAGAAAGAAGATACTGTAAATAAACAGTATCTTCTTTCTGTATAGGTAGAGCCTTATTTATTTCAATTGCTGATCCATCCAGCTTATTCTTTGATTGAGCCAATTTTTGAGATAGTCTATTTCTCCCTGATAAGAGCCTGTGATAACAGGATTTGGCCATACTGCTTTTCCCAGTATATTCCATTTTGAGAAATTAGCTTTTTGTGAATTTTCCATTTCTTCGGCTAATAGGTCGATAAAAGAATCTAAATCGTATAGTTCTTTATTTCTTAGTTCTTTCCAGCGATCTGTTACCATTTTAGAAAATTCCGGATGAGAGAAGAATGGTTGATACCATTTCGAGTTGCGTGAATGCCAGCCATTAGGATTTTCACAACCGTCGTAATTTACATTACCAAATGCTATGTCGTAGTCCCATACAGGGCCAAAATACAGCTTGTCGTTGTCTTTTTCTTTGTACACAAATGTGCTTAATCGGAGATTACCATCTACATTTTTCGATAGTTCATTTAGTAGAAAATAATCGATAAAGGATTTTAAATCGATATAGTTTGGCAGCTCTTTTACTACATCTACCCCGTTTTTGTCATACAAAATATCTTCTGTTTTCTGGATGTGATTGCTTATGTACTCTTTCTGGGTATTGGGGATGTCTTCAGGGCGATTGACGCAAAATATTATTTTGGCTTGTTTGGTCTCAAACCATACAGGCTCCCCTTTACGTTCATCTATTTCGAGTAAATATCCCCCGCTTAGGTTTGTGTTAGATGCTTTCATCTCTGCAATATTCACTCTGTCTTTGTCTATTCGTATATGTTCGCACAGCATATAATTGCCAATGTATGTTCCGTTAAGGTTCACATCCACGTATTTCATGCGCGGCGTATATGCAAATTTCATTCTGCGACTAATTTCGAAAGCAAGTTCATTGCGCATCAATGTTTTGTCGGAATAGTTAGCTAATAATACCCAGTGTTTGTTTTTGGGCATTCCTAGTATTTCGCTCGATTTATCAAGTTTTAGTCTATAAGGCTTCTTTTCCATATCCCATGTGCTGTTTCCTCTTCCTCTTATTTCGGTTTTTCCCTCGTGTAGCTTTTCTGCAATTATCCCTTTCTCGTCTCGCGATTCGATAGAGATATCTGCATTCACGTAATTTTCTTTGGATGTAATGGGGGCGTTGTTCTCCGTTTTGATAGTGAGCAGAGGAAAGTAAGCCACTATAGCCGCTTCCTGAGTAATATCTACGGATTCTATTTGGTTCGAAGTGGTGCATGTTAGTTTTAATGTGCGTGCGACATCTTTTGTGTTTTTTGTAACTTCGACTGTGATTTTGGCAGTCCCACTGCCTGTTTTGTTACTTATACTGCACCATGTATTGTTCTCTGCGGTTATTTGCCATTGTGTATTAGAGGTTATAATGAAGGTTTGTTTTCCTGCCGAAGCATCAAAAGATAGTGCATTCTTAGAAATAGAGAATAATTCTTCAATCGGATTTTCTTTGCTGTCGGAGCAGCTGATAGCAGACAATATTGAGAAAGTAAAGGCAAGCAAATTAATATATCTTTTCATGGGCATTTAATTAAAGGGCTAACAGAATGGTGCAAAGTAATAAAAGAAAACAGAATAATCAAATATTTAGGGTTTGATTAGGTATTCGGTTTAATTTATAACGAATATTTCTTTACTCTCAAACTGTTTTTAGATCAAATCCATTCTCCTTATTTCTTGTTTATATTGATAAAAATTCGTATATTTGTTAGATTTTTAAACGCAAAACAATAGGTGGCTATTCGCCTTAATAACAGCAAAATATAAAATGACTGAGAAACAAAAAATTGCGAGCGAGTCTTATTCGGCCCAGAATATTCAGGTGCTTGAAGGTTTGGAGGCAGTAAGAAAAAGACCTGCGATGTACATCGGTGATATCAGTGAAAAAGGATTACATCATCTTGTATATGAAGTTGTAGATAACTCGATAGATGAAGCGCTGGCCGGATACTGTAACGACATTAAAGTAACTATACATAAGGATAACTCTATTAGTGTACAAGATAACGGACGTGGTATTCCTGTCGACATTATGCCTAAGGAAAACAAGTCTGCATTAGAAGTTGTGTTGACTGTATTGCATGCCGGAGGTAAATTCGATAAAGGTACATATAAGGTTTCGGGAGGTCTTCACGGAGTAGGGGTGTCTTGTGTGAATGCTCTTTCTACTTATTTGCGTGCAGAGATTCACCGTCAGGGAAATATCTATGTGCAAGAATATTCATGTGGTAAGCCTCAGGGTGGTGTAGAGACTGTAGGTGAATCTACAAGCAATGGTACAACAATTACTTTTAAGCCTGATGACTCTATATTTGTTGTTACGGAATATAAATATGATACATTGGCTTCTCGTTTGCGCGAATTGGCATTCCTTAATGCAGGTGTGCGTTTGTCGCTTACCGACGAAAGGCAAATGAAAGAAGACGGATCGTATAAGTCTGATACTTTTTTCTCAGAAAAGGGACTTGAGGAGTTTGTTCGTTATATAGATGCTTCTAAAGAAGCTTTGATTGAAGATGTTATACATATTGTTACCGAAAAGCAAGGAACTCCTGTCGAAGTAGCAATGACATATAATACTTCATACAATGAAAATGTATACTCTTATGTGAATAATATACACACAATAGAAGGTGGTACTCACCTTACTGGCTTTAGGCGAGCATTGTCCCGTACTTTGAAAAAGTACGCTGAAGATATGAAAATGCTTGAAAAAGTAAAAGTGGAAATTAGCGGTGATGACTTTAGAGAAGGTCTGACAGCCGTAGTTTCTATTAAAGTAGCTGAACCTCAATTTGAAGGACAGACCAAAACAAAGCTGGGTAACAACGAAGTTATTGGTGCTGTAGATCAGGCAGTAGGTGAAGCTTTGGGGCATTATCTAGAGGAACATCCAAAGGAAGCCCGTACTATCGTGGAAAAGGTTATACTTGCGGCTACAGCTCGTGCAGCAGCCCGTAAAGCCCGCGAAATGGTACAGCGCAAATCTCCTCTGACAGGAGGTGGTCTTCCCGGAAAACTAGCAGACTGCTCTAGTAAAAATGCTGAAATATGTGAGATATTCCTTGTTGAAGGAGACTCGGCGGGTGGTACAGCCAAGCAAGGCCGCGACCGTGGATTTCAGGCTATCCTTCCTCTTAGAGGTAAGATACTGAATGTGGAAAAAGCAATGCCTCACAAAGTGCTTGAGAGCGATGAAATAAAAAATATATATACGGCTTTGGGGGTAACTATCGGTACAGACGAAGATTCTAAAGAATTGAATCTTGACAAACTGCGTTATCATAAAGTAGTTATCATGACCGATGCCGATGTGGATGGAAGCCACATTGCGACACTTATACTGACATTCTTCTTCCGTCATATGAAAGCTTTACTGGAGAGAGGTTATATATATATAGCTACTCCTCCGTTGTATCTTTGTCGTAAAGGTAAGGTTGAAGAATATTGCTGGGATGACAGACAACGCCGTGCATTTATCGACAAATACGGAGATGGAGACGAAAATGCAATCCATACACAACGATATAAAGGTCTAGGAGAAATGAACGCTGAGCAGCTTTGGGATACAACAATGAATCCTGAGCACCGTACTTTGCGTCAGGTGACAATAGAGAGTGCAGCGGAAGCAGATCACGTTTTCTCGATGCTTATGGGAGAAGATGTAGCTCCTCGCCGCGAATTTATTGAAGAAAATGCTACTTATGCAAAAATCGATGCTTAAGAAGTAATAGATAAGAAATTATTATAAGAAAAGGTTATGACAATCAGAGTCATAACCTTTTTTTGTTAATTAGTAGTGTTGTTTTTTTATTAACTTAATTCTTTTATTATGGAAAGAGTATTATTAAATGCTTTGCTTATAGGTATTGCCTTACTTTTTTTGTCGTGTAATAATGGATATCCGGGAGAAATTGAGTAATCGAAAATCAATATGTTGATATATATAAATATGTAATGATTTTTTGCTGAAACATAGTAAATGTTATTTTAATGAAATTAGAAGGTAAAGAGTTGTATCTGTATATTGTCTTAAATATAATAATGCTGATAGTATCAATAACTAGCTTTGTTGATATTACTTACCTCAATTACGGAAGAAATTATTTGTTATATGCTCTTCTTGTTTTGGTTGCGGCTGTTATGATTATAGAGAATGTAATGAGAATAAAGGCCAAGAAGCGAGTTCTTCTAAGTATTCTATTTCTTATTATAGAATTGGTGTACATCACTATATTGACAAAGTTCTGTTTGTTTTAAGTATAGATAAAGAAAGGGTTATGGCAATTAGTCATAACCTTTTTTGATTTATCAGGTTAAGAATAAATTATCTATAAAGAAAGTCTTACTTATCTATTAATCTAAATTCTTAATCATTATGGCAAAATACACAGAAAGACTGGCAAACCGCATAGTATCACTTATCGAGGCTGATTATTATTCTATTACCGAAATCTGCAATTCGTTGAAGATAAATACAAAAACATTTTATGAATGGAAAAAGACAAAACCGGAGTTTCGTGAAGCGGTAAAAGATGCCGAAGAGCGTCGCGATGATGCTTTAGCTGTTCTAGCTCGTCGTTCGTTACGAGAAGAGCTGGAAGGATATGTAGAGGTGACCGAGAAATATGTATATGAAGATGACGGATACGGAAGCGAAAAAATAAAATCTAGGATTGTTACCAAGAAGAAGCGTGCACCAAAAGCGCATGTGTTGAAGATGGTTTTGGAACGTCAAGAGAAAAGGAAAAATGAAACTAATCAAGAGGTTGTAAAACATACAGATAAGCCTATCGTAATGAAAATACCCAAAGATGTGAATCCTGTAAATGCAGTAAAATCAATCATTGACTTCAAACACAAAATGCGCAGTATAGGATTGTCCGAAGAACAGGTAAAGAGTGTGCAAGAGGATGAAAACTATATGTCGGTAGTCGTGTGATTGCATGCTAAATTAAAATAAAAAAAATAGGCAGATATTCATTACATTCGTTACTTTTTAGTTAAAATCGAAATGTGTAATATCCTAAAAAACTCATATCTTATATCTTAATACTTATAACTAATCCTTATCTTTGTGCCTTGTAACTTAATCTTTAGAAGATGACAATAAAAAATATAGCAATTGTAGTTTGCGCCTTTTCTTTTATAGCATGTTCGTGTGGCAAGACAACTCAAAATACACAATCGGTGGTTGCATACGAAAAAATATCTCCCGATTTTAGCGGAGATAGTGCATATGCGTTTGTAGATAAACAAGTTGCTTTTGGTCCGAGAGTGCCTAATACAGCACAACATATAGCTTGTGGCGACTATCTGGTAGCTGAGCTTAAACGCTTTGGCGCAGAGGTAACTGAGCAGAAAATGGTAGTTACTGCATATAACGGCACTAAGCTGAATGCACGCAATATAATAGGGTCATATGGGATGGATAAAAAGAACAGGGTGCTGTTATTTGCCCATTGGGATACCCGCCCTTACTCAGATCATGATGCAGATCCAGCCAATCATAAAAAGCCTTTGCTGGGGGCTAATGATGGGGGAAGCGGAGTCGGCGTCCTCTTGGAAGTCGCGCGAGTTTTGCAAACCAAGTCTCCCGAAATAGGTGTGGATATAATTTTCTTCGATGCCGAAGACTATGGTGTTCCTGTATTTTCTGAAATGTATGGAGGATCAACAGATCATACATGGTGTTTAGGTTCACGATATTGGGCTGAAAATCCTCATATACCCGGCTATAAAGCTAAGTTCGGTATTCTTCTGGATATGGTCGGAGCCGATGGTGCAAAATTTTATAAAGAATATTACTCGAAGCGATATGCTTCTAATATAGTGGAGAAAGTTTGGAGTACAGCTGGCCAATTAGATCATGGTGCTTACTTTATCGGAGAAGATGGCGGAGGTGTGACTGACGATCATGTTCCTGTAAACGAAGTACTTCGTATACCTAGTATTGATATTATAGATTATAATCCGAAAACCGATTCGGGATTCTTCCATGCGTGGCATACTCAGAAAGATGATATGAGTAATATTAGTAAAGAAACTTTAATAGCTGTTGGACAAACAGTGTTAGAAGTAATATATAAGGAAAAATAAAGAGAGAAATGGCAACAATAAATGAAGTGCAAGACGAAATAGTAGAAGAGTTTTCCATGTTCGACGATTGGATGGATCGTTATGCCTTACTTATCGAATTGGGAAATTCTTTGGAAAAGCTGGATGAGAAATCTAAAGTTGAGAGCAACCTTATTGTAGGTTGTCAGAGCCGGGTTTGGCTACAGGCAGACTATGTGGACGGTAGGGTTGTATTCAAAGCAGAGAGCGATGCAGTAATAGTGAAAGGTATAATAGCATTGTTGATAAAAGTATTGTCGAACCGTACGCCTGACGAAATAATAAATACAGATCTTTACTTTATCGAGAAAATAGGATTGAAGGAAAACCTGTCGCCAACACGTTCCAATGGATTGGTGTCGATGATAAAACAAATACGATTCTATGCAATGGCATATAGGGCAAAGGAGCTTGCTGAATAATATTGGCTAAAAAGCCCTGTATACAATCAGTCTGCCGTTTGTTCTTATTGCAAATTCATTGCTCATAGATTCGTTAAGAGTGGCTTGCCACCAATTGGTGAAAATACGATCTTTGATAGGATAAAGTAAATTATGTGAGGTCACAATACAAGGGTCTACACAGAATAGAGAGACTTGCTGTGCTGGCACACTCTCGAACATAGAATTGCTATCTATAGCATTGAAAACGCCGAAGTCTGTTATCATTTGCACATCACAGCCTTTCATATATTCGCACAGAAGGCTAATGTTGGCAATCGTATGATCTTCTCGTTTGCCTGTAGCACCAAGTATGGTGATCTCTCTTCTTCCTTGTTGGATACAAAAAGTTACGGCTTTGGTAAGGTCATTTGTTTCCTGTTCGGGAATGCTATGAATGATGTCGGCAAATAGTTCTCTGTTCTCTGCCGAAAGAGAATCGCAATCTCCCACAATGGCATCTGGCTGTTTGTCTGTTCCGGTAAGACTGTTTATAGCTCCATCGCAACATACAAGAAATTTACAGTTTTCAAGTATGGACAGCGCTATAGGGTGGGAGGGAAACTCTCCATTTGCCAATACTACAGTATCGGAAGCTTTGCTTATATCGGGTAAACTATATTTCTTCATTTTGCTGTTTGAAAAATAAAACAACAAAATTAACGAATAGTTTTCTTTTTATTCTTCCTCTTGTTCAAAAGTTCCAACTATGGGTACGGCTGATGCTTTCGAGGTAAGGTCATATTCTCGAACTTCATCCCGACCTTTGCTGTCGAATTCGAACATCTTGTATTGATTGCCGTCTTTGTTTATACGCACACCCCATGTATAGCTTTCGGGGGTATACCAGAAAGAGCATTCATATGCATTTCCATCGGTGTTACCATACATTTTTTCCAGCTCCAGATATTCGAGTATATCGTTGTAGCCATAAGTATTGCGTCCTTCCTCATGGTCTGTTATTGTGCAACTTCCCGACTGGCTGCATTCTATCCATTTACCGACCTTGAATTGTAATGGAAGAAAGACACCTTTTTGCTTTAAGTCTCCATTTGCATAAAACTCTTTGTAGATGATATGAATAGCGGGCAATGGAGGCTTCTCGAATACTTCTATAGTCGAAGTCTTTCCGTATGATTTGATCTGTAGGAGGGTACCATCAGGCATAGTTTCGCTATAGTCGAGTATAGAACCTTTGTACTTGTATCTATATCGGGAGACGTCGAGTTTCTCTTTGTCTATAGATATTCTTATTCCCGGATAGATTTCCGTATATGGAATTTGTGCACTGGCTCCTTGTATCAATAGGAGAGCAAGTAGTAGGGTAAAGATATGTTTCGAGAGTTGCATAAGTCTTAAAGTTTAGTGTTATTTGTTTAATATTACTTTATCTATATTGTGTAATCGGAAAACGAAAGTCCTTGTGAAGTATCGGATAGACTTTTTACTTTTGCTAAGATAAATATTATAGAGTAAAAATTAATATCTTTGATCCTCAAATATAAAAAATATATTCAACTAAAATGATAGAAATAAATAAAGTACCATCCCCCTGTTTTGTAATGGAGGAAGAACTACTAAGAAAAAACCTTTCACTTATCAAATCTGTAAAAGAAAGAGCCGGAGTAAACATAATACTTGCGTTTAAGGCTTTTGCTATGTGGAAATCTTTTCCTATCATACGGGAGTATGTGCCTTATTCGACAGCTAGTTCAGTGTATGAAGCTCAACTGGCGTATGAGGAAATGGGTAGTTTGGCGCATACTTTCAGTCCTGCTTATACGGAAGATAATTTTTCTCTGTTTATGAGATATAGCAGCCATATTACTTTTAACTCACTTTCTCAGTTCGAACGTTTCTATCCTGAAACATTGAAGCATAGAAAAAAAGTTTCATGTGGTTTGCGTATCAATCCGGAATATTCTCTTGTAGAAACAGATTTGTATAATCCGGCGACTCCCGGTTCCCGTTTGGGAGTATCTGTTGATCAGTTAGGAGAGAAACTGCCCGAAGGTATTGAGGGCTTGCATTTTCATACATTATGTGAGTCGTCTTCATACGATCTGGAAAAGACATTGGAGGTAATAGAAGAAAAATTCGGTCATCTACTTTCTCAGGTAAAATGGTTCAATATGGGTGGTGGGCATTTAATGACTCGTAAAGATTATGATGTAGAGCATTTGATCAAGCTTTTACTGGCATTTAAAGCTAAATATCCAAACCTTGAAATAACAATGGAGCCCGGAAGTGCATTTGCATGGGAAACGGGAGTGCTGATTTCTACAGTAGTGGATATTGTGGAGAATAGAGGAATAAAGACTGCGATACTAGATGTATCGTTCGCCTGCCATATGCCTGACTGCCTCGAGATGCCTTACAAACCTCGTATCAGAGGGGCTTATCATGAGCCTGTTAACGGTCTGCCTACTTATCGTATGGGAGGCAGTAGTTGCCTTAGTGGTGATTTTATTGGCGAATGGTCTTTCGATGAGCCTCTATTAGTTGGTGATAAAATTATATTTGAAGATATGATACATTATACTATTGTTAAAACTACGATGTTCAATGGTATATCCCATCCGGCAATAGCATTGTGGAATAGATATAACCAGCTCGAAATATATAGGGAGTTTAGCTATGATGATTATAAGAATCGTATGAGCTGATCCCGAAAATGTTAAAAAAGAGGGTGTAAGCAATAAGGTGTCTATGTAAGCGTTTCATATTTGGTAACTATTAAGGAGATCGCCTATGAAAAAAATTATTACACCTAAAGATGTGAGTAAAAAGCATGCGGAGGTTGTCGCACCATCCGAAAAAACATTAGATTTCTTAAAACAGTTTGCCCACACGTATTATGTAGATAAGTCTTTGCCTAAAGATATTAATTACTTGTGTGTAAACTGATTTTTGAAATATGAAACAAAAAAGGTGTGAAATTAGGGTTTTATGCCTTTTTTGTTTTTTGAATGATACCTTTATTTTGTATTGAATCTTCTTTTTGTTACTTTTATATTTGTATTTAGCTTGTATATTTTATGGCAAGAATGAAAGATACAATTCCTAGCGATCTCTTAATATCTGCATATCAGCCTGTAGATTATTATGATATTACAAAATGTGAGTCAGATGACCTGAAGGGTATCACAACAGAAGATATTCAGATTGCTCTTTGGTCTTCGAAGCCAGCATGGGTGGACAGGCTCTTTAAACTGAGGAATATTTTGGTTAAACCTTTTGGCCTGAAAACAGGAGAAGATAGCAGTCTCGATCAATTGACAGATTGTATAAGAAATGGCAAAGCTTATGGATTGATGTCTTTGCAAGCTAAATCTGAAAAAGAGACAGTGATTTGTCTTACCGATAAACATCTGTCGGCTTATGTTTCTATATTTTTGGAGAGTGAAGAAAAGAAGGCACAATGTGTTTTTGCTTACACATTAGTAAAGTTTCATTCGACTCTAGGATATGTTTATTTTTACTCGATCCTCCCTTTCCATAAAATTGTGGTAAAGAAAATGTTGAAGTATAGTTTGAATCTATTAATACAGAAAAATAATATAAATATATGAGTCATAAAATAGCACCTTCTCTTCTTTCTGCCGATTTTCTTAATCTTCAGGCAGATGTGGAAATGATTAATAATAGTGAGGCCGATTGGTTTCATTGCGATGTGATGGATGGTTCGTTCGTACCAAATATTTCATTTGGCTTTCCTATCATTAAGCAAATCAGTAAGATTGCTAAAAAGCCATTAGATGTACATCTGATGATTGTGAACCCTGATAAGTACATTTCGCAAGTAAAAGATGCAGGTGCATATATGATGAATGTACATTATGAGGCTTGCACTCATCTTCATAGGGTTGTAGGAGCTATTCATGATGCAGGAATGAAAGCGGGTGTGACTCTCAATCCACACACTCCTGTATCTTTGCTCGAAGATATTTTGCAGGATATAGATATGGTACTGCTTATGTCTGTCAATCCCGGTTTTGGAGGACAAAAGTTTATAGAACATTCTGTGCCTAAAGTCGCAAAATTGAAAGAAATGATTCTTCGTAGGAATTTGGATACGCTGATAGAAGTGGACGGAGGTGTAAACTTGCATACAGCCAAATTGTTGATCGATGCGGGAGCCGATGTGTTGGTGGCTGGAAATGCAGTTTTTGCCGATAGTAATCCTACTGAAATGATTCATAAACTGAAAAGTATTGTTTAGCTGGATAGTGCCGATTGATGAATAATCCTTTGTCAAAGACACCTTTTCTCTTTCTTCTGATTCCTCTGTTGTTGGGAATCTTGTTACAATACTATTTCGATGTAGAATATCTGAGTATAGTCATTTCTTCTTTTGGTATTTTGACTATGCTACTTTCTTATTTTCTACCACAACACCTTCATTTCAAGCTAAGATGGTTATTTGGTGCAGGAGTGTTCTTTTTCATTGTAGGTGTGGGCATAGTGTCTACGGTTTTGTGTCAGCAGAAATCGGAATTCTCTTATTCAGATGACAATAAGATTTATAAAGGAGTTATAGCCGATACTCCGCAAGAGAAACCCCGAACGATTGCCTGTAAGGTTTATTTGGCTGACTATGATAAATATATAGTTTGCTACTTTGGTCAAGACTCTCTTAAACCTGTGTTGTCTCCCGGACAAGAACTAATCTTTGAGGGTAGGGTACAGCCTTTTCGAAATATGGGAAATCCTGACGATTTTGATTATGTTCGATATATGTATGATCAAGGGTTTTCGGGTTCGGCATATATTACGTCTGACAAGTGGGTGGCAACAGGACAACATTCAACTTCTTTGAAGTTCTCAGCATTGCGTATCCGAGAATACATAATGGATTTTTACAAATCACTTGGCTTTTCCCATACCGAATATTCTATTTTGTCGGCACTAACACTAGGTTATCAGAACGATCTTACAGATGATATTAAACAGGGATTCCGCACAACGGGGACTGTGCATGTATTGTCAGTCAGTGGATTGCATGTTGCCATAATATATATGATAATATCATCATTCCTCCTCTTCATCAGAAAAGGGACAAAATGGTATTGGTTAAAGCCTCTTATCATTATCATATTGTTGTGGTTTTATGCTTTCATTACAGGTTTACCCCCATCGGTAGTACGAGCGAGCGTTATGCTTACAATTTTTTGTATGTCGGAAATGCTGGGTCGGAAAAATTCATCTATACACGCACTGTATATAGCTGCATTTTTCATTCTGCTCGTCAATCCGCTTTCTTTTTTCGATATCGGTTTTCAGCTGAGTTTTATGTCTGTATTATCTATCTTATATCTGCATCCTAGAGCGTCGAAACTTGTAAAAACGGACAATAAGTATGTGACAAAAATATGGCAGATGTTTACGTTGTCGTTAGTAGCTCAGTTAGCTACATTTCCTATCTGTTTATATTACTTTGGCACATTCCCTACATATTTTTTCCTTGCAAATATGATTATTGTGCCTTTAGTTTCTGTTATAATGTATGCCGTTGCAGGAATAGTTGTTGCCGGAACAATAGGGTTTTTGTTACCGGATTCGGCATCTTTTATCTATTATGTGCCAGTGAAGGTGTTGCAAATTCTAGTACAACTGATGATTTCTATTATCAGTTTTTTCGAGAGTTTACCGTTTGCTTTATTTGAAGATGAAAAGATTACGTTTTTGAGTTTGCTGTTAATTTCTACTATAATATTGTTTGTATTGCTGTTTTTCTATCAGAAAAAGGTGCGATTTTTTATTGTTGGTTTATCTGCTGTTCTTGTATTAATACTCACAGGTATATACGCTAACATAAAAGATCAGCCAAATGAAATGATCGTATATAATCGTCCTCAAAAAACTGAGATTACTTTAGTCTCAGGTGCTTTTGTGCAAAATATTACAAATGAAAATATAAAAGACGGCTATAAGTATTTATATGCTGGAAATTTGAGTACATTAATTTTGTCGGAGGATATTTATAAAGAAAAGTATTCGTCAGAAAGGTTCGAACTTGACAATTTAGTGCTAACTAATAACGAATCTTATTCATTATATACAATAAGTAGTCTTTTTACTATTGAAAATGTAATACTAGATGCTTCATTATCAGTATCTACTCGTCGGCGATTAACTAAAGAATGTAAAAATCTTGGTATTACTTGTCACGATGTCGTTGAAAATGGTGCTTTTAGTATGTTTTTTTAGTATTTTTGCGTCTGCATAAATTTTGATTTTAAGAAGGAAGTATAAATAAATGATATCGAAGATAATAGCAAGTTCTAAAATTTCGGAAGTAGAAGAGTTACTGGATAAATATGAAAAGATAGTGATCGTTACCCATGTGTCGCCTGATGGAGATGCTATAGGTTCTTCTTTAGGGTTATATCATTATCTGAATGATTTGGGTAATAATGTAAATATAATAGTTCCTAATTCGTTTCCCGACTTTTTGAAATGGATTCCCGGAGCAAAAGATATTATCGACTATGAAAAGTATACTGAATTTGCACAAAAATTAATAGCCGAAGCAGAGCTTATCTTCTGTCTCGACTTTAATGTACCTAAACGTTCTCATCATCTTGCACCTTTTATTGAAGCTGCTAATGCAAAGAAAGTACTGATCGATCATCATCCCGAACCTACTAATTTTTGTGATGTGATGATCTCACATCCTGAAATATCATCTACAAGTGAGCTGATTTTTCGTTTGATCTGCCGTATGGGTGATTTTGAAGCAATGAGTAATGAGAGTGCTACAGCCATATATACAGGCATGATGACAGATACAGGTGCTTTTACCTATAATTCAAATAATGCCGAAATATACTATATAATTGGCGAGCTTTTGAAAAAGGGTATCAATAAAGATCAGATATATTCGAATGTTTATCATAATTATTCGGAAGACAGGTATCGCATGCTCGGATATACATTGTGTGAGAAAATGAAAATATATCCTGAATATAATGCTGCTCTTATTTGGCTGACAAATGAAGAGCAAAATAAATATAATGTAAAAAAGGGTGATACAGAGGGGTTTGCTAATTTACCCTTGAATATTAAAGGAATTATTTTCTCAGTTTTTATTCGAGAGGACAATGATTTTATAAAAATCTCGTTTCGATCTCAGGGGACTTTCCCAAGCAATAAATTTGCGGCTGAATGTTACAATGGTGGAGGACACCTTAATGCTGCCGGAGGAGAGTTTAAAGGAACAATGAAAGAAGCGATTGCAATATTTGAAAATGCGTTGCCGGAGTATGGAAACTTATTAAAAAAGAAATAAAATATACTAAACGATAATATAGATGAAGAAGATTATTTATGTAATATTTGCTCTTGTCGGTCTTTTTGTGGTGTTTTCATCGTGTAAAGGAGATTCTTATGCCAAAAAGCTGGAACAAGAAAAGAAAGCGATTGATAACTTTATAAGTGATAATAATATCGATGTAATAACACAGTATCCTGCTGATCATAAATTTGCAGATAATCAATATTTCAAATCCAGTACAGGGGCATATTATCGTGTAATTGATCCGGGAAATGACGAACGTCCTATTTCCGGTAAGACTGATGTTTATGTTCGATATGATAGTGTTTATAATATGCTGACCAACAGTATATATGCAGAGACTAATTCGGAAGGTAATACTGCTATGCTTTTTACTTTTGGTAGAGAAGAGACATATTATAGTGTAAATCAATATGCACAAGAGTATTATCTATTATCGAATGGTACTGTTGAGCCGTTTCTGAAAGGTCTGGGTAATGATGCGGAGGTTAGTATTATTGTTCCGTTCTTGTCTGGCTTAGGATCCACCTATCAGGGACAGGCATATGTACCTTTTTTCTATAAAAGATTAAGATACCATTTTCTGTTAGACCAAACACATGAATAAATAATATAAATTATGACCTTAATTAAATCTATTTCAGGGATTAGAGGTACTATCGGAGGAAAAGTCGGTGATGGACTTAATCCGCTAGATACAGTTAAATTTGTATCAGCTTATGCCTCATTTATACGTAATAATAGAAAAACAGACTCAAATACTATCGTAGTAG
The DNA here is from genome assembly GCF_001261735.1 of Dysgonomonas sp. BGC7. GTDB lineage: Bacteria > Bacteroidota > Bacteroidia > Bacteroidales > Dysgonomonadaceae > Dysgonomonas. The sequence goes on along the minus strand of NZ_CVRP01000004.1, from coordinate 93,801 downwards.
GACGTGATGCTCGTATATCAGGTAAAATGATGGAGCAGGTTGTTACAGGCACTCTTATGGGGATGGGCTTTGATGTTGTAAATATCGGATTGGCTACTACTCCTACAACAGAATTAGCTGTTACTATGGAACATGCTGCCGGAGGAATTATTCTTACAGCCAGCCATAATCCAAAACAGTGGAATGCTCTAAAATTATTGAATGAAAGAGGAGAGTTCCTTAATGCTGCAGAAGGTGAAGAAGTATTAAGTATTGCCGAATCGGAAGATTTCATTTTCGCTCATGTAGATCATATTGGCAAACTTTCGGAGAAAGATTATACAGATAAGCATATACAAGCAGTATTAGATCTTACTTTGGTAGATGTAGAGGCTATAAAGGCTGCCGATTTTGAAGTGGCTATTGATTGTGTAAACTCTGTTGGAGGAATTGTTATCCCCAAGCTGTTGAAAGCATTAGGAGTTAATAAAATAAATGAGCTCTATTGTACTCCAAATGGAGAATTTCCACACAATCCAGAGCCTCTTCCCGAGCATTTGCAAGACATATCAGTGATGATGAAAACCACTTCTTCGGATGTTGGCTTTGTAGTAGATCCGGATGTTGACCGTTTAGCTATAATTTGTGAAAACGGAGAAATGTTTGGAGAAGAATATACTCTTGTTGCAGTTGCTGATTATGTATTGAAGCATACGCCGGGAAATACAGTGTCTAATTTAAGCTCTAGCCGGGCATTACGCGATATAACCAGAAAGTACGGATGTGAATATAATGCCGCTGCTGTAGGAGAAGTAAATGTGACAACGCAGATGAAAGCAACTAATGCTGTTATCGGTGGTGAAGGTAATGGCGGAGTTATTTATCCAGCCAGCCATTACGGACGCGATGCATTGGTGGGTATAGCACTGTTCCTTTCTCATTTGGCTTTCGAGAAGAAGAAAGTGAGTGAAATCAGAGCATCATATCCTCAATATTTTATTGCTAAGCAGAAAGTAGAGCTTACACCTAGTATCAATGTCGATGCTATATTGAGTACGATAAAGGAAAAATTCAGCCAGTACGATGTTACTGATATTGATGGGGTGAAGATTGATTTCCCTGACAAATGGGTACACTTACGTAAGTCGAATACAGAGCCTATTATCAGAGTCTATTCAGAAGCACACACGATGAAGGAAGCCGAAGAAATAGGAGCTGAGATAATGGATGTAGTAAAGCAATTAGCGAAGTGAAATTATTATAAAAGAAAATAGCAGTTTTGTAAGAAACTGCTATTTTTTTATCTTTATACTTCAATTTAACAATTACAGTATAATGGCGCAGAAAGATATTCCCTTCAAAGGTTTCACTCTTCAAACATTTCGTTTCTTTAAAGATCTGAAAGAAAATAACTATAAAGAATGGTTCGATGCTAATAAGCATATTTATGAAAAGGAGCTATTGAATCCTCTGAAATCTTTTTTTATGAGCTTGTCGCCTGCTATGTACAATATTGATTCGGGCTTCGAAATGCGTCCACATAGAGCTATGTCGCGTATCTATCGTGATACGCGTTTTTCTAAAAATAAAGATCCCTATAAGGATTTCATGTGGCTGGTATTTCAACTGCCTGTCACCCGTGAAGAGTGGAAAGATTATCCGGGCTATTTTATGGAACTTAAAGAAGATTCGTATACATTGGGATTAGGGCTTTTTCAGCCAAAGAAGAAAGTTATGGATGCTTTCAGAGATGAAGTATCATACAATGCTGAGGAGTTCCAAAAAATAACGCAGAAAACTGTTATCGATAGAGGTTATGTTATAAACGGAGAGGAATACAAGCGTCCTATAGCTAATGATCTACCTGAATATTTTCAACCGTGGATTCAACGTAAAGGATTATGGGTAGAGAAGATAAGACCAATTGGAGATGAATTGTTCTCTTCGGATTTTACCGATATGGTAAAAGAAGATTTTATGGCTCTCGAATGGTTATATAACTTTATGAAAGAAGCTACAGAACTATAAATAACTTATATATAAATCATAAATAATATTTTAATATCAATGAAAAAAATAAGAGCAGCTATCGTTGGATATGGTAATATCGGGCACTATGTTTTAGATGCGATTTTGTCATCTCCCGATTTTGAAGTCGCAGGTATTGTTCGTCGCGATCCGGCAAATGTACCCGAAGAGTTGAAAACATATAAGGTAGTAAAGTCTGTGACAGAACTGTCGGGTGTGGATGTTGCCGTTTTATGTACACCTACCCGTAGTGTCGAAAGCTTTGCCAAAGAGTGTCTTGTTGCCGGTATAAACACGGTAGATAGCTATGATATACATGGAGGTATTGTAAATCTGAGAAAAGAGTTGGATGTTGTAGCAAAAGCCAACAATACAGTTTCTATTATTTCAGCAGGCTGGGATCCCGGTACAGACTCTATGGTGCGTTCTATGCTTGAGTTTATGGCGCCTAAAGGCGTAACATATACAAACTTTGGTCCGGGTATGAGTATGGGACATACTGTTGCCGTGAAAGCAATAAAAGGAGTAAGAGCTGCTTTGTCGATGACTATCCCTTTAGGTACAAGTATTCATCGTCGTATGGTTTATATAGAAGTAGAAGATGGATATAAGTTTGAAGAAGTAGCTAAAGCTATAAAAACAGATGATTACTTTGCTCATGATGAAACTCATGTTATGCAAGTCGATTGTGTCGACAATCTGAAGGATATGGGACATGGAGTGAATATGGTTCGCAAGGGCGTTTCTGGCTCTACACAAAATCAACTGTTCGACTTCAATATGAAAATTAACAATCCTGCACTTACAGCTCAGGTACTTGTAGCTTCTGCTCGTGCTTCGATGAAACAAAGGCCGGGTGCATATACAATGATAGAAGTACCTATTATAGATTATATATATGGAGATAGAGACGCATTGATAAAGAAATTAGTATAATTTAATTCTATGTAAAAAGAAAAACGGGTAGAATTTGCTTTTGATTCCACCCGTTTCTTATTTTATAAGATTTGTTTCAGAGCTTGCTCTATATCTTCTATTATGTCATTTGCATTTTCTATTCCTACCGACAACCGAATCAGATCGGCAGGTACGCCTGCAGCTTTTAACTGATCGTCACTCAACTGACGATGAGTGTGGCTTGCCGGATGCAGCACACAGGTACGAGCATCTGCCACGTGGGTAACTATGGCTATAAATTGCAGACTATCCATAAATTTGACCGAAACATCACGGCCTCCTTTTAGCCCGAATGTCATAACACCACAAGTACCATTCGGCATATATTTCTTTGCTCGGTCATAGTATTTGTTACTTTTTAGTCCCGGATAATTGACCCATGCTATTTCCGGTCTGCTTTCCAGATATTCGGCTACCTTCTGAGCATTTTCACAATGGCGTTGCATACGCAGGTGTAATGTCTCTAGGCCAACATTCAGAAGGAAAGCATTTTGCGGCGACTGAGCAGAACCCAGATCTCTCATTAGCTGCACAACAGCTTTGGTGAGGTAAGCTGTTTTCCCGAAAGACTCTGTATATGTCAGTCCGTGATAAGATTCGTCGGGTTGGGTTAGTCCTGGATACTTATCGGAGTGTGCATTCCAGTCGAATTTGCCACCGTCTACAATTGCTCCACCGAGGCTTATTGCATGTCCGTCCATGTACTTAGTTGTAGAATGTATGATTATATCTGCGCCCCAATCAAACGGTCGGCAATTTATTGGTGTGGGAAAAGTGTTGTCTACAATCAATGGTACGCCTTCGCTATGAGCTATGTTTGCGAACTTCTCTATGTCGAGCACGTTCATGCCGGGATTCGAGATGCTTTCTGCGAACAGGGCTTTTGTATTAGGTCTGAAAACTTTTCGTATATCTTCGGCAGGTGCTTCCTGATCTACGAAAGTGAATTCTATGCCTAGCTTTTTCATTGTTACGGCAAATAAGTTGAATGTACCTCCATATATGGTTGAGGCACTCACTACATGATCTCCGGCATTGCAGATGTTGAATATAGCATAAAATGTTGCTGCCTGTCCCGAAGAGGTAAGCATGGCTCCTGCTCCGCCTTCGAGAGCGGCTATCTTGGCAGCCACAAAATCGTTTGTCGGATTTTGCAGTCGTGTATAGAAATAACCTTCGGCTTCGAGATCAAACAATTGAGCCATTTGCTCGCTTGTCTCATACTTGAATGTTGTACTTTGGTAAATAGGCAGTACACGAGGCTCTCCTTTCTTAGGTTGCCATCCGGCTTGTACGCAAATAGTTTCAGGGTTTTGTTTCTTATTCATAGTGTTAAAAAAAAATCAAAGTTATAAAGATAGCAATATATTGATGGTATTTTATAAAGGTTGGGGTTCTTTTCACTGGAATAAAAAAGTTATATTTGCGACACTAATTTTTCATTATGATTTGTTTTCCGAATGCCAAAATAAATTTAGGACTGAATGTTGTTTCTCGCAGGGGTGATGGGTATCATAATCTGGAAACTATATTTTATCCTATAAATATTGAAGATGCGCTCGAAATTATTGTTCGAGAGGGACAGGAGAGTGATACATTTACGGAGGCGGGAATAGTGATAGACGCCAAGCCGGAAAAGAATCTGGTGATGAGAGCATTGAAGCTGATGCGTTCAAGATATAAATTTCCTACGGTAGAAGTACATCTGTTGAAAAAGATTCCTTTTGGAGCAGGACTGGGAGGAGGATCGGCCGATGCCTCTTTCATGCTGAAACTATTGAATGATACTTTCTCTCTTGGAGTTTCCGAAGAAGAACTGGTTTCACTCGCAGTTCAGTTGGGAGCCGATTGTTCATTTTTTATACATAACCGACCTGTTTTTGCATCGGGTATAGGAGAAATATTTGAAGATATTGATCTGTCACTGAAAGATTATCATTTTGTGCTGATAAAGCCGGATATTCAAATCCCGACTAAAGATGCTTTCGCCTCAGTTGTTCCATGTGCCCCTGCTATATCTCTAAAAAAGATAATATCGCGCCCTGTAGAAGAATGGAGAGATTTGATGATAAATGACTTTGAGAAAAGTGTATTTCCTAAATATCCGATAATAAGAGAAATAAAGCATGATCTTTATGATAGGGGTGCTTTGTATGCTTCCATGTCGGGGTCGGGATCTTCTGTTTTTGGAATTTTTAAGAATGCAATAGAAAACCTCGAAAGTGTTTATTCAGACTACTTTGTATGGCATGGGAAAGGTTTGTAAGAACTCCTTCTGTTTTTTATAACTGAGAATATTATTGTATCTTTGATAGTCTGTATCTATAGATCGCTTCTCTGAAAGTTTATCTGTAGAATGGTGGATAATTTGACGTCGTAGAATAAAAAAGGTAACAAAAGAAAAAACAAGTGAAATCTGTTACTTTCGTTACTTTTTAGTTAAAATTATCCGTAAAATATTAGTTTACATGATATTATTTGAATGACTAAAAACTCAATATTCTTTATTCTTGTTATTGTTGCTGTGTGTGTTGCTGCAATGCTCTTTTTATCCAATCAAAGCAAAGATGTGATAGAGTCTAAAACTCCGCATGTATTGTCGATGACGAAATCTATAGAGGTGCCTCACAAAGTAGAATTTGCCGGAGAGGAGCTGGTTTTGGACAGGTATGACTTGCACGAACGTTACGACAGAGAAATTAATGGATTCACATATCTGCATTCAACAACTCTGCTACTTATAAAAAAGGCAAACCGTTACTTTCCTGTAATAGAACCAATCTTGAAAGAGAATGGTATTCCCGAAGATTTTAAATATCTGGCAGTAATTGAAAGTAGTCTCAATCATAGAGCTACTTCACCCGCAGGTGCAGTTGGACTGTGGCAATTTATGCCGAAGACAGCACCTTCTTACGGGCTTGAAGTTTCTTCCGAGGTAGACGAGCGTTATTCGATAGAGAAGTCTACTCTAGCGGCATGTAAATACCTGAAGCAGGCTTACAATAAATATGGAAGTTGGTCGAGTGTGGCTTTGTCATACAATGCCGGACAAGGAAGAATAAGCGGCGAATTGGATAAACAACAGGCAGAAGATGGTCTGGATCTGTGGTTGGTAGATGAAACTACCCGTTATTATTTCCGTATGCTGGCTATAAAACAAATATTTGAGTCTCCCGCCAAATATGGTTTTGTACTTACCGAAAAAGACCTGTATAAGCCTATTGATTTTAAGAGAGTGGAAGTAAATCAGTCCATTTCCGATCTGGCTACGTTTGCAAAAGATAATGGAATCACTTATGCTCAGTTGAAAGACTTCAATACTTGGTTGCGAGACCGAAAACTGACTATATCGCCAAAGAGTCAGAATTCATATACTATTCTTATTCCTACAGAAGAGTCTCTTTTTTACAAAAAAGGAGATAGAATAAGAGTTCATAATAAAATCTGGATTTCTCAAGAATAAAAGGACTAGAAGAACAATACGAATTGATGAAAACAAACGTTCCGGAAACAAAAGAAATGATAAGTGTGTACGGTGCCCGTGTACACAACCTGAAAAATATAGATGTAGAAATTCCCCGCGATTCGCTTGTTGTAATAACAGGTCTGAGTGGTAGTGGAAAATCTTCTTTGGCTTTCGATACAATATTTGCCGAAGGGCAGCGCCGATATATTGAGACTTTTTCAGCATATGCACGCAACTTTCTTGGAGGAATGGAGCGTCCCGATGTGGATAAGATCACCGGACTAAGCCCGGTGATTTCTATAGAGCAAAAAACTACTAATCGGAATCCTCGATCGACTGTAGGTACTACAACCGAGATTTACGATTTCCTTCGCTTACTATATGCCAGGGCAGGTGAGGCATACTCTTACCTTACGGGAGAGAAAATGGTTAAATATACAGAAGAACAGATTCTGGAACTTATTCTCGAACGTTATATCGGGAAGAAGATATATTTGCTGGCTCCGGTTGTCCGCAATCGTAAAGGTCATTATAAAGAGTTATTCGAACAAATTAGTAAGAAAGGCTATCTTACAGTACGTGTAGACGGTGCTATACGGGAAATTATTCCCGGAATGCGACTCGATAGATACAAAATGCACAGTGTTGAGGTACTTATTGATAAACTTGCGGTTTCTAATAAGTTTGCAGACAATCTTAAAACCAGTCTCCGTACAGCAATGAAACAAGGTGACGGGTTGATCATGATACAGGATGTGGATTCGGGAGAAGTCCGTCACTTTAGTCGCCAGTTGATGTGTCCTTCTACAGGTTTGTCTTATAGCGAACCTGCGCCTCATACCTTTTCGTTCAATTCTCCGCACGGTGCATGTCCGAAATGTAAAGGGCTGGGGCTTGTGAACCAAATAGATATAGATAAGATTGTACCTAAGCCTCAACTTAGCATCTACGCAGGAGGTATAGCGCCATTGGGTAAATATAAGAACTCATTGTTTTTTTGGCAGATAGAAGCTATTTGCGAGAAGCACGGTGTGACGGTGAAAACCCCGATAAAGGATATTCCACAGGAAGCTCTCGATGAAATTATGTTTGGTACTGACGAACGATTGCAGATCAAAAATGAATCCTTGGGTAGTTCAAACTATGTGGTAGCATTCGAAGGTGTAGCCAAATATATAGAAATGCAGCAGGATAGTGATTCTTCTGCTTCTGCTCAGAAATGGGCCGAACAGTTTATAAAAACAGATGTTTGCCCCGACTGTAACGGACAGCGTCTGAATAAAGAGGCTTTGCACTATAAAGTAAATGGTAAGAATATAGCAGAACTTGCCGAAATGGATATACAACATCTCTACGACTGGATACAGGATATGGATGTGCATATTTCGGATAGGCAAAAGCTTATTGCTTCGGAGATAAAGAAAGAGATAGTTTCCCGTTTGTCTTTCTTGTTGGATGTAGGACTTAGTTACCTATCATTGAATAGAGCTTCGGTAACACTTTCGGGAGGCGAAAGCCAGCGTATACGTTTGGCAACACAAATAGGCTCTCAACTGGTAAATGTACTTTATATTCTCGATGAACCGAGTATAGGATTGCATCAGAGAGACAATACACGCTTGATAGACTCATTAAAAAAATTACGTGATAGCGGTAACTCGGTAATTGTAGTTGAGCATGATAAGGATATTATGCTCGATGCCGATTATGTAGTTGATCTTGGCCCTTATGCCGGTCGTCGGGGTGGTAAAGTCGTATTTGCAGGTACACCTCAGGAGATGCTGAAAGCCAGTACAATGACTGCCGACTATCTGAATGGTAAACTGAAAATAGAAGTGCCCTCGAAAAGAAGAAAGGGTAATGGAAAGAAAATTACTATAAAAGGAGCAACCGGGCATAATCTGAAAGATGTATCGGTTACTTTCCCTCTCAATACATTTATATGTGTGACAGGAGTGTCGGGTAGTGGAAAGTCGAGCCTTATTAATGGTACTTTGCAACCGATTCTGAGCCAGCATTTATACAGGTCGTTAGCCGATCCTCTTCCCTATAAGTCTTTGGATGGAATAGACAATGTGGATAAGGTAATAACTGTAGACCAGTCTCCTATAGGGCGTACTCCACGTTCCAATCCGGCTACATATACAGGTGTATTCTCTGATATAAGAAATCTTTTCGTCAATCTGCCCGAATCTAAAATAAGGGGGTATAAAGCCGGACGTTTTTCTTTTAATGTAAAGGGTGGGCGTTGTGAAGTCTGCGGGGGTAATGGTTATAAGACTATTGCAATGAATTTTCTTCCCGATGTGTATGTGCAATGCGAAGAATGTCATGGCAAGAGGTATAACAGAGAAACGCTCGAAGTACGTTTCAAAGGCAAGTCGATAGCAGATGTATTGGATATGACAATAAATATGGCTGTTGAATTCTTTGAGAATGTACCGACTATATTGCATAAGATAAAAGTGTTGCAGGAAGTTGGTCTGGGGTATCTCAAATTGGGGCAACCATCTACAACATTGTCGGGTGGAGAATCTCAACGGATAAAGCTGGCGGCCGAACTGGCAAGGATAGATACAGGCAATACAATTTATATTCTTGATGAGCCCACAACAGGATTACATTTCGAAGATATACGTGTTTTACTAGGTGTTTTAAATAAGCTGGTAGACCGAGGAAATACTATTATTGTCATAGAGCATAATCAAGATATAATAAAGAGTGCCGACTACATAATTGATATGGGGCCCGATGGTGGTATAGGTGGAGGTACTGTTGTTGCAGTAGGTAAGCCGGAAAGTGTTGTGAAAGTGGATGGTAGCTTTACTGCCGAATATTTGAAAAAAGAGCTGTAATGTTGGATAAACCTAGAAAAGCATTTTTTTTCTAAAAATAGATAGAATCTATTGTGTTTACGATAGAATATATTATCTTTGTTGTGTAATAAAGACAATAACTAAGATAGGAATTCAACTTTTATAGACTAAAATTCGATTCTTTCTTATAAAATATATAACGAACACAGAGTTGGTTCCTGAGATTATGAATGAACCAAGTGTCAGGCTGCAATCAACTCTATTGTGTAGTTTTGTAAAGTTTGTGTTAAGGTTGGGAAGTCTGCGAAGGTGATTTCGCGGACTTTCTATTTTTTATGATAAATAAGATGATCCCTTTACCTCATTCATTTCGCATATAATAGCCATTTAATATCGGAAGGCTTTGTATTTATATATTGATCGAATAATTTATCATATGCTTTGTCTTTCTTGAACATGCTTGCCCTGCGTATAAGCCAGCATAGTTTTTGTTGATTAAGATCCCATTCCTTTATTTGCTGATATGGAAAATCTTTCTGAGACTTACCTAAATATGGAACTATAAATTCTATGGCTTTACTTATTGAACGGTTATCGGTAGAAGTAGAGTTATATATGTTTACTCCTACTGACTTTCCTAGATTACACATATCCATCATATGCTCTATATTGAATATAGAGTAATGTAAAGCTATTGTTCGTTCCAATTCTAGAGGTTGCTTGCCATCAGACTCTATTTGTTGAAAAATGCGATTCTCTGCAAATGTGCTAATATACTCCTTTGCAATATCGGTCTTTCCTGTGAATAGTGCATACGCAGCAACTTGTATGTCATATGCTGTTCCATGATTGTTTTTTGCTTTTCGTTCATTTTGACCAAGATCGCTGGTTATAAGCCATTCGGTAAAATCAGAAAACCATTTTTTGATGCCATCCAGATCTTTCTTCTTCATTGCGCTTGATTTAGCAAGGAACTCTATACAATCTATCATTTCGACGAAAGAATAAGTATCTATAATTCCCGCACCACGACCCTTATTATTGTTATGCCCTAAAATCATTTGGGCATAGTTGAGATTGGGATTCATCTTTGTTTCATCATTTAAGAACCATATCCGAAGCATATCCACTGCTTTATATGCGTATTTGTCCTCTCCGCTAAAATAGTATGCGTAAGATAGAATATTTACACCTTTTGTAAGCTTATCTATCTTATATCTGTCTAGTTTTAGTATTTCCGGGTTGCGTTGACCATCTTTTCTTATATATGGAAGTCCGTCTGCTCTAGTAGAATCCGGCCACCAGTAGGGGCCCATGCTCACATAGTCGTGTTTGTCTCCACTTCCGGCTACGATTGTTTTCTCTGTTATAGGTACTATAACTGTAGCTAACTCTTTGTCGGCATTGCGCAACAATGCCTTATAGGCACTGTTACCGTTAGCTATGTTATCTATATTCCTTTTAGCGTATGCTAATTGCTCTGCCTGTATAACCCTTTGAGAATATGAACTCAAAGAAAAGGTGAAACTAAGAATAATTAAGAATAATCGGTACTTCATATAATTTTTTATTTAAGAGAGTCGCAATCTATATTCTGATTGCAACTCTCTTTTTATTTATTTTTGAAAGAAACAGTTGAATGTAATTGTTGATTCGCCCAAGCTGGCACTATTCAGATCTATACCTGTAATTTCTATAAAACCAACTTTGACAATAGTAGTTCCATTAAATTTCTGGAATAATAAGACATCTCCCACATTGAAGTCTGTTCCGGCTCTCGGAGTACTGGTTCCGGCGGTTATGCTAATCAAAGATGGGTTTATCTCTTCTAATGTTCTGTTAATCACTTTGTCATAGAAAACTTTTTCAGAGCTTGATCCTATATTAAGCTTCTTGAACTTTACGATTGTAGGAAGTTTTTCCCCGGTAAGAGATGTTCCATCACATGCGAATCGGGAAGTCTGAGTAGCTGTATTATTCGGATTGTTCAGCTGGATAGTGGATCCGGTAGAATAGCTGGTTATGAAGAAGTATATATTTGCTTTTATCGCTTCATACTGACATGCTGAATACATAGATCCACTTTCGGGATTAAAGAAATGCTGCGCAGGGGATGCTGATGTCTTTTCTGCCCCAAGCGTTAGTCCATAATAGAAATTGATTGTATTTGCTATAACAGGGACTGTTACTTCAAAATCTTTCTTGGCTACCATTTGTTCTGTGGCATTGTATACAAGGATCAAATCTCCGGTTGTATTTACTCCGAAATTTCTAGGGATAGTAAGTTGGATTTCACTTTCTGACTGAGATGTAAAGTTTATCACATTCCCTGCAAAGATAGCATGATTTACTACATCCATATTTGTTCCTTCCAGTGTTGTCGAAGTGCCGAATAGGGCATTGGCTGGACAAGACGTTACTGTAGGACTGGTAAGAGGACGTAAAATTGTAAAATTTTCGTTACTTTCTATATTCTCTGTATTCTCTCCGTTCAGGTATTGGAGTTTTACTGTTGTAGAAATACCCGGAGTGAGTTGAGGGACAGTAAACTTTATCTCAGTATCAGAAGTAAATATTTTCTTTGCAGCTATATCGCCAACGAGTATGTTAGTAACCGATTTTAGATTTTCTCCTTCTAATTTTATGATTTCACCAATAGTGAATTTCCCTGCTTCTGCTGATGTAAAGCTTCCGATGACAGGAACATTTACTTTTATAGTGAAGTTGCTGTTACTTTCAGATTCCCCTTTAGTATTTTTTACCTTTATTTTTCCATTTACTGCGTTGGAGGTTATTTCTATTAATATTTGAGTATTTGATATTCTGTTTTTTATTTTTACCTGCTGATTGCCCACATATACTGATTCTACCGATGAGAAATTTTCTCCGGTAATCATAACCTCTGTCCCTGCTACTCCCGACGATGGATAAAATGAGGTCACAGCAGGTTCCACAACGCTTCCTTTAATATCGTTTGTATCCATCTGGCTACTTTCATCGCAACCGTAAGATAAAGTTATCAATAATAGTGATGAGACAATATATAAATAATTGATGTATTTTTTCATATTTCTTTCTTTTTAAGGTCACAGACCTATTTATTATTTTCGTATTCTCTATAAAAGCCAGCTATTATAATTGAATAATATTGCGTTATCTGAATCAATGGTTGATTTTGTCTGAAATGCTATTTTAACTAAAAGCTGACAAACTAGTACATTCTTCATCCGTTTTTCAATTCTAATTATTCAAAGCTCTTGACCTAGCCTGAGTCTTCCTTTCGGGGAGGTTGGGCTTTATATAGATAAAGTTTCAGCTATTGATTAGTATTAATAACCATAATTTTGAGTTATCACTACTTTGTTATTAGTGTCTATTTCCCGTTGAGGAATAGGTAATAATAGTTGCCACTCTTTTACTACCTCTCCCGGCTTAGGAGCTGTTTCTTTATATCTGGTATAGAATGCTTTGTCTGTAGTGTAAAACTGATTGTTGAGTACATCTACAGCTCTTTTGGTACGTACAAGATCAAAGAAACGCTGATTTTCGAAAGCAAACTCTACGCGTCTTTCCTTTTCTATTGCCAGACGGCAATCGTCCTGATTGTTTATCATAGAAAGAGCTGGCAGGTTACCATGAACACTGCGTACTTCGTTGACAAGAGGCAGAGCAGCAGCATGTCCTTCTTTTTCATTAAGAATTTCCGCAAGCATTAATAGTACATCCGAGTAACGAAGTATAGGCCAGTCGTTTTCGGCATCGAATGTTATAGATACCGGAGATATATATTTCTTCACATAGTTTTTTACCCATGTACCTGTACCGAAAGTGCTAACGGTAACTTCTCGTCTAGCGTCATTTGGCTCGTAAGCATAGCTCATAAAATCGTATGAAGGGAAGTTCCATCCACTGCCATCTCCATTTATTATTGTACTTCCGCTCGATGTTGGAGCAAAACGATTGGCAAAAGGTGAACCTAAGCCATATCCTCCCGATTTGTACCTGATGGCAAAGATGATTTCATCATTCATTTCGTTCTTGATAGAAAATACTTCAGCGTATGGTAATAAGCGATGTTTTGTGCTTAATTTTATTTCAGTGAGCAGGGGTAGGGCGTTATGCGGTTGTCCGATAGTAAGATATACTTTTGCCAGCATAGTTTTTGCTGCCAAACGGCTTGCACGTCCCAGATTTGTGTCATCCCATTTTTCTGGTAAAGCTGTAGAATTAGCAGAGTTGAGATCGGATATTATAAGGCTATATACATCTTCGACAGGTGAGCGGTCTTTCAATTTTGCTTGGTCGGGAGATATATTTTCTGTCGTAATAAACAGAGGGCCAAATAGTCTTACCAGATTGAAGTAATGATATGCTCTGATGAAACGGCATTGGGCTTCGATTGATTTTCTTTCATTCTCATCTTTTATTACAGATATACAAGCTAACACAGTGTTTGTGCGACCTATATTACTGTAAGAATCTATCCAGTAATCGTAAACTCTTGGGTGAGTAGGCAGTAGGGTAAACATGTCCAGTTCGTTAAACTCCAGGTTTACAGAATTAGTACTGGTTGGTACACCTTGTACTGCATTGTCACTTCTTAGTTCGGTCAGCATCCATTCTGTTTCCATCGGTTTTTGCATGCCATTGTAGCATCCTACAAGTGCGGCACGAACCTGTGCCTCGGTAGTCAGCTCTTTGTCAGGAGATGTTATTTCCGATTCGGATCGTATATCTAAAGTTTCGTCACATGAAAAGAACGAAGCTGATAGTATGATGCAAAGACTATATATTATATTTTTCATAATCGAGTGTTTTTTTGTTAGAAAGTTAAATCGAGACCTATAGTGAATGTCCGTTGCAAAGGGTATCCTCCACGTTGATAACCATCTACCAGAGGAGAATCATAAGGGCTTGCGCTATTATAACGCGACTCGGGATTGATTCCTTTATAGCCACTTGCCATAATATAGAGTAGATTTTGAATACCTGAGTATACACGCACACTTTGTAATTTTAATGACTTCTTTACAAAGTTGGCTGGCAATCTGTACCCTAGTTGAATATCGCGAAAAGAGATGTATGATCCGTCTTCTACAACATAGTCGGTCAGTATTCTTTGCATTCCATTTGTGTAATATGGTGTTTTTCCATCTCCAGGAAACATTGGAGACACCCACCTGTTGGTCAGGAACTTCTTGTTCATTTTCAGAAAATCGTTGTAATACTGATCGCCATTGATGATGTCAAGGCCTTGTACTCCTTGTATCAATACGGAAAAATCGAATCCTTTATATGAAACTGTATTTGTTATGCCCCATGTGAAATCAGGAAAAGGTGAGCCTATAACTACACGGTCGTTGGCATCTACTATTCCATCATTGTTTGTATCTACTATCTTGAGTCCACCGGCTGCAGTTGTAACTTTATAGTCTGTATTTTTCTTTGCTTCGGCTATTTGATCGTCCGAAAGCCATACTCCGTCTGTTTTGTATCCATAATATTGTATAGCCTGCTGTCCTACTATTGCAGCATACACTTCATTTCGCTCGCCATAGTTGTATTGATGAGCTGGGCCTCCTAGAGATAGAAGCTTATTCCTATTCGATGAAAAGTTGATGGATGTCTTCCATTCCAGATCTTTATTAACAATATTTACTGTCGTAAGCTCTATTTCCAATCCTCGGTTTCTTACTTTTCCGGCATTGTTCCAAAATTCATTATATCCGGTGAAAGACATTGCCCCTTGTTTGAGTAGCAAGCGATCTGTTATTGAGTAATAATACTCTAATCCTAGTAATATCCTGTTTTTGAATATACCGAAATCTAATCCTGCATTGTACTCATTTGTCCGCTCCCAAGTAAGGTCTTTGTTTCCTAAGGTGTAACTACTTACAGCTAATCCGGGAGTTATAGTTCCTGCATTGCCAAAAGAATATGAAGCAGGGAAGAATGTATTGGAATAGGCATAACTGGAAACTCTGTTCGATCCGTTAGTATTTGTAGGCAGATTGTTATTTCCGGTAAGTCCGTAAGATGCTTTCAACTTGAGTGTACTTAGCCAGTTAATCGGTTTCATAAACGCCTCTTCTTCTGCACGCCAGCCAACGGAAATGGAAGGAAACCAGCTCCATCTATTGCCGGGAGCAAATCGGGAACTTCCATCGGTACGTAGACTTGCCGATACAAGGTATTTATCTTTATATGCGTAATTTATTCTTCCCAGATAAGAAACCAAAGCCTCAGCTACTTTATATGTATATGTATTTTGTGCATCTATAATTGAAGCGTAATTAAGAGTTTCTATATCATCGGTCGGATAATTGGAACCTAATATTTGAGAGAACTCTTTATTGGTTCTTTGGTACGTGAATCCTATCAGTGTCGATATAGAATGATCTTTATTGATAGTTGTATTATAATTAAGAGTATTTTCGGACAGTATATCTGTTGTGAATGATGATTTGAATGTACCCTGACTAGGTTCTCCATCCTTTTTTGCTCCGGCAGATAGATATGCGTTATCTTTTGTATAATTAATGTAAACCCCGTCTGATGTTTTAAATTCCAGACCTTTCATTATCTGATATGTTAGGTATGCATTTGTCATCACACGGTATTGATGAGTTTTGCGTGTATCTCCTTCCATAATAGATTTAGGATTGTTATTTTGTGAAGACCAAGGGTCTAAGCTTCCACTGGATTCCCAATACGAACCGTCAGGCATCGTTCCCTCATACGCTAGACCGCTGAAGTGGCGGGAATGTGCCCATGATCCTACAGGCTGGCCGGTAAGTAAGGCTGTTCCCTCATTATGTTTGGCCGGAAGCCACGAACGAAAGCGATAAAAGTCTGTATAGTTGTTAGAAGGTCTTTCCCGTTTGCTGTATGTAGGACTAATATTTACTCCTACTTTCACTTTTTTGTTTAGCTGTGCATCTATTTTGGCACGAACACTGAGCTTGTCGTATTTGTTGTGATACATCATTCCTTCGTCAGTATTGTAATTGCCCGAAAGGTAGTATCTTACTTCTTTTGTTCCGCCCGATACACTTAGCTGATAATTGCTCATGTAGGCATTATCCCGTATTGCCTCTTTTTGCCAATCTGTATTTTCTTCCTGATTGAGCCAGATAATCTTATTTGGATCGTTAGGATCTCTTGTATAAGCATTTCTTTGTGTATTGATAATATATTCGGCACGTTCCTGATCTGTAATTTTGTTCCAACCTGATTCGGATACACTCGGGTCTTGTTGACGTAGAGCAGCTTCTTCGAAAAGTAAGCCGATATAGTCTGAATAATTTATGTTAGGATGTAACTTATAAGCGTTCTTGAATCCATGATACATATTGAATGTATATTTGGGTTTTGCAATATTTCCTGTTTTTGTAGTTATCATTATCACACCATTAGCTCCTCTGGAACCATAAATGGCAGAAGATGCAGCATCTTTGAGTACCTCGATAGATTCTATATCGGCTGCTTCCACAAACGACAATCCATCAGCTACCGGATATCCGTCTACTACAACCAGAGGTTCTCCACCGACACTCAACGAACCCATACCACGTACGCGTATTTGCGGAGCAACCCCCGTTTCCGATGTCGTATTCTGAATATTTACTCCCGCTATTTTTCCTTGTAGAGCTTGATCGACACGAGTAACAGGCATATTTGCCAGACCTTCTCCGTTTAATTTCGAGATAGAACCTGTAAGATGAGATTTCTTTTGTACTCCATACCCTACAACTACAACTTCATCAAGATTTTGTATGTCTTCTACCAGTTTGACATCAATCTTTGAGTTTGTTCCAACTTCTACCGACTGAGGTATAAATCCGAGAAAAGAAAATTGTAAGATTGTTTTGGTATTCGGTACAGAGATTGTATAGTTTCCATCCAAATCGGTCATAGTTCCTTTTGTAGTTCCTTTTATTACAACAGAGACTCCGGGTAGAGGTTCTCCTTTGTCGTCGGTGACGGTTCCCATTATATTTTTTTCCTGCTGCGTGCCATTTGGAGCCGCTAACAAACAGGATAAATTAAATATTACTAATCCGAGAAGAAGTAATATTCGTGTTTTTAAATTAGAATTGTTCATAGTATAAAATTATTTTTCATGGTTTCTTATAATAGGCTCAAATGTATGATTCTATAGCTCTTTGCATTTTCTAAATTGAATCATTTATTTTAGATTTTAATTCAAATCACATCCAAATGAGAGGATTTCGGATAGGTAGGTTCCTCTCCACTTCCTGAATGTCGGTACTATGTGGTAAGTTTTTCCACAAATCGAAATAATTCTTATTGTTGTAGGCGCATGCTGCAAATATAAGTGATGGTTGAGCTACAGGCCAGTCGCTCCAATACATCACATCTTGCGGATATATCCATGCCGACTTATCTTTTATATATGGGTACATAAAGTCTACTGCCTTCCGGATGTTTAGATTACTTTCTGTTGTATAGCTCCATAGATTGTTTTCTTTGTCGGACAATATTTGACAAATAGTAGCCATGGCATCGGTGTTGAACAGTGCATATCCGTAAGGTTTGGTTCTGGATAGTTCTTTTGGAAAACTGCCGTCGTCAGCCATTTGCTCTTGCAATAATACATTCTTGTATCGTAGACGGCAGAAGTCGAGTACATCATCATTTCCTGTTAGTTTGGCAAATGCTGCCACTTGCATAACCCAACATGTACCATGATTGTTTTTTGCATTCATTTCCTCTATTCCATTGGTGCTGGAGGTAAGCCACTGTATATAGTCTGCAAACCATTTTTTTATGTTAGCAAGATTTTCTTTGTCCACATTGGAGGCATTTTGCATACATGCAATGCCCTGCGCAACTTCCATCAGGTGTATTGTATCTATTATACCGATGCCTCTGCCTTTGGTAATCCCTTTGATTGCCTGTGCGTACATGAGGTTGGGGTTCATCATAGAGGTGGAGTCTATAAACCATGCACTAACGTGGCGAAATGCATGATCCACATATTTTTCATCTTTTGTTGTAATGTATGCCGAAGCTAATGAGCCTATCACTTTGCTGAATCGTATCATAGCTAGCCGATGCTCTACAAAATTATCAGGGTTTGTTTCTCCGTCTTTCCTTATATATGCTCCGTCCGGATTGAGAGGATCAGGCCACCAGTAATCTCCTTCCGAGTAAAAATCGTGTATGCCTCCGCTACTACGTTCGCAAACAAAATCGGTAATTGTCAGGGGTTCTTGTTGCATAGCCCATTCTGCATTTTCTTGAATTACGCTATGCAATACTTTTTCTGCTTCTGTTTTAAGGTTAGCCTGTGTATTGCACGAATACAATACACAAAGCATACTTAAAACCATATAATAACCAAAAAATCGAGTCATTGTATTTTATTTTACTGTGATAAATGAAGTTTTGAGTCCCGGTGATTTTACAGCAATCACTGTTTCTCCATTGTTCTTCAGTAACTTTATTCTTGCTTTTCCGTTATAAGCTTGTACTTTACTCGATCCCGTGGAAGTACCTCTGTTTTTAATAAGTTTTCCATCACCTGAAGATTCGAAGTATATATAGTCTTTTGCATCGAGACTGGTAATATTGTTCACGTCTTTTAATTCGGCTTCGATCCATACCGATTCTTCGTTTTCCTCAATTATACCGACATGTATAGAGGTGGGTTTGCCGAAGGTACGGGTTTCATAATAGAAACTGATTTCGTCTTCTGTCTTTACTTTTCCTTTTTGCCCTATTGCTCTGATAGTGTTTTCACCATCCACGAAACTTGTTTCCCAACGCAGTCCGGCAGCAGGAAAGTCCTGTGAGTTTCGTTTTTTTATACCCAGACTTTTTCCATTAAGAAGAAGCTCTACCTGATCACAGTTAGAATACACTTTAAGCATTTTTGTTTCGTTAGTTTTACCCCAACGTATAGGCCATGTATGGCCATATATATGGATCATCGGCTTTTCTGTCCAGTAAGACTGAAAAATATAATAAGACTCTTTTGGTGTAAGGTCGCGCTCTACTACACCTTTTTGGTTGACGTATGGTACAGGGTTTTCGGGACGAACAGGCGTTGAAAAATCTTTGAAAGGCCAGTATGCTGCACCTGTGAGCCAAGACATTGTTTCTTGCTCTTTCAGATGCCAGTCTATAAGGTCACATATATATGACTCACTCCAATCTCCATCTTTTGAGGCTCTTGCTGTGCCTCCATACAAGGAAGCGTCACCGGCTCTCTCATCGGCATCTTTTCCTGTTTCTATTTTATCGAGTCCGATGTATGGATCTTCGGCATAGCGTCGGGCGTGATTGTCTCCGCCCCATTCCACATGTAAGAAGTGATTTGTCTTTTGCATTTCGCTGTATGATACCCGCTTGTAATCTGTGTACATGCCTCTGTACCACCCTGCCCATATAGACGGAGAATATACATCTACTATATCTTTACAAAAATCGCAACGGCGAATTGCTGTTTTCCGACTGTCGTCTAAGCGGTGCGACATATTGTGTAGTTCACTCATAAATTCCCTTATTTTATCTTTGTCAAATTCAGGGAAGTCGTTTGGCCAGTCATTTTCATTTCCTAGCCCCCAAAGAATCACAGATGGGTGAT
The DNA here is from genome assembly GCF_001261735.1 of Dysgonomonas sp. BGC7. GTDB lineage: Bacteria > Bacteroidota > Bacteroidia > Bacteroidales > Dysgonomonadaceae > Dysgonomonas. The sequence continues at coordinate 73,943 of NZ_CVRP01000004.1, read as the reverse complement.
TGCGATGTTGTGTTATCATATTTGTAAGCATTCGGCGAGCTTGCTCTTTATAGCTGTCTCCACCGAGACCTCCTCGACACCAAGGGATTTCTTCCCATACCAATATACCTAATCTGTCGCACTGTTCGAGTACGATACGTGATTGTTGATAGTGTCCTAAGCGTATGAAGTTGACACCCATAGCTTTCATCATCTGCATCTCTTTCACTATCTGATCTTCGGTCATTGCAGCTGCTACCCCTGCGTGATCTTCGTGACGGTGCGTGCCTCTGAGCAACAGGCGTTCACCATTGAGGAAGAAAGGACCTTTCTCCTTAAATTCGAAATGGCGAAACCCGAATAATTCTTTTATTGTTGTTTGTCCCGAATGAGAAGTCAATATCAGTTCGCAAGAGTAGAGGTTCGGTTGCTTAGGCGACCATAACTGTGGTTTAGGTATATTTAAAGTTAATATATCTTGATTCTCTAAATTGTTTAGGCTGATGTTTTCATCCTTTATAGTTTTGCCCTGGCTATCGTATATTTTAATATCTAGGCTTGCAGAAGAAGTATTAGTATAGTTTGTAAACCCGGTGTTTATAATAAGTTTACCTTCCTTCCCTTTTTCGTCTACCGAAGTATTTGTCTGAATGTGGCTGAAAGACAGTGCAGGTGTATACACTAGATTGAGGTATCTGTAAAGACCTCCGTAGACATTGAAATCTGACAAGTCGGAAGGGATCATTTCTGCATCTCTACTATTGTCGCATCGGACACTTAACGGAATTTTTCCTCCGAAACGTTTTGCCTCATCTGAATGTAAAAACCTGTTTACTGCATCGGTTATATCTACCGACCACTCGTCATATCCTCCTATATGACTACCAACTTTCTCCGTATAAATATACACCTCTGTTTTTTGCCCTGCTCCTTCGAAATGAAGTATTGTACGTCCATCGGTATAAGGGTTGTTTACAGAAAGCATTTTTTTGTACCAGCCCGGGCCTTGGTAATAATTAACATCAGGATCGACAGCGTCTTCTGCATTGAAGCAATGCGGCAGAGTGACTTTTGTCCAGATGGGAACTTCTTCCGATGACCCTTTTGCTGCCGGACGAACGGCCTCCCATATGTTGCCGATATCTTCACGTAGAAATAACCAATCGTCGTTGAGCCTTTCTGTATTCTGGTAATTTATCTGAGCATAACCCGAGATGGTAATGCATAAGAAGGAAAAAATAGATAAAAATATTCTTTGTATCATGTCTTATTGTATTGTCGCTTAAAATAAAGGTTTTGATTGTTCCAGCTTTTGCTTTCTAAGCAAAGCTTCTAAAAAATAATAGTCTGCATAAGAAAGAGGTTTATCTACTTCAAACTTGCCGGGTTTAGAGCCGGTGCTATGTAATAACAGAAAGCCTCTGTCGTTGCCTTCCTTTGCCAGATAGTTATTTGAAAGATTGTCTATAATTGTGTTTGCCCAATTCAGATACTTGCCGGAGTTTTCTTTGTCGTACAGGCTCAATTCGTATAATGCCGATGCCGTAACAGTCGCAGCGGATACATCTCTCGGCTCGTTTGGTATTTCAGGAGCATCGTAGTCCCAATACGGAATGAGGTCTTGTGGCAGATTCGGATGTGTAAAGATATAGTTAGCTACATGTTTTGCCTGCTCCAAAAACTCAGATTTGCCTGTTTCTCTGTAACACATTGTATAGCCATATACAGCCCATGCCTGCCCACGTGCCCATGCCGATTGGTGAGAATAACCCTGATGCGTATGTTTGGCTAGTACATTGCCTGTTATAGTGTCATAATCTACAACATGATAAGAGCTGTAATCATCACGAAAATGATTTTTCATAGTTGTGGTTGCATGATTCACAGCTATATTGTAGAACAACGAATCTTTACTTTCTTTGAAAGCCCAGAATAATAGTTCGAGATTCATCATATTGTCTATAATCACAGGGCTTTGCCATTTGTCTTTATTATGATCCCACGAGCGTATAATTTTAGCATTGGGTTTGTATCGTGTAATAAGTGTGTATGCAGATTGGAGCAAAACGTCTTTGTATTGTTCGTCTTTGGTGAGCCGGTAGCCGTTGCCAAAGCTGCAATATACTTTAAAGCCCATATCGTGGGTTATGCCGTTTGTCTTTTCTTGTTCGATAGGTACTGTGAATTCTTGTGCTAGAGTTTTCCATTTCTCATCTTGAGTATATTCGTACATATACCAAAGTTCTCCCGGAAAGAATCCACTCGTCCAGTCTCGAGAAGTAACCATTATGAGGTTGCCGTTTTCGTCTATGGAGCGTGGCGAAACTAGCGGCCCTTGTTTACGCTTTTCTCTCCTTTCTTTTTCATTTACGGGTTCATTTGCAATAGCCTTTTCTATTTCCGATATGGCATAGGTAAGCTGTTTGTCGGCAAAAGCAAAGTCCGAATTGATAATATTGTCATTTTGAGCTTGACTTTTGCAAGAAAAAATTAAAGGGAAAATGAACAGGTAAAGGAATAAGTGTTTTCTCATAGCTATTAAATTATTTGATATTCTACTAGCTACAAAAATGAAGATTATTACTTAATTCGGGTTTTAAAATTGAATCAAATCTTTCTAAAATTGAATCTTTTGTCTGATTGTATATTCTGGTGATTACTGTTTATGTGATTGATAATCACTTGGAGTAACTCCAAAATGGTTTTTGAAACATGTAGAGAAATAAGCAATACTGTTGAAACCTACCGATACATATACTTCCGATACGGGAAGCTTAGCTTCACGTAATAATTTAGCTCCCATTTCAAGTCTGAAATTCCGCAGGAGTTCGTTAGGCGACAGGTCGGTTATAGCTTTAATTTTGCGGTAAAGACTGGCTCGGCTCATACTTGCTTCTTTGCTGAAGTTGTCGAGGTTAAATTCGGGGTTGGATATATTTTCTTCGAGTACTTTATAGAGTTTCTGAATAAATAGTTCATCAACAGAGTTCACTTTAACGCCTAGTGTTTCAGGGGTAAATTTCTTTCCATAAACCTCTTTTAAGTTTTCTCTTGTTTTGATGAGATTTTCTACTCTGGCCAACAATAGAGAAGTATTAAAAGGCTTGGTTATATAATCATCGGCTCCGTATTCGTAGCCTTCCTGTATGTCGGAGGACATAGCACGAGCAGTGAGCATTATGATAGGTATATGACTGGTATGTATATCTCTTTTGATGATAGAACACATTTCCATTCCATCCATTTTGGGCATCATAAGATCTGTGATGATGAGATCGGGTAAAATACTTTGCGCTTGTTCTATGCCTTCTTCTCCATTTGCGGCTGTAATAATATTATATGAATAAGACAGATGTTCTGTAATGTAATTTTTTACTTCTTCATTGTCTTCTACTATTAGTAGAGTATGTTTTTTTACAGAAAGGCTATCACTTGCACTTTGTTTACGGGGTGTATCTACTTTGTGTAATTGAGGTGTTTGAACGAGATTGTTAGATTCTAAATCTATACTTTCAATATTTTCTTTTTCATTGATTGGTATAATACATCTGAAAATAGCGCCTCCTGTTTCGGGCATCTCTGCCCATACTGTACCGTTGTGCATTTCTATTATCGACTTGCTGAGGCTTAACCCCAGACCTGTGCCCGAGCTAGAGTGTTTGTTCTGTGCTACTTGATGGAATGGAGTAAATATATCCTCTAATTGGTCTTTTGGAATGCCAACTCCCGAATCTCTGATCTCTAATATTAAATATGAAATGCTGTTATCGTTGAATAATATTCTAGGAGAAAAATCTTTCTTAAGGTCTGATAGCGAAAGCCTGTTTATACTTACCTCGATAGCACCTCTATCGGGAACGTTTTTGAAAGCATTAGATAGAAAATTAAAATACACTTTTTCCATCAGGTTTTTATCAAAAGCCAGTTCTAGATTTTTAGGTGCATGCGTAAATGATAAAGCAATGTTTCTGGATTCAGCCAATTCTCGGAACAGTGATAGCATTTCTTCCGAAAATTGTATAAAATCTTCTACCTTAGTATTTAGCTTCATTGTGCCGCTCTCTTTTTTCTGAAAGTCCATCAGATTGTTTACAAGTCTGAGCATACGCAATGTGTTACTGTACATCATCCGATGTTTTTCCTGTATTCTTTCTGGTAAATCTGCACCTTTCTCTATCATGTCTCCTAATGGGCTCATAATAAGAGTTAAGGGTGTTCTTAATTCGTGCGAGAAGTTTGTAAATAGCTTGTTGCGTGCCTGATGAAATTCTTCTTGAGCATCGGCTTTAGCCTGTTTTAATTTGATGTCGTTTTCCAACCTCTTGCGTTCGTTGTAATATCTGAAAATAAGTGCGGATACGGCCACAATAAGTAAAGCATAGATAGTGTATGCCCACCATGTTTTCCAGAAAGGAGGCAGAATTGTGATTTTTATAGAAACAGGATCGTTGTTCCATACACCATCGTTATTCGATCCTTTGACCAAAAAACGATACTCGCCCGGCGGGATATTCGTATAGTATGCTATTCGGCGTATGCCTACATAGTTCCATTCTTTGTCGAAGCCTTCGAGTATGTAGGCATATTGATTCCTGTTTGCAAAAATATAGTTGAGAGCACTATATTCTATTGCGATGTTAGATTCATCGTATCTGAGTTCGATTTGATCTTGGGTGTTTAGTTGCTTTGACAATATTTTTGTGTTATCGCCGGGGTTGATCTTATTATTATTTATATATAAATTTTCTAAAACAAGAGGTGGTATATATGGGTTTACATACATCTTACGAGGATTGAAAGAGACGAATCCGTTGTTTCCGCTAAATACTATTCTGTTGTCAGCTAAGCGACTACCTGCATGCGGGGTGAACTCATTAATATTGATCCCGCTAGAGTGAGTATAATTTGTGATTTCTTGATTTTGTATATTGAAGTCTGATATTCCGGATATGGTACTTATCCACAAATGTCTGTTGTTGTCTTCTACTATGGCGCATACATTATTATCTAATAGCCCATTCTTTTTATTAAATATTCTGAATGTGCCCGTTGATGGGTCGAAGAGACAGAATCCTCCTCCGAATGTACCTATCCATATCTGTCCCATACTATCTTTGAATATAGAACTAATGTAGTTTTCCGGTAAGCTTTTCCCACGGGTATCCGATAAGTTACTTTTGTATCTGGTCAGCTCTTTCTTGTTCATGTCGTAGTAGAACAGACCATCGTTACGGGTTCCCAGCAAGAATACGTTCTTTTCTATTTCGAGCACACATCTAACATTGTAGAACGAAAAATTAGGATTTTCATTTGTCGGAAACTTATTTCTTATATTCCCATTTTGAGATATTAAAGTTAAGCCTATCTGATTAACACCAGCAACAAATAGATCGCCACTCATTGCTCTACCTATCTGGTATATACTATTACCTGTCTTAAAGTCGTGAATGAGACTGAATTTATGAGTCTTCAGATCGAAACTATAGATAGTGCCAAGGTTTGTTCCACAAAGTATCCTGTTTTCATCCCGATAAAGGCATTTGACAATATTGCGTACATATACACTTTCTCTGTCGTCGAATAGTTTGTATTGCTTAAAAGTTCCACTTTGTTTCTCCATTTCAAGCAATCCTCCTCCCTCCGAAGCAATGAAAAGACTATTTTCTGTTTCTATAATCGGACCAATAATCCCGAGAACAGTCCTTAATTCGGTCATAGGATCGTGAAATCTGAATTTCTGACCATAAGGGCTGGAGTAGTTAACACCTCCGGCATACGTTCCTATCCAAAGGGTGTGTGCTTTGTCGAAGTATATACTATATATCGAATAATGGCTTAGGTTACCTTTTTGTATATCATAGGTTTTATACTGTTCTATCTTGCCGGATTTAGGATCTATTATGTTTAGCCCATTGAATGTTCCGATCAAAATATTACCTTCGGGCGATTGATTTATACAGCGTATGAAGTCGTTTGTCAGTTCATTTTTCTGATTGTAATGTAAGAATTGAGTTGCTCCTTTTTTTAATAAATTTATACCATTATGGTGAGTTCCTATCCAGAGACTCTCATCATTGTCTATAAAGACACTTCTTATATCGTTACTCGTGATGCTTAGAGGGTTTCCATCCTGATTCTTATAAGTCGTGTATTTCTTTGTATCACTATTGAATAAAATAAGACCTTCTGTTACAGTTCCCAAATATAAAGTTTCATCTTTTCCTACGATGGTGTTAATCGGATTATTGTTGAGTAGCTGATCTATATTGTAGTTGGTGAACGAGTCTTTTTCCCGATCGTATAGGTTTAATCCGTTGCTTGTTCCTACCCACAATCTGTTTTTTGTATCGCAATAAATAGAAACAATCATATTGCCTGATATAGTATTCGAATTTTGAGGATTGTGTAAGTACCGGGTAAAAGTGTTCTTTGCTGTATTCAGTTTATTCAGTCCATTGTTTGTTCCTACCCAAAGATTGCCCTCCGCATCTTCTGTTATACAAAAAACATGATTGTTGCTTATGCTTGTATTATTCTCAGGATTGTTTGTATATACTTCAAAATTGTACCCGTCATATCTGTTGAGTCCATTTCGGGTACCAAACCACATGAATCCTTTCTTGTCCTGATATATAGATGTGACAGTGATTTGTGATAATCCATCTTCGAGCGAAAGCTTGGAAAAATAATAACGATCCTGAGAATAAGTCAGAATTTGAACTGAAAGGAGAAAAATAATAATTATATAGCGTTTCATGGTCTAGCTCATCGTATTTATCAAGATTGAAGGTTTCTCAGATTTCGGTTGTTTTCGTGCCTTTTTTTAGTAAAGTAAACTGTATAGTGATGATAAAATACTCACTATCTCATTGTCTTATATTCTGTTCTGACGATAATCTGTAATTGCTGTAATAGAGCGTAAATATAGTAATTTTACGTTTCGTTTCCATTTTGAATTACCATCAAAAAAAATTATCTTTGAACGAGTTTAGAAAATAGCTATTTAAAATCAAAGATTACACATGCTCCCTGAAGATATTGTAGAAGAACCGGAAGACTTAGAGAATGATGAAACAACACAAGATGAAGAGTTGAGTAATACCGATTCTCATTCTGATTATAAAGTACCTGTGAAAGATACGGCAGACAATTATCAACATTTGTCAGGTATGTTTCAGAACTGGTTTCTCGATTATGCCTCCTATGTGATACTCGAACGTGCTGTACCTCATATTACTGATGGATTGAAGCCTGTTCAGCGTCGTATTATGCACTCTATGAAACGCATGGACGATGGACGTTACAATAAGGTTGCCAATATTATCGGGCATACTATGCAGTTCCACCCTCATGGTGATGCTTCTATTGGTGATGCCTTGGTGCAGTTAGGACAAAAAGATTTACTTGTCGACTGTCAGGGCAACTGGGGAAATGTGTTTACAGGAGACGGAGCTGCTGCTCCCCGTTATATAGAAGCTCGTTTGTCGAAGTTTGCCTTAGAGGTGTTGTTCAATCCCAAGACTACCGAATGGAAACCATCGTATGACGGACGTAATAAAGAGCCTATAACTCTGCCTGTAAAATTTCCGCTATTGCTTGCACAAGGAGCGGAAGGTATTGCAGTAGGATTGTCTTCCAAGATTTTGCCTCACAACTTTAATGAATTATGCGAGGCTTCTGTTGCTCATCTGCAAGGAGACGACTTTACTCTTTACCCCGATTTTCAGACAGGTGGTTATATCGATGTAAGTAAATATAATGATGGTGAGCGTGGCGGTTCGGTAAAAGTAAGGGCTAAAATATCGAAACTAGATAATAAAACTCTTGTAATAAGTGATATACCATACGGACGTACCTCGTCCTCTGTCGTTGAATCTATACTAAAGGCTAACGATAAAGGGAAAATAAAGATACGTAAGGTAGATGATATCACAGCACAGAATGTAGAGATACATGTGCATTTGGCTGCCGGTGTATCATCAGATAAAACGATAGATGCACTATACGCCTTTACGGATTGCGAGATAAGTATTTCTCCAAATTGCTGCGTAATAGAAGATAATAAACCGTATTTTCTCAATGCAAGCCGTATTTTGCGAGATACTACTGACAATACTCTGCGTTTGCTTCAGCTCGAGCTGGAAATACAAAAGAAAGAAATAGAAGAAAGTCTTCATTTCTCTTCTCTCGAAAAGATATTCATAGAAGAGCGCATATACAAAGACAAAGAGTTTGAAAATGCGGCAGATATGGATGCGGCAGTTGCGCATATTGATAAGCGATTATCTAAGTTTGCAAAGATATTTATACGTGAAGTTACCCGTGAAGATATTCTCAAGCTGATGGAAATCAAAATGGGGCGTATCCTCAAATTTAATTCCGATAAGGCGGATGAACTTATTGCCCGTTACAAAGAGGAAATAGAGGAGATAAAGCATAACATAGAAAATATTGTAGATTATACAATCTCCTGGTATGTGATGCTGAAAGAGAAATATGGTAAGAATTATCCCCGCAAAACAGAAATACGGAGCTTTGATACTATCGAAGCCACAAAGGTTGTTGAGGCTAACGAAAAACTATATATTAACCGCGAAGAAGGTTTTATCGGTACAGCGTTGAAAAAAGACGAGTTTGTAAGCAACTGTTCCGATATAGACGATGTTATTATTTTCTACAAAGACGGTAAATATAAGATCGTAAAAGTGAGCGACAAGATGTTTGTCGGTAAGAATGTTTTATATCTGAACGTTTTTCGCAGAAACGATAAACGAACCATTTACAATGTTGTATATCGTCATGGTAAAAATGGACCGGACTATATTAAACGCTTTGCTGTAACGGGCATTACCCGCGATAAGGAATATGACGTAACTCAAGGCAAGGACGGTTCGAGGATAGTATATTTCAGTGCCAATCCGAATGGTGAAGCCGAAACAATACGTGTGATATTGAAACCAAAACCCCGCCAGAAGATACTTGTTTTTGAAAAAGATTTCAGTGAAATCGCTATCAAGGGACGTCAGTCGATGGGAAATATTCTGACCAAAGCTGAGGTACACAAAGTCTCATTGAAACAAAAAGGAGGTTCTACCCTTGGAGGCCGAAAAGTTTGGTTCGATCAGGATGTGCTTCGTCTCAACTATGATGGCAGAGGTACTTTTTTAGGCGAATTTCAGAGTGAAGATCAGATATTGGTAGTACATGAAAACGGTGAATTTTACACTTCTTCGTTCGAGGTTACCAACCACTACGAAGCGGGTATTATCCGTATAGAAAAGTTTGATCCACACAAGAACTGGACAGCTATACTATTTGATGCAGACCAACAATTTGTATATATAAAGCGTTTTGCGTTTGAGGCATCGGCTAAGAAACAGAATTTCTTGGGTGATAACTCTGATTCGAAATTGAAAATACTTACAGACACATTCTATCCTCGCATACAGGTAACATTTGGAGGAAGAGACAGCTATCGTGAAGCACTGGATATAGATGCTGACGAATTTATAGCAGTGAAAAGCTTCAAGGCAAAAGGCAAACGTATATCTACATTCGAAATAGGTGAAATTACCGAACTGGAGCCACTCCGTTTTCCGGAACCGGAGGAAGAAAAGAAATTTGAGGTGCAGATAGATGACGATGACGATGATGTCGATAATCGTCCAATATCTGATATTATAGATGAAATAACGGGACAACAATCATTGTTTAAGGATGGAGATAAAGAGGATACTGAATAAAATTCTGTTTCTAATAACAGTATCTATATCATTTCCTGTTTTTTCACAGGAGATGCCTTCTTCTGTGAGAATTGATTCTGTAATAGAGAAAAGTGAAATATTATATCCCAAGTCGGAATTTTGTGTTGTCGATTTGCCGACATGGATACCTCTTACTACCAACAATACCATAACAGCCTTTTTGGGGTCTGCAAATATGTACGATACATACTTGTCGCCACTCGAATATAAAGGAACGTCCGTTCGTCTGATGTACGAACAAATGCGCCGTACCACATGGTTCGACTATAAATTTTATAAGCAACAAGTATTCGAACTCGACTTGGCTAAAGGAGACAATCCTGCAAAGAATGTATCGGAATATTGGTTGTTGGCCAGCTATAGGATTGGAGGACATTATCGATTCTATAATACAGATGCTTTTCGTTTGGGTGTAGGTGGATTCTGGGATATAAACGGAGGAGTTCTTTATAACGAGCGAAATGGTAATAACCCCGCTACAGCAAGGGCTTACACTAATCTTAATCTTTCGGTTACTGCATCTTATAAGTTGAAATGGTTTGCTGTTCGCTGGCAGATAGATACACCTTTTATGGGTATGCTGTTTTCTCCACGTTTCGGACAATCTTATTATGAAATATCGTTGGGTAATTCTGTCGATGTTGTCAATTTTGCTTCTTTACACAATCAGCGTGCTTTGCGTAACTATATTACAGTAGATATACCTATACATAAATATACGATCAGAGTCGGTTATCTGGGTTCGTGGTATCAGACAAAGGTACACGATATTCAGACACACCATTACACTAACGGATTTGTCATAGGATTTCCTATCGAAGGGGTGAAAGTGCCAAAGGTAAAAGCTCGTAACGATTATTGGAACGGATATTAAAAAACGAATACTATGTTTAGAGAAGTAAGAAGGCAAAATAGGATACTCGAAGATGAGAATCGTATACAGGAATTATTAAAGACCTCAGAATTTGGTTTTCTTAGTCTTGGTATGTCCGATAATGGTTATGCATATGGTCTTCCTATCAGCTATGCATACGATTCCGATTCTCAGAATCTTTACTTTCACTGTGCTCCTGAAGGAGAGAAGCTGGATGTGATGAAGAACAATGATAAGGTTTCATTTTGTGTAGTAGGAGTAACCAAACCGATCGCAGATCAGTTTACCACATTGTACGAAAGTGTTATAGCATTCGGGCGCGTAGATCTCAACTTATCCGATGACGAAAAGCGTAAGGCTCTCCGCTTGTTAGTCAAAAAATATTCGCAGGGATATGAAGATATTGGTGAAAAATATATGGCTAAATCTTGGAATAGAACATCTGTTTTTTGTATTGGTATAGACCATATTACAGCAAAAGCAAAATATCAATAAAATATCCTCTACACAATAAATATTTTGGATAAAAGTAACTAGCTTTGCAAACTTTAAGGTCACAGGCCTATTTGTCGATGTTTTTCGGACAGAATGATATACATTCTGATGCTGAATAATGTATCGGTAAATAGTACAGAACCCTAATAGGGAACGTTTTACAAATAGTTAAACATTAGATAAATTGTTGGTCGTGAACACATCTAGCAACTCCTATTTTGGGAAAATAATACTTTTTCTCATATTGGCCATTGCCACCTTTCTTTTATTTAAGAATATATTACCACCCCGCCTTTTCCCTGAGAAAGTCACGGTTACTAATAATATTGTAATGGATAGTCTGGCCATTGCCGCACAGAGCGATACTACAGCGATGGTTGTTGAAGCACAGAATACGGATAGTATACAAGGAGAAGCGGGACAAATGGAGGAGGTAGATGCAAATTTTGATCCGGCTCTGAAGAGTGATGGTTATCAAAACCTAAAACGATTTTATGCAAAGCTTCACAATTTGGAACAAACTCAATCAGGAACAGTGAGAGTCGCTTATTTTGGCGATTCGATGAATGATGGAGATTATATTGTTCAGGATGTTCGTAGCGAATTTCAATCCGATTATGGTGGCGAAGGAGTTGGTTTTGTAGCTGTGTCATCTCTGTCTGCTGGGGCCCGCGGATCTATTTCCCATCAATTCTCGAAAAACTGGTATTCTCAGTCATTCCTAAAAGTGAAAAAGCCTAGCCGCCCATTTGGTATAGATGGACAGGTGTTTTTTGCCAAAGATCCTTCTCAAACATATTGGGTGAGATATAAGGCTCAGTCACAGTTGCATTCCACTGCATTGAACAATCCTACATTATTCTATGGTAGTTCCCGAAACGAAAAAGGTTATGTAACCATAAAAGCAGATAAAGATTCTGTTCACAGTAAGCCTTTAGAACCCAACAAACTATTAAATACATTAAAACTGACTCCACATAATGCTAAATCGCTACAAGTCGATTTTCATAGAGCAGATTCTATACCTATCTATGGACTTAATTTCGATGATGGTAGAGGTGTCCACGTAGATAATTTTTCTACCCGGGGAAATTCAGGGCTTCCTCTTTCTATCTTAAGTCCGGCGTTGATGAATGCTTTTGATAATGTATTGAATTATGATTTGGTTGTGCTTCACTATGGTGCTAATGTTCTTGGATATGGTTCTCTTAACTACAACTGGTATGAGAAAAATATGACTACTGTTGTCAACAACCTTCGTCAGTGTTTTCCTAATGCCGATATATTGATAATTTCTACTGCCGATAAAGCATCTAAAATAGAAGGAGTGATGCAGACCGACCCTGCTGTTACCCCATTAGCTAAAGCCCAGCGAAATTATGCCAGAAAAACATCTTCAGGTTATATTAACTTATATGACCTTATGGGAGGTAATGGATCTATGGTGAAATGGGTGGACAATCATCTAGCAGGTAAGGATTATACTCACTTTAATGGAGCTGGCTCTAAGAAGATAGCTAAGCTCATATATGGTGAAATAGATAACGGGTATAAGAAATATAAAACTAACCGATAAAATAGAGGAGTGAATATAAATGATGATTTTGAAAAATACAATAATTTGTAGTTTGCTATTTCTTTTTATGTCAGTCGGATATGTCTATGGTAAAGAAATAAAAGAGAAAGCAGATGGCAATAAAGATATTTTTTCTAATCAGGCATTATTAAATCCACTTTTCCAAAAATTACAAAATCTAGAGAAAAACCATAAAGGTAAAATCAATATAGTGCATATCGGAGACTCACATATTCAGGCCGATTTTTTTACAGATGCTATTCGTGTGGCTCTACAAGGAAAATTCGGAAACGGGGGTGTCGGTTTTACTTTTCCCTATAGTCTGGTTAAGACAAATGGGCCCCGTTATGTGAAATATGTAAGTAATGCACCTTGGCAAAGCCTTTTGAATGTTTTTCCGGTAGCAGATGTAGGTGTAGGGCTTAGTGGTATAGCTTTATACACTTCTGATGAAGATTTTGTATTACAGTTGTCTACAATAGAAGGCTGCGATTTTAATAAAATAAAAATCATTTATCCGACTAAAGAGCCTCAATATATAATTTCAACAACAGCAGAGCCTTTGGTTGCAGCAGCAACAGTAAGTGGCGGTATTGCCACAGGATATAAATATCATAAAGTGAAAAGTGGAGAAAGCCTCTCTGTAATTGGGCGTAAGTATGGAGTTACAGTTACTCAGTTAAAGAAGACAAATGGTTTGAAATCGAATATGATACGTCCGGCTCAGCGTCTTAAAATACCCGTAAAGGGTGGGGGGGTACAACCTAAGAAAACAGAAAAAACAAACATCCAAAAGGATAGTTTAAATTACGTTGATTTGGTATCGAAGCCTTATTATTCGTCATATACAAGCGATACTGCTATGAGTAGAATTACTATACTACCTGCTCAGAAGCAGGCTATGTATAACCTTAATGGTTTCGTTCTCGAAAATGACAAACCTGGAATTATATATCATTCCATTGGCGTGAATGGCGCTAAGTTGACCGATTATAGTAAATATCCCTTGTTCTTTCAGCAGTTACCTATATTGCAACCCGATCTTATCATTCTATCCTTCGGTACAAATGAATCTTTTGGGAAGATATCGGATACAGACTATATATATCAATTGAGAGAGCTTGTGAACAAAATAAAGCAGTTAAATCCTAATGCCATAGTGTTGGTTATGACTCCGCCGCCATCTATGTTTCGTCGTCGTCGCACAAATACTTATGTGTCAGACTATAGCGTTGCTCTGATGGGTTTGGCCAATCTGCCTGTGTGGGATTTGTATACCCGTATGGGGGGTGCTTCGGGTATAGGGCCTAAAGGAGAATATTCGCGTATGATTGCACGTGATAAGGTGCACTATACGGCCGGAGGATATGTAGCTCAGGGGCAATTGTTCGCATCCGATTTTATCGACGCATATAATAACTTTAAGAAATTTAAAATAAATTGAAAACATTGATTGATGAAATCAGCAATTTTTATTTGCCTGATTATATAGATAAAGTAATAAACGAGACATCTTCTTTGTTTATTTTTAACCCTGAACATCGTTTGCTGTTTAATAGTGCATTTTTTCTGGGCTTTTTCTTAATTTTCTATACTGTCTATGTCTTAAGTCGCAATCATGATCATTTCAGGAAAGTTTATCTTATTGCTTTCTCCTTATATTTTTATTATCTAGCAGGAGGAGATACAATGGATATCAATTTATTTGGTTTTCATTTTACTCTCAACTATTTCATATTACTGGTAGTCTGTGCTGTCGTCACACACTTGCTGGCCGTAAGATTATACAAGTCAGAAAAACAATCTGTCCGCAAACTTTACCTTACATTTATTATTGTGGGAAACTTGCTGATGCTGGCATACTTTAAGTACACCAATTTCTTTATTCAGAATCTGAATGCTTTATTCAATGGTGATTTTGCATTACACAATATAATTCTACCTATTGGTATATCTTTTTTCGTCTTTGAAGCTATAAGCTATGGAGTAGACCTCTATCGTAAACAGATGAAGCCTGCCGATTCGCTTCTCGATTTCTGTTTCTATATTACATTCTTCCCTAAGCTTGTTGCAGGGCCTATCATCAGAGCGAAAGACTTTTTACCTCAGATGAAAAATAAACTTCATCTGACGAAAGAAGAAGCAGGTATGGCTCTTTTTCTTATCCTTATAGGATTGATAAAGAAAGCCGTTATATCGGACTATATATCTACCAATTTTGTAGATAGGGTATTTGATGCACCAATGAGCTATACCGCATTTGAGAATTTGATGGCTGTGTATGGATATACCTTACAGATATACTGTGATTTTTCAGGTTATTCTGATATTGCTATAGGCTTATCTCTTCTTATGGGATTTACTATCCCTCCAAACTTCCTTACTCCGTATAAATCGCAGTCGATAACAGAATTTTGGCGCCGCTGGCATATCTCTTTATCCTCGTGGCTGCGGGATTACCTATATATTTCGCTAGGTGGCAACCGAAAGGGTAAGGTAAGAACTTATGTCAACCTATTCCTTACAATGCTTATTGGAGGGCTTTGGCATGGAGCATCATGGAAATTTGTTATGTGGGGTGGTTTACATGGAGCAGTATTGGCTGTAGAAAGATTCTTTAAGCAATATATTAAAGTACCAGATAATCGTTTTACTCGTATTATCTGTATTCTGCTTACTTTCCACTTTGTTGCATTTTGTTGGATATTCTTCAGAGCGAACACTTTCGAGCAGGCAGGAGAAGTGATTGCCAATATTGGTAATCTTACTTTTGCCCCGGACGAGTGGTTGACTATACTTGAGGGCTATAAGAATGTATTCATCCTGATAGTAATAGGATATGTAATGCATTTCTTACCCGAAAACTTTGTGAATAAGATTAAATCAGGATTTAATAGCACGCCATTGTTTATAAAGGCGTTATTGGCAGGTCTTGTGTTTTGGCTGATATTTGCAACTGCATCTAGTGGCCCTCAGCCATTTATATATTTTCAGTTCTAATTTTTATTAATACATCTCAAAATAAAGAATAATGAAAATTAAAAACATTGATAATTTTTTCTTACCATCACAGGATATGCAAAAAAGTAAAGACTTTTATGCTGAAGTGTTAGGGTTATCTCTAAAGTTTGACTTTTCTGCTAAAGGTATGGTTGCATATAACATAGGAGACGAAGAGCCTGCTATTATACTAAAAGATGTTACACATTTTCCGGATATGAAGCCTACGATATGGTTTGAAGTAGAAAATGTGAAAAATATATATGAAGAGTTAATGGATAAAGGTGTCGTATTTTTGTCTGAACCATTTAAGATAAAAACAGGATGGGCAGTTGAATTAACAGATCCTTCAGGAAATCGTTTAGGCTTAACAGACTATCAACAATAATTTCAAAGTTAGATTCTGTTTAAAAATACAAAGCCCGAAGAATATCAATATTCTTCGGGCTTTGTATTTTTAATTGTGGATTTACTCTGTATCGAACTCTCGTTCCATATCCTCCAATTCTTTTTTTATCTTTTCCAGTTTCTCTATAACTTGTACTTTACGAAGAGTCTCATCTTTTTTATGACTCAATGTCTGTCTTGCTCCTTCAAGGGTCATCCCTTTTTCTTTTACAAGATGATAGACCAATGCTATTGTCTCTATATCTTCTTTTTTATATTGGCGTGCACCTCCCTCGGTCTTCCTTGGGTTGATAATGTCAAATTCTGTTTCCCAAAAACGGAGAAGAGACTCGTTCACTCCAAAGTGTGAGGCTACCTCTCTTATGGAATAATATAAGCGGGTGCTGTTGTCCAAATCTATTTTCATAATGTAGTTAATCCATTACCTGTCCATGATTTGCTGCTATCTGCAACATCTTGTCATATTCTTCAGGAGATAAGTCCATGAAATAATATTTAGCCGGATTATCGGGTTGTCCTTTCACATGTACTTCGTAATGCAAGTGAGGGCCCGTTGATTTTCCTGTGTTTCCTACTTCTCCAATCTGTTCACCTCGTGTTACTTTTTGTCCGAGACGTACTTTATAATCGTTCAAGTGAGCATATAGAGTTTGATATCCGTATCCGTGATCTATGATTATACATTTTCCATATCCCTGCTTCCAGTCGGCAAGAGTAACAGTTCCGTCTCCTGTAACATAGACTGGCGTTCCTATGTTAGAGGCAAAGTCCATTCCCGCATGGAAACGGGCTGTTCCGTATATAGGGTCTATGCGAGTACCGTAACCCGAAGCCACTTGTTTAAGGTATTTGTCGGGTACAGGTTGAATGCTGGGGATATGTTTCAGCCTGTCTTTTTGGTTTTTAGCCATTTTTAAAACATCATCAAAGGAGTTAGACTGTATATAAATCTGTTTGGACAGGTAGTCGATTTTCTTTGTAGTTTGTATAATTAAGTCGGAACTGCTAAGATCTATAAGATAATCGTATCTGGCAGGAGCCCCTATGCCCGAATAGCGGATGGAAGAAGGAATTGGGTCTGCATGAAATATTGCTCTGTAGAGGTTGTCGTCACGTTGCTGGATGTCGCGTAAAACTTTTGAGATTTCGTCAGTCCGTTTCGATAATATTTCATATTGTGTTCTCATCAGCTGCATCTCTTTTTTCTGAGCCTCGCCCCAAGGCGTGCCAAAAAAGTATACGAATGCAACTAATGCGGCTATTCCTACTACGATACCTGATATGAGATGTCTGAAAATAGTAAATATTTTATCCTTCGTACTGGGATAAATCCTTTCATAAGTGAGAGTTTGAGGATTGTACCGATAAAAGACTTTTCTCTTCATTTTGCAACATCTCGCTTTTTTTATCACACGAGTTCGACAAAAGTAAAGTTTTTGAGCTATTTTTGCAAATTGTATTTATTAAAGAAACCGAAAAACGATTGTAACAGAAAATGATGACTTCTAAAGAAATCCGCGACTCTTTTAAATCTTTCTTTGCTTCAAAGGGACATCAGATAGTGCCGTCTGCACCGATGGTAATAAAAGATGATCCGACATTGATGTTCACCAATGCGGGGATGAATCAGTTTAAAGATATTATCCTAGGCAATGCCCCCATTAAGTATCCGCGGGTGGCCGACTCTCAAAAGTGTTTGCGTGTAAGCGGAAAGCATAACGACCTGGAAGAGGTAGGGCATGATACATATCACCATACCATGTTCGAAATGCTGGGTAACTGGTCTTTTGGAGACTACTTTAAGAAAGAGGCTATAGAGTGGGCGTGGGAATACTTGACAGAAGTTATAAAGCTGGATAAAGAACGCTTGTATGTTACAGTCTTTGAAGGTAGTCCCGAAGAAGGTTTGTCAAGAGATGATGAGGCAGCAGGATACTGGGAAAAATATCTTCCTAAAGAGAGGATTATCAATGGAAATAAAAAAGATAATTTCTGGGAAATGGGAGATACAGGACCTTGTGGCCCATGCTCGGAAATACATATAGATATTCGTTCCGATGAGCAACGAGCAAAAGTAGATGGCGCTCAGTTGGTAAACATAGATCCTGATGTAATAGAAATCTGGAATCTGGTATTCATGCAGTATAACCGTAAAGCAGACAAATCACTGGATTCTTTGCCTGCAAAAGTTATAGATACAGGTATGGGATTCGAACGTCTGTGTATGGCTGTTCAAGGAAAAGTGTCAAACTACGATACAGATGTTTTTCAGACGATAATAAAAGCAATCGGGGAACTAACAGGCAGCACATACCGACAAGATGTGAAAAAAGACATTGCTATGCGTGTTATTGCCGATCATATACGTACTATTGCATTCTCTATAACCGATGGACAGTTGCCGTCGAATGCTAAGGCAGGTTATGTGATTCGCCGTATTCTTCGTCGTGCCGTGCGTTATGGATACACATTTCTCGATCAGCATAAATCTTTCATGTACAAACTTATTCCTGCGCTGATAGATACTATGGGTGATGCCTATCCAGAACTTATTCAGCAAAAAACACTGATTGAAAAAGTAATAAAAGAAGAGGAAGAATCATTCCTTCGTACTTTGGAGACAGGTATAAAATTGCTGGACAAACAAATAGCAGAGACAAGAGCTAAAAACTCTACAGTGCTGAGTGGTGCTGATGCCTTCACATTGTATGATACTTATGGTTTTCCTCTCGACTTGACAGAGCTTATTCTTAGAGAGAACGAAATGACTGTCAATAAAAGTGAATTCAATGCAGAAATGCAAAAGCAAAAAGACCGTGCTCGCAATGCAGCAGCAGTGGAGACAGAAGATTGGGTTACTTTGAAAGAAGGGAATACCGATTTTGTCGGGTACGATTTTACAGAATATGAAACAGAGATATTGCGTTATCGTAAGGTAAAGCAAAAAAATAAAGAATATTATCAGATTGTATTGGCTCACACTCCTTTCTATGCCGAAATGGGAGGACAGGTTGGCGATAGTGGTTGGTTGATGAATGAAGGAGAGGAAATAATTATAACAGATACTAAGCGTGAAAATAATTTGGCTGTTCATATCTCCGAAAAGCTACCTAAGGATGTGACCGCTACATTTCTTGCGCGTATCAATATTAAGAGTCGGACGGCTACCGAGTGTAACCATACTGCCACTCACTTGTTGCACGAAGGGTTGCGAGAAATTTTGGGCAGTCATGTAGAGCAAAAAGGATCGTATGTATCGCCAAATGTACTTCGTTTCGACTTTTCTCATTTTCAGAAATTGACAGATAGAGAAATACGAAAAGTAGAGCGTTACGTAACAGCCCGTATAAGAGAAGATATACCACGTGTGGAAATGCGGCATATGCCTATTGCCGAGGCTAAGGCTATGGGGGCTATGGCTCTGTTTGGCGAAAAATATGGAGACGATGTACGGGTTATCAAGTTTGGTGATTCTGTGGAGTTGTGTGGCGGTACACATATTTCATCTACAGGGCGTATCGGTTCGTTCCGTATAATCAACGAAAGCTCGATAGCAGCGGGTATTCGTCGTATAGAAGCTATTACGGCGGATGTTTGTGAAGATTATTTCTACACACAACAAGATGTTCTCAATGAAATGAAAACAATGCTTAATAATGCACCGAATCTAGCTCAGACTCTCCGTAAGTTCTTTGACGAAAATGCAGATTTGAAAAAGAGAATGGAAGAGTTTGTTAAAGAAAAAACCGTGCAAGTAAAAGATGCCCTTATAAGAAAGAAACAGGTGCATAATGGAGTAGATATTTTTGTGTTGACTAATTCTATTCCGGCAGAAGTGGTGAAAGATATTGCATTCCAATTGAAAGGACAGTTCCCTCAGAATTCGGCTTTCATAGGTGCTACCGATTCGGAAAATAAGCCGTTACTTACTCTCATGCTAAGTGATGACCTTGTAAAAGATCATGGGTTGAATGCTTCTCAGATAATACGTGATGCAGCCAAACATATACAAGGTGGTGGCGGAGGACAACCTCACTTTGCTACAGCAGGAGGGAAAAATGTAGAAGGGTTGACAAATGCCCTACATGAAATAATGGAAAAAATAAAATAAAGAAGCGGATATAAAATAGAAAGAGCCAATGTTTTCACATTGGCTCTTTCTATTTTATTATACTATTGATTATTTACTTAGGTCTAAGTCTAAAAGATGTTTTCCTTCAGAGTTCAGTACATTTAATGTCATTTTATTACCTTCTTTTTTTAGAATCATAACTGTACAAGTCTCCATTCTGTTTCCTCCTCCTATTACTACAGGAAAATTGTTTTTCAATTCACCTTTAGGATGATAGGCAAAACTATGAGTATGCCCATTTATTGCTACATTGAACGGAGCATCTTTTAATATTGGATGCCATAGGTCGAGGCATGGGTTGTATTTGTCTCCTGATCCGTAGATCGGTATATGATGTATCAATATTCGTTTATTCGCTTTCTTAAATTCTTCAGAAGTAGTTTCTTGCTTCAGAAAGCCAATTTGGTCTTTACGTAATTGTTCAAAATTGTTAAGGTTATAATAGACAGGAGTACTGTCGGGTTTGTCTTCTCCACAGTCGAGCATTACAATGCGGGTATCTCCCCAGTTAAATGAACCATAAGTTTTATTTCCTACATAATCGAATAGGTCACGCATTTGTATAGAGTACGCATTCCGTATTTCGTGATTTCCTCTTAAATAAAATGCAGGAACGGATTCTACTCCGGCTTTTTCATTCATGTATGAAAGAAAGTCTACAGCGACATCTTCATTCTTAGGATCATCAACGAAGTCTCCATTGAAGACAACAAAGTCATATTTTACATCTTTTAGCTGCCCCATAAGAGCATCTATTAGCTCTTTCTTTTTGTGCAAATCGTTGAAAATAATTGCCGTAAAGTTTTGGTTATCGGGCGAAGGCATGGTAAATGAATATACTTCGGAATATGCTGTTTTGCCAAAATCCTTCTTGTATGCTTCATACAATGTTATTTCTCGTGAACATGTTCTGTAGTAATAAGTTGCTCCCAGCTTAAGGTCGGTTAGCCGTATTTTATGATGTCTGTTGTTACTTATTACCTGACCATCTACTAAAGTTTCAGCTTTGTTGCCCAAGCTCTTGTCTGTCCCATATTCTACCCAGCTATGTGTAGGTACGTTTGATAACCAAGATACGGTTATACCGTTGTTTGTGGGGTTTTGTAGGTAAGGCTTTGTTTTTATTATTTGAGATTCATCAGCTTTAAGCCTAACATCAACAAATAATGGACGATGATCCGATGCAATTTCCTCGTCTATAACCCTGCGTTGTAGTAAAGAGTATTTGTCTTCATTGTTGTATCCGTAAATAAAGTCTATACACGAATCGGGCTTTATGGAGGGAAAGGTATTTACTTTATAATCGTTGAGTATAGTAAATTTATCACTTAATATTTTCTGAGTTTCCGAATCGTGTTCTGTATTCATATCGCCTGCAAGAAATAATGGTTTCGCATACTGTTTTACAGAATTCAAGATTATAGATGCAGATGTGTCTCTGTCTTTTTCTGTCAAAGAAAGATGCGTACAGCAAAAGATGTATTTCTCAAATTCGGCAATAAGAAAAGTTCTTTGCTCTTCTTTTCCGGGAAGAGGAATGATACGGAAATTCAGAGGCTTTTCTTTCGACAAAATGCCAATACCATATTTACCTCCTTGAAAACTGATAGCAGGTGCATAAGTGTAGTGCATTAGAGCTTGATTTGCTACTTCTTTCAAAGCAAAAATTCCTTTGTTTCGTTGGGTTACACTATCTAATTCTTGAAGGGCTACTACATCAGGATTTACTGAGGTAATAACATTTGCTATTCTTTGATAGTCCATTTTATTGTCCATACCTATACAGTTGTGTACATTGTATGACATGATGCGGAGAGAATTGTCTTCTTTTGCAGGTATGCTTTGTGCAAAGGAAAGTAGTGGAATAACTGCTGAAAATAATAACACAGCAAATAAGATTCTGTTTTTCATTTTATTGTATGTGTTTAGATGGAATTTCAAAGTTAACTATTTTTACTTGTTTTAGAAGATCGCTCGTCTTGTTTATGAGTTATGGAAGTTATAAATAATTAAAAGATTTATCTTTAACTGCCAGCTAATGTTTCCGCTTTGACTTTTATAAATTCTGATAGTCCTTTATTCAGATGATAATCTTAATCCTTTGGAGAAGAGTTCTCCGAATTCTTACGAATAAACTCTTTTGGAGTCATATCATAACATTCAATATATGAATTGAATCAGATCGATCATAACGACTGTCAGTTCTATATGCCAGGCTTCTGGTATCGTCATAATCTGCGCTCACCTAAGGAAGCCCCTTCATTTCACACCAGTGATAGTTAGCAGGTGCGTGAAGACAGGCTTAG
Source organism: Dysgonomonas sp. BGC7 (assembly GCF_001261735.1). GTDB lineage: Bacteria > Bacteroidota > Bacteroidia > Bacteroidales > Dysgonomonadaceae > Dysgonomonas. The sequence continues at coordinate 51,409 of NZ_CVRP01000004.1, read as the reverse complement.
TACACCGCTTACAGGTATATTCAATGAAAAGACAGGAAATTACTATATTGTTCTCCGCTTGGATGAATTCGCTAGGGAAAGCCTGACTACTCATCAGGCAGGTGAGGTTATTTTAGGAGGAAAACATCTATTGGTTTTACAGGGTTCAAAAATCTGAATGGTCATACTGCGCTAGTTTTTGGGTTCCCATATAGCGAAGCTCCAAAAACTTATCTGCGTAAACTGACATTGGCTCCTTCTGTACAGGCTTTTGAAAAGCTCGAAAAAGGAGAAAAACGTGAGCTTTGCTGGGAGATTGCGAATGGAACTGCCTCTGACTTTTCTGCATTTGTTGCCCAAACTTGGGAATATAGCTATGACAGATATAAACCACAGGAAGTAAAAACTCAATGGAATGTGGAAAGTGCAAAGAAAATTCTTTCTAATTTTTTTGTAGAAAGTTATGTAGATAAATATGATTTGAAATACTGTTCCGGTGTGCACATGCGTACAGACGATTGCTCAAGTACAGGTTCGGTTGAGGTTGGCTTCGTGGGACGAGTATTGCTCAATGCTTTTAATGCACTGGAAATGGAGAGCAGAATAATCGTCCGGAACTCGTGAAAAATGCTAATAGTATATTCGATAGTTATCTGAATCATGGATTTACTCCTAATGGTTTCTTCCGCGAATTTGTAAATTACGATAAGAATAGCGAAACAAATATTTATAGCATACGTCGTCAGTCCGAAGGAGTGTTTGCCATTCTCAATTATTTAGATTACGAAAAGAAACAAGGGCGTAAGCATCCTGAATGGGAGGAAAAGATCAAAGTAATACTCGGAAACTTCATGAAACTTCAAGAAGGAAACGGTAGTTTTCCTCGAAAATTTAATGACCAGTTCGGTCTTTTAGATTCTTCGGGAGGAAGTACGCCTTCTGCTACTTTGCCTCTCACGATGGCATATAGTTATTTCAAGGATAATACTTATCTGGAAAGCGCACGAAAGACATCTGTTTATCTCGAGAAAGAACTGATTTCTAAGGCGGACTATTTTTCATCGACACTAGATGCTAATTGCGAAGATAAAGAGGCTTCTCTCTATGCCTCTACGGCGATGTATTACTTATCTATGGTGACTAAAGGAAAAGAACGAGAACACTATATAGATCTGGCTAAGCGTTCAGCATATTTTAGTCTGTCATGGTACTATACGTGGAATGTGCCTTTTGCACAAGGGCAAATGCTCGGCGATGTTGGCTTTCAGTCTCGTGGTTGGGGGAATGTTTCAGTAGAGAACAATCATGTCGATGTATTTATCTTTGAGTTTGCCACAGTGTTAGATTGGTTGGCAAAAGAGCGTAATGAAAAGAGATTCTCAGACTTCTCTTCTGTTATAAAAGTTCTATGTTGCAACTGATGCCGATTAAAGGACATATGTTCAATATTGGTAAAGTGGGGTATTATCCCGAAGTTGTACAACATACAAACTGGGATTATGGAAAAAACGGTAAAGGCTTTTACAACGATATTTTTGCTCCCGGGTGGACTGTTGCATCTTTATGGCAGATGCTTAGGACCGATCGTGTAGAAAAGTTTTTTGCCGGGACAAAGAAATAAGTCCTTGATATTATAAATAATGATATATTTTTAGTATCTGGTGTAGGGGCGAATAAATATTCGACCCTACACTGTTTTAAATAGCAGAGTTTATTCAATTAATAGTCCAATTTTGCCATTCTCAATAGAATGACAGAATTGGGCGGTTTTTTTATAACAAAAATATTTTATTGCATTCATTAAAACTTATTTAATATATTTGTTCTTTAACCCAAACAAAGCTAAATGAAATCACATCTTTGCATTCTCACGACAATTCTTATTGCTTTTTGTATTTTAAAAGCTCAGGCGCAAACATCAGAGGATAATATACTGATAAATAAAAAAATATCATCTTTCTCTTTCGATAGAGAAAAAGAAGGCATTGTAGTGAACGAGAAAAATGCAATCTATTATGAATGTAGTAAATGGGGTGAAACATATACTATGACCGAAAGCTATAATAACAAAACTAAACTTACAGATATAGACCGAAAAGGCAGATATTCATCTAAACCTGAATATAAACTTTATACTTCAGATAATATGTTCTACACGGATCTGAATATTTGTTATATAGACCTTTATTTCGAACGTAAAGGAGCAACGAATGAATTGAAATTCAAAAAGAAATATTTAGATCCACGTTATTTCACAATAATTCCGTTAAGTGACGATTTATTTATTAAAGAAATGGAAGTAACCGTGAGGGTCCCTCAATGGATGAATGTAGAACTACTCGAATATAGTATAGATAAAAATATCAGTAAAAATATTAGTATAGACCCAAAGAGTCAGGATCGCATTTATAGTTATAAGGTAATCAATCAGCCGGCCGAAAAGAGAGAAAGTAACATGCGAGGATATACTCAAACTTATCCTCATATACAGGTTATATGTAAATCGGCGAATATAGATGGAGAAAAGGTAACTTTTTTTGAAACTCTCAACGACCAGTATGCATGGTATCATAATATTGTCAAAGATGTGAATAACGATATGACAATTATTCGTACTAAAGCAAAGGAAATAACTAAAGACTCTAAAACAGACGAAGAAAAAATCAAATCCTTGTTTGCATGGGTGCAAGACAATATAAGGTACATTGCCTTCGAAGATGGTTTAGCAGCATTTAAACCCGATGATGCACAAGAGGTTTTGAGAAAGAAATATGGAGACTGCAAAGGCATGGCAAACCTAACAAAAGCTTTATTACAATCGGAAGGTTTCGATGCGCGTTTGGCATGGTTAGGCACCAATCATATAGCATACGACTATACGACACCATCATTATCTAATGACAATCATATGATTTGTGCCTTATTCTTTAAGGGAAAGACTTATTATCTGGATGCTACGGTGAAATATATACCATTAGGCGAATACTCTCATCATATACAAGGCCGACAAACACTTGTAGAAGACAAAGACAATAGTGAATACTTACTTAACAGAATACCCGTTTTTCCTTCCCTGATGAATACAGATAGTCTCTATAGTGAAATACACGTAGATGGGGACATCTTACAAATGAAATCGAAACATTATTACATGGGTGAATCCAAGCAGATTTTACTTTCACTAATGGATGCTACACCAAAAGATAAACTTAACAGTGTTTTAAAGGTGTTTCTGGAGAATAACAGCTCGCAGAGTAAGGCTGATGACATTCAGATACGAGGTGCTTCCTCTCAATCTCAGGAAGTAGAAATCTGTTATAACCTAGAAACTAAAGAAGGACTTCAAAGTATCGACAATGAGTATTACATAGATCTTGATTTGCAAAAAGATTTCAGTAATAATAATATTAATATTGAAAAACGAGTACATGACATAGATTTTTCTTATCATTACTATGTTGTACGTCAAACAGTTTTAAATATTCCTCAAGGCTATAAAATAACATCTATCCCCAAAGATTTACGTATAGAACGTGAAGGATATACTTTTTCTATAGAATATAAACAGCAGGATAACAGGCTTATATATAAGAAAATAATAAATATTCCATCCGACTATCTTAAGAAGGATAGCTTTAATCAATGGAACGATGATATTTCATCGTTGCGAAAAGCATATATGGAGCAAGTAACACTAACAAAAATTAATTAGTATTTATAATGAAAAGAACCTTATCCAAACTATTATTGTTTGCCATTACCTTCATTTGCACACAACACATAATGGCGCAAAAGTATGATGAATATGCAAAAGAAGTGCGATCTGAAGTGTGGGGATGGAATCGCCCTGAGTTCAAAAACTATTCAGTACCTGACAAATACAAAAATGAGTCGGCCGTGCTAATTGCTATACATGAACAGATAGAGGCTAAAAGACAAAAACGTTTGCGTTTTAGTGCTTTTGGTAGCATAGGTGTCAACAAAGAAGTAGTGTATAGTCATATTCTTCGCAAGATGATAAAGATTAACGATAAAGTCTCACTTGATGATTATTCGAGCCTGTCTTTTCGTAGCCAGGAAAAAAGATGGGGTGTTTGGATGAGTAGCAAATATAAAACTATAGTAGGGGTTCGCATTATCAAAGCAGATGGCACTATCAATGAAGTGGATATCAAAGCAGAAGCTGTAACTGTCGATGAAAAAGAAGAAAGTAAAAAAGTGGCGATACCAGACTTGCAGGTAGGCGACATCCTTGATTATTTTATTTGCAACGAAGGGCATATTGATTCCGAAAATATTCCTTTCATTACTATTGCCTTTGTGGATAAATATCCAATATTTTCATATAGTGTTCATTGCGAAATAAATAAAAATTTAACTACCGAATACCGCTCTGTCAATGGTGCTCCTGAGTTTAAAGAATCTACCAACGAGGACAAAGAAATTGTATTGGACGTTAAGAAAGAAAATATAGCTAAAGTAGAAGGCATGAATAGATGGTCATCAGCCTTTCGTGAATATCCGATCATACGTTTGGCTATTCTCAACAACGGATCGGGTAATATATGGAAACCGAAAACAGCACGTAAAAGCGGAGTATTTAAAGATGTGCCGCCCGAAACCATTATCGCTGATGCTAAATGCAGTGTAGGAGGCGAAATTATGGCTGGTACAATAGATATCTACAAGATGACAAGAAGTATGGCCAAAAACTATATAAAAGAGAATCCTCAGGTAAGCAAGGAGGATCTTGCTTGTTATATCTTCAACGCGTTACAATATAACTGGTTTATTGATGGCGGAGGTTATACCTATATTGGTTTTCCTAAATATCTCGCTACATTGTTTAAAGAATTTAAAATAGAACACAAATTTGCACTTACAACAAGTCGCTTCGATGTACCAATGAATGAACTATTCAACAGGTATGACCTTTATTTTGTTGTTTTGGCAAATAACAATACTCAATTCTTCAACTCTAATATGCCATTTGGTATCGGAGGTGAGATTCGTCCCGAATTTGAAGGCGAGTCGGTTATCACCTATGCCAATTATAAATTCAAGAATGATATGTTACAAGGGACAGAAGGCTCATTCAAAACTCCAATAAGCAGTCCTGATAAAAATTCTTTATTGCAGAAGATAAGAGTCTCTCTTTCTGAAGATCCTATGATATTGGATATTGCCATGGAGTCGTTCACAAAAGGTGCTCTTAAATCTCAAGATGTAGGAAACTATGTGACGCTACAAAAATGGCACGAAGAAATACGGCAGAGCCTTGGCTTGAAGGATAGTTTCGAAGAGTATATGAAATCGAAGAAAAGTATGCGTAAGCAATTAGATGACTACAATGAAATTATAACGAAAGAGCAAAAAGATCAGGAGGATCAGATAAAGAAAATTATCTCTGAGTATCATCAGGCAGATCCGAAAGAGGTCTTGAATTATGAAGTTAAACATTTAGGTGTAACTTCTCAGAATCCAAATTTGGAAACCAGTGTTCACTACCTCCAAGAAGGTCTTGTGCAAAAAGCAGGAAAGAACTATATCCTAAATGCAGGGAAGTTGATTGGCCGCCAATTAGACTTAAAGGGAGATGATCGTAAACGTAGTATCGACATGTATTTTCTATCTTCTCGGATGTTTAAACACGAAATTCAAATCACAATTCCGGATGGATATACAGTCGATAATGTGGATAACCTCAATATCAGTCTAGATAATGAAGTGGCTTCGTTCACTTCATCAGCAAGCATCAATGGAAAAACAATAACAATAGAAGCTTGTAAAACTTATAAAACTCTGATTGAACCTCTTCAAAATTGGGATAGACTCTTGCAGATACTAGATGCGGGCGTTAACTTCTACTCACAATCAATTGTTCTGAAAAAGAATTGAAAAGCTGAAGAGGGACTATATAAATTAATTAGCAGTTTGTTGAAAATAATGCTGATTTGTTTTCTAATTCAGGCAATAAACGAAGTCCTAGATCTCGGTTCATTGCCTGAATTCAAGTTTACCTGATATTCTCATTTTATTAATCTGCTTTTATATTGTATTTTTGTAGCTTCTTATTTAAGATAGAATATGAAAACGGTTGTTACAACCTTCAATGCCAAATATATACATACTTCTCTAGCTCTTCGTTGGTTATATGTAGCTAATAAAGAGAGGTGCGATATTTCATTCAGGGAATATACAATAAAAGAGAATGTGGGAAAGGTTGCAGAGGAATTGCTGACTCTTGATTGCGATGTGCTTGGACTAAGCGTTTATATTTGGAATGTTAATCATACCCGAGAGCTGATATCACTGCTCAGAAAAAAGAATCCTTCTCTTGTAATTATATTAGGAGGGCCGGAGGTGATGTATGAACCTGAGTTTTTCCTCGAGAACTGGCCGATAGATTATATTATAAGTGGAGAAGGCGAATTTGTTTTAGGAGATTTGCTCCAAGCTATAGAGAAAGGTGAGGAAATAGAAATAGGAGGTGTTTCGAGGAAAGGTAAGATAAGCAAGCAAATTGCAAGAGCCGATCTCGAAAAACTGTCAGTATTACCATCTCCTTATATGTTGGAGGAAGATATTGAAAACCTTAAAAACAGATTGGTTTATTTCGAAACATCGAGAGGATGTCCCTATCAGTGCCAATATTGTTTGTCTTCATTGGAGAAAGGTGTGCGCTATTATCCTACAGGTCATATTTTACAAAATCTGAAATACCTTATAGATAATGGTGCGAAGCAAATCAAATTTCTAGACCGCACATTCAATCTTAATAAAGATCATACTCATACTGTTTTTGATTTTCTGATAGATAATTATCGTCCAAATCTTAGTTGCCAGTTTGAAGTTTATGCTGATCTGCTTAAGGATGATATGATTGACTATCTGAATAGAGAAGTACCAAAAGACTTTTTTCGTTTCGAGATAGGTATTCAGTCAACATACGAACCTACTAATATTGCAGTGAGGCGGAAACAAGATTTTCCGTTATTGGCAAGTAATGTAAAGAAAATAATGGATGGAGGTAAAATTGATCTTCATCTCGATCTTATAGCCGGCTTGCCTTACGAAACACTGGAGCGTTTTATCCGGTCGTTTAATGATGTCTTTGCTTTAGGGGCAAAAGAAGTACAGCTCGGTTTTCTAAAAATGCTGAGAGGGACAAATCTGCGGCGCGATGCTGAAAAGTATGGTTATAAATATGATACCGAGGCTCCATACGAAATAGAATACAATACTGATATTTCCCGGGCAGATCTCGATCAAATTCACGATGCGGAACATGCGCTCGAAAAGTTTTGGAATAGCGGTCGCTTTAAAAATACAATGGAGGTGTTATTCTCTGAATACTATACAGGAAGATATTTCGAATTGTTTGACGAAATAGGACAGTTTTACAATGATAACCAATACCCGCACAGAGGCTATCAGTTAGAAGACTTATTTCGTAACCTGCATCTGTTTCTTATAGAAAAGGGAATAGATTTGTTTAAGTTTTTACGTACCGATTATTACAATAATTTTTCGAGAAGGCCACAAGGATTTTGGGAAGATTCTTTAGGTAAGAAAAAAAGAAAGCAACTGCTGTATCTGATAGGACAAGATAAAGACTTTCTTAAAGAGCAGGGCTTAACTCGTAAACAAATAGAGAAACAGATGGCTGTCGATTTATTATCGGATGAGGAGATAATGCTAACCTTTTTTGATGTGGAAAACAGTCCCCAAAAACATCGTACATTTCGTTATACAATGCCTCCCGATGAAGTTCTGATATAAAAGAAAAGAGTGGCATAAGAGCCACTCTTTTTCATGTTACCAAACATGTCTTATTTCCCAAACAAACTCGTTAATGCACCGAGTATGCCCCCTTTTTTATTTCCTTGTCCCGAGAATGATTCAACAAGAGATTCTATACTGAAAGAATCGTTCGGGTCGTTCGATTTCTTAGAAATTAGTCCTATCAGAGCCGGTATTACAGCAGATGCAATACTGTTGGCTACACTCGAACTTAATCCAACCTTTTGGCTAAGAGCCGATACTACTGAACTTTGTATGGAAGAAACTAAAGGACTGTTTGCGATGTCTGAGTTGTCGTTGCCTCCGAACAGACTCACTATGCTGCCAAGATTGTTAGAAGACAACTGCCCTTTTAGGCTGTCTACAATAGTAGAGGTTGTAGTTTCTATAGCAGCATCTTTCTTTTCGGCTGGAACATCAGTATTGTTTGTTATGGCTTGCATAGCCTGATCTTTTACAAGATCTAAAATACCATCTAGCATGATTCTATAATATTAAGTTTATAATACTATTCTAACATTTCAGATGATATTTTGTTTGTTCTCAAGAGTTAAGAAAGTGATGTCATTTATTGACTAAGATACTCTTAAACTCTTCCCAATTATCGAAGAGAGCTTTCATTGATGGTAATACGATATTCGCTCCTGCATCTGCCAGTACAGAGTCGGGCATAGGTCCTGTATTTACGGCAATAGTAAATATTCCCGCAGCAACGGCAGCTTCTACTCCACGTGGAGCATTTTCTATTACTATAGCTTGATTTGGCAAAAGATCTCCGGCTTTCTCTAATCCCATAAGATAAGGTTCGGGATGAGGTTTGCCGTGTTTTACATCGAAGGCTGTTACCATTTTGTCCTTACTAAACAGTCCTGTGAAATTATGCTCAATTTTATTAATGAGAGTTGGTTGCCCCGAACCTGTGACAATAATACATAAAAGCCCTTGGTTATGTACCTTTTTTACAAAATCATACGCATAAGGTATTAGTCCCCCATCATTGTATTTGGTAAATAGCTCAGTCTTCCTCCTGTATATTGCTTCTTTTTCTTCGGAGGTAGCGTCACGGCCTTTCTCTCTATTCATCAGATAATTGATAGTTGTACTGCCTACCATTCCTTCGTACAGGTAAAACTCTTCGGGAGTACTTGGTATTTCAAACTCGTCCATTGTCTCTTTCCACGATTTAGCGTGCCATTTCATGGAATCGTAGAGCACTCCATCCATATCGAAAAGTACAGCCTTGAGATTGAAATTAGTATAGTTGTTTTTTGTCAGATAGTTTTCAAAAGAAGTATTCATTTCAAAAGAAGTATTCGTTGTTATTGCAAAGATAGTTTTATTCTTTGAGATAGCCTAAATAGAATAAAAGTCATAAAAACGTAAAAAACTTAGCTTTTTATTTGTGTTTGTCAAAATTTGAAATAACTTTGTCAATCATATAGAAAAGATTACAATGATCACACATAGTATTATTATTAGTTCACTCATTATCCTCTGGAGAAATTTAGGGTGAGCATTGCTATGTAGTATATATAAAGAAAAACTAGAGCCTTTCTCACTCGTAAAGATGAGAAAGGTTTTTTTATGTAAAAAAGTATTATAAATCAATTAAAAAAATTATGGACAAGTTATTTATTTTTGACACTACATTGAGAGATGGAGAGCAAGTTCCTGGTTGCCAGTTGAATACTATTGAAAAAATAGAGGTGGCTAAAGCCCTCGAATCGCTCGGTGTAGACGTTATCGAAGCAGGTTTTCCGGTGTCGAGCCCGGGCGACTTTAAATCGGTAGTCGAAATATCAAAAGCTGTGACTTGGCCTACTATATGTGCATTGACCCGTGCTGTAGAAAAAGATATTGAAGTTGCGGCTCAAGCCTTACAGTACGCAAAAAAGAAGAGAATACACACAGGTATAGGTACATCTGAATATCATATACGTCATAAGTTTAACTCTACACCCGATGAAATCGTCGAACGAGCTATTGCAGCTGTAAAATATGCTAAACGATTTGTAGAAGATGTGGAGTTTTATGCCGAAGACGCAGGACGCACAGATAATGCTTATTTAGCTCGCGTTGTACAGGCTGTTATCAATGCAGGTGCTACTGTAGTCAATATTCCTGATACAACGGGCTATTGTTTGCCAACGGAATATGGTGCAAAAATAAAATACCTTATTGACAATGTGGATATGAAGAATGCTATTCTTTCTACTCATTGCCATCAAGATTTGGGGATGGCTACAGCAAACTCCATTATGGGGGTTTTGAATGGAGCTCGTCAGGTAGAAGTTACAATAAACGGAATTGGTGAACGCGCCGGAAACACTTCTTTAGAAGAGGTTGTGATGGCTATAAAGAGCCATAAGGAGTTGGATATTGAGACGAATATCAATACACAAAAAATATATCCTGTCAGCCGTATGATATCCAGTCTGATGAATATGCCTGTGCAGCCGAATAAAGCTATTGTTGGGCGTAATGCTTTTGCCCATTCATCAGGAATACATCAGGATGGTGTATTGAAGAACCTTTCTACATACGAAATCATTGATCCCAAAGAAGTCGGAATTGATGATAATGCTATTGTTTTGACTGCCCGTAGCGGAAGAGCTGCTCTAAAGAACCGATTGAATTTGTTGAATATTGATGTTAATGACGATCAATTATCCGAATTGTACCAACGTTTCTTAGAGCTTGCCGACAGAAAGAAAGATATTACTGATGAGGATATTCTGATACTTGCCGGAAAAGAAACAGATAAGATGCACCGTATAAAATTGGATTATATGCAGGTTACTTCCGGTATTGGAGTGAAATGTATAGGAGTTGTCGGACTCGATATAGCGGGAGAGAAGTTTCAGGCTTCGGCTACAGGGAACGGTCCTGTAGATGCTGCAATAAAAGCAGTAAAGGAAATCATAAAGCGTCAGATGGTAATAGAGGAGTTTCTTATTCAAGCTATAAATAAAGGTAGTGATGATACGGGTAAAGTGCATATGCAGGTATCGCATGATGGTATAAATTATTATGGATTCTCTGCACATACAGATATAGTTGTAGCATCTGTAGAAGCATTTATAAATGCAGTTAATAAGTTTACAATATAAGCTAAATAGTAATCAACAAAGAACATATTAAATAGAATGAAAACATTATTCGATAAGATTTGGGATGCACATGTTGTGTCTGCCGTAGAAGATGGTCCTACTCAGTTGTATATAGATCGTCATTTTTGCCATGAGGTAACAAGTCCGCAAGCATTTAACGGGCTTCGAACTAGAGGGTTGAAAGTGTTTCGTCCCGATAAAACAACCTTGACGGCAGATCATAATACTCCTACTATAAATCAGGATCAGCCTGTAAAAGACCCTGTTTCTAAGAACCAATTAGATACTCTGTCTAGAAATGCAGAAGAGTTTGGTCTTACTTTATATGCGTTAGGAAACAGAAAAAATGGAGTAGTTCATATAATCGGACCCGAAAATGGTTTTACTCAGCCGGGTATGACTATTGTATGTGGAGATAGCCATACATCAACACATGGAGCATTCGGAGCCATTGCTTTCGGTATAGGAACCAGCGAAGTGGAAATGGTATTGGCTTCGCAATGTGTACTGCAGAGCCGTCCTAAAACGATGCGCATTACTTTCAACGGGAAACTTGGTGAAGGTGTAACAGCAAAAGACTTGGCTCTTTATATGATATCTAAGTTGACTACAGGTGGTGCTACAGGCTATTTTGTAGAATATGCAGGAGAAGCGGTACGCAATATGTCGATGGAAGAACGTATGACACTTTGTAATCTTAGTATAGAAATGGGTGCTCGCGGAGGGCTTATAGCTCCGGACGAAACTACATTCAGCTATGTGAAAGGCCGTGAATTTGCTCCTAAGGGCGAGGAATGGGACAAGTCCTTAGCTTATTGGAAGACATTAAAAACAGATGAAGGCGCTAAATTTGATAAAGAGCTTACTTTCGATGCTTCGGAGATTAAACCAATGATAACCTATGGTACCAATCCGGGTATGGGTATGGGTATAAATGAATCTATACCTACTTTGGATCAGATAGATGAGGCAGGAAGGATCTCTTTCCGTAAGTCTATGGATTACATGGGTTTTGAACCAGGAGAAAAGGTAGAAGGAAAACAGATAGATTATGTTTTTCTTGGTAGCTGTACAAATGGTCGTATAGAAGACTTCCGTGCTTTTGCCAATTTTGTAAGAGGGAAGAAGAAAGCCAATAATGTGGTTGCATGGCTTGTTCCGGGTAGCCATATGGTTGTAGACCAAATAAAAGCAGAAGGTTTGGATACGATACTTACAGAGGCCGGTTTCGAACTACGTCAACCGGGATGTTCAGCTTGCTTGGCTATGAATGACGATAAAGTGCCTGCGGGTAAATATGCTGTATCGACATCTAATCGTAATTTCGAAGGCCGTCAGGGACCAGGTGCACGCACTATTCTGGCAGGCCCTTTAGTTGCAGCAGCAGCAGCAGTAACAGGGCGGATAACAGATCCACGTTCAATTTAACTTGCTAATTCATTAATTTACACATTAATTTTTATGGAAAAATTTCAAACTCTTACCTCGACATATGTTCCACTACCTATCGAAAATGTGGACACAGACCAGATAATACCGGCTCGCTTTCTGAAAGCAACAGACAAGGAAGGCTTCGGAAACAATCTTTTTGCCGATTGGCGCTACAACAAAGATGGCAGTACTAAAGCTGACTTCGTTTTGAATAATCCCACTTATAGTGGAGAAATACTTGTTGCCGGAAAAAATTTTGGTAGCGGATCCAGTCGCGAACATGCTGCATGGGCAGTCGGCGGATATGGATTTAAGGCGGTAGTATCGAGTTTCTTTGCCGATATTTTCAGAAACAATGCGCTGAATAATGGGGTATTGCCTGTTATTGTTACTCCCGAATTTCTGTCAGAAATATTTGCATCGGTAAATTCTGATCCGAAAGCTACATTAACCATCAATTTGGTAGAGCAGACAATAACCAATAATGCAACAGGTCGGTCGGAAGGTTTCGAGATAAATCCTTATAAAAAAGAATGCCTTCTTAAAGGTCTTGATGATATAGACTATTTGCTTTCTAAAAAAGGAGTGACAGAGAAGTATGAAAAAGAGCATACTTTGTAAAGAATAAGCAATGCAGAAAGGAAAAAACTTCTTATTAATGTTGCTGGCCTTTTTTGTAATATCACCTTTATACGCAATAAAGCCTGATAGAAAATATCGTTTTCGTCCCGAAAAAATGGGATTGATATATAAAGAACTTGATGTTGTTACAAAAGATGGATTGAAGATTAGTACGTGGTTTTTTCCTGCTCAGAATAGCTTGTCTGATGAAGAAAAAGAGGAGGCTTGGCTTAATAACAGTAAGAAAGAATATATTGTATTAGACAATAGTCCCAGACCGACTTTGGTTATTTGCGACAGCGATGCAGGCAATATGTCTTGGATACATTTACATCTTGCTCAGGAAATAACTAAGCTGGGAGTAAATGTCGTAACATTTGACTGGAGGGTTTTTGGTGAAAGTTCAGAATGGCCTATGGACACCAATTATATGTGTTATACCGAAATGTTATTGGACTACGATGCTGTAATAAGCAGAATTGCAAAAGAACCTGTTGTTGATAAATCCAAAACAACTCTTATGGGGTGGTCTACAGGGAGCTATTTGTCTATGATAACAGCTAATAATAATCCTTTAGTAAATGCTTATATCGGCATAGCCACTCCTTCCAATTTCGAAGAACTATTACCTGTTCTGAAAAAAGTGCAGAACAAGACTGATGAAGAAATAATAGTGCCAAAAGATTTTCCTACAACCCAAATGCCTATTTATATCGCTTCTGAATTTAATAAACCTATTTTTCTTATTGTAGGAAGTGAAGATGACAGAACTCCACCCTATATGAGTGAAAATATATATCATCTTTTACCTAAAGGAATAAAGAAAGATTTGTGGATTGTAGAAAATGCAGAACATGGAGGTGCTGATGGCCCTGTAACTATAAATTTTGAAACTTTTATAGGCAGGGTTGATAAATTTATTCACGATGTTTCCTATAAGTAAAAGCCCGTATTTAATGTCGAAATAATTCATTCTGTGATTATGTTTATAGACATTAGTTCGGCCTGCAAACTTAAACATATTTGATGATGATAGAAATAATGGATACAACCCTGAGAGATGGGGAACAGACATCAGGTGTCTCGTTCTCTTCTCAGGAAAAAATGAGTATAGCTCACCTACTTCTTGTCGATCTGGGAGTCAATAGGTTGGAAGTAGCCTCCGCCCGGGTATCGAACGGAGAGTTTGCTACCGTAAAGAAAATTGCGAGTTGGGCTGCTGCTACCGGCCATATTGATAAAATAGAAATATTAGGATTCATAGACAAAGGAGCTTCTTTGCAATGGATAAAAGATGCTGGTTGTAAGACAATCAATCTGTTGACAAAGGGATCATACAAACATGTAACCGAGCAGTTGCGTAAAACCCCCGAGCAACATCTGGCGGATGTAAGATCGGAAATAGAGCTGGCTCATAAGATGGGCATAACGGTCAACGTATATCTCGAGGATTGGTCGAATGGGATAATACATTCCGAAGATTATGTTTATTTTATGATGGACGGAATGAAGGACTTACCAATAAAGCGTTTTATGATTCCTGATACATTGGGAATACTCAATCCCCATAGCGTATGGCGCTGTTGCCGTAGGATGATAAACCGATACCCTGATCTGCATTTCGACTTTCATGCGCATAACGACTATGATCTGGCTGTGGCAAATACAATGGTTGCGGCAGAGGTTGGGGTAAAAGGTGTACATGTGACCATGAACGGACTTGGAGAGCGTGCCGGTAATGCTTCGCTGGCTAGTGTTATAGCAGTCTTTCACGATCAGTTGAAGCTTGAAACATCTATAAGAGAAGAAAATATAAATAAGGTGAGCCGGGTGGTAGAATCTTTTTCCGGACAAACCATATCGGCCAATCAGCCTATTGTCGGAGATAATGTATTTACTCAATGTGCAGGAATACACGCCGATGGAGACAATAAAAATAATCTGTATTTCAACGACTTGTTCCCTGAACGCTTTGGTCGGGTAAGAGAATATGCTCTCGGAAAACTTTCCGGCAAATCCAATATCCGTAAAAATATAGAAGCTCTGGGGATAGAACTTGACGAGGCGGATATGGCGAAGGTAACAAACCGCGTGATTGAACTTGGTGATAAGAAAGAAATAATAACGCAGGACGATCTTCCGTATATTATTACTGATGTATTGAAGAACAATGAGAAGGAAAAACGGATAAAGATCCTATCTTTTGCATTTGTCCTCACCAAAGGTCTTCGTCCGACTGCCACAGTACGTATCGAAATATATGGTGAAGAGTATGAATGGACTGCTCCGGGCGACGGACAATATCATGCTTTCTCTAAGGCCTTGTATAAAATATATACCCGTTTGAACAAACCAATACCTATACTGACCAACTATACTGTGTATATCCCACCGGGTGGACGTACCGATGCGTTGGTACAAACAGTTATTACATGGGAGTTTAACGGAAAGAGCTTCAAAACGCGAGGATTAGATGCCGACCAAACCGAGGCTGCTGTTAAAGCAACAGAGAAAATGTTGAATATAATAGAGGATATGTAGTGTAAAATATTATCATTCCTTCAAATATCGGAATTGAATAGTTAGATATATTTAAGGAGATAAGTATTGTTTGCTTCGTAATTGGTCATCTTATCTTTTTCATATAATTTCCAGAGTTAGGTATAGGTAAACCCGTTATAATTATTTTATTAACTTTGCTACCTATCTTTGTTATATTACTCTGTTTCCAATTAGTCTCGAATAGATGCAAAAAGAGCTTGTGTCGACTTGAAAAATGAAAGATATAAACAAGGAGATATTCAAAAGAAGCAAGATAAAAGGGATAATTAACGAAGTTTCATGATTAAAGAAATAAAAAATAAGTTAGACAATAAATTTATAGGGGCGATAGTCTATCTTTTATCTATATTATTACTGTCATTATTGTTTCTTGCGATCTTCAGACTGATCTTTTTCTATACAAATGCCTTGATCGAAATTTCTATTAAGGAGTATTATCTGAGAATTATAGAAGGATTTTTGCTTGGGGCTAGTTTTGATACCACTATAATTTGTACTATACTTCTTTTGCCTACTTTGGTATTGCCGATATTGGCTCTTTTCAATACTTTAAACAAGAAGGTGTTGAGGATTGCGAATATTTATATAATTATCTGTATGTTCTTCGTCTTTGCCATTACAGTGGCCGATATACCCTATTTCCATTATTTCAGAAGACATATAGAATTTGATGTATTTCAATGGGCTGGCTATTTTAACGAAGTGTCGGGTATGATTTTGCAGGATGCCTCATTCCTGAAGTTTTTTATATTGATAATAGTCTCTTTTTCTGCTTATATTTTTATTTTAATAAAGGTTACATCTGCAATACGGAAACGATTTATCGGTGAAGTTCAATTTAAAAAAACACCGCTTAAATATATCGTTTCACTCATTGTGGTATATGTGTTTGTTTTTTGGAATATTGCCTGCTTGATAGAACGGGATAAGATCATAGAAAAATCTAACTGTTTTGAAAAGGTTATGCTACGTCAAATGACTATAAATCCTATTTTTTTTATTGGTCAGACTTCAGTAATAACACAGTTGGAATCATGGAACGATGAAAAAGACGTGCTTGAGCATGCAACTCAATATCTAGGTTTTGATATATCATCACCCGATTATTACAGACGGGATTCAATTGATAGTAATCAGCATTCTATAAGTAATAAACCTAATATTGTCCTTGTTTTTGTAGAATCATTATCTTCTTATTATCTGGATGCGAAGAAAGATAATGATAAACCATTGATCCCATTCCTGAAAGGATTGACGGAAAAATCTATCTATTTTGATAATTTTTATTCTCAAGGAATACATACCAATCAAGGTATAGTCTCTACTTTATATGGTTTTCCCAATATATTCGATAAGCATATGTTAATGAAAGTTCCTGTGTCTTTGAATATAGAAGAAGGCCGGAATGAAGAATTAAATGACGTAAGAAAAAATGTGCCGCTATATCATGGTTTGCCTAACGAATTGAGAAAATACGGTTATAATACCATATCGCTGATAACACACCGTAAGAGTTTCGATAATATAGATTTCTTCTATCCAGCCAACGGATTCGATCAATTATTTGGTCAAGAGGATTATCCTCAATCGGAACGAGTTAATATCTGGGGTGTTTCTGATAAATCCCTTATGAGTCATTCTTTAGAAAAGATAGATTCTTTATCCCAACTTAATAAGCCTTTTTTTACAAGTATACTCACTATCAGTAATCATCCTCCATTTGTTTATCCTGCAGAATTTGAAAATACCACCCCGTATGAAGATATGAACGCGATCGCATATGCCGATGATTGTTTTCGTCAGTTTATGGAAAAGGCTTCACAAGAAGAATGGTATAAGAATACAATATTTATCTTTTTGGGAGATCATGGAAAGACTTATGAGGTTGGATCGCAAGCAACAAGCAGCTACGAGATGCCTTTGTCGCTGACTCATATTCCGCTCATTATTTATTCACCATTATTTGAAAATATACCTCAGAAAATATCTAATCTGGGCTGTCAGATAGACGTGTATCCCACAGTTATGGGATTGGCCGGTCTTCCTGTTATTTATAATACTTACGGAATTGACCTTTTTAAGCAAGAGAGGAAATATGTATTTTTTTCTACAGGAAATAAGCTTGCCTGTTTGGATAAGGAATATTATTATCTTTACGATTTTTCATATAAACATGAATATCTTTATAGACTAGCCGATAAAGAAACCACAAACAGGATTACTGAAGAAAGGAAGAGAGCTGATAGCATGAAGTGCTATTCAGAATCAATGATAAGAAGTGCAAATTATATTTTTGATAATTACTTAAAATAAATCATATGAAATTAAACATTGCAGTACTTCCCGGAGATGGGATCGGGCCTGAGATAATTGGACAGGCATTGAGAGTAACAGAGGCTATCTGTGAAAAATTCGGACATGAATTGTCTTATGAATACGGAGTAGTGGGAGCCACAGCTATAGACGAAGTAGGAAATCCATACCCGGATGGTACACATGAATTGTGTATGGCTTCGGATGCAGTCCTTTTTGGAGCTATCGGCGATCCTAAATACGATAATAATCCATCGGCAAAAGTACGTCCCGAGCAAGGACTTTTAGCTATGCGTAAAAAACTGGGTTTATATGCAAATATCCGTCCGGTATCTACTTTCCCTTCTTTGATACACAAATCTCCGTTACGTGCCGATCTTGTAGATGGAGCTGATTTTATGTGTGTGCGAGAACTTACCGGTGGTATGTATTTTGGTCGTCCTCAAGGTCGTAGTGAGGACGGTGACACAGCTTACGATACATGTGTATATACACGTGAGGAAGTTGAGCGTATCTTGCACCTTTCGTATAAATATGCCCGTATGCGCCGTAAGAAAGTAACAGTTGTAGATAAGGCGAATGTGTTGGCTACATCTCGTTTGTGGCGTCAGGTGGCACAGGAGATAGAAAAACAATATCCTGATGTGGAAACAGAATATATGTTTGTAGACAATGCTGCAATGCAGATTATACAATGGCCTAAACGCTTCGACGTGCTTGTTACAGAAAACTTGTTTGGAGATATACTTACCGATGAGGCATCTGTTATTACAGGTTCATTAGGAATGTTGCCTTCAGCGTCTATAGGTATTCACACATCAGTATTTGAACCTATACACGGATCTTATCCTCAGGCTGCCGGAAAAAATATTGCTAACCCGTTGGCTACTATTCTGTCTGCTGCATTGATGTTCGAGTATGCTTTCAATTTACATGAAGAAGGCTCGCTTATCCGTAAGGCTGTTGACGCCTCTATGGATGCAGGAGTGGTAACAGAAGATATATCTCTTAACGGAGGTAAAGTTCATTCGACATCCGAAGTCGGAGATTGGATTGTTAATTATATAAAAGGTTGATTTTCTGAGAATATATTGAAGACGGTGAGGCCAATAAGCTTCACCGTCTTTTTTTAACATGATGATATAGTCGATTTATTTATTTTGGTAACTTATTTTTTATATTTTTGGGATTCAATTAAAATAAGATGACACTTAAAAAGCTATATAACAACTTCTTGGTATGGAAGGCCAAGAATGTGAAAGAAAAGCAACTGGTTTTGTTCGTGAGTTTTCTTATTGGTATATTTACTGCATTGGCTGCGTATATATTAAAGAGTCTGATTCACTTTATTCAAAATATTCTTACATCCCCTTTCCTGACAGAAGGTGCAAACTATATGTATCTCATATATCCCGCTATAGGTATTCTTATAGCAGGACTATTTGTAAAATATGTTGTCAGAGACGATATTAGTCATGGGGTGACTAAGATCTTGTATGCTATTTCGCAGCGAAAGAGTTTTATAAAGTTACACAACGTCTATACATCTATTATAGCCAGTTCGGTTACTATCGGATTTGGGGGATCGGTAGGGGCTGAGGCTCCTATTGTATTAACCGGATCTGCTATAGGCTCTAATTTGGGACGCTTCTTTAAAGTAGAACAAAAATACCTGATGTTACTTATCGGTTGTGGTGCTGCCGGAGCTATTGCCGGCATCTTTAAGGCACCTATTGCCGGGCTCGTATTTGTTGTAGAAGTATTATTGCTCGATCTAACTACGTTTACAGTGCTTCCTCTGTTGGTAACTTCTGTTACGGCAGCTACTCTTTCTTATCTGACTATGGGGCAAACGGCTATGTTTAAATATGCTCATACCGATGCTTTCCTTTTGGAACGTATACCATATGTTATTCTTTTAGGGCTTTTTTGTGGTATAGTGTCTCTGTATTTTACACGTGCTATGGGATGGTTCGAAGATCGGTTTCGAAAGTTGACCTATTGGCCTAAATTTGTAATAGGTGCAACCATCTTAAGTGTTCTTATATTCTTGTTGCCACCCCTCTATGGAGAAGGCTACGATACTATAAATGCTCTCATTAGCGGATCGAAAGAATATGGAGCCATGTTGGATAATACAATATTTTTTCAGTTCAAAGATTCAAGGTGGACTATCATAATATTCTTATCAGCCGTGCTTCTATTAAAAGTATTTGCTTCCAGTGCTACAAATGGGGCTGGAGGAACAGGGGGTATTTTTGCTCCATCGCTTTTTTTAGGATGTATAGCCGGTTTCGTCTTTGCATTTGTCCTTAATCATTCCGAGTTGAGAACTTATGTGCCTCTTCTTCCCGAAGAAAATTTTGCACTTATGGGAATGGCAGGAGTAATGGCAGGGGTGATGCATGCCCCATTGACGGGTACTTTCCTTATTGCCGAATTGACAGGAGGGTATGAGTTATTACTACCTTTGATGATTGTATCTATATCTTCATATGTTTTCATCAAAATATTTGAGCCTCATAGTATTTATTCTATGCGTTTGGCTAAAAAAGGAGAGCTGATAACTCACCATAAAGACAAGGCCGTTCTTACATTGATGGATATAGAAAAGCTTATAGAAACTAATTTTCAGGTAGTACACCCCGAAATGACACTGGGAGACATGGTGAAACTTATATCCCGTTCGCCACGAAATGTATTCCCTGTGGTAGATGATAAAAAACGTTTTATGGGGATTGTTCTGATAGATAATATCCGTAACATAATGTTCAGACCCGAGCTATACAATCGCTTCTCCGTTTCTCGCTTTATGACCTCGCCTCCTGCAATCATTGTGGTGGGGATGACAATGGAGTCGATAATGAAAGCCTTTGACGAAACCAAAGCTTGGAATTTGCCTGTGGTAGACCAAAAAGATGTGTATCTGGGCTTTATATCTAAGTCTAATATTCTGGATGTGTATAGGGAGGTATTGGCCGAGAATTTCGTAGAAGAATAGATTTTGACGATTTATTTTAATCTAATTTATGAAATGATAGGAAAGTATATATCTGTTACTTTTTTATCTTTGCAATAATCAACAATTTAAATAATAAACAGTATGAGATTATTTATTGGAGTATTGTCTGCTGTCATAATTCTTACCGGTGCCACGCTTACCGTTCTTGCATTGTGGAATATACAGCCTATTTCGTGGAGTATAATCTGGCGGTCGGGCGCAACTATAGCTATAGTTTGTATTACATTTCTCATACTGTGGCTTGTTCGTGTCCTGTTTTTTAAGAAAGATCCTTTCAATACAAATAAGTTAAATAAGTAAATCCTCCGAAGCAAGAAATAAACAGGAAAAGCGTAAAGGAAATTTTTCTCCTTTACGCTTTTGTATCTTTGTCAGAGAGTGTTTTTTAGCTATTTTTGTATAAAATAAGAATTAGGAATGGATAAAAGGGATTTGCGGATTGTTTTCATGGGAACGCCGGACTTTGCTGTCGAAAGCTTAAAGGCTCTTGTGGAGAATGGATATAATGTAGTGGGTGTGATTACAATGCCCGATAAAGCGAGTGGGAGAGGACATAAGATTCAATATTCCGCTGTAAAAGAGTATGCATTAACACAAAACCTCCCTTTGTTGCAACCCGAGAAGTTGAAAGAAGAATCCTTTCTCTCCGATCTGAAAGACCTGAACGCTGATTTACAAATTGTTGTCGCTTTTCGCATGTTGCCCGAAGTTGTATGGGATATGCCTCGTTTGGGTACGTTTAACCTGCATGCGTCGTTACTCCCTCAGTATAGAGGTGCTGCACCTATTAATTGGGCCATTATCAATGGTGAAAAAGAAACAGGAGCTACCACATTTTTCCTTACTCATGAGATAGATACAGGTAAAATTATTCTTCAGAAGAAAATTCCTATAGGAGACGAAGATAATGCAGGAGTGATTCATGATAAATTGATGGTTTTAGGCGCCGAAATGGTTTGTGAGACAGTGGATATGTTGCTAGATGAGAAAGTAGATGCCATAGACCAATCCCGTTTCTTTGCAGATGAGACTGAACTAAAATCTGCTCCCAAAATATTTAAGGAAACCTGTCGGATAGATTGGAGTAAACCGGTAAAAAATATTCATAATCTAGTTCGGGGAATGTCTCCTTATCCTGCTGCCTGGACAGAATTATATATGCCGGGTAAAGATCCTCAAATGGTAAAAATATATGTATCAGAGATTGTTGACAGGTTGCCACAGAAAACTATTGGTACAATTCTTACAGATAATAAATCATGTTTGGATGTGGTCTGTGCTGATGGGACTATCCGGATTAAAGATATTCAGTTTCCGGGAAAGCGTGCGATGAAAGCAGAAGAGTTGTTAAGAGGATATAAGATTGAAGAAGGAGCTCGCTTTGAATAAAAGTTTATCTATATAAAAACAGACAAAATATAAAAACAGAGTCTAAAAAGTAATAAATAGAAATATAATGAAATCGGTTACTTTCGTTACTTTTTAGTTAAAATAAGAATTTATAGACGATGCAAAAAGTAATAAAATCAACTGATCTGAATAAGGATCTTTCATATATATTAAGCCAACTGTCTTTCGATAAGCTGTTTATTCTTACAGATGAGAATACAGAAAAACTTTGTTATCCTCTGGTTCAAAATAATGAGCAAGTGGCAAAAGCGGGAAAAATAATAATAAAGGCTGGAGATAATAACAAAAATATAGAGCAACTGTCTGCTATTTGGAAATATCTGTCCGAAAATGGAGCTACCCGTCATTCGCTGCTTATCAATCTTGGAGGTGGAATGCTTACAGATATTGGAGGTTTTGCCGCAGCCAGCTTCAAACGAGGAATTAAGTGTATAAATATCCCTACTACTCTTTTGGGCGCGGTGGATGCTGCTGTAGGAGGTAAAACAGGCATTAACTTCGATGGGTTGAAGAATGAAATAGGTGCATTTGCTCCTGCCGAGACAGTGCTGATTGATTCTGTATTTTTTCGTAGTCTCGATCATCCAAATTTCCTTTCGGGCTATGCTGAGATGATAAAACATGGACTGATAGACAGCGATAAGGAATGGAAAGCTACCATCTCATTCGATACAGAAGAGGTAGATTATGATAAACTGAAGCAGTTAGTGGTCGATTCAGTCGCAGTGAAGGAGCGTATTGTAGAGATAGACCCGTTCGAACATGGTATTCGCAAAGCTCTGAATCTGGGACATACCATTGGTCACGCATTTGAGAGCTTGTCTTATGAAATAGGTAAGCCTATTCAACATGGCTATGCTGTTGCATGGGGTATTATTTGCGAATTGTATCTGTCTCAGAAATATGCAGAGTTTCCAAAAGAGAAATTGTATAAGACTGTTTATTTTATAAAGGATAACTATGAGGGCTTTCCTTTCGACTGCGATCACTATGAGCGATTGTACGAA
This sequence comes from Dysgonomonas sp. BGC7, assembly GCF_001261735.1. GTDB lineage: Bacteria > Bacteroidota > Bacteroidia > Bacteroidales > Dysgonomonadaceae > Dysgonomonas. Next base: position 28,151 of record NZ_CVRP01000004.1, on the reverse strand, counting down.
TATATGAAGCACGATAAGAAAAATGAGTCTGATACAATAAACTTCACTTTTCTGTCGGATGTGGGAAAAGTAGAAATCAACCGAACCGCTACAAAAGAAGATATATTCGATTCGATTGATTTCCTTCGTGAAAGTGTGGGCTTGTAATATATTGTTACATATTATTTGACAGGAAGCACCTCGATCCAGTAATCGTCAGGGTCATTTATGAAGTAAAGTCCCATATCATGATTTTCGTAAGCGATGCAACCCATTTCGCGATGATATTCTCTTATTTGGTCGTAGTCTCCCGCTACTCTTATGCACAGGTGACTTTCATTTTCTCCCAGCTCATAAGGTTGTGTGTGATCTTTGAGCCATGTAAGTTCGAGAGAAAACTGCGTAACTCCGTCTCCGAGATATACTAAAATGAAAGCTCCGGTAGATGATTCTTTTCGTCTTACTTCTTTTAAGCCTAAAGCCTTGTTGTAGAATTCTATACTCTTGTCCAGATTGGTTACATTGATGTTGAAATGATCAAATCGTCCTTTTATTTCCATAATCTATTTTTTGTTTTTTTTTGTTTTTTTTTGTCTATGATGTTAAAAATCAATGCTTTCTCCTCTGTGCATCCAGCAAATGCATTTAGTCCCATTTGCTTCTGCTATCGGGGCAAACGCCGCAGCACTTTCATACCCGTTTTCGCTGAAATGCATTGGTGCAAAGATATCAGTTTTTATTCTCTTAACGAACTGTTCTGCTCCTTTCATGTAGTCTTTGCCTAGCCGTTTGTCTATCGGGAACATTGCTAAATTGAGGTGATTAACATTATCAGCCAAAAGATTCAGCTCATTCATATAAAACTCTTCTGCTTCTTTCACTTCTTCGGGTGTTGACTCTTCGTTCCAGTGCCAGTTGTTGAGATCTCCGGCATGAAATATGGTTTTGCCCTGTACTCTTATCAAGAAGGAACCTCCCAGGTCAGTAGAACCAAATGCCTGAATAGATAATGTGCTATCTCTATAAGTTTCAAGTTTATTCATGTACAAACCTGCATCATCTCCAGCTTTCTGATTGTCGTATATGTCTTTGGAAAGAATATATATAATATCGTTCCGTTCCTTTTGCCATTTGAGTATTTCCTTGTTGAAATGGTCGTAATGGGAATGGGTGCTTAATACATATAATTTGCCTGCTTTTTTCAGGAGCTCTTTGTGTACTAATCCTTCATTAGGATTGTCAGAAGTGTCTTTGTAGTAGTCTATGATAATAGTAAAACCATCTCCTTCTATTGCAAATCCACTATGATAAATATATGTTAGTTTCATCTGTTTTCTCAATTTTTATCTCTATAACAAACACCAATCTATATCTGTTCTGTAAAAATAATAAAATTGAATTTATAGTATGTTTTACAACATGTTAATTGTTTGTCACATTTTGCTTTATTTAAGAGGTTTATATGCAGATCTTTAATGTCTATGTGTGATGAGGATGTGTGCGAACACATATTTTGAAATAAGAGATTATATTTGTTCATTTGCAATAGTCTGTGCTATTCAAATCCTTATATTTCAATATTCTAATATCATATACATATGCAAACACGAAGGAATTTTCTAAAGACGGCGGCGTTAGCCTCCGCCGGTCTGGCCGTAAGCGGCGTTAATGCGATGTCCGGCCAAAGCTATAACAGAATTGTCGGTTCGTCACGAAAGATCAACATCGCCTATGTCGGCATCGGCAACAGAGGAGAACAGATCATCGGTGATTTTGAGAAAACAGGTATGGTAAATGTGGTAGCCCTGTGCGATATAGACATGGGAGCAAAACATACCCAAAAAGTAACGGCCAAATACCCGAAGGCAAAACAGTTTCAGGATTTCCGCCAGATGTTTGACAAAATGGGCAATCAGATAGAAGCTGTGGCCATAGCCACACCCGACCATTCGCATTTCCCTATCTGTATGATGGCTATGGCTTATGGTAAGCACGTATTTGTAGAGAAACCGATGGCCCGTACTTTTCTCGAGGCCGACCTGATGATGCAGGCAGCCCGTAAATACTCCAAAGTAGTGACACAGGTGGGTAATCAGGGACACTCCGAAGCCAACTACTTCCAGTTCAAGGCATGGCAGGATGCAGGTATCATCAAAGACATAACAGCCGTTGCTGCGCATATGAACAATCCCCGCCGCTGGCATACATGGGATGTGAACATGTATAAATATCCCGATGCAGAGCCTATACCTCCGACATTGGACTGGATCAACTGGAATTGTGCTGTTCCTTACCACGAATACAACAAGAAATACCATTACGGAGAATGGCGCAGTTGGTTCGACTATGGCATGGGAGCTATGGGAGACTGGGGTGCCCATATACTGGACACGGTACATGAATTTCTGGAACTGGGACTTCCATACGAAATCAACCCTGTGAAGCTGACAGGACATAACGACTTTTTCTATCCGATGTCTTCGACCATCCTGTTCAAATTCGGTCCCAGAGGAGAGATGCCGGCTTGCGATGTGACATGGTACGATGGGGTGGACAACCTGCCTCCATTGCCGGAAGGTTACGGAGAGTCTGCCATAGATCCGAATATACCTGCATCGAGTGTGGGAGAGATAAAGAAACAAAAGATCAATCCCGGCAAGATCATCTATGGTAAGGAGCTGACCTTCAAAGGGGCTTCACATGGCAGTACACTGTCTATTATACCCGAATCGAAAGCGAAGGAAATGGCTTCCAGACTACCCGAAGTACCCAAAAGCCCGTCCAATCATTTCGAGAACTTCCTGCTGGCCTGTCAGGGACTAGAGAAGACACGTTCACCATTCGAGATACACGGGCCACTTAGTCAGGTATTTTCTCTTGGTGTTATAGCTCAGCGCCTGAACAGGAAGCTTTATTTCGACAGCCGGACAAACCAGATAACCAACGATAAGTTTGCCAATGCAATGCTAGCCGGATTACCGCCAAGAAAAGGTTGGGAAGATTTCTATATAGTGTAATAATAAAAGTAATAAAATAAGATATAAAGAATTTTCAAGATGAAGAATAAAATAATATTGTTTGCGATAGCCTTATTCATTGGCGTGGGACTACAGGCTCAAGAAAAATGGGAGCCGCTGTTTAATGGCAAAAACCTAAAAGGCTGGAAGAAACTGAACGGAAAGGCTGATTATAAAATAGAGGATGGAGTTATAGTTGGAATTTCGAAAATGGGAACACCTAATACCTTCCTTTCTACCGAAAAAGATTATGGAGACTTTATTCTCGAATTCGATTTCAAAGTGGATGATGGGCTTAACTCCGGAGTACAGTTTCGTAGTCAGAGTTATAAAGAATATAAGGATGGACGGGTACATGGTTATCAGTTCGAGATAGATCCCTCTGCCCGAGCATGGTCAGGTGGAATATATGATGAGGCTAGAAGGGGATGGTTATATCCTATGACTGTTAATCCTGCATCACAGAATGCGTTCAAGAATGCGGTGTGGAATAAGGTTCGTATAGAAGCCATAGGTAAATCTGTTCGTACATGGCTAAATGGAGTCCCTTGTGCTGATATATGGGATGATATGACTTTGAGCGGTTTTATCGCACTCCAGGTACATTCTATTGGCAAAAAAGAGCTAGAGGGTAAAACTGTGAGTTGGAAAAATATCAATATTTGTACAACAGATGTTGAGAAGTATCAAACTCCTTCTTTGGTGAATGTACCTCAGGTGAACTGCATCATAAATACCATTTCTCCAAGAGAGACGGGAGAAGGCTGGAAACTCTTGTGGGATGGAAAAACCACTGACGGGTGGCGTGGGGCTAAACTAACTTCTTTTCCTGCTAAGGGTTGGGCTATAGAAGAAGGGATTCTGAAAGTAATGAAAAGCGGAGGAGGAGAATCTGCTAATGGAGGAGATATAGTAACTACCCGCAAATACAAGAATTTTATTATCAAAGTAGACTTCAAAATAACTGAAGGTGCTAATAGTGGAATTAAATACTTTGTATACACGGAGACAAACAAAGGAGCCGGTTCTTCTATCGGATGCGAATTTCAGATATTGGATGATGATAAACACCCTGATGCAAAACTGGGAGTGAAAGGTAACCGTAAGCTAGGCGCTTTATACGATCTGATACCTGCCCCGGACAATAAGCCTTTCAAAAAAGGTGAGTTTAATACGGCTATGGTAATAGTAAAAGATAATAAAGTAGAGCATTGGCTCAACGGAGTGAAACTGATAGAATACGAACGCAACAATCAGATGTGGAATGCACTGGTGGCATACAGTAAGTATGCGAATTGGCCTGATTTCGGAAATGCTACAGAAGGAAATATTCTTCTACAGGATCATGGTGATGAAGTGTGGTTCAAAAATATAAAAATCAAAGAACTACCATAAGTGATATTATAGTAAAAGCTCCGGATACAACCGGAGCTTTTGCTATTTGTTATTTAGTTTACTGTGTTTTATCCCATAGGTGAAATATATAATAAATCCAAGTATAGACCAGCCTATGAGCCTCGACCATGTACTCCAAGGAAGAGATAACATTTGTATAATACAGATGGCAGCTCCCAACAGAGGAATGAATGGAACCCAAGGGGTTTTAAATGGACGTTTCAAGTTGGGCTGAGTCTTTCTTAATACAACAATAGATATGCAGACAATTGTGAATGCCACGAGGGTACCTATAGAAACGAGTTCACTTAGTACATGCAAGGGGAATAGCCCTGCTATCAATGCAGTAATAACACAAGCGAAAATGGTTGCGTTATGAGGAACTCCATGTTTAGGATGTACTTTTGAGAAAGTTTTAGGTAGTAATCCATCTTTAGATATCGAATAATATATACGGGATTGTCCTAGCATCATAACTAATATAACACTGCTCAATCCGGCAATTGCACCCAGCTTAATAAATGGGCTCAACCAGGCTAAACCTGCACCAACACGGTCTATGGCAAGGGCAATAGGTGCATTTACATTCAATTCTTTATAATTTACTATACCGGTAAGCACTGTTGTAACCGAAATATATAGAAGTGCACATATCAGGAGGGAGATCAGAATCCCTTTAGGCATATCTTTCTGAGGGTTTTTTGCCTCTCCTGCGGCTGTAGATAGAGCATCGAATCCGAGATATGCGTAAAAAACTACTGCTGCTCCCCTAAATATACCACTCCATCCGTAATGACCAAACTCACCTGTGTTTTCAGGTATGTACGGCACAAGGTTGGAGGTGTCTATATAAGATAACCCAAAGCCGATGAATAATAAGATGACACTTACTTTTATAACCACTATTATATTGTTGACAAAGGCCGATTGCTTCACACCTCCTATAAGAAAAGAGGAGACGATAGCTACAATGAAAACGGCAGGAAAGTTTATCATACGTCCTGTCCATACCCAGCTACCATCCTTTAGGTGATCGAATGTTGCTCCTGATATTTGATCGGGAAAATTGATTCCCCATCCATCCAGCAGGCTTAGCATATATCCGGACCATCCTACAGCAACGCTAGAGCATGCAAAAAGGTATTCGAGAATAAGAATCCATCCTACGAACCAAGCTAGGACTTCACCCATTGTAGTGTAACTGTAGGAATATACACCGCCCGAAACAGGGATCATTGCAGCAAATTCGGCATAACATAATCCTGCCATAACGCATCCTAGTGCCGAAATAACAAAGGAAATAGTTAGTGCGGGACCTGCATACATGGCCGCAGCTTGTCCAGTGATAACAAAAATTCCGGTGCCAACGATGGCTCCAATGCCTAGAGTTATAAGATTTGTTGCAGACAGACTTCTTTTCAGTCCACTGGTTGAAGAGTCGGGTTCGTTAAGGATTACAGATATGTCTTTCTTCTTAAATAGTTTATCGAGCATAAATTAAAATTTATGCAAAAGTAAGTAAATTGTAATAGATAGCTAATTTTTTGAGATTTATTAAACAAAAAATAGTATGAGTCTTAACTTTGTGTATTTTTACTACCTTTAATTCATTCTTTATGTTGTATATATTATAATCTTGCTTAACAGAAAAAGATTAATCGGATTATGATGTTTTACAGATGTAACTGTAGCTACTGATAGGTAAAAAATAAAACAAAAGATAGAAAAGGCTTGTTTTATTAAAATAGATGAGGAGGAACAGATATGACAAAGATTAAACTAAAAAGAGTGTATGAAGAAGTGATGCCTGACGATGGATTTCGGGTTTTCGTAGATAAGTTGTGGCCAAGAGGAATGAAGAAGGAGTATATGCATTATGATTTATGGGCAAAGGATATAACCCCATCTCCCGAATTGAGGAAATGGTTTCATCAAAACGTAGAAGCTAACTGGGATAGTTTTGTTGCTTTATACAATAAGGAACTTAGTGAGTCTGATGCTATGAAAAGGTTTATAGATACAATAAAGAATCGTCAGACTGTTACACTCTTATATGCTTCTAAAGAGCTGGAGCATAATCATGCTATTATACTGAAAAATTATATTGAACAGATTTTAAACAAAAGCTAAATAGATGAAAATAACAATTATAGGTGCCGGCAATATGGGTGGGGCAATAGCTTCAGGATTAGTTGTTAGCGGTAGTGTAGAACCTCAGAATATTACAGTGATAGATCATAGAGGTGAAAATGTTCCAAGGCTGAAGGCTGTAAGCGATAGTCTGAATATAGTGGTAGATGATTACACTTCTTTGTCTAATGCTGACGTTGTTATAATAGCAGTAAAGCCATGGAATGTTGAAAATGTATTGAAAACGCATAATTCTTCACTGTCAAATTCCGATCAACTAATAGTATCTGTGGCTGCTGTGGTTACTCTTGCTCAGCTTCAGCAATGGACATCCCCGAACAAGCCTGTTTTCAGAGTAGTACCTAATACTGCAATTGCTGTTCGGCAAAGTATGACTTATATAGCTTCACAACAGGCTGATAAGAATCAACAAAATCAGGTGTTTCGTATATTTTCCCTATTGGGTAAAGCTGAGTTTGTAGAGGAAAAGATGATTCCGGCCATTACTTCTCTTACTTCTTGCGGTATCGCCTTTGCTTTTCGTTATATAAGAGCTTCTATGGAAGGTGGTATAGAAATGGGAGTATATCCAGCACAGGCGAAAAAGGCTGTGTTGCAAACTCTGCGGGGCGCAATAGAGTTGTTAGAAGCTACGGGCGATCATCCCGAAGCTGAAATAGATAAGGTAACCACAGCGGGAGGTATTACCATTAAAGGATTGAATGAGATGGAGCATGCTGGGTTTACTTCTTCTGTAATAAAAGGATTGAAAGCTAGTAATATTAAATGAAAAACCTAAGTATCGATAGGTTAATATATCATATTACTTTATAAATTATTATAGTATTATTGCTAATAAAAAATAAAATCAGACACAGTGATTTCAGTTATATATATTATCTTTACATATTCGTAATATGCGCACTTATTGTTGCTAAATGCATATTACAACCAAGCTGATTGTTTAATATTACTGATTATTGACTACAGAAATATCTGTCGGCTTGTCTAAGAAAGAAGAAAGAAAAACTATATATAATGATTTACAAATGGAATTACGAAGACCTAACAACCCAGCAAAAAGAGCAGAGAGATGAGCTTGCTAAGAAATTAGGCGTTAGTCCTGTTCTTTGCCAGCTCTTGATACAGAGAGGAATATATTCAGTAGAAGAAGCTAACAAATTCTTTCATCCGAGTCTGAAAGATTTACACGATCCCTTCTTGCTACCTGATATGGATAAGGCTATCAAAAGAATAGAAAAAGCTCTGGGGCAAAAGGAACGTATATTAATATACGGAGACTATGATGTAGATGGCACTACAGCTGTTGCATTAGTCTATAAATTTTTGAGGAAATTTACTACTAATCTCGATTATTATATTCCCGATCGTTACGATGAAGGCTATGGTATATCAGAGCAAGGAATTGATTATGCCGAAGAAACCGGAGTGAAGCTGATTATTGCTTTAGATTGTGGTATCAAGGCTGTAGAAAAAGTAGCATATGCAAAGAGTAAAGGAATAGACTTTGTTATTGGAGATCATCATATGCCCGATGATATTCTTCCCGATGCTGTTGCGGTCATAGATGCTAAACGTGTAGATTCGACGTATCCTTACGAACACCTTTCAGGTTGTGGAGTTGGCTTCAAATTAGTGCAGGCATTAGCTCAAAATAATAAAATAGACTTTTCAGAATTGACAGATTTACTTGATCTGGTGGCAGTGAGTGTGGCTTCCGATATTGTTCCCATTACGGGAGAGAATCGGGTTTTAACCTACTTTGGGCTGAAACAAATAAATTCTAATCCCAGTCTGGGGCTTAAGGGAATCATCGAAATTTGCGGGCTGACTTATAAAAGCATTACTGTCAATGATATTATCTTCAAGATAGGTCCACGGATAAATGCTTCGGGGCGTATGATGAAAGGTAAAGAAGCTGTTGATTTGCTCTTAGCTAGCACCATTGAAGACTCCCGCGAGAAAAGCGCAAATATTGATCATTATAACGATAATCGCCGCGAATTAGACAAGCGGATAACAGATGAGGCTATCCTTTTCATAGACGAAACAGTGGATATGAAAAAGAAAAAGAGTATTGTTATCTATAATGAAAATTGGCATAAAGGTGTTATTGGTATTGTGGCATCCCGCCTTACCGAAAAATATTTACGCCCAGCTGTTGTGCTGACCAAATCTCATGGGTTAATAACAGGCTCGGCTCGTTCTGTCATGGGATTTGATGTCTATAAAGCTATAGAAGCATGTAAAGATATATTGGAGAATTTTGGTGGGCATACCTATGCTGCAGGTCTTTCTTTGAAAGAGGAAAATCTCGCAGAATTTAAACGCCGTTTCGATGAAATGTCTGTGGAAAAGATAGCTCCGGAAATGATGCGTCCTCAGATATTGATAGATGCCGAACTTAAATTCAAAGATATAAATAGCACTTTTATAGAAGACCTGAAAAGCTTCGCCCCCTTTGGCCCTGAAAATCTGAATCCTATATTCGTTTCGTGCAACGTTATGGATTATGGAACAAGTAAACTTGTAGGAAAAGATAATGTTCATCTCAAATTGGAGATGATAGATGATTCTTGTGCAACGCCAGTTAACGGTATAGCCTTTCGACAAGGAGACAGTTTTGATAAAGTGAAAAGTGGAGAGCCATTTGATATTTGTTACACTCTGGAAGAGAATGTGCATAATGGAAAGATAAATATACAGTTGTATGTAAAAGATATAGATACAGGCCAATTAGTGTAATTAGAATATTATAAAACTATGAGCTTATGAGAAACTTATTACCCGTATTTATTGTTTTGTTTATTTTCTCAGCCTGTGGCAATAAGTCTAAGGCTATGGAAGATAGTAAAGGTAAAGATTCTTTACAAATGGAACAGACAGAGTATATCAAGTCGGATATTTACGAGACAAACAAAGGTAGTTTGGCTGTGACACTTGTCGGACATGGTTCTCTTATCTTCGATTATGCAGGAAAGATTATTCATGTTGATCCGTATTCCCAAGTAGCAGATTACTCGAGATTACTAAAGGCTGATCTTATTATTCTTACTCACGAGCATGCCGATCATTTAGATACTGTAGCGATTAATGCTGTAAGAAAGTCTGATACTCATTTTATTGTATCTAAAGTTTGTAATGAGATTCTTGGATATGGAGATGTAGTAAAAAATGGAGACAAAACCGCGTGGAGTGATATTGCAATAGATGTTGTTCCGGCATACAATATTGTCAACAAAAAGCCTGACGGAGAGGCGTATCATCCTAAAGGCCGGGGCAATGGGTATATCTTTACATTTGGAGATAAAAGAATATATGTAGCTGGCGATACGGAAAACATTCCTGAAATGGATAGTTTGAAAGGTAAAATAGATATTGCTTTTATGCCTAAAAATCTGCCTTATACAATGAATGATGAAATGTTTGTAGATGCAGTAAAAAAGGTGCAGCCAAAAGTGCTGTATCCATATCATATGTCGGAATTCGATCAGGAAAAAATTGGTAATGCTTTGAAGGAAGTGAATACTAAAATAGAAATCCGTCCAATGAAGAACTGATTATTATATATTAATATCTTCACGTGCCAATGTGCCAATGTATTTATTATTTTTAATCATTGGCATATTGGCTCGCTTTTTATATTGGCTCATTTAAATCGTTAAATGGATATCTATCACAAAATACTCAAACAATACTGGGGTTACAGCGACTTTCGTCCGTTGCAAGAGGATATTATACATTCCATAAGTAATGGAAAAGACACCTTGGGGCTGATGCCTACAGGAGGAGGTAAATCGTTGACTTTTCAGGTGCCTGCAATGACGATGGAGGGTATTTGTATCGTTGTTACACCTCTTATTGCCTTGATGAAGGACCAGGTGGACAATCTTCGGGAGAGAAATATTAAGGCTTTGGCTGTCTATTCGGGTATGACCCGACAGGAAATTATAACCACGTTGGAAAATGCTATTTTCGGCGATTTCAAATTCTTATATGTATCTCCCGAGAGACTTGCTACTCAGCTTTTTTTGAGTAAGCTTAAGGATATGAAAGTTTGTTTGCTGGTGGTAGACGAATCTCATTGTATATCGCAATGGGGCTACGATTTTCGTCCTTCCTATCTTAAGATAGCTGATATCAGACAGTATTTACCCAATGTTCCCGTATTAGCTCTTACAGCCACAGCAACGCAAAATGTGATTGAAGATATCCAGGAACGACTCGGGTTTAAAGAGAAAAATGTTTTCAGGAAAAGCTTTGAAAGGAAAAATCTGAGCTATATTGTCCGTACTACAGAGAATAAACCTGAAGAGTTAATTAAACTGCTTAGAAAAGTAAAAGGAACAGCAATAGTGTATGTTCGTAGCCGTCAGCGTACGAAGGAAATCTCTGATTTACTTGTTCAGAACGGTCTTTCTTCCGATTTCTATCATGCAGGGCTTAGTAGTGCCGATAAAATAAAAAAGCAAAACGCATGGAAGTGTAACGATGTGCGGATTATTGTATGTACTAATGCTTTTGGCATGGGGATAGATAAGCCTGATGTAAGGTTAGTTGTTCATACGGACTTGCCCAATTCCATAGAGGAGTATTTTCAGGAAGCAGGGCGGGGCGGGCGTGACGAAAAGAAGTCTTATGCTGTTATACTATATGAAAAAAATGATGGTACTAAACTGAAAAAACGAATTAGAGACGAATTTCCCGATAGAGAATTCATTTCTACTGTTTATGATAGCCTTGCATATTTTTTTCAGGTTGCCGAAGGTTTTGGACTTAGTATGATTTTCGATTTCAATATCCGTCAATTTTGTGCAACGTATAAATTTCCGCTTTTACCTACACATAATGCTCTTAAGATACTCGATCTGGCAGGCTATATAGAGTACACAGATGAGGTTGACAACAAGTCGAGGCTTATTTTTTCTATCTACAGAGACGAATTATATCATTACAATTTCGATAAAGATATAGAGCTGCTTGTAAATACAATACTGAGGCTTTATACAGGTTTGTTTACGAACTATACTACTATCGACGAAGCTGAGATTGCACAAAGGGTTGGTAAAACAAGAAAAGAAGTATACGAGAGCCTTAAAGTATTGTCTAAGCGTAATATTATAGATTATATTCCTCACAAGAAAACACCTTTGATCGCATATGCTCGTCCTCGCGTAGAGAGTAAGTTCTTAACAATCCCTCAAGTGGTTAACGAAGATCGAAAAGATCGTTTCGAAAAGCGTATCGGAGCAATGAATCATTACGCCGAACAAATAGAACGCTGTCGCAGTCAGATATTACTTTCTTATTTTGGAGAAAATGAAACAGAAGAATGTGGACAATGTGATGTTTGTCTGGCGAAGAGAGATGCAGGAATTACAAATGAAAAATATAAACGATTGGCGTCTTCTATAAAAGAACTATTGGCAACAGGAGAACTCTCTTTAAGTAGTGTTGTAAATGCATTACCTGATCATAGTTCGAAAGATATAACGTATGTAATCAGATTCTTAGCCGACCGGAATGAAGTTAGCCTTAACTTGGACAAGATAAAGCTTCTTTAGCTCACATTTCGTTTACGGTTGCCCCCTATTAGATGTACAGAGGGAAGCACAACTCCTACAGGATAATTTATTTTTAGAACTCAATATCTGAAATATATCTAAAATATTATTGTTTAGATAGTTTTTTGTTAAAGGAAAACACAATTATATTATCTTTGCATCATTATCATTCATATTGAAATATGGACATTTTTTTATCAATATTAGTTACTTTATTATTTGTCTTTTTTAATGGTTTTTTTGTGGCGGCCGAGTTCGCCATTGTAAAAGTAAGATCTTCTCAATTAGAATTACGTGCTCAGGGCGGAAGCCGTACAGCAGTACTATCTAAGCATATTGTTACTCACTTAGACTCCTACCTTGCTGCAACTCAGTTTGGTATCACTCTTTCCAGCCTTGCTTTAGGGTGGATTGGAGAACCTGTGGTATCGAAAATTATCAAAGAATTGATTGCTGTATTTAGTATCACATTGGAACCTAGTACTTTGTCATTTATTTCTTTGGCTACAGCATTTATTATAATAACTATCCTTCATATCGTATTAGGTGAATTGGCACCTAAATCCCTAGCCATACAGCGTTCGGAACAAACAACTCTTGCTGTTGCCTATCCGCTTCATGCATTCTATTGGGTTTGTCGGCCTGCTATATGGTTGCTCAATGGTATCGCAAACCTTGTTCTCAAAGCAGTGGGATTGCATACTGTTTCTGAACAAGAGGCTTATAGTAGCGATGAGTTACGTTATCTGGTCGATCAGGCTAAAGAAAGCGGACGGGTAGATGAAACCGAGTTCGATATAATACAAAATGCTTTCGATTTTTCGGAACGTACCGCTCGTCAGGTAATGGTTCCTCGTACGCAAGTCGTGTCTATTGACGTGAATGACTATAATGAACAGACTCTGGAGTTTGTTATAGAAGAAGGTTATTCTCGTATCCCATGCTACGAAGATAGTATAGACAATACAATCGGAGTAGTTCACCTCAAAGATATTCTGAAAAAGATGCGTGTAAGCGGCACTGTCGACATACGCTCTATTGTACGTCCTGTATCGTTTACTCCTGAAACCAAGCGCATAGGGCAATTATTGAAAGAATTTCAGGTAAAACATCAGCAAATAGCCGTAGTGCTGAATGAGTACGGTGGGGTAGAAGGTGTTATTACGATGGAAGATATTCTGGAAGAGCTTGTTGGCGAAATACAGGATGAATATGACAATGAGATCCCTTTTGTAGAACAAACAGGAGAATATACATATTCGGTAATTGCCACCGCAGCCATTTCTGATATTAATGACGAACTTCCTCACTCTATTGATAAAGACAAGCAGTATGATAGCCTTGCCGGTTATCTGATAGATAAATTTGGACGAATTCCAAATACCCACGATAAACTTGAAGCTGAAGGATATCAGTTTACCGTATTGAAGAAGAATAAGACATCTATTGTAGTTGTTCAGCTCAAAGATTTGATAAGGAAAGAGGAATCGGAAGAATCGGAACAGCCAAAAACTACTCAAATTTGAGAAACTTGTAATGGACTTTAAACTTCAATATACCGATAGCCATTCGAAGGCTAGAGCAGGAATAATAACAACAGATCATGGACAGATAGAAACTCCCATCTTTATGCCTGTTGGCACACAAGGGGCGGTGAAGGCTGTACATATGACAGAGCTGGAAAACGATATAAAAGCTCAGATTATATTAGGAAACACTTATCATTTATACTTACGTCCCGGGCTTGATATTTTGAAGCAGGCAGGAGGACTTCACAAGTTTAACGGTTGGAGCAAACCCATATTGACCGATAGTGGAGGTTTTCAGGTATTTTCGTTAGCTGAAAACAGAAAGTTGACTGAAGAAGGAGCCATATTTCGCTCTCATATAGACGGCTCGAAACACTTCTTTACTCCTGAATCTGTAATGGATATTCAGCGGGTAATAGGAGCCGATATTATTATGGCTTTTGATGAGTGTACTCCCGGTGATGCGGATTATAATTATGCGAAAAAGTCATTGGATCTCACCGAGAGGTGGCTCGACCGTTGCTTAACCCGCTTCAATGAAACGGAGTGTGAGTATGGATATAAACAGACTCTTTTTCCTATAGTACAAGGTTGTGTATATTCCGATTTGCGTAAGCGTGCAGCAGAAAACGTGGCATCGAAGGGTGCAGACGGAAATGCAATCGGCGGTTTAGCGGTCGGCGAACCCACTGAAAAGATGTATGAAATGATAGAGGTGGTGAATGAAATATTGCCTCAGGACAAACCTCGTTATCTGATGGGGGTTGGCACTCCTGCTAATTTGCTAGAAGCAATAGAAAGAGGGGTGGATATGTTCGACTGCATTATGCCTACACGTAATGGGCGCAACGGCCAAATCTTCACACGTGATGGCATAATGAATATGCGAAATAAGAAATGGGCGAACGATTTTTCTCCTGTGGAAGAGAATGGCGCGTCTATTGTTGATTCTTTATATACAAAAGCATATCTTCGTCATTTGTTTATTACAAATGAGATATTGGCGTTGCAGATAGCTTCTATTCACAATTTGGCATTTTACTTGTGGTTGGTAAAGGAAGCCCGTCGACATATTATTGCCGGTGATTTTACTAAATGGAAGAAATCTGTTATTGAAAATGTATCGCGAAGAATATAATTGTATAAGCTAATAGGAAGCAGATGAAATTATTATCAATACTGGATAGGTATATTATTAAAAAGTTTTTGGGAACTTACGTGTTTTCCATTATGCTTATTATATCTATTGCTGTAGTATTTGATATTAACGAGAAGCTAGATAAATTTCTTGATAAGAAGGCTCCTTTGAGTGCTATTGTCTTCGAGTATTATCTCAATTTTATTCCTTATTATACTAATCTGTTCAGCGCTCTCTTTGTGTTTATAGCTGTTATCTTCTTTACATCTAAACTTGCTGATAATTCTGAGATCATAGCTATGCTATCTAACGGAATGAGTTTTAAGCGGCTGATGAAGCCATATATGATATCAGCGGGAATAGTGGCTCTGTTTTCATTTGTTCTAAGTAGCTTCATAATACCTCCGGCAAATGTAACCCGTATCAATTTTCAAAACAAATATGTAAAAGATAAGAGTGTAGAATATGCTACAAGAGTTCATTTACAGGTAGATAAGGGTGTTATTCTCTTTATGGAGAGTTTCGACAATAAAACAAAAAAAGGGACGAATGTATCTCTTGATAGCTTCGATGGTAAAGAACTAAAATCGAGACTTCTTGCATCTCGCATCGAATATGATAGTGCATATCATTGGACGTTGAATAACTATTCAATACGTGAATTTCAAGGAATGAAAGAGGTTATAACTGCCGGAACGAAACTGGATACAACTATTAATGTAGTGCCGAGCGACTTCCTTGTTTCAGTAAACGACTTTGAACAAATGACTACTCCTCAGCTTTATAAGTATATTCAGCGACAAAAAGAGAAGGGGTTGTCAAATGTTGGAGATGTCAGTATTACTCAATTTGAGATAGAGTATCACAAACGTTTTGCATCTATTTTCTCAGCATTTATCCTTACTATAATAGGTGCGTCTCTTTCTGCTCGTAAAATAAAAGGAGGGATGGGACTTAATATTGGTATTGGTTTGTTGCTCAGCGTATCATATATCTTATTTCAAACCGTAAGTTCTTCATTTGCCGTGTCAGGCACTATGTCGCCTATGCTTGCGGTATGGGTACCTAACATTGTGTTTATCTTTATTGCTGCTTATTTATACACAAAAGCACCAAACTAAAAGCTACCAACCAAAGGCTTCTTCTTTCATCCATTTGCCTTGAACTTTCATCACCTGCTCTATTACATCGCGGGCAACACCATGTCCCCCTTTGCAATGAGATATGTATTTTGCTATCGCTCTTATTTCGTGTGCTGCATCCGCAGGGGCTACAGATAAACCAACCGACTGCATAACGTGATAGTCGGGCAGGTCGTCTCCGGCATACATTATTTCGTCAGGCTTGAACCCTGTCTTTTGGATATAATCGTTGAAATCAGTAATTTTTATTCTCGACTTCATATAAATATCTTTTATGCCCAGACGAGCAAATCTTAGGCGTACAGCTTCTGTGTCTCCTCCTGTTATAATGGCAACGCCATAGCCGTGTCTTACAGCCAGGTTTATAGCATATCCGTCTTTTATATTTACCATTCGCATGGGTTCTCCTTCGGGCGACAAGGGGATAGAATCGGGTGATAATACTCCGTCCACATCGAATATAAATGATTTTATCTTGTTTAGGTCGTAATTAATTGTACTCATAAAGTTTTTATTTGGACATTCTGTGTATATTCTCACTCAGGAGTTTATATATTTCTTTGATCTTGTCGTCTTCTATCAGATGTAAATGCTTTTCTATTACATTTTCGTCATAGCGAAGTGCCGGGCCTGTTTGAGCCTCCTGAGGTGACATGGTATGCACCTTTTTCGCAGTTTCGTTTATCAGAGGTAGTAAGACTTCGAAAGGCAGATTGATTTTATCTAAAAATGTTTTTGAAATAGAATACATATGATTGACAAAGTTGCATGCAAAAACTCCTGCAAGATGTAACAGTTTTCTCTCATCAGAGACTAATGTATCTACCTTGTCAGACAATTGTTGGGCAATATCTCTTATTATACTTAAACTATGACTGTCAGAAGCTTCTATGAAAATGGGGATATCTGTCCAATCTATTGTTTTATTTTTACTAAAGGTTTGGAATGGATATAATACACCATAGTGAGATGTGTAGTTTGACAAAACATCTAGGGAAATACTTCCGGCAGTATGAACCCATAGTCCGGAGTTAGATGGTATTTGCGATGCTACTCCTTCCAGAACAGAGTCTTTAAGCGAAAATATATAAAGGTCGGCGTCTGCCGAAACAAGCGGAAGGTCTGTTACCGGCTCAGCATTTACTTCTTTTGCTAGTGCTGTAGCAGCCTCTGTAGTACGGCTATATATCTGTACGATGTCGAACGATTTTAGGAATAGAGCTTTAGCCAGATTGGTAGCTACATTTCCCGCACCTATAAATACTACTTTCATCAGTCTTTCCTTTTAGATGTTAGTACCATTGCTACACCGGCAATAATTAACCCTAATGGCACGATTAGATTTGAATAATTACTCATCCAACCGAAAAACAGATCGGCATTTAATAATATACCAATTCCCAGAAATATCCAGCCTAACACTTTTTTTGGCTGGGTGCATAAAAATACAACGCCCCCAATCAGGAAAAATACACCGACACTTATCAGTTTTTCAGCATAAGGTATCTTGTCTAAAAATCCTATTTTATCTAATAAGAATAATATTCCAAAAATTAAGATAGTGATGCCATACGAAAGGCGATCATTTGATTTATTTGATGTAGAGGCCATAAATTAATCTGTTAATTGATTTATATTAAACTTGCCTATATGAATTTTCTCCCACTGTAATTTTTCTTCATCAAAAGGAGATCTTTCCTGTGCCTTATGTCCGAATGCAATTACAGACAATACTTGTAGTTGTAAGGGAATATCTAATAATAGTCTTACATATTCTTCCGAAGGGGTATCTTCTGCAGTATAACGCTCCCGTACCTGTACCCAACAACTACCTAGTCCGAGGTCTTCGGCTTGCAATTGCATCATGATGGAAGCTATAGAAGAATCTTCTATCCATACATCGCTGGATAGAGGATCTGCCAGTACGACAACAGCTAAAGCACAACCTGCAATAAGTTTACTGCTCGATTTTTTGCAATAAGATAATTTCTCTAATATTTCTTTATCTTCTACTAATACGAATTGCCATGGATTTGTACTTTTTGAAGATGGTGACATTAATGCGGCTTTTAGAATAGATTCTACATCCTCCGGGCTGATTGGCTCTTCTGTGAATTTTCTTATACTGCGGCGTTTTTTTATTAGTTCGTGGAAATTACTCATTATGAAGTTGTATTAGCGTCTTGTTAGATTTTCAATTTCTTTTTCTAGTTCCGATACTTCTTTAACCCCTTCTGTACTGCTCATCCGCAGTAGTATATTCAGGGTTTGCATAACCAGCTTAAGGTCTAAAGCCAGAGTATAGCCATTTATATATAGAAGATCATATTTCAATTTGTCTTTTACCGAAGTATTGTATTTTCCCTGTACCTGAGCCAAACCGGTTAGCCCTGCTTTAACCCTGTGGCGTAGGTTATATTCGGGCATCTCTTTGTTGAATTGTTCTACAAAAAAAGGCCGTTCGGGACGGGGACCGACAATACTCATATCTCCTATAAGTATATTGTAAACCTGAGGTATTTCGTCGAGGCGTGTAGCTCTGAGGATGCGTCCGATCTTGGTTATACGTTTGTCTACTTCGGTAGCCAGAACAGGGCCGGACATGGCTTCTGCATTTTTTACCATAGTCCTGAACTTATATATCTTGAAAACTTTATTGTCGCGGGTAACTCTTTCTTGTACATAAAACGCAGAGCCTCCACCTATCTTCAATATCAGATAAATAATGACGATAGGAATAATGAACACTACAAAAGCAATACTAGCTAATACTACGTCTACAATTCGTTTTATGGTCTCACTACCAGGTGATAATCCAAGTTCTCTTACATCCAATACGGGAGAGTCGTCTATTTGCAAGAAGTTAGCGTTGAATTGAAGTATTTCAGAATTCTTGGGCTGATAAAGAACAGTATAGTCTCTTTCTACACAGTAGAAAAGAATACTTTGTTTGTCTATCTCGTTTACGTCTTCGGTAAGAAAAGTTATATCTGAGTCGTCTATCAGTTCGTACATTTTCGGATAATCGGGTGCACACACATGCTTTATATGAGACCACATACCTCTCGATTCTAATAGTTTATAGGCAAGTGCCTGAGCCGATTTTTCATATCCAATAACCAATACAGACTTTCCTTTATTGACTTTGAAATAGGAACGGTTTGCAATCAGGTGTAAAAGAGTGATTGCCAATATCTGAATGCTGGAGCTTAGTAAAAGTATACTGCGGGGAAAGGCAAATTCTCGGAAGAAGAAGCTTATGGCCATCGTTATAAATAATAACGAGCCTATTGTAAGTATTACGGTATAAGCATTCCCAAAGAAAGAGAAGTCTTTGGGTTTATCCAGTTCAAAAATATGTTCGAGTAGGATAAAGCTTATGATTATATATGGTAATATAGCCCAATAAGACTGGTAGTTGATCCAGAAATTATCGAGAGAATCCTTTAGTATGTAAAAAGAAAGTATATATGCCCCATGTATTAGAAGTAAGTCTAATATAGGCATTGTTATTTTAAATGCTTTGTAGCCAAATATCCTCCCTAAGAATTTACTCATATCGTAATGTATTTATAAAAGTTTTGCAGAGGAGGTGTTTCTATTTCTTTTTACCTTTTGCTTTGGTTTTAGTTTTGCTTCCGGCTTTGGTATCGGTTTCTGTTACTATTTGCATAGCAGCCTCATGATCCAAACTTTCCGGAGCTGTACCTTTCGGTATTTTATAATTACTTTTTTTATAGGCTATATATGGACCATATCTCCCATTCAGTATTTGCAAGTCTGTATCTTCTGAAAATATTTTGATGACTTTTTCCGCATCCTTTTTTCGTTTGTCTTCTATCAAAGGAACTGCATCTTCAATACTTACTTCATAAGGATCGTATCCTTTAGGTAGAGATATGAACTTTCCGTCGTGCTTGATGTAAGGGCCAAATCGACCTGTACCCACACTCACATCCTTATCTTCATATTCGCCTATCGAACGGGGTAGTTCGAATAACTTCAACGCCTCTTCGAGTGTGATAGTAGCTATGGACTGTGTTTTCTGAAGTCCCGAAAATTTAGGCTTTTCTTCTTCTTCCTGTGTGCCTATTTGCACCATTGGACCGAATCGTCCGATTTTAACAGAAACCTGTCGTCCTGATTTAGGATCTACTCCCAAGATGCGTTCCCCTATCTTGTGATCGGTTTGCATATTCGTTGCCGACTCTACAACGGGATGGAATACTTTGTAAAATTTATCAATGAGCTTTGTCCAGTTTTCTTCACCTTCGGCAACCTGGTCAAATTCTTTTTCTACATTTGCTGTAAAGTTATAATCGAGTATTCCCGGAAAGTATTCTGTAAGAAAATCGTTTACTACCATACCTGTATCGGTAGGGATCAATTTTCCTTTGTCAGTACCTGTTATTTCTGTTTTTTCGGTGTCTGAGATTTTATCTTTTTTCAGGATAAGGACATTGTATTTGCGCTCGGTACCTTCAATATTCGATTTTTCTACATATTCACGATTCTGGATAGTAGAGATGGTCGGTGCATAGGTTGAGGGACGGCCTATCCCCAATTCTTCCAGTTTTCGAACCAAAGCAGCCTCACTGTAGCGGCTCGGGCGTTGAGTAAACCGTTCCATAGCAGTCACTTCCTGCATATCCATTGCCTCTTTTATCTTAACGGCAGGCAACAGGCTTGTCTCACTGTCTATGTTTTCCTCGTCCGTTCCTTCCAGATAAACATGTAAGAATCCGTCAAACTTAATAACTTCTCCTACTGCAGAGAATTTGAGATTTGTATTATTGGATATGCCTATTGTAATGGTAGTTTTTTCTAATTCAGCATCAGCCATTTGCGAAGCAATAGTCCTTTTCCATATAAGGTCGTACAGCTTTTTCTCTTGTGCGGTTCCCGATACAGTATGCTCAGACATATAAGTAGGGCGGATGGCCTCATGCGCCTCTTGTGCTCCTTTGCTCTTAGTAGAGAACTGACGTACTTTCGAATATTGTTTTCCGTATATAGTTTCTATCTCACTTTTAGTTGTGTTTATAGCTAAGCCGGACAGATTTACGGAGTCGGTACGCATGTATGTGATTTTTCCTGATTCGTATAGCTTTTGGGCTACCATCATCGTTAATGATACGGGAAAACCTAATTTGCGTGACGCCTCTTGCTGAAGGGTAGAAGTGGTGAACGGTGCAGCCGGTGATTTTTTCATTGGCTTTGTTTCCACATCTTCGACAGTGAAATTGGCTTCTTTCAATTTCTCGAGAAAATCAAGGGCTTCCTGCTTACTTTTTAGCCTTTTGTTGAGCTCTGTTTTTATTTCAGAAACATTTCCATTCTCTTTTTTTGAGAAAATAGCCGTAATTCTATAGGATGCTTCTGTCTGGAATGCTTGTATTTCGCGTTCGCGCTCTACAATGAGCCTTACGGCTACAGACTGTACACGTCCTGCCGATAGTGCCGGTTTTACTTTACGCCACAATACGGGCGATAGCTCAAATCCGACAATACGATCGAGCACTCTTCTTGCCTGTTGCGCATCTACGAGGTTCACGTCTATTTTACGAGGATTCTCTATTGCATGAAGTATTGCGTCTTTTGTGATTTCATGAAATGCAATTCTTCTCGTCTTTTTTTCGTCCAACTTTAAGGTCTTATACAAATGCCACGATATGGCTTCTCCCTCACGGTCTTCATCGGAAGCCAACCAAACTATATCTGCTTCTTTAGCTGCTTTCTTAAGCTCGTCTACAACCTTTTTTTTGTCGCTCGGTATTTCGTATATCGGTGTATAGTCATTCTCCAGATCTATTCCCAAATCCTTTTTCTTCAGATCTCTGATATGTCCATAGCTGGACATTACCTTGAAATCTTTTCCAAGAAACTTTTCTATTGTTTTGGCTTTTGCCGGAGACTCGACTATGACTAAATTTTTATGCATATATGTAAGGCTTATCTTTAAGCATCTGTACTAATTTCTTATAATCGGTACGGATAAAAGTTTTTTATTGAACCGCAAAAGTAGTCATTTTGTTTTGAAAAATCAGAATAAAAACTTTTATAACCTATTTGTTTATATATATATTAATGTGTATTTTAACTAAAAACCCCAGAAATGGCTGTTTCTATAGTTTTGAATTTTTCTTTTGATAACACTCGGTAACACTAAATAGCAGAACGAAAACATACTTGTTCTTGTATTATCCTTAGTTTTGCTTTTGAAAAATAATGCAAATCAACTATCTAAATTCTGTTTTATGCAAGACATGAGAGTCAGCTATGCTATTTTCTAGACTTTATCTATAAAGAAAATCTCTTTTAAGAAATAGTGTTAAAAGTAACAAGTAAAAAACGATTGAGAAGTGTAACTTTCGTTACTTTTTAGTTAAAGTTACTCCACTTCGAGACACACAAAGAGAATCTTTCTTAGAGACTAAGTCTTCGGTTTGCATAAATAATTTAAGAGCAACTATGAAAGCAAAATTATTGGTATTTTTTATTTTTATTTCATCTTTTGTTTATTCACAAAGCTATTCTTTGTCCGGTATTATTATGGATGAATCTAATCAGCCTGTTGCGGCCGCCACTTGTATTCTTAGAAGCGTACAGGATAGTTTGTCTATGAAAACCGTAATTTCGGGAGATGGGGGGAGTATCCTGTTTTCCAACTTATCGACAGGAAATTATATATTGACTATACGGCATATGGTATATGAAACAGAGAGCCATACTGTAGCAATTGATAATACTAATTTGGAACTGCCACCTTTCATCTTAAGGTCTTTGGATAAGAGCCTGAACGAAATTGTTATAAAGGGCGAAAGACCGATTGTTAAGGCAAAAGAAGGAAAACTAATCTACGATGCACCTCTGTTGATAAAAGACAAAGCCGTGTCTAACGCTTTCGAAGCTTTACATAATGTGCCGGGGATAATGGGGATGGGTGATAATATTCAGTTGGTAGGAGCTTCAAAGTTTACAATTCTTATTAATGGACAAAAAACAAGTCTGAGTACGGAACAGCTTATTAATTTACTGAAATCTACACCTCCTTCGCGAGTAGCAAATATAGAGGTGATGTATAGTGCTCCTCCTCAATATAATGTAAGGGGTGCAGCTATAAATGTAATCTTCAATGAGCAAATAATCGGTTTGTCAGCGCTGCAAGGCGAGGGTACATTAGAGTACAGACAGGCTTTCTATGAAGGTTATAGTGCCCGAGGAAATTTACTTTATGCAAAATCAGCTTTTAGTAGTGACTTAACCGTTGGAGTGTATAAATCCAGAAACCTGTGGAGCAACGATATGTTTGCTATACATAAGTTTGCTGGTCATAAATATGATATATCTCAAAAAAACAGATCGACTATAGAGAATAAAAAGATAAATGTTCGGTTCGGTTTAGGATATTCTTTGAAAAATAAGGATAAAATAAGTGCCGTTTATACAAATGATTTAGAGGATTCGAAAAATAACCCTGTTTCTTATACTATCTTTTTGAAAGATGCTGATCCTTATGTAGATATAAGATCGCAGAGCGATAAAAAAGCAAATGATTATTTGCATAATATAAAGCTGGAATATAATTCTCATAAAGACTTCCTCTTTGGATTGGACTATACATATTATCGGGATCCTTCGACAGATAAGTATTATGATTATTTGTCCGATAATACCTTACAGTCGTCTTTCAAAGCCGAAACGGAACAGAAAATAAACAAAATAATTCTCTTTGCCAATCATTCTGTTACACTGAAAGAAGCATGGAAGATTAATTATGGCGCTAATTTTTCGATGTCAAAGAATGACAATAAGTACGACTATTATAAAAATCCGGATAGTTTTACCATCGACTCAATAAGTGATACCAGACAAAAGGAATATTCAGCTTCGTTGTTTGTCGGAGTCTCTAAATCGTTTGGTGAAAAACTGTCTACTCAACTTTCTGTATCTGCTAATTACTACAAAGCATTGGTGGATAAGATGGGCGAAAAGAGGACTCTTTGGAACGATTTTGAACCATTTGTAAATGCTAATGTCACTTATACTTGCAACCCTAAAAGAATTGTCCAATTTTCTTTCTCGTCAGATATAAATTATCCCCCTTATTGGGCTTTGAGTGGTGATGTGTCGAAAATAAATATATATTCATCAGTTAAGGGCAATCCTGAATTGAAGTTTTCGAGAGAATATGAAACTCAGCTGCTATTTATTGCCAATCAGAAATATGTGAGTGGGATATTTTATAAGTACATTCCCGATCATTATATTCAGTTGCCTTATCAGTCGCAAGAAAAACTTGAAAATATGTTTCAAATGGTCAATCTTGATTATAGTAAACAATACGGCGTGTTTTTTATTATACCTTTCAAGGTGGAGAAGGTATGGGATACAAAGGGTACATTAACTTTTTTGCGGCAAGAACAGAAAGATGATAACTTTTACGATACTCCTTATCAGCGTAGCATGAATTCCTTTGTCGTGCAAATGAATAATACTTTCAATATTTCATCTAAACCTAATATTAAATTGGAATTGTCAGGTTTTTATATGTATGGGGCTATACAGGGTATATATGATATTGGTAGAATGTGGAATGTGAATGGCGGTGCAAAATGGACGTTTATGGATAATAAGGCAGAGCTTGTATTTAAGATAGAAGATGTATTTAAGAGTGGAAAGCAGACAACAACAATCAATTATATGGATCAGTATAGTACTATGTACATAAAGCCTGATGCTCCATTGTGTAAACTGGCATTTACTTACCGTTTCGGTAATTATAAGAAGCCTAAGACGGAGAGCGTCGATACCTCCAGATTTGGAAGATAAACTACTTTTCTTTATACAAATATTATTTTGGTTCAGCACTCCGAAGAGGAGTCTTTGGCGTGCTGTTCTTTATTGGAAAAGGACTATATTTGTATTTTCTTTATAAAAATGTTTACAGAAAAGACCTTTCCAAAATATTGGTATCATATAATAGCGATAGTTACAGTTGCTGTGTGGGGTACTACCTTCGTTTCTACTAAAGTTCTTATCCAAAAAGGGCTTTCGCCTGCCGAAATCTTGCTTTATCGGTTTACTCTTGCTTATGCAGGTATTTGGTTGTTGGGACGAAGAAAGCTACTGTCGAAATCGATTAAAGACGAACTGATGTTTGTCGCTGCCGGACTTTGTGGAGGTTCACTATATTTTATCTTCGAGAATACAGCTTTAGAGATAACTCTGGCCTCTAATGTGTCTCTGATAATATGCACCTCTCCTATATTTACGGCATTTTTGTCTTTCTTAATATACAGGAAAGAGAAGTTGAAATCGCATCTGATATTAGGTTCGTTTATGGCTTTGTTAGGTGTGGCTTTGGTTGTTTTCAATGGGAGTTTTATTCTTCAGATAAGTCCTTTAGGCGATATTCTTACTATTCTTTCTGCTCTTTCGTGGGCTTTCTATGGTATCATTCTTCGCCAGCTCAATGGGAGTTACTCCATTCTGTTTATTACACGAAAAGTGTTCTTTTACGGAATTGTCACTTTACTGCCATTCATCTTTCTAAGCCCATCGGTTACAATTACTCCGTCTTTGTTGACTCAACCAGTGATATTGGTTAATATCCTCTTTTTAGGATTGATTGCATCGTTGCTCTGTTTTGTTATGTGGAATAGTGCGGTGAAAGAACTAGGTGTGGTGCAAACCTCTAATTATATCTATTTTGTTCCTTTGGTGACTTTGCTCACTTCGGCGATTATAATAGATGAACAGATAACGATAGTTGCTCTACTTGGTTCTGTATTTATACTATTTGGGGTGTATGTGGCAGAAAAAGGCTTTCATTTTGGATTGCGAAAGCAGAGGTCTTAGAATATCATTTTGTATCCTATTCCTCTTATGTTTATAATTTGAATGCGCTGATCCTCTGATAGCTTTTTACGGAGTTTAACGATGAATACATGCAGACTTCGTGTATTAAAAAAACTGTCATCACCCCATAGTTCCAAGAGGATGGCTTTGTTCTCAACAATATTGTTCTGATTGGCGCACAATCGTTCCAATATGACAGCTTCTCGGTGTGAAAGAGTCTCTGTTTTTGATGGGTGGGTAAGTTGTTGCTGTAGGGAGTCGAACGAGTAACTTCCTATTTGATATACTTTGTTTAGGGCGACTTCCGATTGAACTCTGTTCAATAAAGATTTGATGCGTATAATCAGCTCTTCCATACCAAATGGCTTCTTCAGATAGTCATTGCCACCTATCTCAAAGCCTTGTACTACATCCTCTGTTTTCGATTTTGCACTTAAGAATAGGATAGGAGTTTGTTTATCGCTTTGGCGAATGAGTTGAGCCATAGAGAAGCCATCTAGTTTTGGCATCATTATATCGGCCACTACTATGTCGGGCTTCTTCTTATGGAATAACTCTAAGCCTTCGTTGCCATTAACGGCACAGGTTACATGGAATTCTCTCTTTTCGAGTGCATCTTTTACTATCATAGCTAATGCTGGCTCGTCTTCTACAAGTAATACTTCTATCTTCATGCAATTCGTATTTTAAAGCAGGTGCCTTCTCCTTCTGTACTTTCTACCTCTATGTTCCATCCATGTTTTTCTACTATAGTTTTTACATACGACAGACCAAGACCATATCCTTTTACATTGTGAATATTTCCTGTGGAGACTCTGTAAAACTTATCGAAAACCTTGTCTAATGCTCCTTTGGGAATACCTATTCCGTTGTCGGCAATACTTACATATGTATAATTTCCTGATTTGTATGCCGAAATTTTGACAACGACACTGTCGTCTGAATATTTTATAGCGTTCTCTATTAGATTACTTATTACATTGGAGAAGTGTAGGTTGTCTCCCTCTATGCTAAGATTGTCTGGTTCTATACTTATGTCAAATATTGTAGGCTTGGATGGTGTCAGCAGGAATTTGCTCTTTTGCTCTTCAAATATATCAGACAAACGGATGTTGGTCAAAGATAGTTTCAAATTCTTCCTTTCCTCTACAGACATTGTGAGTATTTGTTCTACCAAGCTGTTGAGATACATGAGTTGTTCTTTGGATATATCCAGATACTTATTTCTTGTATCGGGGTTATCTGCAAGCCCAAAGTTTTGTAAAGCATCTACTGCTGCATAAGTAACAGATATAGGCGTTTTTAATTCATGAGTCATATTGCTGATGAAGTCGCTTTTTATTTCATCTATATTCTTCTGTCTCAGTATTGTCTTCAATAGATATATGTAAGATATTATTAGAAGTATGATCATTAAGCCGGAGACTGTAACAAGCCCCCACATCTCTTTCAGAATGTACCATCTAGGTGATTCTATGTATATGTGATATTCTTTTGACTTGTCTTCTGCAAAAGGAAAGCTATATAACTGGTATTTATCTTTATCTATCTTACCCAGATTCTTGGGAAGTCTCATAAGTACTGAATCTGTAACTATATCAACATGTTCTAAAAAATATGGAATATAGATGTCTGATAAAGACAGCTCGCTGTGAAGCAAACTGTCGAATCGTTGAAAATTGATTGGTTTTAGCGAGTCTATGGTTCTGTGAAAACCCTGCTGTACTGAAACTTTCATCGAATTTGCATCGTTCCATATTTTAGTACCATCATCCTTGGTACTTTCTATTCTGACTACAACATCGGGCATTATGAATTCCTGAACACTCATTATTCCATTTGTGTTTTGTCTTGGAATACTATCTAAGTCTAGTAGTCTGTGAATGTCAATGATTCGCATAGCTATTTCTTTAAAATCTGCATTGCTTATCGCATTCTTCACAGCGATATCCATCTTCTGATATTGTTCGTTATGAAAATTGACAAGCCAATAGATCTGATATATACATACAAGTATAAGCAGACTGAGTATTGTGCCTGATATAAGCTTAAAGCGAAATTTCATATCCGGAGTATTTTCGTTTTATTATAACAGCAAAAATAAGGAATCGAAACCTTAAATGAAATAGTGATAACACTCTATAACAAAACTTATTTTTCTTGTATATAAAGAGTTTGTGTTGTACCTTTGTAATCCCTTAATTAATCAATAATACCGGAAATAACAGGATGTTATTATTAAGTCAACATAGAGATTGTGTCTATATTGGCAACAGAGTACGGTATTGCCTTCCTCTATTGCATAATTCATCCTTTATCTGCGGTGAAATTTTATAAATAATAACTATGGATTCTTATAAAGATTTTAAAGGCAA
>NZ_CVRP01000003.1 GCF_001261735.1 Dysgonomonas sp. BGC7 | reverse complement strand
AAAATAACTCCATCAGCCCGTCTATTCTCAGCCTACAGGTTTTCAGATGAAGATTATTCAATATATGCAGGGGATAAAATAACTCCGTCAGCCCGCCTATTCTCAGCCTACAGGTTGTCAGATGGAGATTATTCAATATATATTACAGAGAACTAACCTCATACCCCAGACCAGCGATCTATTTGTGTCATTTCATCCTGTACACGTAATATATCCGTTACGGAAACACGAGGTGCGAATTTTATAGATTTTATGGCATCTACAAGGGCTTCGTTGTCGGCATTTACGGTACTGGCTATTGCAGGTATTTGTCCTCCGGCTTCGAATTGTCGGCGCAAAGGAGATTCGTAGCCTTGCGATGCTTTGGCAAAGAAAGAAGTCATATCGGAAGCAGAGAGCTCTCTGCGTTGTGAATTGATGTAGCGCACCAATCCCAGATTCTTGTTAGTAGATTCTCTGTTGACTACATATTCGCCACCTTCTACTTCTATATTTGAACCCTCTATGCGCATACCGCCCTGTGCATGGCGCTTGCCCGATAGTAGACCGCCATCAGCAAACTTGGCTAGCTGTTTGGTCATAATACCTATTTGGACAGCTCCTGCTGCGCCTACTATTGCCGCAAGGGCAATATTGAAAGGAAAAGGATATGCTCCTATGGTTTTGGTAACGCCCTGTGCTACACTGGCAGTAGCTTCTCCTATGTTTTTTAGTAAAGTTGCTTTGCGGTTTAGTTTCTCTATTTTTTCCTGTTCGGCTTGTTTCTTTGCTTTTTTTGCTTGCAGCTCTCTTTCTTTAGCTTCTATCTCTTGTTTTTTAGCAAGGCTTTCATCTAAGACTTTTTGTTTTTCACGCTCGTTATCTTTTAATCTCTTAGTTGTCTCATCTTTTTCTTTTCTCTTTTTTACTTCTTCATCTATTTGAGATTGGCTATAATTACTAAATTCCTCTGCAACTTTTCTTTCTATCTCACTTTGTCTAGCAGTAGTTTCTTCTTTAGCTGCTGCGAGTTCTGCTTGTTGATTTTTATAATCTTGTGTAAATTCCGCATTTTTGTTTTTCAAATGTAAAAGATCTTCATCCATTGCAGCAATTTCTGCTTTATATACATTGCTGACAGCGGTGAATGCAGAACCTAAGTAATCGGCTGTTTTTCCTGTAACATCTTTAATACTATTTGTTATTCCATTTAGTTTTTCGGCATATTGTTGCCATTGTATCAAGTCTAAATCCTGCTCTTTTTTTTCCTGTGCTGTAATATCTTGCCTTACTTGTATAATCTGTTCTCCATAAAACTTTATCGCCGCAGCTTTCTTTGCTTCCAGTTCTTTTTTTCGTTCATGATCGTTTTCTGAAGCTTTAATCTCTACATCATACTGCGCTATAATGGCTTTGCCGTTTTGTTCCAACGACAATCGCTGGTGATTTAATGCCTCTATAGACATTTTCACCTTCTCGCGAGTTGCTTCTACATCTATTATTACCTTAGTTGCTTCGGCTGTTTTTGCAGCAGCTTCGCCTGTCGCTTTAGCGGCAGTAGTTGCATTTCCTGCCGATTCGCTTGCTTTCTTTGCTTCGGCTGCCGCTTTTTTGTTTTTGTCTTGTGCGTCTATAGCTGCCTGCGATACTTTTTCCAGATCCTTTTCGGTTATGCCTAATTCTTTAGCAGTTTGAGCAGAAATATCGTTAATAATTTTTTTTGTTTTTCTCGATACTGTACTTGCAGCTACCTCTACATTTTCGGTAAGGCTTTTGTACAATTTGTCGTTGAGCGATTTTGCCGAGGCTTCATAGCTTTTGGCATTTTGTTTCAGGTCTTCTTTTAGTTTCTTGTCTATTAGTGCTATATTATCGGCTTTCAGTTTTTCAAGAGCTACAATATCTCCACCTGCCTTTTTGGCTTCTTCGTATTCGGAGGCTATGCGAGCCTTTTCTATCTCAGCTTGTTCTTCGAGCAGTTGTTTCTTTTTTTCATAGGCAGTTATTACCTGTTCCACCGATTTTGCATTTTTGGCAAGGGCATCTATTTCAGCCTGATTGGCTGTCAGTTTTGCAGCCGAAGTCTGAGTGAGGGTCTTATATGCTTTTTCGTTCAATCCTTGTATCTGCTCCATCGTCAGAGTCATTTTTGAGGATTGAGTGCTTAGTTTGGTAAACCGATCTGCCAAATTTTTATCGTATCCACTAAACGATTTGAACAGTTCGTCGGAAACGGCAAAATAGTTACGCTTAACTTTCAACGTAGATGCAATTATATTATCTGCGTTTTTGCTCAGATT
Organism: Dysgonomonas sp. BGC7; assembly: GCF_001261735.1. Lineage (GTDB taxonomy): Bacteria > Bacteroidota > Bacteroidia > Bacteroidales > Dysgonomonadaceae > Dysgonomonas. Next base: position 199,142 of record NZ_CVRP01000003.1, on the reverse strand, counting down.
TTCGAGCTGACTATCTATCTTGGTCGCAGCATTGGGAGTAGCTATTTTTTCGATAGTCTCCTTGGCAGATATTGCTTCTATTTTTATATCTTTTAGTTTGTCTATTAATTTATCGCTTCCTTTTTCCTGAATAACGACAGCATACTCCATCTTTTTTTCCATAATCGTTTTTATGGTATAGATAAAGAAATAAAATAATGATTAAACCTTATCTTTGCTTTCCCTAGTCTTATTATATATGAACTAATATCTAATAATGTATGAAAAAGTACCTGTATATATTCGTTTTATTATCATTCATGTTGGGGTGCGATGTAGAGGATTCTAGTGGCGGTGGATATTCTTCTGGGATTCTAGTATATACCATCAAGCCTGATGGTGAAAACTACAAAGTGTATTTTGAAAATAGTGATTTCAAATTAGTATATATCATCAAGCCTGATGGAGACAAATATAAGATGTATTCGGTTTCTTTGGATCATCTCTACACCATAGAGCCTGATGGAGACAGATATAAGATGTATTCGAGTTCCTTGGATCATCTCTACATTATAGATCCATATGGAAAAAAATATAAGGTTTATTCGAGTTATTGGGATCATCTCTATACTATAGAGCCTGATGGAGAGAAATATAAGGTGTACACCCGATGATGATGTAATTTACAATTTCCCTATTCTTGTTCTATTATATATTTTTACGACATTGATATAAAATAAAAAAGCCTGAAATATCCGTTCAGGCTTTTTTGTTATTTTCTGATTCTGAATAGTTTCGATCATTTATCTGCTCGTCAAATGAGAATTACTTTTTAAAATCGGGAAGGATTTGCTCCTTCTACCTTTCTGCCCCAATGATATACCGAGAACGCATCTTTGGCATAACCATCGCCTACGATCTGAAACCGATTGGTTTGTGCCCCTTCTATTTTTTGCCCTCTGAAATATACCGAGAATGCATCTTTGGCATATCCATCTCCTAAGGATTCGAATCGGTTTGTTTGTGCTCCTTCTATCTTTTGCCCCCTGAAATATACCGAGAACGGGTCTTTGGCATATCCATCTCTCAATGTTTGGAATCGGTTTGTTTGCGCTCCTTCTATTTTTCTCCCTCTATAATATACATCAAAGGCATCTTTGGTGTAGCCATCTTTTAAGCTTTCAACTCGGCTGCTTTGTGTATCTTCTACCTTTTTGCCGAAGTAATATGTCGAGAACGCATCTTTGGCATATCCATCTCTTAAGACTTCGAATCGGTTTGTTTGTGCTCCCTCTATTTTTCGTCCTCTGTAATATACAGTGAATGCGTCTTTGGCATAGCCATATCCTAAAGTCTGGAATCGGTTTGTTTGTGCCCCTTCTATTTTTTGCCCTTTGTAATATACATCAAAGGCATCTTTGGTGTAGCCGTCTCCTAAATTTTCAACCCGGCTGCTTTGTGCCCCTTCTACCTTCTTGCCGAAGTAATATGTCGTGAACGGGTCTTTGGCATATCCATCTCCTAAGACTTCGAATCGGTTAGTTTGCGCTCCCTCAATTTTTCGTCCTTTGTAATATACTGTAAACGGGTCTTTGGCATAGCCGTCTATTAGTACTTCGAACCTGCTGACTTGTGCCCCCTCAATTTTTCGTTCTCTGTAATATACATCAAAGGCATCTTTGGCATAGCCCCATCCTAAATTTATTAGGTCATTCGATCTTGTGCCTCCTGTTCTGTCTCCACTGTGGTGCTTGCTTTCTCTATCTTGCAAAAGAAGAACAGTGTAGGGTGAATCTGTTCTGTCTTCCTCTATTCGGCTTGTTTCGTTGTCTCTTGCAAAGACGTTGGCCGAATGTAATAGCAGACTCGAAACGCACAATAATACTATCTTTTTCATAGTCTGAGTTTTTTGTTAGTTATCTACAAATGTAGACTAATATTTTTAATGAAAGTTTAATCCGGTACTCATTTTTATACTAGTCTTTGTTGTAGATAATTTACGATTATCTTGTCTGAAAAGTAATGGAACTGAGTTTTGAGTTTACCACATCAGTACAATATGGAATGTTTCAGTTTCGGGGCGTATGTTGGTACTAAAATCGGAATATGTAAGATAGAAGATCAGCGGACAGAGGGTAGCTAAAACAATAGATAAATTTATCATGTTAGCATATCTTTTCGTATTTTTGCACCAGCGGCTACAGCCCAAAAGAAAAAGAATAAATGAACAGACAACGAAATAGTATCATCCTGCTAATTGCCGGCATCCTTATAGGTATGCTGCTGATGTATATCTTTAGCGGAAAGGGAAAATCTGAAGCCCGTACGCAGGTATCGCACAACATGATAGTGGAGAAAATAGAAAGTCTTGGCAATCTGGAGGTCGTAAAATTCAGCATACAGGATATTGTAGAGTACAAAAAAGTACGCACATGGCTACCCAATGCCAAAACTGCACTTATAGTGTCGGGCGAGGTAACGGGATGTATAGACCTCACCCAACTGCGTCCCGAAGATATATATACATCGGGTGACTCTATACGCTTGCGCCTTCCTGCACCTAAAGTGTGCCATGTGACGGTAAACCACGAGCAATCGCGTATTTATAATATGCAATACAGCCTGTGGGAGACTACCGAAATAGTGGACGAGGCATACCGTCATGCCGAAAAGCAGCTTAGGGAGCAAGCTCTTAAGCTCGATCTGGAGAGTAAAAGCCGCACCAATGCCACAGATTTGCTGACGCCTATACTTCAAGCAATGGGTTTCGAGCACGTACTTATAAGCTTCGATACTCCTCAAGGAGGCAAGGCCAAATAAAAGAAGGATGTCTCTTTGCGAACATCCTTATACAACATCTTTTCTTTTTTTTTGACCGCCTATCAGCTTATCTGAATGTGTTTTATAACACTTATAGGTTCTTATCTTTTTATATTTTTTCAAGTATCTTTATATTGAGAATTTTTGCGAAATTTGGAAATGGGAAGATTTTTTAGAATTATTATTATCGTAAGTTGCTTTATGAGTCTGATGGCTTGTAGCGATGATGAGGAAGAAAACGTAGTGTCAACAATAAGCTACAAACTTCCTGAAGGATGTGATTGGAAGGATGTTCCTTTGAAAGAAAAAACATTGTACAGAATAGATAGCATGGAGGAATTCGAGTCACTCAATCTGACAGACTGTGATGGAATAGACATTGACTTTGAAAAATATACGCTACTTTACCATCGGTTTGCAACGGGTGCGGTAGAAGCTATTACCACCAAGTTGTACCGAACAGAAGAGAGCCCTAATCAGTATTATTTGAAAACCATTATTTACAAATATAAAGGGAATAAACCTGTACCAGCTATAATGCATATCCAGCACGTTGCTCTTATTGTGAATAAACTAGACAGGGATGCTTCTGTAGAATTGTCCGTTGTTGAAAAGTAAGTGGATCAATCTTCTGTAAAAGAGTATAGATAACTTATGGAGAAGCAGAGGATAGACCGAAAGAAAACAGAATATCCTCTTACTTTCAACATTCCTTATCGTTTAGGAAAATAAAAACCACTGTCGAAATGCTCATTGTCGCCGTCACAGCCGCTTGCATCAGTCCAAAGAGGGTAGGTCGCCTTATTTTTGCGAAGGAAGTCTGCTAATTGTCTTTTTAACACATCGGCATCATTCTTTATCCATTGTCTGAGTTGTGCCAGATCGGAAATATCTACGCCCCGGCTGTTTTCACTTTCTCGTATCGTGATTCCCTTATTCACTATCGTAGCCCAATGGAAAGGCAATGCCTGATATACGGTATAAAAAGATAATACAGGGGCAATGCGTAGTACCAGACTGCTGTTTGCTTCATTAAGCGTGTTTTGTGCTATCTGTTCGCACAGTTCGTCTGTCAGAGCTTCGCCCAGCAAGGGCAAGATGTGAAGTTCTTGAGCAATACCGATATAGGGTATAAATTCGGAAATATCTGTCGATGAAGTCACAGGAGAATGTTGCTTAAATAGTCTTTCGTTTATCAAAGGTTGTTGATTCATAATACTAAGTTTTTATGTATAGATAAATTAAAATATTCTTCATCAATTTCTTTGGACGAAATAAATAAATACCTAAATTTGGTCAAGACAAAAGAGTCGATCTATTTTATTTAGTACACCTTACACGGATTTACTATTTGTATTTAACACTTAAGATCTCGATATTTCGGATATTATATTTGATATTGTGGGCTGATACAATATTCTATATAGTTCTGTAACTTCAACTTAAGTACAATATTGAATAATACATTTTTTTAGCCATAGATTTTATTGACGTTTATACTTGGATGGATAATAAATAGTTCTGTGAACTTAATACAGTTTTGTAATGGAAAAGAAGAAAGATCCCGCTGAGACCGAGAACGATATTTCTTATGCCTATGAAAGGTTTATCGAGTCAGATCCTGATAATGCATACGATTATTATATAGTATGGGGCAACGAGCTGAGTGTGAATGCCAGATCGGACAGAGACGATACACTATTTGAAAAAGCTTTGGAGAAATATAAAAAAGCCGTAGTTCTCAATCCGAACAATAATAAAGCATATATACGTTGGGCAGTAGCTTTGGCCGACTATCAGTCGCAAGACAATAACCGCTTGAACCCCTATCTTAGCGAAGCTCTCGAAAAAGCCCGCAAAGCAATAACGCTAAGTCCGTGTGCCGAAGCCTACAGCGCATGGGGATATATATTGCTCACTATGGGGCGAGGTTTGGACGTGGGAGAGCAGGAGGAGATATTGCTCGAAGCTATAGATAAGTTCAAGAAAGCCGCTCATCTGGATCAGAATAATGGCAGGCATTTTGCCGACTGGGCAAAGGCTCTGTTTCTATTATCGATGGAAAAAAACGATAATTCTATATTCGAAGAATGTACGAAGAAGTATGACCTGGCAAATCGCCTCGAGCCAAATGATGTGTATATTTGTACCAAATGGGCAAAGAATACTTCCGATTATGCACTCTTCAACGAAGACGAAAAGCTCTATAAAAGAAGTCTCGACTTATATGCTAAAGCATATGAGATAGACAGAGACGAACTCCTTATTGTAAAGTACTGGGCTGAGGCTTTGGCAAACTATGCTGAACTGGCAAATGATGCCGAACTATATAGGCAGGCTGCTAACAAATATATGCAATACAGCGAAGCATGTACCGAGAATTGTCTTCCGGAAGGGTATTACTATAATATTGTGTGCGGACATATGCTGATCCGGCAGTCGAAAATAAATGATACACTGTATGAAGATCATAATCGTATAAAGACCGTGATAGAAAAAGGAGCAGACGAATATCCCGATATAGCAGCGCGTGAAATGGCTCGTATCTATTCTTTACTCAACAGTGTAGAGCCTGCCTTGGAGTGGCTCGAAAAGTATCTTTGCTGCGAAGAAGATGGCGATGCAGAATATTTGATGGAGGATGACGATTTTGCCAATATACGTCAGGATCTTAGATTTTACGAATTGCTCGATAAATATCAGAAAGCAAGTAAAGATGATGTTTTATAAAAATTTACCCTTGTCCAACATCGGACAAGGGTAAATTCCTTTTTAGAATAGTTTTCTTCTAAGCCACCATATACCTGCCCATGCAATAAATAAGAGCAGTAGTATACGTCCACACCAGAGCTGGAAGGACTGAAAAGAAGAAAGGCGGTTTACTTCCTTTTCCACTTCTACCGGATATGGTATGCGAATGGAATCGGAGACAAGAACCGAATCGCGCACGAGGCGGTCTTTGTAGAGGTATCTGTACTTTTCGAAAAACACGGTGTCGTTTTTCATTTTCACTATTACAGAGTCGTGCAAGTAGACCGAATCGGTTCTTATACGATCTATATATTCTGTTCTTACTGATTCCTGCGGTATATATATCAGCTTTGTGCGACATCCCTGCAACAGTAAAAGGCAAAGGGCTATACAAATCAGGTTTCTCATTGTCTGTATTCTTTTTTCACATCGAAACAAGGGCAGGCTTTTGCTGCAAATTCGTTGTGCCCAAATACTTTTGCTTGTGGATATTTTGTCTTGAGTTCTTCTACCAGCTTGTCTAGTGCTGCCTTTTGTTGAGGGGTGCGAGTGTCTTTAGGTCTTCCTTGGCTATCGAGTCCGCCAATATAACACACACCTACCGAGGTGGCATTTTGTCCCAGACAATGTGCTCCTATCAGCGATTCGTCCCGCCCCTTATGCACCGATCCATCGAGATAAACTACATGGTGATAGCCTATTTGTGCAAATCCACGAGCCCTATGCCATGTGTCTATATCTTTCGTTGTAAACGACTGCCCTTCTTTGGTTGCCGAGCAGTGGAGTATTATTTTATCTATCTTCCTCATTTTGTATTTTCTCCTTTTCTTTTAGTTGTTCTTTGACTATATCGGCTATGCCTTTGAGCAGGTCGTCCCTGTTTTCGAGTATGTGTCCAAAGCTTTTGAGGTTTTCATTGAGTTTGTACCTGTCTTTTTCGTGGGCTTTTTCGAGTATCGACTTGCCTTCGATGAATATAAGAAAGGCTGCTGCAATGAGGGTGACATATGGCTGAGGATAGAAAAACATACCTATGCAGTCGAACATAAATGCAAACAACATCATGGCATAGTAGAGCACTGTCTTGGTAACGGTACGTCTTAGCCCGTACGAAGTGCGTGCCTCGTTTCGCTCTTTAGCTTTGCGCCACCCACTCGCAAGGTCGAGAATGATGGCTATAGCTACTATCAGCCACATAATAGCCACTATAGCCAGATGGAAACGAAGCGACGCAAAATCGCCGGACAGAAGTGATTCTATGATTAGTAACATATGGTTTGCTTAGGGTTAAAAAAATAATCAAAAAAGGCTGATAACTCTTTCTAAAGTACTAGAGACTATCAGCCTGTGGATGAATGATTAAAGAAATATTGACCGGTTTTTTCCTGATTTTTCTCTTTTCAATAATACAGAATTTATATTTTCTTCTAATATCTCTTGTATATATTCTGCTTTCCCTATGATCACACTATTGATTGATGTTTCGTTTATCTCGTCAATCTGCGATCTGCCAACAATAACACTATTAATACTACTATCGTTTACATCCGTACTGCTAGGAGGTAGTCCATTATCATAATCAGCCATAATATTATACAGGATTTAATGTGGATATATCAAATTTCAATTGGATATAAGATCCTTTTATATTATCAGCTTGATAAGGTGTACCATTTTCGGCAAGTAGCATATTATAAAAAGCAGGATTTCCCGATGCTATATAATTGCCTTCATCGTCTCGCATCATTTCTATCGAATTGAGATTATTGTTTTTTCGTAAGCATCTTAAATCTTCCGGAAAAATGAGGAACCATTCAGGTTTTTGTTTATTTTGCCAGAATGTTTTATCTGTAACTTCAGTATTGAAGTCAAAGTTGTCTTTCCAGCATCTACGCAGATGAATATTACCAGTCTTTGAGAAAGTCAACACATTATCGACAAGGAAAGAACTCAGCGGAGGATAATTAATGCCATTATAAGTAATATAATCGGAGGTATTATTCTGGTCGCTGTCGTGTTCTACTAGATACCAATAACCCGCTTGTAAGTTTCCACTTGTAATTTTTGATGCTGGTATTTCATCCACTATACGCATATAGATAGGCTGCCATAGCTTTTCGTCTATTACCTCATGTACAACAGCATTTGTTGATGGTGTAAATGTAGTAGTTGTAGTGCCTTTAAAAGCATAGTTGGACTTAGATAATGCAGAGGAGTATGTAGCTCCGTTGTATGAGATAGTTGCTTCTCCAAGATTGTTTGACCGCACTATATATGTGGTTCCGCTTACAATACTACCTGATGTTACAACATTGTCAGAAAGATTGTACTTGCTACTCACTGCAACACCATATTCACGAGGAAAATTGTGAGAGAGTATTATGTCCGTTAATTTGTTTACGCCCATCAGCGGATAAATATTTGAGCATACTTTCGATATATTCTTCTCCGACATATTTAAACTTTCAGGCAAAGAAATAGAATCATCTTTTATAACAACACCTGATGTATTGGGATTCGCAGGATTGAAGCTAACAGGTTTATTTGGAGTTGCTGAAATATTAATTCTTTCTCGAACACTCGTATATCCGAAGTGTATAGATCTGCGTTTTTCGAAATTGTGTATAATAGAATTTTCGATAGGTACACCTACTATAGTCGAGTTATTAGCAAATACCCAACGTCCTTGCTTAAGTGTTTCACCGGATTCGCTCACGTCTTTCAATGTGATTCCTTGTGCAGTACACCTTTTATCGAATTCGTTCCTGTAGCCCTCTTCTGTTCTTTCTGAGGGTTGCAATAGCGTATATTCCGGTTCATTACCAATTTTAAACTTACAATTGTTGTATGCGTAATAATTGCTGTAATATGTGTTTATATCTGCTTGAGAAACGGTAATATTACAAGAGTCGAATAGGTTGAGAGATGCACTCGATCTTGCACACGGAGTCGTAGCTTTGTATATTACGCATCTGTTTGTATTGCAGGTTGTTTTATATGATGGATTTATACCTATAAGCAAACAGCTGTTGAAATAAATAGAAGTATTGGCATTTGACGAATTAAATGGACTTTCTACGATACAGTTGTTAAAATAACCCTGATTGTTATTTAAATACCAATTCCAATTTTTAATGTGCATTTTACTACATACTATATTGCCCCACATACTAACGTTTCCAAAGAAGCTTGATACTTTTGTGTTAAAGATACCTTGTCCTTGGAATGTGTTTTGTGCTGAACCTAAACCTTGAGTGACAGATATATTATGAACACCACTGGATAGAACATGTAATACTTTAGTTCCTTCTTTAGACCTTAATGATTTAGAATGTCCCGGATTATCACGAGTATAGCTATTACCAATCCCAACAGGAGAGTAGTAACTAACAAAGTGTATTGCTTCTTCTGCTCCTAAATATGTTTCTTTAAAATTATATTTCATTATTTTCCTCCTTTTCTGTTATTATCACACGACCGGTTTCCAATAAGATAACAAGGCAATTGTCAAATTCTGCGATATTATCAACAAGTAGTCTGTTTAGCATATTCCTGAACTCGTTAGGCTGTTTGTCAAAAAACACCATATCGTCAATTTCTAAGACTATATCGTCTTTCTTTACTTCATATATCATAGTACAGTAGCTTTTGCGTAAATGAATAAATATGCTTTCGTATCGGTAAGCTGGCGGGTAAGGTGAAAATTGACCACCGAGCCGTTGCCTACCGTTATATTTAGTTTGTCGGAAGTAAGATCTGCCACCTCTTCGCCATTGATGGACAAGCTGCCGACATTTTTCACATCCATTTTGTAGATTGTCATTTCTTCGCCTATAAAGAGCTCGCAGTCGTCCGTTTCGGTCATTATAGACATGCGTCTTTCCAATTGCATTTTGCGGGCATATTTCTCTAAATCGTCGAATAGGTATCGTCCCGATTTCATTTTGCCCTTGTCGTCTATGTTGGAAGCGAATACCCAAAAGCCTGAGGCATCATCGACAATAGGGAGCTCCGATAGCGCAATGGGATCTAATTTCTTTGTCACATTTGTCATCGCATATATTTTGTTTATTGTTTATAATCTAAAAAAATCTTTTTTCTAACCGCCATTCTTATTGGTTCATATTGTCCGAAAATACTTTCAGCGCCTGTAGCCCGTCTTCGGTTTTCAATACTAGATTGTCTTCTGTAGACAGTACAGACACCGTGTTGAAACGTTCGGCATTGACTTCAAAGAGCGGATAAACAGAGTTTTTGCTCAGCTTGATCTGATAGCCCGACACTTCACCCATCTGACCCGTTGCCTGCGAAAAAGAAAGAGAAGCTCCGCCATCGCTGCCAAAGGAGTACATTTTACCCTGCGAAGTGCGGAACGTTACCACATATTTGTTTACGTTTGCAATCAGCAGGTCTGACAGTTTTGAGCCCTCCAGCGTGTGTATGAAAGTATTGAGCTCTTGTTTGAATATTTCATTCTCATGCGACTCCACAAAGGTGCTTTCTGCCACAGTGTCTAATTCCAGAAAACCATCGGGAGAATCTATTTTTTCCACATAACATGTATCTAACCAGATATCGCCGGCAAACTGATAACCGGCAAAGTCGTTTATGTCGAGCAAATAGATTCCGGTGATTCCTCCGGGATTGTAGTCGCACGTATGTTTTATATTTTGTAATAGTCGACAAGTCATATTTTTAATGTAATAATGTGAAAATATACCGATGTGCCAATTTCTAAAATGTGCTGATTAACACATCCGAAAATCAGCACATCAGCATATTAGGTTTACGGTGTTGTCACTGTTTTGTCGGCAATGGAAGTGATTATGCTTTCGTCTTTCAGCAAGCGCCCCATTTCTATTTCGGTACCTGCCATAGTTACAGTCCAGCCGTAAGCATCGGCTTCTGCTGCACCCGAAGCATAGTTGAATGCTGTGGCACTCAGTCCGTTGTTGCGACCAAGCATTACTCCCTTGTTCGATTTGTCTACAACCACTGCTGTAAATTTGCCCAGGCTTAAGGCTCTTTCCTGATTCAGCAAATTGTAGTCATAATTGCTAATGGTGAAGTTGACTGTGTGTGTGCGGTACTTGCCACCATTACCATTCACGGCCAATTCGTCCGAAAAAGAAGCAGTATTGTCTACGAAGTCTATCTTGTGAACTTTCAGCGTATTGTCTGCCAACGTAATAGACTCTACAGCTCCGTCTGTGTCTAACGGGCACAGGTTGTCTGCATCGTAGTTGAAAAGATAAATGGCTTTGATGCCGGCTAGTGAATATTCACAATTTTCTTTTGTTATGTTTGAAGTTAATTTACATCCTGACATAATATGTTTTTTTTAATGTGTTAATGAATTGATATGCCTATGTGCCAATAAAATAGAACTCTGAATTGGTCTGTTGTGCATTCATTAGCACATCGGCATATTATTTAATTATCTGATTTAATTTACGAATGATAATATACTACTTCGTCTTCGAACGGAATCACAAAGCCCAGACGCAGGCGTCCGTCTATGAATATCTTGTTGTCGTATGGAGCAGCCATCTGTCCAAGGCGGATTTCTTCAAGGTCGCTCAACAGGTCGGTTCCTAATAGGAAGTTAGATGCTTCGGCAACAATCATGTCGCTGTCTGCCAATCCTTTTACGGCTACTATTTCGGCACCTAAGTATTTTACTACATCGTTTTCTACAATGAAGTTTGGATTTACCACCACGTTTGAACCGAATACACCTCCCAAAGCGATTTTTACTTTCATCAGTGTAGCGTAAGAAACGTACACATTGAGGCTCTGTTTTTCCAATCCGGCTGCTGCTACATCGTCGGGCAATGCGGCAAATGCTTTTCCTATTTCGCCCAACACATTGTCTTTGGTAAGGGCTATGCCTGTTACTTTGATCGCATCTGCACTGTCGGTCAGTACTTTGATAACACCATCGAAGTCGTTGGCATCGGCCGAGCTGTCGCCTTTGAATATTTTTGTTTCTATCTCGCTGCTCAGTTCGTTGGCCAGTAGAGCCATTGTAGCTTCTTCGAGAGTGTCGGGCAATTCCTGATTTTTGGCTCCGGGTCCCATCATCCAGATGGTGCGTTTGCGCTCAAGATCGTCGAGACATTGCTCAAGATTGATTTTGTAGGTTTTCACCTTCAGTTCCTTTTCGCTCAGTTTGGCTATCTGCTGCGGAGTCCATGAGCAGTCGCGGCTATCTGCCTGAAGGATATTTCCTGCAAGGTCGATAAGGTTTAATTGTGTCGATTCTTTTACTCCGATAATAGGCGTAATCTTGCCTTTCTCGATAAGCTTTCCGCCAAACACGGCTTTTGTAAACCAATCCATGTTGGAAGAAGGCTGGTAGCTCAGTGCTGAAATGTCGTACATGTTTGCCATAATTGTTAAAATTAGCCCCTCCTAGCCTCCCCAAAAGGGAGGAATCCATTGTCATGGAAAAAAACGATAAGGGGTGAGTTAATTATTGATTGAATAATAAATTGTATAAATAAATGATTTGCAAATAAGTGCTCTCTCAGTGCTCCTCCCCTTTGGGGAGGCAGGGTGGGGCCCTCTATTTTCTTCTGTTGATAGTTTGGTTAAGAGCCATTGCCATGCGTTCGGCGGTTGTCATTTCGCTTGCATCTTTAGATGCCGAGAGTTGTACTGCCGGACGAGCCGAAGGCGTTTTACGACGCATTTCTTCCACCTGCCCTTTGGTGTCTTCGAGCATAGATTGTGCTTCGCCCAAAGCAGTTGTCAGTTGATCGATGGTCTGCTGCATTTCGCCGATCTTGGCTTTCAGTGCTTCGGCTGTTTTGGGATCGAATCCTGCCAGTTTTGTTTTAGCTCTGTTACTGCGCAGTGTTTGCGGGGCTTTGGCATCTTCGGGCTTAGTTTTGTTTTCGGATGCTTCGCGGGTTTCTACAAACTGCCCTTGTTCGTCTATTACAAGCAGGTTGCCATTTGCCAACTGATGTTCGCCGGCAGGCATCTGTTCACCATCCAGTGTGGCAAATCCGTCTTCGTCCACGTTGGCTTCTGTACCGTCTGCCAGCACAAAGACCACGTAAGGAGTTCCGCTTGCAGTCACATCAGCCTTCTTGACGTCTTCGATGTCGAGCAAGATGCGGGCAATGCGTCCGAGCAATGTTTGTCTGGGTTTCTTCTTGTTCATTTTCACATTGTTTTGATTTTTGGGTTTTGTTATTTCGGGCAATTGATTGAAAAAACCTTCCAAAGAGAAGCCTCTGACGTGGCCGGTCATCACCTCTGTGTTCCAATATTCTCTGTCGCCAACCTTGTAGCTGCACATCAAGGTCCCTTTGGGAAGGTTTTCGAATCCTAATGCTTTCGATTTGTCGGTCTGGGGATCGGTTACTATCCACAATTCAGTGAGATAGTTACCCGATAGTTTGTTTTGGTGCTGATGTGTGGTGTTGTGCAAGGCAATGCCTGTGCGCATCATTTTTTGTGCAATTTTTTCTATCTGTTCAGCCGAAAAGCGAATATAGTAATCGCCCAATTGAGGGCTGTTGCGATAGATGAGCTGTTCAGGCTTTAGCACCACTCCTGTGAGTATTTGTTTTTTTTCGTCTCGCGAGAGTTGTATGGCTGTTTCGCCTTGCAATGCTACGAAGTCGACCTCATTGGCCGGAGAGTCTACAAACGAAATGGCAAGTATGCCTGTCAGTTCGTCTTCGTTGTCGTCGATAATGCAGTTGTAGATAGGTAAGTCCATAGTTATGTGCTTTTTGATGTATAGATAATTGTGTTTTGAAAAAATGCAGAAAAAAGAGAAAAAATATTAATGCTCCATCCATATAATAAGCTCCTCTTCGAAGATGGTATTCCCAAATGTTCTTCTTATCTTTATACATAGCTAAGACTTCTAAAAAATAATATTGTGCTATGACCAAAAAAGACTTCTTCCGCTTATTAATTAAGCTGTTCGGATTATATCTGATTATACTTTCCCCTTATGCTTTTTCGAGCGTTGCTTCGATGGCAACCTATGGTTTCGACATCATCATGATTTTGTATGCGCTTATTATGTTGGTACTTTATGTGCTTTTTGCTGTCTTGCTGATTGCATTTTCCGATAGCATAATATATTTTCTGCGGCTGGATAAGGGCTTTGACGACGATCATATAAGTCTGTCGTCGATAGATATGAGGAAAATAATCTGTCTTGCTGTTATTATTGTAGGCGGAATATTGATAGTCAAAAGTTTTTCTACACTTGTGGTTACATTGGGAAATGTATTGGCATCGCTGGTCAGCCCCGAGCGAAACGAATTATTCCCTTCATCGAGCTTTACGACCTCTATGTGGCTCGATCTTATAGACTTTGTTATAGGGCTGTTGCTCCTCTCTAATTATAACTGGCTATCGGGCTACATAATGAAAAAAGGTGGTGATAAAATAGAAGTAGAGGAGGAGGAATAAAAGCACTTCATTGTTAAATTTAAGAAAAAAAATGTTACATTTGTTCTAAGCAGTTTCAAAAAGACTTTTCATAAAAACTAAGTATTTTTTAGATTTTAATTAATGCATTAATATTTAATGCAATATGTGTAACTATAAAAAAATGTTTATGAAAAAGAAATTGATGTGTTTGGTATGTTTGATTTTTATTTTAGTATCCTGTAGTGACGAAGAGTTTACCACAATGGACAGTTCTTCTGATAGTGTAGATAAAGGGATGAAGGCTGCGGTAGTTCCTCAAGCATCAAAATATAACGTTCTCGGATGGGGATATGATGTTACAGGAGAGTATATGAGTAAAGATAGTAAAACTGTACCAATTATTGATATTGAAAAGTTGGAGAAATACAGTGGAAGTCGTATTGTTATTGATGATCAAACAGAAACAACGCATGAATTTTTTTATGGTGCAACTTCTCAAGACTTGATGAAGGAAATATCTTCAAATGTCTCCAAATCAATGAATGCAAATGCTGCTCATAAATACTTATTCAAAGATTTAACTACATTTAGTGGAACATTGAGTTCTCATAATAAAAGCGACTCTAGCTCTTACTCGTATTCAACGAAGTATTCATTTGGCTATCAAAGTCAGACGCATGAAGTGATGACCTACAAAATAAATTCGTACACAGATACTTTGATAAACTATCTAACCGAAGATTTTACAAATGATTTGAAAACTAGAAGCCCTCAATTTATCGTTGCTAGATATGGAACTCATGTGTTAACTAATATAACGATAGGAGGAAGGCTTTATTCTTCATTTAGTAGTTCTTTTGAAAAAGAACATAATTACACGAAGAAAACAGAATATACAAAATCGTCTTTTAATTTATCTTTATCTAAATTGGGTATTACTACTGATACATACAATCATTCAGAAGCGGTAGCAACTGATAAAGAAAGTAAAAATAAACATATAAGGGTGAGAACTAGCGGAGGAAATAAAGCTATAGATATTTCTTTCAACTTCGATTATGATAATGTTAAACCTATAGATACTAAGGAATGGCAAAACTCATTAAATAATGATAATTTAAAAAATCTAGCTTTGGTTAAAATTGATTGGAACTATGCTTATCCTATATATGAACTAGTAAAAGATCCTGTAAAAAAGGCTGCATTAAAAAAAGCTGTAGAAGAATATATTATAAATAGCTATAAATCGCTATTAGATATTACCCCTTTATATATTTTTTATAATGGTTCGGATAAGAAAAAAGGATTTAATCATTTTACAACAATTGACCCTGAGATAGATCGATTATATAAAAATTGGGATTACCATGGTGTTACTGGATATGTCTTAAAAGAGAATTTACCCGGTACTATTCCTCTTTATATCTTCTATCATGAGAAAGGATTTAATCATTTTACTACTACAGACTCCAGTGTAGGAAGTTATTCAGGTTGGACACCTTTGGGAAGAGCTGGCTATATTTATAAAAATAAACAAGAAGGAACCGTTGCTCTTTATCAATATTATCACAATGCAGGATTTAATCATTTTGTAACAACAGATCCATATATTATACGAGATAATTCTGGTTGGGCTCATGGAAACGCTCTCGGTTATGTATACCCAAGATAAAACCTTATAATTGAAAAAAGTCTCTAATTTATTTAGAGACTTTTTTTCTACCCTCTTTTATGGAATTTCTACAAAAACTTACTCTATAAAACATCGGGTAAATATCTAATTATTATATTTGCATAAAGGGGGTACGTTTCGGGAAGCAGATAACGTGACTTCGTATATTTACCTAAATCTGAAAAACAGCATGGTGAAGTACGTTAAATATATGATTTTCTCCTCTATAGTCCTAACTACAATATTAGGATCGGCGTCTTTTGTGTACGAGAGTGCCGTAATAAATGAAACACGAGACTTTGATGCTGTAAACTTCAGAATGGTAGACTTTTCGGACGAAGATCTCAGCCTTTTTTGCGATATAGCTTTCACCGATGATGAGGTGCGGATAAGGAAATGGAGAAAAGACATCAGGGTGGAAATAAAGAATATCGAAGAACTCGACAGCAGATCGGTCGAAGAAGTGGATTCGGTGATAGCCATCCTTGCCCCGCTGATAGCCCCATTGAAAATAGAGAGAGTAAGACGAGACGGCAATCTGCATGTCTATAGGCGAGTAGAGAAAGTGAACCCATCTAAACCCGAGCCTTTCTGTCTGAATGGACTGGCTCGTATAAATAAAGTAAAGCCATATTCGTGGGACATAACCTATGCCAGCATATACGATGGTTGTGAGGCCAGTTCGCAAACTTTGATGCATGAATTTGAGCATGCTTTGGGGCTGAATCATCCTATCAAACTATATTCGTATTATGTTACCATAGGCCGATCGGTAATACCTCAGTATCTTCGTTCGCAGAAAGAGATTATTGCATTTCGCAGTCAGCCTTTCTATTTGTCCGATCAGGAAAAGAGTGTGATAAAAATGCTTTACTCGGACGAAATAAAATCGGGGATGCACATCGAAACCTTTGCCCGCAAAATGGGATTTACGGACGAAGACCGTAAGCGGATGATACCCGATATAAATAAAAAGCCAAGGATCATTGTATATCCTTCGCCCGACGATTATTAAACCTGCTGCATGAGACCAACGGTTATCAAATATTCGATTGTTATCTTCGTCTTGTTGCTATTTGCATCGGGGATGGCTTCCGTATTGCATATTGATGCCATAGAAAAAGAGATTCAGTTGTTTGATGCCGAAAGGTTTAAATCGGTTCAATGTACTGACGAAGAGCTTAGCTTGTTTCTCGATATAGCTTTCAATAGGAAGGAACAGCGTATCCGCAAATGGGAATCGGACATCAGGGTGGAAATAAAAAATATATCGGAACTCGATAGCGAAGCTATTGCTGAGGTAGACTCGGTAATTGCCATTCTAAGACCACTTATTCTTCCCTTAAATATAGATAGAGTAGATGAGGGTGGTAATGTGTACGTTTACAGAGGAGTAGATAGAGCCGAGCCTTCACGCAAGCCTTCACGTCTTTTTGGTGTAAACGGGTTGGCTAAAATAAACGAATGCACGCCCTTGTCGAGAGAAATACGTTATGCACATATTTACGATGCAAAGCAGGCACATACACAGACTTTGATGCACGAATTTGAACATGTGCTCGGACTCGAACATCCCTTTCGCATCTATGACTATTACCTGACTATAGCCCGTTCGGTTATTCCACAAGACTATACGGCTTACGGCACATGGTTACAGTTTCAGGGTATGCCTTATTATATATCGCCACAGGAAAAAACAGCTATACGTCTGTTGTACTCGTCCGGCATCAGGTCGGGACTAAAGAAAGAGGTATTGCTCGAAGGGTTGGGGATGAATTAATCAGAACGCTGACTAAAAAAATTGTGAAGCTTATTTTATAGGAATATAAGGGCGAAATAACGTCCGGTGCAGCCAATAAATATTCGCCCTTATGACATTCTGTTTTTTTTCTAAAAGAATTTATAACCAACGCTCAGGTAAGCACAGCGGTTTCTGTTGTTCTTGTCTTTAAATACTTTGGTCATAGCCCAATCTCCACCCAGCTTGACGCCGATCTTACCAAATTCTACACCTACGGCTCCACCAAGGCCAACCTCAAATTTGTTTGTTCCATCTCCGAAGAAGTCGGTGTCGATCTTCCAGAATGTGCTGCTTTCTAATTCCTCTTGTGTCATTGTCCTGGATTCTCCTTTTATCTTTCCGCCCACACCATAGGCCAGATAAGGACCGGCTTCGATGACCAATTTAGTACCCGGAGCAATTTGATATTTATACGCCGCATGTATTGGTAACTGTAGGTACATGGAGTTTAGTTTTACATCTGTATTTTTTAGGATTTCACCTTTCTGCATCGGAAGATCTGCTCCTTTTGCTCCTTTAGTTGTAAACTCAAGCCCCGAAATAAGGAAAAAGTCGTTAGATAGCTGCATTTCGGCGGTTAACCCTACATTAAATCCCGGTTTGATGTCATCCTTCATATTCTGTATTTCCGAAAGGTTTAGACCTGCTTTTACACCAAGCGACAAAGGTGATTGCGCCATTGCATTTTTAGATAAAAAAAGACCAACTGAAATGATAAGAAGAATTTTAATTGTTTTCATAATTAGTAAGTATTTATTCAAAATATAAATGAATAGAGGGCATATATTTCTCCATTTTCTTCAGAGTGGAAACGGAGACTATAAAAGTATAAAAAAAGCGCTTTGTAATTTAATTACAAAACGCTTTTCTTGAATATTTTAATGTTGAATATTTATTGTCTGTTCTTTTGAACTTTTTCAGTAGTTACTTTTCCTGCTGCATCTGTCGTTTCAACTATGTAAATACCTTCTTTAAGACTCGTATTTTGTATGTTGAAATCTATAACATTTTTCTTCTGATACAGTACTAACCCCGTTGTAAAAGAAAATACCCGAATAGAGACAGGGGAGGAGATATTTTCTATATCTGTTTTTATTATAGACTTTTCTCGAGGAGGCTCTCCTGATTTTCCATTTACTGTTAAATTCCAATAGAATCTAGTAGTTCCACATTTATTAGTTCTGTCTACTGCTAGATTTAGACCTCCTGCATTTATAATATGTTTTGAAGCAATGTACATTGTTGCATTTCTTCTTTGGCTTGTATATAAGGAAGGTAGGTTAAGCCATTCATGAGATTCTACATAGTCGTCGTGGTATCCTATCTTAATAGAGGAGAAATAATCATTAGGCTTTGTATCAATTACATTTGTTCCTCTGTCAGGAACGCCTATCCAAATTTTATTATGATTAAGAATGTATTCTTGGCCATCATAAGTAATAGTTGCTTTAATACTTTCTCTTCCATCAAGTAAACCTGTAAATATTGCATTTGGGGTTCCTTGTCCAGACACCAAATTCATTTTATGCCCAGTTTCCCAATATACAGAAACGTCAGATGTAATATCCCCTATTGAGAACATTACATCATTATCCTTACATACTATAAATTCTTTGTCATCTCTAACTGTAAAAGATGGAGTTATGCTGGTCTCTAAATATCCATTGTAATATGTCGTACTTGTCCATGTTGAATAATATCCTCTATATTTAATGAATGTATTCTTGGTGGGAATGTTTTTTGTTCGCAGTTTTATAATATGAATATTTTCCTCTCTTCTAGTACTTTCTATCTCAAAGTATTTTTCATCAATTATCCATTTGGGAACTGTCATAGTATAAAAGTCTTTGAGCTCTACTCTAAATTCAACAATACTATTTATATTTAATTTAGTAGGTCCAAGAATATTTATTTTTTTTTCATATGTTACATGAGTAGGAGGGTTAGTTGTATCTTCTAATTTATAAACAATATCTATATAAAGTTCATTTTGTGATCCTCCTAGTTTAATTTTTTTACTTTCATCTACATGGTTTATAGATAAATACATGTTCATTCCGCGTCGATCCCTAACAATTGCTTTAAAAAACTCACTTGTTATACTTATGCCGTCCCCTTCCTTATTTAAGATAGGACTCAATGCTGGTTCTCCGCTCCCTTTTAATATGTAGAATAATGTTTCATTAGCATCAGATACTGGTTGGCATTGATATATCTGTATTTTACCATTAAAATTTGAAGAAAAATCAATTTTACTTGTTAGCTGGAGGGTAGCAGATTCTATTTTAGCATTGGCTGGTATTTGAGATATATCAAACTCTAA
The DNA here is from genome assembly GCF_001261735.1 of Dysgonomonas sp. BGC7. GTDB lineage: Bacteria > Bacteroidota > Bacteroidia > Bacteroidales > Dysgonomonadaceae > Dysgonomonas. The sequence continues at coordinate 179,393 of NZ_CVRP01000003.1, read as the reverse complement.
GTAGCCTCTGCCCCACATGTTCTTAGACTGATCATAACCGATAAAAAATGTTTTAGGATCTTTATCGATAGACTGCTTATTATAAGTGTCTGTAGACTTAGTTATACCTACAAAAGAGGTTTTTGGATAGACTCTTACCGAAGTTTGCCCCCATCCATTAGTGGCAAAAATACAAAATATGATTAAACAAAATAAAATCTTTTTCATAAGCATTCAATTTAGAGATTAATACTGGCTCAAATTAACATTAATCTGTTAATTAACCAAATATATGTGAATTAAAATTGAGTAGTTACAAAAAATAAAAAACGTATATAAATTGACAAGCCTTACTCATATATCTATTATATTTACATTCTGAAACAAATTTAGATAAAACCCGATCATAAAAAACATGAAGAAAGTTTTCGTAAGCGGATGTTACGATATGCTTCATAGCGGACACGTAGCATTCTTCGAAGAGGCTGCCACATACGGAGACCTGTATGTGGGTATAGGTTCGGACAAAACAGTAAACGACCTGAAAGCACGCAAAACCTTTAACAACGAGCAAGAACGCCTATACATGGTAAAAGCCCTGAAAGCTGTAAAAAATGCGTGGGTAAATAGTGGTAGCGGACTCATAGACTTTATGGAAGAAATAAAGGCTCTGAAACCCGATATATTTTTTGTAAACAATGACGGACACAGTGCCCTGAAGGAAGAATTGTGTAAGCAGCTGGGTGTGGAATATGTAGTGAGCAAGCGTGTTCCGCATGCCGATTTGCCTACCCGCTCTACCACATCGTTGCGCGAAGAATGCCGTATACCGTACCGTATCGACCTTGCCGGAGGATGGCTCGACCAACCTTCTGTAAGCCGTTTGAATGCAGGCCCTGTGCTGACTATAAGTATAGAGCCCGACTACGATTTCAACGACCGCAGCGGTATGTCGACAAGCTCTCGAAAAAAGGCGATAGAACTGTGGCAGGTGGATATTCCGGCAGGTAACAAGGAGAAACTCGCCAAAACACTTTTCTGCTTCGAGAACCCTCCCGGAACGAAATATGTCAGCGGATCGCAAGACTCGCTAGGGATAGTGATGCCGGGACTGAATAGGCTTCATTACGATGGCGACTTCTGGCCTTCGGAGATAGAAAGCATACACAACGACGAATTGCTCAACTGGATAGAGAAAAGCCTTTGGCTTGTGCCTCTATATCCCCGTCACGATGGATATGATGTGTTGTCGGATACAAACATCAACGAAGAGAATGCAAAAAAACTCAGCGATGCAGCCAATGATTGCTGGCAGGCATTGAAAGAAAAAAATATAAATAAACTCGGCGATGCTATGCGCAGGAGTTTCGAAGCGCAGATAGTAATGTATCCGCACATGGTGAACGAGGATATATTTAGAGTGCTCGACAAATATAAGTCGCAGGCTTTGGGTTGGAAGCTGAGCGGTGCGGGTGGGGGAGGATACCTTACGTTTGTAAGCGAAACTCCTATCGAAAACGCAATACAGATACGAATAAGAAGAACAGAATAAAACTCTTATAAAAACAGAAAGAGGCGTATCATACAGATACGCCTCTTTCTCTTTCTACTCCAGTACAATAGAACTTCCTGTTCTTGCTTCTTCGATAAAATATCTGTCGTGAGATATTATAATCACCGATCCCCGAAAACTTTTTATAGCTTCGGTCAGAGTTTCCTGACTGCGCACATCGAGGTTGTTGGTAGGCTCGTCTAGTATCAGCATATCGGGCATATTGTTTCTCACTGATAAACAGCAGAGCAATAATTTCATTTTTTCGCCACCACTGAGTTGCCCGCATTGTCTGTTCCACAAGTCGTGGGTAAACTGATGATAGTGCAACAGCATTTTCAGGTCGTGTTCGGGCAGATGCCTGTCGTTGTATTGCTGTACTTGCTCAAAGACCGTCAGATGGTTGTTTATCAGCGAATATTCCTGATCTATGTAAAGATACTCGAATGCGGCTCGAAGAATTTCTCCTTCGGTTGGTTGCAGTTTGCCCAAAAGAAGCTTTATGAGCGTGGTTTTACCTGTTCCGTTTTTACCTTCTATCCTCAGCCTGTCGCCCGATCTTATTTGTAGGCTTAAAGGCTTGTTCCATATAGGCTGTTCGCTGTACGAGAAGTTGACAGACTTGGCGTCTATCAGAATCTTTCCGGTATGTAGTTCCGAATCTCTCAGATCTATCTTGAGAAGCGTTTCTTTTTTTATCTGTTCTCTTATTGCTGTGAGGTTTGCAGAAACATCTTCCATTCTTTCTTCGTGAATCGACTTCAATTTGGCTGTGCTCTCTTCCGATTTGCGTTTGAGCCCACCTGCAACAATACGTGCCATACCTCCGCTTTTGCCTTGTCTCCGGCCTTTCGACTCGCTCTTTTGCCGTTGTTCGGCTACTTCACGAGCTTTTTGTTTCATTTGTTTCAACGCTTTTTCACTTTCGCTTAGCTGATTGTGGAGTGCATTGAGTGCCATCTCTTTTTGTTCTTTATAAAAGTCGTAGTTGCCGCCGTAGGGTTCTACGGCATTGGCACGAAGTTCGAGCGTGTAGTCAAGCATATTGAGTAAAGATCTGTCGTGGCTTACTATCAGTGTTGTAGCTTTACTTTTGCTAACGAAGTCGTAAAGAATATCCCTGCTTGCAATGTCAAGATGGTTGGATGGTTCGTCGAGCAATACAATGCCGGGCTGATGAATATCTATTCCACTCAGAAAAACTTTTGTTTTTTCGCCACCGCTCAATGTGCCCATCGGTTTTAACACATCGAGGTGAGGCAATCCCCAATGTGTTAATGCAGTCTCTACACGGCTTTCTATTTCCCAGTCGTCATCGAGATTGATATAAGCCTGCTCCGAATCGTCTCCTCCTAGTATGGCATAAAAGGCTACCAGCTTTGTCTCTACCTGCAATGCCTGTGCAATGGTGTATGTATCGTATTGTAGCAGATGCTGAGGTATATAGTAAGGCATGTCGGACATTATTATATCGCCTGCCGATGGTGATAGTTGTCCGGCAATAATTCGCAGCAGGGTAGATTTTCCCGTTCCGTTGTCACCTACCAGCGAGGCTTTTTGTCCTTGCTCTATGGCGAAGCTTATGTTGCTGAACAGACTTTCCCTGTCGGGATGTATATATGACAATGAGTTTACTGTAATTCCCATATAGTAATCGTTTTTTTAGAAAATTATAAACTTAGAGCCTCTCAAGGATGGGCTCTGAATAAAAAAATAAACACGGGTTATCAGTGCAGACATGACAATGCCTGCCGATGATTTTCGACTGCAAAAAATAGCGTCTGCTTTTGTAGGAATATTACATGATATCTAAGTTTAGCCTGCATAGAAAAATTTATTGTATCAGGCAGATTGACAATTCTTTTACCAAAATGTTCTGTTGAGTCAGAAGCTATGATGGTACGCAACCATCTTCTTTACTTAGATATTCTCATTGGAGTGTCTTTTCGTTTATAATCTGCAAATATAGATATAAAAATGAGAATAAATATCACGTATTGTTTAATTATGATATCTGTTGTGGAAAAAGCGTGTTATTTGCATTATTCTTGAAAAGAATTTGTGACAGAATATTTTAATATTTACTTTTACTCTCGATAAAACCTGACAAACATTTGTAACTAGTCACTAAAACTATGATTACTACTATTGCCATTATCCTCATTGTAGGAATTGCTATTGCCATATTCTATTATATATCGAGCCAGCATAGCGACAACGGTCGGAGCGAGGGGTATTCTTCTACATCGCGTTATAGTACTGCCAATTTTGAAGACGAAGATGATAATGATGACGATGATTATGCTTCAACATATAAGTTTCTTACCAAATCGCTGCCTGGCGAAGCTTACGATAATTATATCGGATGGGGTAATAATCTGTGTATGACTTATAAATCTTTAGATAAAGATGTATCGTTCTTTTTCAAAGGAATAGATAAATATAAGGAGGCTATTCTTTTAAAACCTGCAAATAACAAAGCGTATATAGCATGGGCATTGGCCTTGAGTAAATATGCACCTTTGGTAGAAGGAGGTAAAAATATATATATAAACGAAGCTCTCGAGAAACTGGAAAAAGCATTGGAATTGAACCCCGGTGCAGAGGTGTATAATGCGTGGGGAGATATTCAGGTAACTATAGCTTTTGAAAAAGAAGAATGGCCCGATCGGATAGCCGGATTACATGTAGCTATAGAAAAGTATAAAACAGCTATAGAAGTAGATCCACGCAACGCAGAAGCATATGCAGGCTGGGGAAGAATGCTCTTTTATATGGCTTCTTACAAAGTAGACGCTAAGCTGTTCGAAGAAAGCTACGCTAAGTATAGTAAAGCACACGAGCTGGATGATAAAGACAGTAATATATTATCCGACTGGGCAAATAACACTTCAAAGTTTGCCAGCCTTACAGAAAACGAAGCTTTGTATGAAAAAAGCATCAAACTCTATGCTGATGTATATAAAATAGATCCCGAAAATTCGTATCAGATAGAGCAATGGGGAAGAACCTTGATATACTTAGCCGATCTTAAAAAAGATAAAGATCTTTATGCTCAGGCAGCAGACGTATATAAGCTCTATATGGATGTTCATAAAGCTGAATTTGATTCGGAAGATTTCTTCGGCTACATCATGTTGGGCTTTCTTTTGTTGCGCAAATCGCAATGTGAAGGCTGTCTTAAAGAAAGAGCTCCGGAAATAGAAGAACTTATACTCAAAGGAGTGAAAGAGTACCCTGCAGAAACTGCAAAAGAAATGTCGCGCCTCTACTTTTTGCTTAAGCAGGAAGATATGGCTTTCGTATGGCTCGAAGAAGCTTTGAAGTACGAAGACCAGGGAAATGACGATAGAAACTATATTGTATACAATGGCGATTTTGGAGATATAAGAACCAATCTCCGCCTAAAAGAATTGTTGGATAAATATCGTCCTTTGGCTGATGGCGAAACAGACTTCGATGAAGATGAAAACGACAGCTTAGAAGTAATAGAAGAAGAATTACGGGCATAAAAAATTAAGATAAGTTTCCGATTTGGGAAATAATATTTAGCTTTGATGTCATTAAATAACTCAAAAAAGATCTTTATGATAAAGAAAAAGATTTATGGACTATTGCTTATCTTATCTCTGTTTTTTGTATCGTGTGGTACGCAGATGAAAGGCATATCGAACGTACAACTGGGTATGAGTAAGCAAACTGCAGTAAGTATATTAGGTGCCGACTACAAGGTGATGACAATGGCGCAGACAGAGCAGGGAAATTTAGAGATAATACGTTATCAAAATATGGAAATGGGCAGCACAGCGTATATTCAAGTTGAATATTACCTACACTTTCTAGATGGAAAATTGGTAGAACTAAATAGGGAAGAACCGCAAAATATGCCTCCTCCTCCTTCGCGACCATATAGATAACAGTTTTAGAAAAAATACATAAAACAAAGCACGGGCTTCGCAGTCCGTGCTTTTTGCTTATCAACCTAAAAAACATGAAATCAGAGACCGGCATCGGCAGCCAGTTCTTTTACTATATCCAGATCGCTGATCTGTAGTTTGCTGTAACCATTATTTACCGTAAAAATGCTCAGAGTATCCAGTATTTTGCGTCTCAGTTGGTGTATCACCGTTTCGTTGTATAGCACATACGAGTTGATAATCTCGTTAGCATTGCCACTCAGATTACCCGATCCCGACAATCCTGCCAGCGTGGGCGAAGTGAGGCGGTGAGCAGATATAATTTTTTGAAAGATGATTTCGTCTACATTGTTATACAAGTCTGCATTGTTACTTGCTGTGTAAGATGTCACCACCGGTTTTATCTCCTGACTCTCGCCCCAAAGCACTACAATACTGTTTGCCCCGTTAGTGCCCGAATAGCTGTTTTCTATGTCGCGCTGAAACTGCTCTTTCTGCTCATTCGTAGGATTGCTTGGCATGGTAATAATGGTAGAAGGCACAAAACCGTTGTTGATGGAGTTACGGTAAAATTTCCCTAATAGCCCATCGGCTTCTATGTAGTTGAGTGCCGAATAGTATTGTGGTACAGGATAATAGTCTAGGCTTGGTTCATAATCTTTGTAGTAGAACAGATAAGGCACACCCTTTTGCATTTCTTCTGCTCCGTAGGCTTTTATCTGTACAGGGGCAAACTTGCCGTAAGTTCTGCGCCAGTCGTTTGCCAGAAAGAAACTTAGATATACTCCATATTCGTTCACTTCGCCCACTCTCACTTTGCTAAAGTCTGTGTGATAGAGGCTTACTGTCTTGCCGTTCTCGTTGAGTATCACCTGAAAAGCATATCCGCCGAAGGTGACATAATCTTTTGCAACTTTCTCTATCAGCATATCCCAGTCGTCGGCAGGATTTGGCTGTCCATAATATTCGCCCTCTTTTATTCCGGTACCGCAGATGTAAGTCACCTTGTTGTCTATCACAGCTTTGTTTATAGCCGACTCGTTGTTAAGCTCTATAATGCGTTGAGGCAGCAGATTGTCACGGTCATAATTGATCCATCCCTTTGTGTTTTTTGTAAATGTGGGGTATGACTTCACTGTTTCCGACAGTTTTATCACTGCATAACTGTTTTCTGATGAATGAGATTTCATATTCATTGATTTTTGCATTGGTGTTTTTAGAGTATAGATAATCTTTTTCTTTTTTGTTCGGAAAAGGAAAAAATCATACATTTATCGGAAGATTAACCTGAAAGAGTGTATTATGTCAAACCAGCTTTACCATTCTGTAAAAAAGCAAAGAATCATCAAGTGGGTTCTTATTGTTCTTCTGTCTTTAGGCGTACTTGTTTTGGTAATTTTCCTGAAAAGTCAGGAAGTACAATATCCCTTACTCGACAAATACGAAAATATATATGTAGGCTTTCGTGGTGTGGTAAGCAATGTGGATAAAGGCAGGATTACTAGTCGTATAACCCTAGCCAATGGTATTACTTTCAGTCTAGATTCGAAGACTATAAATATACAATGCGAACCTTATAACCTGAGCCAGTTTTTAAAAGTCGGAGATTCTATTGTCAAGCAGAAAGATGACATCTACATCCGTATTTACAGAGACAAAGCCTGCTATTTGTTTAAGCTGCGCGAAACCATCAACGAATTTCCTGTAGACGGCAGGTACAGAAAGAGAAGATGAAGCAACCTAAAGCAAAGAAAATAAGTGTTTTGTATAGTTTGTCGAATTATTTAAGTGGAAAATAGGACGTTATAGATAAGTTTTATATGTTTAATTTTGCTATTAACAAAATATGTACTTATTTTGTTATTAATAAAATACACAAAGATTTAACAAATTTAGTTTTACAAATAATACACAGTTGAGCGAATATGAGTTCTACTTTTATATAAGCGACTAGCATATATAAATTCATTTTAGTTTCCCGGCTCTACCTCATCTGAAATTTTTATACTGGAAAAATTTTTCTTATTTCTATTTTTATAAATAAGTTACTGACATACACTACAACGAAGCTTGCAGATGATAATTGGATATCGGGTCGTAAACATTTATGATTATTACATATTGTCTCCACATATCATCGATTGTTTGTGAAAATAGCCGAAGATAGTATCAGTCTGTTACGACTTTTGCTGCAGGCTTCGTTCTTTCTTATCTCACACTTGTTCAGAATGCGTAAATAGTTGTTACAGAATACTTATTGCTATATGGAATAGAGAAAATTGCGGAATAGATTATCAATCTGTCTTTTTCGTCACAGGCTTTGCATCAATTTTTGTATGTTGAGTATAACCACCTCTTTACCCGAAATGGTTATTAACCCCTCGTCTACCATGCTTTTTATTTCTCTAGCTAATCCGGGACGGGTTACGTTGAGATATTCGGCCAGCTGTGTCTGATTGTGCGATATTGTTATCGTATCGCCTGCCTGTCTGTGATAATCGAAGAGGTAGAATGCTATGCGGCTTCGCAGCGATTTATACGAGAGTATACGCAAGCGGCTCACTGTACAGGCATTGCAGTTACCGGTCATACGCAAGAAGTTGCGCAACATCTCCGGTTCGCAGCTTATGAGCCTGAATGCCGATTCTTTGGTGGCACGAAACAGTAGTCCGTCTTCTACAACGGTAAATGTTGCAGGAAATATACTGTTGCCATCGAACAAATGAGGAGTTGCAAATGCGCGCGGAGCTATAATATCTTCTATCTTGATGTTGTTTCCCGAAGCATCTATTATGTTTACATCGAGCTTGCCTGCCAGTAAGATGTGCATGTGGTTGCACGGGCTGCCCTGTGTGATGATTATTTCACCTTTTTTTAGCGGAGTGAGAAAATAGTCCAACTCACACAACAGATTTTCTCTCATCTTGTCCGATATACCTCTGAATAGCGGAATACGCCGGATGATTGCTATCTGTTGCTCTGTAAGTTCTATCAGGTTAACCATAGTGATGATATTTGCTGCTACGACACAAATACGAAGATAGCAACTTTTTAGATATCTGCCGACATGATTTTTCTTAAATAACACCCTTATTTTATAAATTACCCGTATCTTATAAGATACTGTTACCTATACGCTCACCTATACTATATATATAAGACAAAACAAGACAAGAGAAAAACAAAACAAAAAAGCAAGCTCTCTTTTTATTAAGAAATCAATAATAAGTAATGAAAAGAATTAACTGTAGTATTTGTATCTGTAGTAGGGGCTGGACTTGTCTTTGCCCGCCTGATTGAAGGTAGCCACAAAGGTTACTCTTTTGCTATTTTCGGGTAACCACAAGGGTTACCCCTATAGGATGCGTCAATAATTATTGTTGATTACTTAATTATTGATCTATACCTATCAACCGAATATCTTTGATTTTTGACAATAACCCAAATTTGGTTGATTTTCAAAAAACAACCTTTTATAGTTGATTTTAATAATAATATCTTATATTTGTACTTATCTTAAATGTAAAATGTATCGGGGATGAATACAATCGGTGTTATTACAGGAGATATTGTGCACTCTACCCGTATATCCGACTTGGGATTGCGTACACAGCTCACCGACTCCATAAAGTTGGCGGTAGAGGAAATAAGCGCTACTGTAACCCATACCACTGCCGAGATATACAGAGGCGACAGTATTCAGATCATAGTATCTGATGCCACCAAAGCTCTCAGAGTGGCAGTGCTACTGCGTACAGCCTTGCGAAAAAATTCGCCTAAAGGGGCAAAATGGGATGCACGGCTGTCGGTAGGAGTAGGGCAGAGTGGATATACAGCGGGAAATATAGCCGAATCGGATGGAGAAGCTTTTCGTTATTCGGGCAGGGAGTTTGACGAACTGGGCAAGACCCGCCGCCTGATCCTTAAAACCCCTTGGGACGATGTAGACAACGAATTTAGAGTAAGTACCCCATTTGCCGATCACCTGCTTTCGGGCTGGACGATAAGTCAGGCCGAGGTTATCTACCCGTACCTGATGACGAAAATAACCCAGAAAGAACTGGCTCTCGAACTCAATAAGTCGCCTCAGTTGGTAAACAAGCTGCTCAATACAGCCCGTTGCGATCTTATGGAAATTTATCTGGAAAGGTACGAATATCTGATACGCCGAAAACTAAATAGCTAATACTTCCTCTATTATGGATTACACTATACTGCTGCGCCTCGTATGCGCACATCTGCTGTCCGATTTTCTGTTGCAACCCAATGCGTTGGTTAAGAAAAAACACGAAAAAGTAGTGTGGGCGCATTTGCTGCATAGTTTCATACATGCTGCCGCGGCTTATTTGTTTGTTGCCCAGTGGCAGTGCTGGTATATTCCCGTGATAGTGTTTACTACTCATTTACTTATCGACTGGCTCAAGGTAGGGCACAAGGGGCTGCTGCCTTTTGTTGCCGATCAGCTATGCCATCTGATGGTTATAGTTGTTTTGTGGCTTTTTCTCACAGAGCAGTTCTATGGGTTTGCTCTGCAACTGGCTGCCTTGTTTGCTTCCTCCGAAGTCTGGGCTGTGATTATAGCTTACTTGCTCATTCTTAAGCCCTCATCGCTGCTTATAGGTATCTTTATCGAGCGATGGGAAGACAATGCCAAGAGTAAGAAAAAACTACTCACAAACTTCTCTTCGCCCGACGAAACCAATCCCGATACAGGTCTTTTCAATGCCGGTCGCTGGATAGGCTATATGGAACGTATGCTCATTCTTACGTTTATACTCGTAGGACAGTTCGAGGCTGTAGGCTTTTTGCTGGCGGCTAAGTCTGTCTTTCGCTACGGCGACCTCAAAGAAGCCAAAGATATCCGTATGACCGAGTATGTACTCATCGGTACGCTGTGCAGTTTTGGCATAGCTATCTTGTTGGGTATTGGAGTTAAGTGTTTATTTCTTAGTTAGTAATCGAAAAAATAGTAATATAAAACCTGTGCCGGATCATGAAACCAGAATCTATTCTCGATGAAATAAGGCAAACTCTTCGCGACAACATCGATCCCAAAGCGCTTGTTTCTTCCGACCGTTTTCACAAACCCGGCGAAGCCCCAAAGGTGCATGGCGTAAAGATGTCGAATGTAGATAAAATAGCAAAAGAAGGTCTTAAGGAAATAAAACACCTACCCAAGCAAGATATCTTCAATCTCTGCGAAGGGCTTTGGCAATCGGACTATTTCGAAGAATCTGTAGTAGCCTGCATTTGGGCTGAATCGCTGCATAAGCAATACGAACCTGCTGATTTTAAGGTTTTTGAGCATTGGGTATGTAACTATCTTACTAATTGGGCCGATTGTGATACTTTATGCAATCATACCGTAGGTACATTTGTTATGATGTATCCCGAATATATCGAACGTCTCAAAACGTGGGCTTTGTCCCCCAAACGGTTTGTGAGGCGGGCTGCTGCTGTTACCCTGATTATTCCGGCTCGAAAAGGGATGTTTCGTAAAGATATTTTCCAGATAGCTGACATTTTGCTTACCGACTCCGATGATCTTGTGCAAAAAGGTTATGGCTGGATGCTGAAAGCTGCCAGCGAAGCATCGGCCGATGATGTATTCGAATATGTGATGTCTAAAAAGCGGGTGATGCCCCGAACGGCGTTACGCTATGCTATAGAAAAAATGCCTGCCGATATGAAAAAAGAAGCTATGAAAAAAGACTGGCTGTAGAAGTATCTCTTCTGAAGAATGCAGAAGCGGTTGTCGGTTTTGCTTAAGGCTGTGATTTCTATGATAATGTGTGTAGACCTTAGTTTGTTTTGCCAACATTATGATGAGTCAATCTTCGAAAATGAAATAAAATGTTGCCTGATGATAGGTATGAGTGTAGATTTGTAAAAAATAATTAGAAATTCTGTGAACAGAAGTAGTCACAGTAACGTTAATAAGAATGCCCCCGTCTGTTTTTGACAATAGCCGGAATATAATGAAGAACAAAATTTTAAAAAATCCTTTGTCGTTTATGGAAACAAACCCCGTAATTATCAAAAAGACTTATCCTGTAGCCACCCATAAGGTATGGAAGGCTATAACAGATAAGGACCAAATGAAGGAGTGGTATTTCAATGTAGACAATTTTGTGCTGGAAGAAGATACTGCTTTTAATATTTGTGAAATTGGTGATGAAAAACTATGCCACCATCGCTGCGTTATTCTTGAGATTGTGCCGGAGAAGAAATTTAAACATACATGGACTCAATTAAGCTCCCGCAATCGTCTGTCTGTTCTCACATGGGCCATTGAGCCTGCCGAAACAGGAGGAACAAGGTTGATACTTAAGTATGAGTATCTTAAAGACTCTACCGTTGCCGAGAAAGATATTTCTAAAAATGACAATGAAATAGAATGGGAGAAACTTCTGGGAACTTCTCTCAACAACTATCTGAAAAATAAATAATACGCCGACAAAATGATGAAGACAAGAAATCCTGTAGTCTGGTTCGAGATATATGTAGACGATATGTCCCGTGCACGTAAATTTTACGAAGCGGTATTGAACAAAAAAATGGAAGAAATGCCGGCAGATTCTTCGGGATATGAAATGGTGATGTTCCCTTATGCCGAAGACGAAGACGCTCCCAATGCTTCAGGAGCATTGGTAAAGACTCAAGATGTTCGTGCCGGAGGCAATAGTACGGTTGTGTATTTTGGTTGCGACGACTGCTCTGTCGAAGAAAGTCGTGTAGCAGCAGCCGGAGGTAAAGTATTACAGTCAAAGTTTTCGATCGGCGAATATGGTCATATAACCATGTGTCTCGATACCGAAGGCAATAGCTTTGGACTGCACTCTATGAAATAATGTAATTACGAGATGTAGGAACGAGAATATGAAAACCAATGGATACTATTTCCGTACAAGTTCGGGTAAATGCCCCCCTGCATATAGTGTGGAGCTTCTGGGTAGATCCAGACCATATTGTAAACTGGAACAGTGCCTCTGATGATTGGCATACTACCAGTGCCATAAATGACCTGTGGGTAGGCGGACATTTTACATATCAGATGAATGCCAAAGATGGCAATGATGGCTTTCGGTTCGAAGGTGTGTATGATAAAATAGTGCAGAACAAGGAAATAGATTATACCATAATGGATGGGCGAAAAGTTAAGGTGCGTTTTCGCACGGTAGATCATAATACCGAGATCACCGAAACTATAGAGCCCGAAAATGAAAACTCACATGAGACACAGCGGCGGGGCTGGCAGGCTATTCTCAATCGGTTTAAATATTATGTGGAGATAAATCAGAAATAGTAGGTAGTGCAGGGTAGGGGTGTAAATTTTATACCCGATAATTATTTATTGCAGACGAACGATATCTGTCTGCATACTAGGTACAAACTATTATATTTCGAATGTAAGCAAAGCACAGGCAGCGACAACTGTTTGTGCTTTGTTCTTTTCTGTGTGCAGATACGAAGTATGACAGTAAATTATTTTGTAACTAAAAATCGGAGCAGGCTCTAAGAAAAGAGGCGAAAATATTTACATTTGTATTTGTAAATAACAGACAAAAATGAAATACAGTTTTGCAAACGATTATGCCGAAGGTTGTCACCCTTCGGTACTCAAAGCCCTTGCCGATACTAATATGGTGCAGCAGGCCGGCTATGGTGACGATGCTTATTCTCGTAGTGCCGAAACTATGATCCGCCGCCTAGTGGCAAATGATGCTGTAAATGTACATCTGGCAACCGGTGGCACACAGGCCAATCTGGTAGTGTTGGCATCGGTACTTAAACCGTTCGAATCGGTGGTGGCTGCTACTACCGGGCATATTTTTTCTAACGAAGCGGGAGCCATCGAAGCCACCGGGCACAAAGTAGAAGCTGCTCATACAACGGATGGCAAATTGCGTCCTGATGATGTAAAACCTTTTCTTAACAAAGCAAGAGGACATCATACTGTGCGTACCCGTGCCGTATATATTTCCAATTCTACCGAATTGGGAACTGTATATACCAAACAGGAGTTGACTGCACTATCTGAGTTTTGCAGAGTCAACGACCTGATTCTTTTCATGGATGGGGCACGATTGGCAATGGCTCTTACTGCACCATCTAACGATATGGCTTTGGCTGATATAGCTGCTCTTACAGATGTGTTTTATATTGGCGGTACAAAGTGCGGAGCACTGTTGGGAGAAGCTATTGTAATAGTGAATCCGGCATTGCAAAAAGATTTTCATTATCACCTCAAGCAACGCGGTGCACTCACAGCCAAAGGACGTACCTTGGGTATTCAGTTCGATTGCCTGCTGAGCAACAATCTTATTTTCGATTTGGCAGTGCATGCAAACCGTATGGCAGCTAAACTGTCGGCGGCATTTGCAGCCAAAGGATTTTCTATGTTGATGGAGTCAGATACCAATCAGATTTTCCCTGTACTCCCCAATGAGCTTATCAGGCAACTGCAAGCCGATTATGCTTTCCTTGTATGGGATATAGTAGATACTGACCGATCGGCTGTTCGCCTTATTACATCGTGGGCAACACCCGAAGCTGCTGTAGAAGAATTTATAAAAAATCTCAATAATCTGGTGTTGTGACCTTAAATAGAAAAAGGTCCACAACATCACATCGTAGACCCTCCCAACTTTAACACAAACTTTACAAACTACACTAACATATAACTACTAAATCGTCTGTTTTGTTTTACAGATATAGTTAATTAACTATATTAAAAAACAATAATTAGGAAAAAAGCTCTTTTTGTTAGTTAAAATTCGCAGATCGTTTTTTCTATTTATGTTTAGCCGTTGGCAAGATCTATATACTTTAGTCGTTCTTTTTTAGGTAGCTTTTTTATTACTTCGTCTAGCGAATGTTGTATAAGTTCGCCTATCAGCTTGTCGGGCACATCGCTGTCTATATATACTGAGTGCCACATGCGGGTTTTGGTATGATAGCCATCTGCAATGCCCTCATACAGTTCTCTCAGTTCTTCAGTCTTTGCCGGATCGCACTTCAGGCATACTCTAAATCGTCCGTCTTTGGGTGTTAGTGATATGTATGCAAACATTTTATTCATCACTTTAAATACCAACGTAGATTCGTCGAAAGGAAAGCTTTCAGTAGCTCCTCTTATTGTCATGCAGTGTTCTCTCAATTCTTCAATATTCATTTTATGGGAGTATTGTATTGGTTCAATATTGTATTAATTGCTCTGGCTCTTGAATTATCTTTTTTTTGTTAGCAATACCTACTCAATTACTTTTTACACCCTATGCTGGTAACCCTTTGTGTTACTCGATTTCAGTAATGTTAGATAAATATTATTTTGTCTTATGTTGTTGTATGTATCTGATATATAATTATTTGTTGTGTTTGTTTTCTTTGTGTTTTGTTTAAATAATTTACATTATCCTGATCCTCAGTTTCTTGTTTCATGCTTAGTTTAGACTCTGATCTAAATATGGGTTAAAATTGAATTATATAGTATTTATATTTTTATTATTGGTTTATTTGGTTTAATTTTGAACCATGAATTACGGATGTAGCACAAAGCAAATATATCTATTATTTACGAAGTTATATTAAGATTATCTCTAAAGAAAATATTTACAACTATTAATCCATAACTCTTAATTTATTTATCATGGGAGCATTGAAAATTGACTGTTATTGTGACGAGCATCAAATGAAGAAAATTGTAGATACTGTGACCGAGCATTTAAGCGATTCGGGCAGGTATAACATTGCCGACTTCGATGATCAGATAGGTGATGTACGTGTTTGTGTCGAATTCGATACATATATGGATACGGTGAAACTCAAGGTGTCGGAAGTGTTGGATAGCGACTGGGATTTGCTTTATGAAGATACTGCCGTACTTACATCCCGCTTGCGAACTGTGCTTGCCGATTACAATAAAGAGAATAAAGAGATCAGGTATCAGGCGCACCATGTGCTGAAAGATCGTGCTAATAATTTTTGATATGAGTTAATATTGGTCTATTCTGTTGTTTTAAAACCAAACCTGAGTGAATTACATAGAGATTATAAATGCAGCATGGGAGATGAGAGAGCAGGGGCTTATTACGGCACATGAGCACGATTTGTACAATTTTCTGGTGCATAGATGTAACCGACTGGGCTGGAAGAATCCCTTTTGTCAGCCTACCGAAGTTGTTTGTGCTATTCTCAAAATGAACAGGAATGCTTTTGGCGATCGTCGCAATCGCTTACAGGCTATGGGGCTTATCACTTTCAGGGAAGGAGTGGCAAAATCGAAACCGGCAGAATATACATTGACCGGTGTGCCCGAGAGTAGAAAAATACAGAGTGCCCGATCGGATGTGGCAAAAACCAAGAGCGAATCATTTAGCAAGCCTTCGGTAAAGGAAGTGGAGGATTATTGTTTGCGCCGCCGGAATGGAATAGATGCTCATGCCTTTTGCAACTTTTATCAGTCGAAGGATTGGATGATAGGGCGTAATAAGATGAAAGATTGGCGTGCCGCAGTCCGCACATGGGAAAAGAAAACAGACAGGGACAAACCCGAACTTGTAAAACATGACAATGAGAAGCAATATGAAAAGTTTTGAAACCATCGTAAAGGAAATGCGCAGTATGCAGATGCCACTCCCCAGCGATAAGATACAGCTTCGGTTGACCGATGCCTCTCAGGTGCTTAGCGATGGTCTGGCATATTTCTTAGCATTGCAGGGGCGTGAAATGCAATGGTTGCCCGAATACGATGAAGTAGCAGCATGGCTTAGTGCAAACAATGGCAGGGGGCTTTTCCTATATGGCAACTGTGGCAGAGGCAAGAGTCTGCTGTGTCGCTATGTGCTTCCGGCTATTTTGTTGGGGTACTACGGGCGGGTGACTACCATATTCGATACTTATGAGATGAATAGTAATATCGACTTTGTTTTGTCGAAACATATTATCAGTATCGACGATATAGGAACAGAAGAGGTGAGCAATATGTATGGCAATAAGCGTATGGCATTTGCCGAAGTGATGGATGCCGCCGAGAAACACAACAAGCTGGTGATGGTGTCGACTAACCTATCGGTAGGTGATATCCGCAAGCGTTATGGCGACAGGGTGCTCGATCGCATAAAGTCTACTACTACGCGCATATTGTTTCAGGGCGAAAGCCTTCGCAAATGAATAATAAAGTATAAACCATATAAAAACAAAATGACATGAAATTAGGAAACAGCAAAGGAAACAACGCGGGTAAAAAATATTTCTTACGTGCCGATATCGGAAAAGAAGAACCTACTGCCGAAAATGTAGATAAAGCAATGCTTTTCAACGAATGGTTTGCCGACAGTTGCCAGTCTTTAATAAATTTTCTGATAGGTCAGAATACGTACGATGAAGATACTTTCAATAATACATTCCTGCGTATCAGCGAAAAGATTCTTTATACAGGTGCCGATCTGAAAGATTATAAAGCATATTTTCACCGTTCGTATTATACCAATTTTATACAGGCTCGCATGGCTGAGAGCCGCTACACATCTATGCCGCAATACGATACTTACGAGGCGCATCATAGCAATCCTTACGAGCGTGAACGTATGCAGCTACAGCTTGAGCTCGATGTGTTCGATTATGTATATAAGAAGTATGAGCTGAAAGAGTTCGAACTTTTCAAAATGTATGTAAACCTAAAGCCTGCTATCAACTATCAGACATTAGCTGCCCTCACTCACATCAAGGCGCACAGTATTCAGCGTATTATTTCTACCATACTGACAGATGTGCGCAGCAATAAGAGGCTCGCAGACCGATATCGCGAAGTGAAATAAATAAATACCAAATAGATATGTATGTGATTAAACAAATAAGAATCCCGGGTCTGACACGGCTAAAGGTCGATTTGTCTATAGATGATCTACAGGCTTTTAGGAGCGAATGTGCCCGAACGTACAGAGTGAAAGCAAGTCAGGTGAGATTTGTGTATGAAGAAAGGTGAGGATTTCTGTAAGGATCTGGCAACCGCAAGGGTTTGTCCCTACATAAAAATATAATAACAATTTATGTTTGTGAAGTATAGATACAGTAGGATGAAATAGAAAGGCATATGCATCACGCATACGCCCTTTCCAACCTTGAGACAAACTTAAAAACTACGCAAAGTAGTATTCTTTTTATTATTGAAAATTTATATATTTCAATTTTCATGCAAATATAATGTAATATTACTCTATATTGAAATAAAACATTGCAATAATTCTATGTATTAATGTTAAAAACGAAACTTTTTATGTTAACACTTTGCTTTTTATATTGTTCTTTTAATGTTAAAATGTTAAAAAAAATCATTTATATCGTTTGTTGTAAATAAAATTATTTCATTATTGTCTAAAATAATGCATTTTTACATAAATTAACACATATAGATTTATTTCATACACATATTTATTAATCTATATAGCTAATGTTTATAATGATGAAATTTTCTAATAATAAGTCTGATTATAAAATTATTATGCTATTTTTGCTAGTATTATTACAAATACATAACTGACTTGCTGTTGTTGAACCACAACGGTTCAAAAAGACTTTGTCACCTTTAAACACAACAAACTATGAGTGAAATGACAACCCAGAAGGATAGAATTATCCTATATCTGGAAAGTCGGGGTATTAGCAAAAATAAATTTTATACCCAGACTGGAGTATCTAATGGTACCTTGGACAAAAAAAGTGGAATTACGGGCGATACAATTACAAAAATCTACAAGGCCTACCCCGACATCAACCTCGAATGGCTGATAATGGGAGAAGGCGAAATGGTCAAAAATTCGCAATTTGCAATTCATCACGATCTAAACCTGGTACGAGAGCAGTATGCCGAATTGACGAATATTGATCCGGATTCGATATCAAATGATTATTTGATAAGAGTAGAATCTCCTTTCGAGTTTATACCGATATTCTCATACAAGGACATGCAGTATTTTCAGGGATATATATCTATCCCCAATCTGGGCACATGTGATGGTGCCGGATATGTAAAAACCGATAGTATGTATCCGACTTTGAAGCCTGGCGATATTGTCTGTTTTAAGGTATCTAGAAAAGAGGATGTAATACATTGGGGCGAGATGTATTTGGTACACATCAGGCTCGAAGGAGAAGAGTATCTTACTATTAAAAAAATTGTAAGGTCTGCCCTTGGTGACGATTATGTCTGCCTTACAGGATGTAACAAAAATTACCATGACAAAGATGTTCCCCTCAAAAGCATCGGATGGAGAGCTTTGATCAAGGCTCATGTAAGTTATAACTCGCTTTTCTGAAAATAAAAAAAACGGAGTGAAAACTCCGTTTTTTTTATTTTTTTACTTTTACTATATGTGAAAAAATGGACTGCAAATTATATTCGCATATATGCCCATGGTGTCCACACACCATCCTTCTTTTCTCTGTATTGTGGATGGGCTTCTTTTTTTACTTCAAATATTGGTTCGCCAGACTCATCGTAATTTCTACTGATGATGTCTCCATCTTGCATTGGTATATATTGATTGGTAGAGGCGTCTAATTTGTGTTTGAAAATTTCTCTACGATATCCAAATTTACCGTCCACCGAGTTCAGTGTAATTTCTTTGGTTTCAACACCGTTAGAGTATTCGTAGGTCATTTTGTTTACGGCCGTTCTGTTCTTGTTTACGTTGGTGTCAAGTAGATATATCCTCTGATTATCTGCGTTATATGTAGTTTCGGTAGTCCAAACAGAAGCGTCTGTCTCATTTTTACATACAGTTATATATTTTCTTTCTTCAGGGAATTCTAGAAACGATCCTGTTTCAATTTTATTGAGTTTTTTCTTCAGTTTGCGCGTTTCTATCCCATTGTACATTACATAGCGTGTTTCGCAATTGTTGGTATTGTAGATAAATGTTTTTTCGTGAAACGGAGCGCTTTTGTTTTTCTTTACATTGCTTAGCGTAAGAGATATGTAGCTTATCTTGTTGTCGTCGTTGTACTTTACTTCGTAATATCTCTGAGTTTCGGAGCCCGGTTTGTGTTCCTGCCAAAGTTTTACAATTTGCCCCTGCTCGTTGTATTCTAGTCTATGCTTCTCCCAACCTCCGGCATCAATGTGTATGGTGTGTATACGTCCGTTTTGACGAGTAATCATTATTTTACTTGTATTACGATCCGATTTATAAATTCCTGAAACAAGATTTCCATCTTTCCAATTGAGGCTCATCTCGTGATACATATTTGGGTTAAGGAATAAAGTGTGTTGAATATATTTTAATGTCGAGGTCTGTGTCTCTTCATTCATAATATTCTCTGCCACTTCATTATACGATATCCCCCCACTATTATAACACTCAAGCATAACCATTAGTGCATTGATGTCTTTTTCGTTTGCTGAAAGTGGAAGAAAAACGATACTGACGAAAATTGTCAGCACTGCAAGTTTAATTTTATTTATAGTTTTTGTCATTATATTGTTTGTAAAGTTTAAAATGCAAAGAAATTGAAAATTATACATCAATCTAGCCTTGCTACCTAACATTTTTTTTTGCTATATGGAAACAACTAACCACTTTTACTTATTGAATAAATACAGTAAAAGATGAGAGTTTTTTATGTCTTTTTATATTGCCTTAGTTATTGAAGTGATAAAGGAATATAACCGTTTCTTCAAAAGCATTTTTAGGACTGTCTTTGATTTCGAGCACCACTTTCAGTTCGGCCTTAGCTATTCCACGCAGGTTGACCAACGACTCTAGTTTTACATTGAGCCTTACTTCGCTGTCTACTACTACGGCCTGATTAAATTTCAGTTTTTCAATGCCATAGTTTATCAGCATCTTTATGTTGTTTACTTCGATTATCTGATCCCAAAGATATGGTAGGATAGAAACCATAAGATAACCATGAGCAATAGTGCTCTTAAAAGGACTTTCTACTTTTGCCCGTTCCGGATCGGTGTGTATCCATTGATAATCGAGCGTGGCTTCCGCAAACTTGTTGATACGGTCTTGCGTAATTTTCAAATAATCAGATGTCCCAAGTTCTTTTCCTACATATTGTGCAAAGTCATCGTAGGAATTGATAATAATTTTACTCATAAAACGTTAATTAACAATTCTTGTGTAAAAATATTGATATTATATGAGAAAACAAAATAAAAATCATGCTGTATTCACCCTATAGCCCGCTTTTTAACAGATTTGTAACTCTCCGATTTTTATTCGTACAAAACATCGTCTAAGAATCTGCCTAATGGCTGCATAGTCTTATATATGTCTGTAGCATAGCTTACAAAGTCTTTGCTTAGTATCTGTTTATCAGTTACTTCCTTTATCACGTAAAAACGTTTTAGTTTCAGGTATTCGGCAGCAGGATGATCTTTTTCAAATCCGTTCGGTACACGTTGCAGAGCATCTTCGTCTCGATAGAGGTCGCCTAGTTCTTTCTTGAAACGCTTTTCGTTTATTATCTCGCTAAAGGTATCAAAGTCGCTGTATATTCCTCGTCTCATCTTCTTCAACTGATCGGGCATCAACATATAATACCCGCACGAAACGAAACTCTCTTCGGGGTCGATGTGTATATAATAACCCGAAGCCTTGTCGGAAAGATTTGAGCGCAGGGCAGCTCCGAAATGCGTTTTGTAAGGGCTCTTATCTGCCGAGAAGCGTACGTCCCTATAGATACGGAATATACATTTTTTAGGCTCTGCTCCTGCAACAGAAGAGTCGAAGGGCGCAATAGATTGTATCAGTTGAGCCACAAGTATTTCGAAGTCGGATCGAGACCGTTCGTACCATTCTTTGTTTTCGGCAAACCACTCCCTATTGTTATTCTTTTTCAGCGCTTTGAGGAAGTTTAACGTTTCTTTTTTCAACATAGTAAATAATCTTTTCTGAATTTAATTCTTAAAATACTTTACTGTCATACTTTTATGTAGGAGCAATTCCTTATGGTTACCCTATTGAGGTTTTCATACGACCATGAGAATTGTACTTACAAGATATAGACAAAATGCGACAATAACCAACCTTAACTATTAAGTCAAGCAAGTAACAATAAAAATATGAGGAATTATAATTTTATTTCCTTTTTTTATAAACATAAATGACACACAGTGTGTTAAGTACTAGTAGAGGGAGGTGTTTTTAATTCTTTTTAACGGTAACAGCATATGCGTGTATTTATTACAGGAGGAACAGGTTTGATTGGAAAGGTCTTGGTATCTACTCTACTGAAGAGAGGGAGCGAAGTTGTGGTGCTCACTCGCAATCCGGCAAAAGCCTCCAAGCTGTTAGGCGAAAAGGTCAGATTGTGTAGTTCGCTGGACTCTATGCAGTCGCTCGATGGCTACGATGTAGTAATAAATCTGGCAGGCGAACCTATTGCAGGCAAGTGGTGGACTAAGAAGCAAAAGAATCGTCTGTGCAATAGTCGTTGGAATATAACCCGCCGTTTGTCCGAATTGATACAAGCCTCTCAAACACCGCCGTCTGTGTTTATTTCGGGTTCGGCAGTGGGCTATTATGGTGCTCAGTCAGACAATGTAATAATAGAAAGTACCGAATCGCGAGGCGGTTTTACTCACCTTCTCTGTCAAAAATGGGAAGCTCTGGCGCTGGCTGCTGCAAGCGACCAAACACGGGTTTGTCTGCTGCGTACAGGTATTGTTTTGTCTCGTAGCGGAGGTATGCTTGCTTTGCTTACGCTTCCGTTTCGTTTGGGGTTGGGCAGTGTCTTGGGCAAGGGTACGCAATATATATCGTGGATACATATACAGGATATGGTGAATGCCGTATTGTTTCTTATCAACACGCCCGAAGCCGATGGAGTTTTCAATATGACAGCTCCTCATGCCGTTACCAACAAACGATTTACTAATATTCTGTCGTCAACACTCTATCGTCCTCAGATATTTCGTATTCCCGCATTTCTTATTCGTCTGGCGATGGGCGAATCGGCTACCATGCTGGTCGATGGTCAGCGTGTATATCCTCAAAAACTACTCGATCTGCATTATAATTTCGCTTTCGAGCATCTCGACGAGGCTCTTCGCAATCTGATGAAAGGAAAGAAAAAAAGTGCGAAACTATAAGTAACCAATAATCATTATTGACGCGTTCTGTAGGGGTAACTCTTGTGATTACCCTCTATTGTTTTCGGGTAACCACAAGAGTTACCCCTACATGCTTGCTGTATATTCAAACAGCTAGTATTCTGTATTATATTTTGTCTTTTCGGGCAAACTTGGTCAGATCCAACCCTTTGAGAGCAGCTTCTACCAGTTCGGGCAAACGGTCGGGCGTACAGGCAAAACAGGCAATACCCAGTTTGCTTATCTCTTTACCCAGATTGGCATCGTAATCGGGTCTTCCGCTGTCGGACAATGCCAACAAGGTTATCACCTTCACCCCGTCTTCGTGCATCTGCGAAAGCCGCCTCAATAGTCCTGCTCTCACACCTCCTTCATAGAGGTCGGAAATGAGGATAAACATCGTCTTGCGTGGATTTTCTATCAGCGTCTGACAATAGGCGACAGATTTGTTGATGTCTGTACCACCGCCCAATTGCACTCCGAATAGCATATCCACAGGATCTTGGCGGCAAAGTTCGGTGAGGTCTGTCACCTGCGTGTCGAATGCCACAACGTGTGTGTCGAGGGCGGGCATACTGGCAAATATAGATCCCATAACCGATGAATAGATGATAGAGTCACACATAGAGCCACTTTGGTCGATGTCGAGAATCACTGTCCAGTTTTTTTGCTTTTGTGTGCGTTCGAAGAAGTAAAACTTTTCGGGTATCAGTCGTTTGGTCTTTGTATCGTAGTTTTTCAGGTTGCGGTTTATGGTACGTTTCCAGTCGGTAGATGCAAAATTGGCAATCGGTGTATGTGCTTTCTTATTCAGCGCACCTGTAACCGCACGGCGTAAATCCTGCTCCATCCGTTTCATTATTTCGTCTACCACCTCTTTTACCAACAAGCGTGCCGTTTCTTTCGACTTTTCGGGTATCTGCCCTTTCAGAGCCATCAGCGTGCCTACCATCGCAATGTCGGGCTTCACGTTTTTCAGTGTTTCGGGCTCAAAGAGCAGCTTTGTCAGGCCTTTGCGCTCTATGGCATCGGATTGGATCACGCTGACTACATCCTGCGGAAAAAACGTGCGCACATCGGTGAGCCATTTTGCCAGATTGGGAGCCGAAGCTCCCAGCCCTCCTTTTTTGCCGCCTGCACCCGTACCTTCCGCATTGCCATCGTAGATGGCGGCAAGTGCGGCATCCATCACCGATTCTTTTTCGTTTAGTTCCACGTTGCTCAGCGCTCTGGTGTCTTGCCCGAGTATGAGTCGCCAACGGGTAGTATCTTTATTGTCGCTTTTGTTTTCTGTCATAAGTCTTAGCTATATCTATTGAATAATAAGCCTGTTTGATCTTTTAAAATGTTTCTTCGCTTTTTCCAAATTAAAAAATATTGATAATTGATATTTGGAACTGATCTTTTTACCATTACTTTTAGCCGGCATCCATCCCGGCATTGCTTTTACAGCACGTATTGCTTCTTTATCCGATGCGGGATCAATTCCTCTGACAAGGATGATATTTTCTATTGCTCCATTTTCGGAAACATCAAATTGAACAACCGTATATCCTCCTATATTACTTTCAACTGTGATCATCGGATATTTGGTGTTAAATTCTATAAAATCAATCAACGCTTGTTTTCCTCCTATAAATTGTGGATAAGTTTCGAATTTATTGTCCCATACTTCTTTTTGAATGGTATCATTTAATTGTATGCTGTTATTTGCCTTTCTCTCTTCATAATCTTTTTTCAAACTTATATTGTAATGAAGCATTCCATATATCGGTATATAGACATCTACATCTATAGCTTTACCATTTTTCTTTGCAGGTTGCCAATTAGGCATAGTTCTTATAGCAGATAATATCTGTTCATCTATTTCTTTTATTGTCGAACTTTGTTCAATTTCACCATTGACGACTTTCCCCGTTTTTGTTATAGTAAATTTTACAATTGCATGAGATGGATATTTAGGCAAATCGTTAGGGATATTCATTTCATTTTTAATATACTCATTGACATCTCCTGCTTGGAAAAGAGGTAAAACATCGGGGTTCGGCTCAAAGAAAACCTTGTAAGTCTGAGCACTTGCATTAAGAATACTTAATTGCATTAAAATAATAAAAAATAGAATGTTGGAACTGAAAATAATACGCATACTTTTCTTTTTTTCAAAATTCAAAATCGAAGTCGTTTAGTTCGTCCAATTTAGCAGTCTCTGATTCTGTTAATTCGGTTTGCAATGCTTCGGCTGTGGCTTCTGCTCCTGTGCCCCATATATCGCCAAGCAGTTCGGCAATACTGTTTTTCTGATTGGGTTCGAACTCGCCGAATGCTCTACGCAGAAATACAACAGAACGGAAAAACTCGTCATCATCTAGCTGGTGAACATATTTGTCAAGCTCTTTCCACAACGATACTCTCGACAGCAAGGCGTAGCGGTTTCTACCCGACAAACCTTCGAACCAACCTGCACCCAAATCGGCAGGTACTCCCGGCGAAAGGCGTCTCGATACCTCTTTGGCACAGTCGTCTTCATCTGCCAGATTGTGTTCTAGTAAGATGGAGAACGCTACTCCCGACAGTTTTGTGTTCAGATCGTCTCGCCATGCGAGGGTCGAGAGTTCTTTTTGCCACGTTTCTACGTCTACCACATCGTATTGCTGTTGAGATATAATCTCCATCACATTGATGGCTTGCACAACTCCCGCAGCGGCTTTGTCGTCGCACGAAGCAGCATCGACAAGCAACAGCGACGAGCGCAGAAACAACTGTTGAAGAATAGGTACCAGCGGTTCGAGATCGAATTGTCGCAGGTCTCCATATTGTATCAGCACCGACAACTCGTGTGCGGCATTGGCTGTTTCACTAAAGCTATTGGAGTCTACCAGCAGGCGTTGCAAGGTGCTCAGTGCGTTGTCGAATATATTGGTAAGATGGCATTCGCAGGCCTGTCTTATTATTTTGGCGGCAGGCGATACGTCCGTGCACTCGTTCAGTTGCTCTTTTAGCTGATAGGCGGCAGCTATTTCCAGCGTTTCGCCTTTCAGATTGGCTTCTACTATTTCTATTTCTACCTCGGGAGTCCATTGCAATATCCATTTTTCGCTCCATGTGGCGCTGTCTTGCGACACTCTGGCTTGTTCGGCAAAATGGATGCCCAATACCTTGAGCCTATGCAGAAAAGTGGAACGGTTGAGGTCGATGAATGCTGCTTCTTTTGTTTTCACTTTCAGATTTTCGCGTAGGTCGAGTGTCAGTTCCTGTGCCACTGCCGACTTGTAATTGGTCAGCTTCAGCCGTTTTAGTTCCTGATTCATATCCTCCTGCACAGGTGTCTGGCTCACCCCTTCGGGTAGGCTACCTATGGCTGTGCCTATATCTACCATGTTGATGGCTTCGGCTACCGAAGGCAGATCGCCCCCGCCAAAGCAGGTGACAATAGCATCGTGTAAATCTCTGAGTACGGGCAATGATCCCTGACGCATCGAAGTGAGTGCATTCGACAGCCTTACGGCTTCTATCACACTGGCTGATGAGGCATTGTCGCCTCGCTTGCGTAGTTCTTTTGCTACCTTCGAGAGGTATATGGCAGAAAGATCTTCGAGCCGTTCTTCTTGCATAGCTTTCCACATCAGGTCAAAGTAATACGGTGCCTTGTTGCCTGCTCCGTATCCTGTACGGCTACTCAGCCGGAGATAGGAATAAGGCATCAGTGTGAGTTGTGAAGTTGCACGGGGCAGTTTGTTCAGTTCACTGTCGGTCATCGCCAAGCCACTATGTATGCCAGATACGTGGTATGCACCTACTATGACAACAATGTCTTGCGGTGCGAAGCCTTCGGATATGGCACGTTCTATTTCGCGGCACATATGAGATTCGCGTATTAGGTTGTACGAAAAATCGTAAGGTACAGCCTCGTACTCCTTCTCTACAACCATTTCTCTGATCTGTGTAGACTGATAGCTCAATCCATCTCTGAATACACCTTCGTTGAGGTTGTGTTCGAAGTTTCGTTCCCAATAGCTTTCGTAGTCGGTGTCTTCGTACTGTGTAGCAAGCTTGTCGTACAAGCCGTTGTGATAGGCGTAGAAGTCGACAGCCATTTCGTCAGTCCCCTCTCTGTTGCGCTCTTGCCTTAGTTTGAGCATGATGTCGGAGGGCAGGTCGATGAAACGTACATCGAGCTTTTTCTTCATGCCCCAGCATATTGCCTGATATTCGGGCGAATAGGCTGCAAAAGGGTAGAGAACAGTCTCGATAGGCAGTTCGGTGGTATAGCCCAACATAGCAATAGGCGGCTTCACACCTTTTTGTGCCATGTGTGGTATCAGTTCGGTAGCATCGGATGGGCCTTCTATCAGAATACATTTCGGCTTTTTTTCCTCCAGATATTTGATAAGATGGTACGATGCTCCGGGCGATAAGTGCCGTACACCGAATATATTTAGTTTTTCATTCATTTATAACATATTAGTTTGTTTGCGAACCGTTACTTACATTATCGGGCGAATATTGATTCGCCCCTACGGTATTGGAACGGGTAGTCACAAGGGGCATTCCTACATCATCAGGCAAATGTTGATTCACCCCTACAGGGATTATGTGTATATGATTCGACATAGTAAATTTTTATTTATAATAATCATCGGTTTGCCAACGCTTAGGGTTCTCGTAAATATATTCCGTTATCTTTCGATAAGATTCTTCGTTGCGGATAATGTGCTCGTAATAATTGCGTTGCCAAATTGATGGTGTTTGTTGTAGGGGCGAATTAATATTCGCCCGTGTAATATATTCTTTATATTGTTTCATTACACCAATTTTAAATCCTCGAATCATGGAACCTATTGTTTTGGATGGGGATTTGAATCGGATGGTATCGTCGGGCGAATGTTTGTTCGTTTTCACATCATCGGACGAATGTTTATTCGCTTCTACTATTTCGATAATACCATGTATATGGTTTGGCATAATTACAAATTCGTGTAATGCGGCATTGGAAAAATGTTGAGGTATGGATAGCCAACAGTGTTTTGCGATCTTTCCCACATCGTTTAATACTATTTCGTCATCGGATATATTACCAAACAGACAAGCCTTATCTTGTGTACAGATAGTCACAAAATATAATCCTTCCTGCGAATAGTCATATCCGCAAAGACGAATACTGCAACGCTGTGGCAAACGGACACCGATCATTTACTTTCTCCAATCAACCATTCATGTCGCTACATGTATTGTACAATCCTCGCCACGAAGCCCCACGTTTTTTCATTACGTTTTCCAGATATTCTTTCCACACCAGCTTGTCTTTATCCTCGTCTTTTACCACTGCGCCCTGCAATCCTGCGGCGAGGTCTTCGTCGGTTATAGTACCGTTGCCAAAGCTGGCAGCAAGTGCCATGCTGTTGGTAATGAGCGAAATGGCTTCGGCAGTAGAAATAACACCGCTAGGCGATTTCAGCTTTTGTTTTTCGTCGAGAGTAACTCCCTGACGAAGCTCACGGAAGATAGTAACAATTTTTTCTATAGCATCGTTGGTCGGCAGATTTGCCCTGAGGCGGTAATTGCCAGATATTTCGGCTACACGCTTGGTAACGATAGATACCTCCGTTTCCAGATTGGCAGGAGCAGGCAGCACAATAATGTTGAAACGGCGTTTGAGAGCCGACGACATATCGTTTACTCCTCTGTCTCTTGTATTTGCTGTGGCTATGATAGAGAAACCTCGTTGTGCAGGTAGTTCTTTGCCTAGTTCGGGTATGGCAATCGTCTTTTCCGACATGATCGAGATCAGTGCATCCTGTACTTCCGATGCGCAGCGGGATATTTCTTCGAAGCGGGCAACCGATCCTGTTTCCATTGCACGATAGATCGGGCTTTTTATCAACGCATTGTCAGACGGGCCATTGGCAAGCAGCATGGCATAGTTCCATGAGTAGCGGATATGTTCTTCGCTGGTTCCGGCAGTACCTTGTATCACCTTTGCCGAATCGCCGCAAATGGCTGCTGTGAGGTTTTCGGACAGCCACGATTTAGCTGTTCCCGGTTCGCCGATAAGCAGCAGTGACCGGTCTGTGAGCAGTGTTGCTATTGCAATTTCTACCAACCGGTTGTGTCCTATATATTTAGGAGTAATGTCAACCCCGTTTGCCTTGCCTCCTGTTACGAACTTGAATACTGCCTTTGGCGACAACTGCCAGCCAATCGGCTTTTCTTCTTTTTTGTCTTCTTCACGGAGTGCTTCCAGTTCGTGTGCATACAGTAACTCGGCGGGTAACCGCAATACATCTTCTTTCTTTTCTGCCATTATTATATGTGTTTATTTTGTTATTATATTTAATTGTTTGTTTGCCACAAAAAATCTGGCAACCACAAGGGGATTGCCCCTACACACCTATTTACTTTCTATTTCGTCTGCTATTTCGTTGTAGATCTCCAATTTGTTTTTTTCATATAATTGACGGAATTTAGCAGCATACTCTTTAGGGAAACTTTTCCAAAAATCTGTGTTTTTGAGTCTATTGAGAGCATAGTAATAGGTGTTTTTAGGATACTTCTCGATAGCAGAGTATATGATATTAAACCTGTTTTTTATCTCACGTTCCATTATCAATTTGAATATTGTAATTTGCTCTCCGGGCATTACTTTCGAAAGAAGAGAGACTAACAGATCGTCAAACCTGCCGCTTTTGGGTTCGCAGGCATTAATTAGCATCAGAGCCTGATCGTATTCGTAATTCCATTTTATTTTACCTTCGAAATAGCTATACAGCAGGTTTACCCAACGTTTGTCTATCTTGTCGGTGTACACCGTTACGTCTTTGTCGTTAGAATAATAATAGTAATTGCTGCCGTTGGTATATACATCGAAAAGGCTGCTTGCATTCATTGTATTGCGGAACTGGGAGTTGAATACATCGAATATTTTCTCTTTGCTATATCCGTTCTCTACGGCTTTGTAGAAATAGTTGCTCCACAACGGACGTTTCCAAGCCGTATGGGGTATGCTGTCCATATTTTTTTCGTAAAAAGCAAGGACTTTTTTAGGATCGAAACTGTCGAAAGCTGCAATGATGTTTTGTGATACAGAATGCCCCAGATTTTCGAGCAGGCTCTTTTTTGCTGAGATAATGTTGTTGTACCTATCGTCTTTCAGTACCCGTTCGAAAAACGAATAAACTTCGGGCCGATCTTTGTTTTCGAACAAATCTATGTCCGTTCTGAAACGCTCTAGCTTATCTACAAGAACTTTATCGTCAGTGTCTTTGTCGAGGGCTATAAACTCTTCGAATTTTTCAACAACCTTATAAAATACTTCCTGAAAAAAAAATGGAAGCTTCGAGAAAGCTAATGCGGCGACTATCGATGACTGATTTGTCTTGTTTTTGTTAGTGAGATATACATCTTTCAGTTTTTCGAGGCTCGTTCGTGTTTCCAGCTTTGCCAGTGCCTTGTATGCGGCTTCCCGCACCAGTTTGTTTTTGTCGTCGGCTAGTTTTATTATAAATTCTTCGTTCTTTTTGTCGTTGCTCAGCATATTTACAGCTTCGGCCTGAAGTGCAGGTAGCGATTCTGCAAATATCTTATCGGTCATTTCTCCTATGCCTTCGTACCCGAAATTATTGAGCAGACGAAAACGTCTTACATTTTCGGTCTTGTCTTCGTATCGAAAATTCTGAATAAGGAACGGCACAATGGGTTTGCCGATACTTGGCATTATTGTTTTCTCCACATAGTCGCACAATTCGGCGTATTTGTCGCCCAAGGCTATGTCAAGATAAGAGTAGGTGCGCGAGTCTTTGAATATGTTTCTTTCGAGAGCGTCTTTCAGCAGTTCTATACGTCCCGAGTTGCTGGTGGTTAGGGCTTCCATCACCGGCTTTAGTTGCAGGTACGAGTATTCGGTGTTGACCTCCGACAGCGGGATGTTAGGCGTTTGCTCTGCCTCCTGCACATCGGCTTCGAGCATATCGCCCTGTGTATACAAAACGGAATAGAGTAGGGTAGAGATGCCCATGAGCTTTTCGGCCGACTGTTGCGTGTCGGTGTCTAAGAGCTCTTCTATATCTTTTGCCAGCTTGGCAAAGACAGGTGCTTTCTCGCCCAGCTTTTGCAATACGGGTATGTGTTTTTGCAGGCGAGGATCGCCTTTGGCAAATTTACTACCGGCTATAAAGAGACGGTTTACTTCTTGTTGAAGATCGTATAGTGGTTGCAATTTCATTTGTTGTCAGTTTTTTTAGGAAATGATTGAATAATAAAAAGTGATAAGCCGCAGTTGCCCGATCAATACAGTAGCCTTACTATTTTTTCGGGTGTAATCAGCGACATGGGCTGAGCCGACAGCAATCCTGTCTGCACATCGTTGTTTATCATCACGGTGAGTGCATAGCCTTCGGCATGGGGTGGTAGTATTGCTTTCAGATTGGTTGCCGACGATATATTCTGCTGGTCGATGTCTTTTAGCGTCAGTCGGTTGCCGTTTTTATCTTCAATCACAAGGTTGTCGCCGTTCAGGTATGATTTGTTCAGTGATACTAATACTACAGGGTGCTTGTCCATCAACGGATTTTTGATGGTGCTTTTCACCATTTTGATGGTATCGGCATAGTTGTCGGATGCAAAGGCGAGGATAGATGCCAGATCTTTGGCTTCCAAAGGTCGTTCTTTCAGCGATTCAGCTTCCCATCTCACACGTGGATTCTGGTCGCCGGGATATATGTACATCTTGCCGAGCTGCAACACATCGAAACTGCTGTTGTCTTCTTTTATATATTTTGCTGCACGGTATGGGCGGTAGTTTTTGGTCTTGTATATCTTGCCTGTTTTCAGGTTTATCCAAAGGCCTTCGTCTACATATTCTTTGCGGGCACGGTTGTCGTAGCTGTTGAACGACAGTTGCACCAGCTCTCCGTTTTCTTCGTAAAGTCCGTACTGCATCAACTCTACCAATTTCCACACATAGCCTATCTGCTCTTCGATAGCCGAATCGAGTTCGGGGTCGCCATCGGGGTTGTCTTTACGCTTGGTGAGGTATTCGGTGCTTTTTTTCAAGAGAGCCGAAATATAGTTTATCTGATCTATGACCAGTGTGTATTCTTCGTTTTCTACTTGTGCCAGTTCCAGTATAAGGTCGTTGAATGCGGTTTGTACTCCTGTAATATAATAGTTGCCCAGTTCTTTTATCTGTGCCTGCAATGTACGTGACAGTTTTGCGTCTATCGACGAAAGTCCTGTTTGTACAATATCTCTCAGTATCTTGCGAGCAATGTCTATACCCGACAGTTGAGCATCTATTTTTTTAGTAAAGGCTGCTTTATTTACTTTCTTGGGTTTGTCTGCTTTCTCTTTTATCGATTCTTTTTCCTGAGCTTTCTTTTCTTGTTTTTTATCTATTTTTTCGCGTTTCGACGTTATATCTTCGGGTATATCAGCTACTGCAAATGCGCTGTTGTTGGCTTCGTAGCTGTAAAGTAATCCTATGGCATGCTTGCAGGGAAATTGTCTGCTGGGGCAGTTGCATCTGAATACGGGGTTGTGTTCGTCTATGTAGTCGGCCGAACAATAGTAAGGGTTCTTGCCGCTTCCGGCACATTCGCCCCAGATAAGGTTTTTGTCTGCTGATATTTTCTGATTTGCGAACTTGTTCTTTTTTACCAGATCGCGGCCATTTTTAGCAGCATCGGCATTGGGAGCCAGTTCTTCAATTTTCTTTTGAGTTATTTCCATCATAGCTTTATGTAAGTTTGTACAAAATGTAGGTTTTACAAATTTATAAGATAAATTGGAAATAAGCTATAGAAATGGATAGTAAGTTCTAAAAAGCTTATCTTTGTTTTATATTCAGAAAAAATATAAAAGAGAGAAAGACAGAACAACATGGCCAAAGAAGAAATACTTTATGACTGTATTGTGATAGGCGGAGGGATCAGTGGTGTCTCTTTTGCCCATTATCTGCATACTATAGGACAAAAGGTGCTTGTAGTGGAAAGCGAAAATAATATAGGAGGACAGATACAAAGCCTGTTCTCGGAAAAGTATTCGGGCTACTGGCGGGAGTTTGGAGCGCATACCTGCTACAATTCGTACACATATCTGCTATCGGTGCTCAAGGATATAGAACGTTCCGATCTGCTTCAGCCTTTGGGTAAAGGCAGCTACATGACTTTTTCGGATGGTAGGGTAAAGAAGATGTTTGCCGATATGTCTGTGCCTTCTTTGGTGCTGAACGGTGTGAAATTGTTTATCTTGTCTCAGAAGGGGAAAACCGTGAAAGAGTATTTCGGGAAAATAGTGGGGAAAAGAAATTATGAGAAGCTGTTCAGCAAACTATTCAGAGCTGTTATTTCTCAGAATGCTGACGACTATCCTGCCGAAATGTTTCTGAAGCGCCGCAAAGACCGTTATAAGGAATATCCCCGCAAATATACGTTCAGGGGAGGTATATCTAGGTTCTTGGATGCAATAATAGAAAAAGATAAACTGGAGGTAGAAAAAAACTGTGCCATATCGGGCATACGAATGGTTGATGGCAGATATGAAGTTATCGGATCGGGTGGGAGAGTGTTCACAGCCTCGAAAATAGCGATAGCCACAGATCCCAAAACCGCATCGGAAATTGTTCGGAATATAGAAAAACCTTTGTCAGATGTTCTTGCATCCATACCGTTGTTTCGTTCCGAATCGATGAATGTAATAGTACCGAAAGAGAAGATTACGCTTCCTGCTGTTGCCGGAATAATATCGGTAGATGATAGTTTTCATTCGGCAGTTTCGCGCGATTTGGTAGAGGCTGATACTTTGAGAAGCTTCACTTTTCACTTCGAAGAGGGTATAAGCGATGAGGACGAAAAGATGAAAATAATATGTAAGGTGTTGGGTATTAATCGCAACGATATTCTTGAGTCGGCTACAATCCGTCACATTTTGCCATCGTTACGCCTGTCGCACCGAAATATGGCGCAGCAAGTGGAAGAGGCAGGAAAATCGGACAATGTATATATACTTGGCAACTATTTCTACGGGTTGTCTATCGAAGACTGCATTCATCGTTCGGCAGATGAGTTTGATCGTTTTCGCAATCTCTTATAAAAAATAAGCACCCGAAAGAGAGATCTTTCGGGGTGCCCGTCTTAAAGAAATTGTTTAAAAATCAGCCATTGATTTTTTTTATTGAGACTATCCTCTGAGTATCAGTAATGTTATGTCAGTTCTTATTTTTAACACTTTGCGCGATATGCTTGGTAAAAAGATCCTGCCAAATAGATTTCTCCTTTTGGTA
Source organism: Dysgonomonas sp. BGC7 (assembly GCF_001261735.1). GTDB lineage: Bacteria > Bacteroidota > Bacteroidia > Bacteroidales > Dysgonomonadaceae > Dysgonomonas. The sequence continues at coordinate 145,566 of NZ_CVRP01000003.1, read as the reverse complement.
TTCATGGCGACTATATTAACTTCCTCTTCTTCTATGTAATAATCTACAGCTTCTATCATATCGGGACTGTCTATCATTTCGTAGTTTACATTCAGCTCCGGATATTTCTTGGTAAAGTATTCTCTCATGCCCAATAGTTCGGTTTCTGTCCATTTATCACCTTTCTTGTTGATTGCATTTATGTGCAGCAAAGTTATCCTTACCGTAGGAAATGGTTTAAGAATATTTACAAGCATATCGAAAGACTCCAGATCGTCTTTCTGAAAATTTGTAAGATAGGCTATATGCTTTATGTCGCTTGTTGTTTTTATCGATGAGTGCTCCGGTACGGCAAGAATAGGTACATCGGTCATTTCTATAATGTCGGCCGTAACATTACCTATTATATCGCTTTTGTTGTTGCTCTTTCCTTTTGTTCCCAGCACCAGCAGGAATGGTTTGTACTCTTTGGTGAAGTTTTCTATTTCTTCGCTGTCTATTCCTTCCCTAAGCGAATAAGAATAGTTGATGGATGGAAATTCCTTCTCCGATATCTTCTTGTCTATATCGTTACAGAAATCGAGCATCTGCTTGCGTGCACGATCGAGAGGGGCGGTATCTTGCTGTTCTTCATCGCCTATAGTGTCGGCAAAAGGGAATGTCATCGGAAAAGGTACTCTGAATACGTGAAGTATCTTCACTTTGGCATTTACCATCTGTGCAATGCCGAAAGCCGCCCTACATACTTTTAGCGAATAGTCGGAAAAGTCGACTGCCACGAGTATGCGTTTTCGTCCGTCGTCTATCTTTCTTGTCTGTTCGTTGTCGTATCTGAATAATTGTACTCTTTCTATCAAAGTTAAAGCCGATGTCAGATCCTTTTCGTCGATGCGTACAGCTATGCTATTGCTTCCGCCACCCAAAGTTTCCAAAACGGTGTGTATTCCGGCTTCCCTTAGCGTTTCTTGCAATATGTGAGCCTTGGGAGGTGTGTGTATGGCTAATGTAATCAAATTTTTGTCCATATTCAAGATTTTATTATTAGTAATATTTATATAGTCGTCTACGATACAATAATTGTATGATTCTATTACAACAAATTTACTAAAAACTATTGTCGTATAAAGCTGCTATTTACTTTTCTTTTAACAAAAAGAAAGAAGATTTACTTTATTTTGTATTCGTTCCTGTAAATTGCTCCTCCTTCATCAATAATATGCCACTAAGTATAGAACTGACCACGTCTGCTTTTTTTATTACCATCAGATGATCGCCATCTTCTACCGGAAAGGCATTGTGTATGAGCTCGTACGGAAATATCTGATCTATAGTGCCATGTATATGGTAAAGATGCTTGCATTTGTTGGATGGTGTCCAGCCTGTAATTTGTTTTACAGCCCACTTCACATATATAGGATCGAGGTATGTCATATATCGTGCCAGTTCGCTGGTGGGCATGTTATATACAAGCTGATTGAAAGCATTGGTCACAAACTCGGTGGATGAATATATCCGCATGGGAATCCTTTCTGCCAGATTTGTCCTTTTCACAGCTTTGAAGAGCATCGGTATTTCTTCTTCGCTTTTGAAAGATGATATTATAATACATTTTACAGGGTTTAGAAACTTGTTCATTTCCTGCATAATAACCGCCCCGAATGAATACCCGACAAGCACAAAAGGCTTGGTAGTATCTATAGCCGAAGCCATTGCTCTGCTATACTGTTCCAACGTTTCGTCCTGACAGGGAATATGCCATTCTATATACTTCTTCTTAAATCCCTTTGGCAGCTTTAGTTTATCAAATACACTGCAATTGTAGCACATACCCGAAATAAAATATACATTCGTGTCCTCTTTTTTATAGAAGCTGTGTATCAGCTTCCATATAGTATTTAATGTGTTCGACGATTGTTTGTTTTTTATATTCGGTTGAGGCATGCTTTCTATTTGTATTAATACTATAAAGGTACAATTTTTTGCAGAAAAGAAAAAATCATTTGTTGTTAACACAATTGTAATAATTTGCTCATTTTGATTGCTTTTTGTTTTTTATGCATGGCCTGAGCTATTCTTACTTGTTAAAAAATTGCATATTGTTAGATAAAGGTATTTTTTTACTAAATATTTTTATTAGCTTTGCTGATGTAGTAGTGGAAGCCCCTTTATATATCTAATTTATTACTCTTGTAGCTTATGGCTAATATTTTTACTTATCTTCTTAGTAAAAATAAGAAGACTTATATGGAAATCGCGAGAAAGGAAAAGGTTAATGCTATTCGGGTTTATTTTTTGGCACACGGAAAGAAGGCAAAGTCAGAGAAAGATTATTCTGTAATTAAATCATTGATACAAAAAGGAATAGTATCAGGTTGGAGGATAGGAAATTCTGCATAACTAAGATTTTGTACTGTTCTTGCCCCCCCAATTAGTAAGAGTACATGAAGCCCCTGACAGACATAAGAACTGTTGGGGGCTTTTTTGCTTTTTTTAGAATTTGTTAAATGTCTGTATTCCTGTATTTTATATTTTTATTAGTTAGTCTTCCTATAAATATAATGTTGATTATATGAAAATATTCTCATTTGTTGAGAACTTTATCTATGTTGAGAGTGTTCTATTTTTAACAACTTATAAAGATATATTTGTTTAATCTAAAAATTAATTAAAATATACTTTCAGTAATAGGGGTTTATTAATTGTTGTTCTAGCCAATAACGTAGAGGGCAAGACTTTCCAACTTTGTTTTTTTTGAAATTACACTTACTTTTGTTCCGTGTTCTTTTCTTAAATTATTAAGAAAAAGAATACGGAAACTTTTTTATGTAACTTTAAACTATGAAACTAACAATCAGATTAATAATTATATTCTTGTTGCTTAATATAGTTCTAGGAGCAGGATTTTATTTCTTACAGGAAAAACTGATATTTTATCCATCCCGGCTAGACAAGAATTATGCATATTGCTTCGATCAGTCTTTCGAAGAACTTTACATTCCTACAAAAGACGGGAAACAACTCAATGCCTTACTATTCAGATCGGATAGTGCAAAAGGACTTATACTCTACGTACATGGCAATGCCGGAGCTCTCGATTCGTGGGGAGGGCTGGCTTCTTTCTATACAGGATTGGGATACGATGTTCTTTTCTTCGATTATAGAGGGTATGGAAAAAGCGAAGGCAGCATAGGTAGCCAAGAACAGCTTTTTGACGATGTGCAGTCGGTATATGATAAGATGGCGCAACAATATGCCGAAGATAAAATTGTTGTCTTAGGCTTTTCTATAGGTACATGCCCCGCCGCAAAACTGGCATGCGACAACAATCCTCGTATGCTGATATTGCAAGCCCCGTATCATGATCTTACAGGTGTGATAAAAGATATATGTCCTATCGTTCCATCATTCTTGATAAGGTACAAAATGGAAACTTACAAATATGTGCAAAAAACAAAAGCACCTATTGTTATATTTCACGGCAACCAAGACAATGTGATTGCCTACAGCAACTCTGAAAAGCTAAGTAAAGAACTTAAGGACTCGGATGTATTTATTACGCTCGATGGAATTGGCCATAGGGGTATTACCGAAAATGGAGTCTATAGGGAAAAACTGAGCAAAATACTGGAATAATCTCTATTCGTCTTTGCAGCAATCGCAGCCGTCGTGTTTTTCTAATACACGGTGTGGAAAATCGCCATGACCAACAATCTCTATCGGGCATGAAGAATACGATTCTTCGAGCCATTCAGACGTAATGTCCGACCCCGAGTGATAATGCAGCCCTTCATTTACGCAGGCAATGTTTTTTACTAAAGAAATAACTGTACCCACATCGTGCGAAACCAATATGATGGCTGTATTCTTATTTATATCTTCGAGAATCTTATAGAAGTCAGTCTCGAAGCGTTTGTCTACATACGAGTTTGGCTCGTCCAGCACCAACAGGTCGGGTTTGTCTATGATGGCACGCCCCAGTAGGGTACGTTGCAGCTGTCCGCCCGATAACGCTCCTATCGGTCGGTCGATAAGCTTTTCCAAGCCCATTTGGCGGGCTATGTCTGTTACTTTTTCTTTTTGCTCTTTTGTGTATGGTGAAAATATCTTACGCTGTGCGGTAAGTCCCGAAAGAATGACATCGTGAACCGAGATGGGGAATTTTTTATCTATCTGGTTTATCTGAGGCAGGTAGCCGATATTGATCTTATCGGTTTTCACCCCTTTGTGGAAAAACGTAATCTTGCCCCCTGTAGGTTTTACGAGTCCAAGTATCGTTTTCAAGAGAGTAGTCTTTCCTCCTCCGTTTGGTCCTATGATGCCCAGAAAGTCGTCACTGAACACATCCAGATTAACATTTTTGAGTACATACGGATTGTCTTCGTACCCTACCGACAGGTCTTTCAGTTCTATTATTTTGTTCATAATCACTGTTGTGCCATAGCTTTGGCTATTTTTATCATTTCCTCTTTCCAGTCGTACGACATCAGGTTGATAGGTATGGCTTTACCTCCGATGGCTTCGGCTACTGTTTCAGCGTTTTTGGAGTCAAATTCGCGCTGAATGAAAACAACCTTGATACCTTCTTCTCTGGCCTTGTCTATCAATGTTTTCAGTTGCGATGGAGAAGGGTTCTTCCCTTCGTATTCTATAGAGTACTGTGTCAGTCCGTACTCTTCGGCAAAATAGCTGAGAGCCGGATGATAGATAATAAACGATTTACTGGGAGCTTGCTCGAGATATGACTTGATAATGCTGTCTGTTTCGTTAAACTCGTTTTGCAACTTCTTATAGTTCAGTGTATAGTCGGCTTCGTTGGCCTTGTCTATATTCAGCATAGCCTTGTACATGTTAGCGGCAATGATGCGTGCTGAAGCTACAGAGCTCCATGTGTGCGGATCGCCTCCCGAGTGTCCTGAGTAATAATCGTGACTGTGATCGTGTCCGTCATGCTCGTCGTGATGATGTTCGCCAACGATGGTTATGCCTTCCGAACAGTTGATTACTTTCAGGTCTTTATTCGAAGCTGTTACTTTGTCTATCAGTATATTTTCTATTCCCAGATAGCCTATTTTGAAGTAAGCTATACTTCTGTCCAGATTCACCATTTGCATGGGAGTGAAATCGGTGCTTTCGGGATTGCCTCCCGCCGGAACTATGCCGTTTACCTTATAATGATTGCCTACGATTGTCTCCAGAAAATATTTCTGAGGATCGATGGTTACCGACAGTGTTTTTTCGTTATCCGGCTTTGGTGTATTGCAACTGCTATAAAGTATGCTTGCCAGTATGATGATTGCTATTGTTCTTATTTTCATTCGTTCAGCCTCCTTTTGTAAGGTCATATATTTTTCTGATGCGGGTCAGTTCTTTTTCGAAGTCTATATCCAGGTCGTTGAGTATGCCGGCATTGATGTCGTATACCCATCCTGCTACACGTGGATATCCTTTTTCGAGGTAAGATTTCTGTACTTCGGCTGTTTTTATCACATTGAGGCACTGTTCGTACACGTTGATTTCTACCAAGCGGTTGTATCTGTCGTTGGTATCGGGTATCGTGTCAAGTTCTTTTTCGTGCAGACGATACACGTCGCGAATATTTCTGAGCCAAGGGTTGAGAATACCCATGTCTTTGGGCTGCATGGCTGCTTTTATACCTCCGCAGTTATAGTGGCCACAGATGATAATATACTTTACATTAAGATATTCTACTGCATAGTTGATTACCGACAAAACGTTGAGATCGTTATTTACTACCATATTGGCAATATTGCGGTGCACAAATACTTCGCCGGGCTGTAAGCCCATTATTTCATTTGCATGTACACGGCTGTCGGCACATCCTATGTACAGGTATTCGGGGTTTTGCTCTTTTGCCAGATGTGCAAAGAAATTGGGATTCTCCTTGTTTTTGGCTGCTACCCATTCTTTGTTGGCTGTAAAGATCTTTTTATATGAATTTTCCATCAATTATTTATTTATGCTTTTGAGCCGGTGCAAAATTTGCGCCACTTGCCCTATTAACGATTGCGTACCATCATTAACAACGACAAAGTCTGAAAGTTCAGCTTTTTTTTCATCGCTCATCTGATTTTTTATACGTTCCATTACCAGTTCCCGTCCAACTCCATCACGCTTCATGGTTCGTTCTATTCTCATTTCCAGAGGTGTGTACACCATCACTACCTTGTCCATATATTTATTGAACTCCGACTCGAAAAGTATGGCTGCCTCTTGTGCCACTATATCGTATTGGCTGTGGGCGGCTTGCCATCGGGCAAAGTCGGCGGCTACTTCGGGGTGAATGATTGCGTTTACTTTTTCCAGCTTTTCTCTATCGTTGAATATATGTGCAGCCAGAAGTGCTTTGTTGAGAACACCCCCTTCGAAGAGTTCGTTGCCGAACATGGCTGTCAGTTTTTCTCTTATTACAGGCGAGGTGGCTACCAACCGCTTACTTTCTGTATCGGCAATATATACCGGTACATCGTATAGCGAAAATAGTCGAGAAACGGTAGATTTTCCGCTTCCTATGCCGCCTGTTATACCTAGAGTGATCATTCTTCTTTTGCGGTGGTTTGTTGTTTTACTATTTTCGTTCCAGCACAAATTCTACTTCCGACGGTATAGGCTGTTCGGTCTGTATATAATCGGGGCTTTCGGTTATGCGTACCGGAATGGAAGATTCCTTTATATCTTTGAGGTCGTTGTAGTCGACTGTGATTTCAAAATTATTTGCTGTGATTTCGTTTGCTCTGTTTTTGCCTACGATAAAAGGAATTTTTACCGACGATGGGAAGAATCTTATATCGAGGTTAGAAGGCAGATTGACACATCTCACAGGTACTTCTACCTCTTTTTTGATGAAGATGACAGCAGGTACATTGAGCCTTACTACGTTGGGTACAAATCGTACTCCTTTTACGGTTTTCAGGGCAACTTCTATTTTGTTGTTTTCCGAAACATTGTAGAGTGTATCTCCTGTCGTGTATGCGTAGGTGAGGGTGTCGAGGGCGGCTCTGCTGCCGTATGCTTTCACCGAGTCGGGTGCAGTGGCCAGATCTCCATCGAGAATATGCCCTGTGGCCAGATTGATGTAGCCATCGTATATAACGGGCAGCATCTTTTCGCGCAATACTACATATTCGTACGACATGCGGGTTGGCGAATAGCTTATAAGCTCTGATGTAACTAAGAGTTTGCTGCGTATAAACTGTTCAAGATTTTTGCCCTGTATTGCTTTTTCGGAGCTGTTGCGTATGATGTCTCTCACGTCTACGGTGAGTGAGTCTTTTCTTTTTGTAAAGTAGTATTTGAATAGTGATGCTCCATCGTCTTTTATGCGTACATATACATCTGTTGGCAGCTCGTTTTCGAAAACAATGCTGTCGGGTACATTTACATATTTGACAGGGATGGAAAGGGTAGACTCAAATTTCTGACGATATATTTGCATCATCCAGAAAACTGAGGAAAGCAGTATGAAAAACAAAAAAGTCAGAATCTTTTTCCACGATAAGTTTTTGAAAAATGATCTGACTTCTTGTAATATTATGTTCTTAGTATCGCTCATAGCTATACCTTGACAGTTTGTTTCATGCAATCTTTATTTAGATGCAGCCTGAGAGTCTTCAGAAGAAACGTAGACAGATGCTTTTTCTATTTTAATTTTTGTTCCTTCAGCTATTTCGATAATGAAATATGTGTCTTCCACTTCTTTTACTTTTCCGTGGATTCCTCCTGCTGTAACTACTTTATCTCCCACTTTGATAGCATTGCGGGCTTCCTGCAATTGTTTTTGTTTCTTTTGTTGTGGCCTTATCATAAAGAAGTACATAATGGCGAATAGTAATACCATCATTACTATCATTCCTGTGCTACCTCCTAGCAGTCCACCTAGTCCTCCTGTGGGTGCAGCTCCATCTGCTGCTTGCAATAATACGCTTAATAAAGTCATAATTCGTTTTTAATATTTAATTTACGATTCTTATTTTCTCCTTATATCTAAAAATCTGTTTACAAATATAACTGAATAATTTGAATTTGTGTTAAGGGAGAAATACGATAAATATTATTATTTCTTAATTATTTTTTTTTCTTCTTTCAGTTCTTTCACTACCGAATCGAGTATTCCGTTGATAAACGAAGCACTTTTCGCCGTACTGTACGATTTGGCTATGTCTATGTATTCGTTCATAGTCACGCTGGTAGGTATAGACGGAAATGTGTGTATCTCGCCTATGGCAATTTGCATTATCACCATATCCATAAGGGCGATACGCTCCGATTCCCAGTTTTTGGTATATTTATCTATGAGCTGTCTGTATTCTTTTCCGTTGAAGAGTGATTCTCTGAGCAGCTTTACGGCAAATTCCCTGTCGGTTTCGTCCTTAAACATAGGAAGCAGTTCTTGTGCAGCCCCTTTGGTCTGATCGAAACGCTTGATGGTTTTCAATACGAACGACTCAATGATTTCTATATCATCGTTCCAGTAAAGGCTTTCGTCTTCCAGAGTGGTATATAGGTCTTCGTTGGTGCAAACAATGTTTTTGAATACTTTGCGCCAAAATTCTCTGTCGGTATCATAATCCTCGCTGTTGTTGTCTACATATTCTTTGTAGATGTCGGAATTCAGTACATTGTCCAGCATATTGCGGAGAAATGCTTCATGATCGCTCCACGAGAACGGTCTGTCGTTCATATATTTTTCCAGTGTAGAGTTTTCTCTCAACTGGCTTATAAACTTGTTGCTGATTAGTTTGGTATTCGGACGGCGATCTTCATCGGTGGGCAATAGTTTGGCCTTGCGTGCATCTACTCTCTGTGCATAAGCGTCGGTGAGCTCGACCATTAGAGATAGCAGATAGAAGTACAAATCGTACGATTTCTGTAGGCTGAATAGCAGATCGTTTTCTGCTTTTTTCATGTCTGTAGTTTCGTTATGACAGCATGCAAACACTATCTGAACTACTCTGATACGGATAAGAACGCGGTTTATCATTTTCTGTTACTATGTGAAAAGGCCTGTGACCTCAAAATGTTTCAGGCTGCAAAAATAAGCATTTTTTTGTAATACTATAATGTTTTCACTCGGAACTTATATTTGATATTTATAATAAGAATAAGACTATTCTTTTTTACACATCTAAAGTCAATCTGTTAGTTTTTGGTTTATAGTTTTAAACTATCTTTGCATAGTGGCCGCTGATTAATTATATCTATGGCACATTGATAAACATTTAAGATAAACAAGCGTTTTATATTATGAAGAAAATAGTGATTGCAATAGATGGATTTTCATCGAACGGAAAGAGTACAATGGCTAAAAGCCTCGCTAAACACATAGGATACATCTATATAGACAGTGGTGCTATGTATAGGGCTGTTACTCTCTATTGCATTCAGAATAGTTTCTTCGATGGTGAGGAGCTGGACGAGAAACGATTGCAAGATAATATAAAGAATATAAAGATAGATTTTCGTCTGAACGATAAAACCTCCCTGCCCGAAACATTCCTCAACGGACAGAATGTGGAGCAGCAGATACGCACCATGGAGGTGTCGGCAAAAGTGAGCCGGGTGAGTGCCGTTCCTTTTGTTCGTCATGCAATGGTGGCTTTGCAACAGGAAATGGGAAAAGCAAAAGGGATAGTGATGGATGGCCGCGATATAGGCACAGTCGTTTTTCCGGATGCCGAGATGAAAATATTTGTTACGGCCGATCCTCAGATAAGGGCGCAAAGGCGTTTCGATGAGTTGAGAGCAAAAGGAGATACAAAAACAACATTTGAAGAGGTATTTGAAAATATAAAGTCCAGAGATTATATGGATCAGAACAGGGAGGAAAGTCCTCTCAAGCAAGCCGATGATGCCATATTGCTGGATAATTCGCATATGACCATTGACGAACAAATGCAATGGTTGGTAAATAAGTTCAAACAAATAACTACAAGTAATGAGTAATATTGAAATAGACGCAAAGTCAGGCTTCTGCTTCGGAGTGGTAAATGCCATTAAAAAAGCAGAGGAAGAATTGGCCAAAGGAGGCGTATTGTACTGCCTTGGCGATATTGTACACAACAATCTGGAGGTAGACAGACTCGAAAAACTGGGGCTGAAGACTATCAATCATGAGGAGTTTGCTCAGCTAAAAAATGCACGAGTGCTATTGAGGGCACATGGCGAACCACCTTCCACATACAAGACAGCCAAAGATAATAATATAGATATAATAGATGCCTCGTGTCCTGTAGTATTGCGTCTGCAAAAGAAAATACACGACAAGTACGACAACGAGAAAGACAATAATACGCAAATAGTAATTTATGGTAAGAACGGACATGCCGAAGTAAACGGCTTGTTGGGACAAACCGACTCTTCGGCTATTGTGATAGAGAAAAAGGATGATCTGGAGAAGCTCGACTTTTCGAAAAATATTTGCCTCTTCTCTCAAACAACTAAGCCTCTCGATGGTTTTCAAGAGATAATAGACATTATACAGAGCCGCATGACAGGCGATGCCAGCTTCGAATATTTCGATACTATTTGCAGACAGGTTTCGAATCGTATACCTAACATTAAAGAATTTGCCCAGAAACATAATATAATCTTCTTTGTGGCAGGTGAAAAAAGCTCGAACGGAAAGGTGTTATTTGCCGAGTGTAAAAAATACAATCCTAATTCTTACTTTATCACTACCCCTTCCGATATAGACCCTAATGTGTTGTCAGCCAATGCTTCTATAGGTATCTGTGGAGCAACGTCTACTCCAAAGTGGCAGATGGAAGCAGTAGAAGCCAAAATAGATGAGATAAGATTAGTTAAAAATTAACCAAATTGCTTACTACGTATTACATTGTCACTGATTTTATTACTACTTTTGCATCGTATTTTACAATTTGCAAAATCAAAAGTAGGAATAAATTAACTAGATTATGGGCAACATTAAGTGTATTGGACTTTTAACATCAGGGGGGGATGCGCCCGGTATGAATGCTGCTATACGCGCAGTGACTCGTGCTGCTATTTATAATGGAATAGAAGTGAAGGGTGTTATGCGTGGATATAGAGGCCTTATATTCGACGAAATCGTACCTTTCAAAACAAATAGTGTAAGTAATATTATCCAACAAGGAGGCACAATTCTTAAAACGGCCCGTTGTAAGGAATTTCAGACTACAGAAGGACGCCAGGTAGCTTACGAAGCTCTGGTAAGAGAAGGTATTGATGCCCTTGTGGTGATCGGTGGAGACGGATCACTTACAGGAGCCCGTATATTTGCACAAGAGTTTAATTTCCCTATCGTAGGACTTCCGGGTACTATCGACAATGACCTGTTGGGTACAGATCTTACTATCGGCTACGATACGGCTCTGAATACTATAATGCAGGCTGTAGACAAAATACGTGATACTGCCAGTTCGCACGAACGTCTTTTCTTTATCGAGGTAATGGGGCGTGAATGTGGTTTTCTTGCTCTGAATGGTGCTATAGCATCGGGAGCAGAAGCTGCCATCATTCCTGAGATGTCTTTTCAGCAAGACCAGTTGGCTGACCTTATCTCCAATGGTTTCCGCAAGAGCAAAAACAGTAGCCTCGTACTTGTTACCGAAGGCGACATTACCGGAGGGGCTATGGCTATGGCAGAACGTGTGAAAACAGAATATCCTCAGTACGATGTGCGTGTGACCATATTGGGACATGTACAACGTGGAGGTTCTCCGACAGCTAACGACCGCATATTGGCAAGCCGTATGGGAGCCGCTGCTGTGGATGCCCTGCTCGACGATCAGCGTAATGTGATGATAGGTATTCAGAATGATAAGATCATATATGTACCTTTCTCGAAAGCGATAAAGAAAAACAAGCCTTTGCAGGACGACTTGATGAGAACACTCAAAATACTTTCTATCTAATTAAGATACGAAAGAGTAGAGCATAAAAAAAGGATCGGTTATTCACCGATCCTTTTTTGTATTCTGTACGTGTGCTTATTTTACTTTGTAGTTTGCTTCTTTAGCAAAGTCCATTTGAGCTTTAGCCAGTTCGCCATGCTGTGTTGTATATGCGTTTGACTTTTCATCGTACTCTTTCATTATGCTGTTTGCAGCCTCTTCTGTAGAATCAGTGTTGAGAGTCGATAGTTTACGACCTGTTTCTACTACATCTCTAAGACTTTCGTAAGTTTTTACGGCAGCTTCTTTAAAGGCATCTCCTCCTTTTGGTACTTCAAGACTTTTTACAATATCTATCTCTGCATTTATTTTGACAAGTGCGCTGTCTGTTTGTGCAGCAATTGCACTGAAGTCACTACTTTCTATAGATTTTGTTATATCGTTCTGATATGTTTCACCTAAAGCTGTAATAGTAGTGTTAGCTTTTACTATTGCATCGTTGAATGCTACAGGATCTACTCCGCCACATGAAACAAGAACCAATGCCGTAGCAATTAAAGAAAATAATAATTTTTTCATTTTGTGTTAAATTAAAAATAGTTTTGATAAAATTTGATAACGTCGCAAAAGTAGTTAAAAAAAGGAAATGAGCAAAATTTAAGATGACAACACTCTTTTCTTTGCCAGAAACTCTTTGATTCCGCCTATGTGCTCACGTACTTTTTTATCCGAAAATTCGAAGACTTTAGTTACCAGCCCATCAAGGAAATCACGGTCGTGCGATACCAGTATGATAGTTCCATCGTAGTCGAGCAGCGCATTTTTTAATACTTCTTTGGTTTTCAGGTCAAGATGGTTTGTCGGCTCATCGAGAATAAGCAGGTTTACCGGTTCTAGCAATAGTTTTACCATCGCAAGGCGGGTTCTTTCTCCTCCCGAAAGCACCTTTACTTTCTTGTCCGAGTCTTCTTTGTTGAACATAAATGCACCCAGTATATTTCTTATCTGTGTACGGATATCTCCTTCGGCTACTCTGTCAATGGTTTCGAATACAGTAAGGTCTTCATCGAGCAAGTCTGCCTGATTCTGTGCAAAATATCCTACCTGTACGTTGTGTCCCAGCATCATAGTGCCATTGTATGGTGTTTCGCCCATTACACATTTTACGAAAGTCGATTTTCCTTCACCGTTCTTACCTGCCAGTGCAATTTTTTCGCCACGTTCTATCATCAGATTGGCATTTTCGAAAACAAGATAGTCGTCATATTTCTTAGTCACCATATCCACTGTAAGTGGATAAGTGCCCGATCGGGTTGCCGGCTGAAAGTGGATGCGCACCTGCGATTTGTCTTCTTCGTCTATCTCAACACGCTCCAGTTTTTCCAGTTGTCGCACACGGCTTTGTACAAGTACAGCTTTGGCTGCCTGAGCACGGAATCGTTCTATAAACTCTTCCATTTCGGCTATTTGCTTCTGCTGTGCCTCCCATGCGTGTATCTGTTGTTGGCGGCGTTCCTGCCTTAGTTCAAGATACTTGCTGTAATTGACTTTGTAGTCGTATATTCGCCCAAGAGTAAGTTCTATGGTTCGGGTGGTGACAGCGTCAATGAAAGCCCTGTCGTGTGAAATAAGTACTACAGCCTTTGCCTGTGTCTTGATAAAGTTTTCGAGCCATTCTATCGACTCTATGTCGAGGTGGTTTGTAGGCTCATCCAGCAGCATTATGTCGGGGTTGCGAAGCAGCAACTTTGCCAGTTCGATACGCATACGCCATCCTCCGCTAAACTCGCCGGTAGAACGGTCGAGGTCGGTACGTTTAAAGCCTAATCCGAGCAAAGTCTTTTCTACTTCTCCTTCAAAGTTTACATCTTCCACTCCTGCGAGCCTTTCGTGGGCATGAGTGAAATCGTCTATCAGCTTGGCGTAGTCGTCCGATTCGTAGTCGGTACGTGTTTCCAGCTGTTTGTTCATATCTTCTATCTTTTCTTGCAGATCGAAGATGTGAGAAAACGCCTGCGATGCTTCTTCTCGTACTGTACGATCGTCCACAGTCTTCATCACCTGTGGCAGATAGCCTATAGTGGAGCCATCGGGGCTGGTTACAGTTCCTTTATAGTGTGTGTTGACTCCTGCCAGTATCTTGAGCATAGTACTTTTTCCGGCTCCGTTTTTCCCGACAAGGGCTATTCTGTCTTTTTCGTTTATTATGTAGCTGATATTATCGAACAATGTTCTGTCTCCTAATTCAACTTTCAGACTTTCTACAATTAGCATTTATCTTTCTGTTTTATTTTTTTTGAAGGTGCAAAGGTAGGAAAAAGTAAGAAGAAAATAAATTCCTCAACGAAGCTATTCTACAACAAAAAAATACGGAACACACTTCGAGTGTACTCCGTATTTGTATATTATAGGTTAAAGTTCTATTTCTGCAATCACTTGAATGCCGCAAACTTAAGACATACGGGCATATCTAGCTTTATATTCTGAAATGTATCTTCTAGAAGTCCTGTACTCTGATTGCGTAGGAAAATCTGTATCATATCGCTGTCGCGGCTTGCTACCAACAGGAATTTTCCGTTGGGCGATATAACAAAATTGCGTGGATGTATGCCTGTTTCCTGATAGCCTGCTTTTGTCAGCTTGCCATCTGCCTGATTGATACTGAATATGGCAATGCCATCTCCTTTAAGGCGGTTGGAGGCATACAGGAACTTGCCATCGGGCGAAACGTGTATGTCGCCACTGCCTTTTGCATTTAGAGTATCGGCTTGTATAGATTGTATCTGAGCAAGATTACCATTTTGGCTGTCGTACGAAAACGCAATGACTGCACCCGACAATTCATTTATCAGATAAGCATACTTTCCATTAGGATGAAATGTCAGGTGTCGTGGGCCTGAACCATCGGCTACTTTGAAGAATGGGGGAGTACCCACTTGCAGAAAATTGTCTGCATCTCCTGCTTTTACGTCAAACTTATGTATTTTGTCGGTACCTAAATCGTCAGCAAACAGATAATTGCCATCTGGCGAAAAACGAACACAATGCAGGTATGGTTTTGTCTGACGTTCTGTGTCTGTACCTTTTCCCATAAATCGTATCACTTGTGTAGGCAGATTGAGTGACCCGTCGTCTTTTACTCCGAACTGAGTAATGCTTCCCCCTCCATAGTTGGCTGTGATAACGTGCTTCCCATCTTTATCCACTTCTATATAACATGGTGAATCACCTCCTGTTTTCTGTGAGTTGAGCAGTTTGAGTGATCCATCCTTCTTGTCGAACGAAAATGCGCTGGCAGTTGCTTTTTCTCCCGAATCTTCCGATACGGCGTATACGAACTTTTCGTCCTTGCTTAGCGTAAGGTAGGAAGGGTTATCTATTTTTGTCACTTGCCTGAAGTGCGAGTAGCCCGATACGGTATCGAACTGATAGACGTATATACCCTCACTTTCGCCCCCTGTATATGTACCTACAAGCAGGTGCATACTGTTTTCGTCGCTTACGGTTTCTATATCTTCTGCGGCTATAGAGTTGGTATTATTGTTGTTTTTTCCTTTGTTGCTACAAGAGTATGTAGCCAATAGGATGAATGTGAGTAAAAAAATAAACTTATTCATGTCTCATTTCTATTTTATGTTATGTAACCTACGGCAGTTGTCCTGTTTTTTCAAAATATTTTTTCAAGACCAAAAGATTCAGCAAATCTTCTCTCTCTTTATTTTTGAACTGCTCTATGTATTGATGTGCATTATTTATTATTTCTTGAGCTTTGTCGGGATGTTGGATATAATAATCCATCTGTTCTTCCAAATCGGAATAGTCGTCTTTTATGAGTACATAATGATGATTTGGTATCAATGTGCCTTCCATAAACCACGTTTCGTATTTCGGTTTGGGCATAATGGCTAACGAATTGGACGACATCACCCATTTAAGGTTGCTTGCCACATCGTTGCCCTCGAGGCTCAATATAAATTTATAATCGAGATGCTCTCCTATAGTTAGTCGGCTTGCAGGATATTTGGCGTCTGCTGTTACATTTACCTGCCCTATATCCAGTCTGGGGTTTTTGCCATAGTACATGTCCATAAAGCGGATACGATGCTCCTGACGCACTTTTCCTCTGAAGACAAGCATATTCTTTTTTTCATCGAAAGACTTTTTGTCGTTAAGAAAAAGAAAGTGCCTTATTTTTTCCAGCTTCATAACCACCGAATTGGTATTGTCTCCTTCTATCGGGCGACTTTTTACTATCGAAGGATGATCGGGAACATGGATAATGTCTCCGAACAAGGGGCATATTTTTAAGTCCTGACTAAAATAGCGGGTGTATTCGAAAGCATCGAAAAAGTACACTTTGAAATGATCTTTCAGTTTGAATGCCGAAAGGGGAAGAGCCGTATCGGGTAATTGATATGTCTTGTCCAAGCGGTTGTAATAATTCAGCCTGTTATTTATATAGTCTGAATCGTAATTGCTCAGAGTGCTCAATTTTTTATCTAAAAGTTTCTTGTGATAGTTGAAAAGAGGAACTCTGTAACGGATATAGTTTTTTATATAATACAAGGGTTTGTTGTTCTTGTGCTTAAACGAAGCTCTCTTTAAATTTTTCAGCATGCTTGAATTACAAATTTAGTTTGTATGTAAAAACAGGGATGTACAAAGATAGAAATTCTATTGGTTACAAAACCATTCGAATCCGATAAAAATAGGAATAGGTCAATTCGTTGATTTTAGAAAAATTGAGGAGAAATATTTTGTTTTAATAATATAAAAAACCTATCTTTGTCGGCTGAAAATGAGAAATAACTAAAAATCACTATAAAAATGAAAAAAGATATTCATCCAGAAAACTACCGTCCGGTTGCTTTCAAAGATATGTCAAACGATGAGGTATTTATCTCTCGTTCAACTATCAATGCAAAAGAAACTATCGAAATAGACGGAGTTACTTATCCTTTGGTAAAACTTGAAATTACCAGTGCTTCACATCCATTCTACACAGGTAAACAAAAACTTGTGGATACAGCAGGACGTGTTGATAAGTTCATGAGCCGTTACGCAAAACGTACTCAGCCTAAGAAATAATTGAAAGTATATATACTTCAATAGAATAAAAAAGCCGACTGTTATAGCCGGCTTTTTTTATTGCTCTCAACACTTATTTTACTTTGCTAAGCTTTTCTTTCATATCGTTGCCCAAACGGGTTTTGGTGTCGATATGTTTCAATACTGTTTCCACAAAAGCATTTTCTTCAAATACGCCACGCACTTGTTCGAAGTCGATACGTTTTTGATAGCGGTCGCCATCTACACCAAAGCCTGTTTGTGACGACAGCGAAAACTCTTTGCGGGCATCATCATATATCATTTTATCGAGATCTATTACAGCTTTGAGCCAACGGTCTACAATGTCGGTAATGTCGTCAGCTGTTATCGTATCCGGTGATAGCCCGTAGTATTGCTGAATCTTGTCCCATGCCCATGTCCACTCAAGCGAGTAGTAATTCTCATGCAAGGTTTTAAATACATTGCTTATTTCTTCTACTGTAGTGATATTATCCGATTCTATGTTGGCAATGAGTATATCTACTTCCGAACGGGGGATGAGTACCCCGCCTATGTCGCTCCATACCGAGAGCCCTACATTGGTGTCGGGTTTTAGGCAATGACGTATGTCTTCGTTGCTTGAGAATGTGCAGTTGGATAGGCGCGAAATAATAGAGTTGCCCAAAAATTTATTTATAGCCATATCATATAGCTTCAGTCCTTTGTTGAGAGAGGAGTTTTTTATACGGCATCCTTTATATGAGTAGAAGTCGCTGGCTTCCCCACAGGTGTCGAGCATATCTTTGAGTATTTCGGTAGCCTTAAACATTTTCTGTACGGTATATGGGCTCAGCAGATTGAAATTTATCTGATCCAGTTTGTCGGGATCTTTCCGTTTGTCCCTCTTGGGGAATTTCTGGGCATCGCGTATCGTTCCCACACTCCGAAGGTTGACACCGGGTACAAGTACCGTTTCGTTCTTGTCTTCTATAAGGTACGAAAAAGGCATGTTGGATGTGTCGGTATTGTGGTAGTGTCTGCCCATGATGAGAGAGAACGCTCCTATGCGAGAAGGCCATAGTATGTACGAGTCGCTGGTGGTTTTGCCTCCACGTTCAACTATGCCCTGATGTATAGGCCCCAGCTTATACATATGGTTACTTTGGTTAGAACCCGATCCGGCATTCATAAATGAAAACATACCCGCTATAAGTAAAGTGGACTTGTGGTGAGTAACGGTATATGGCCCGGCAAAGAGAGCACATGCTTCTCCATTCTCGCCCTGACAGTTGCTAAAGAATAGCGAATCGCTTGCCGAATAGGTATGTCCCAGTTGGCATGCTTGTCCTACAAAGCAACGGGTAAGCATTGTTCCATCCTCAACATGTGACCCTGAGCAGATGATGAAATCGTTTGCCATAACGCTATATCCTATATGCACAGGATCGTGGCTGTTGCTGTTTATGCTACCGTTTTCGAGGTGGCGTGCTCCTTCTATTACAGCATGGTCGCCTATGCGTACGTTCTTTATGGCTCCGGCATTCACTATGGTTACATTATTGCCTATGCTCCCCATGTCGGAAGTCTGAGCCTGTGCGTAGGCACGTACCATGTCCTGCAATTTTTTGGTCAGGGTAGGGCGATGCCGATAGAAAGAGAGTATATAAGCAAAGTGTGCACTGAGCTTATCGTATATGATTACCTCACGCCCGCCTGTTTCGTTCAATACCGATACTTCTACACCGTTGCCAAACGAGGTGAGCCCGTCTACATACAGGTGGTGAATATTTTGTATGCGTACGCTATTTCCTATGCGGTAGTTGGCTATGTAATTTTGTATTCCTTCTATAAGTACATTGTCTCCAAGTTCGCAATTATGTAGACAAGCATGATGTATGCCCGAATGCTTTTTTAGTCCGCCGGGCAAAGTAAACTCTTCTTTAAATACTCCTAGTTTTATGTTTCCCGAAAAGGTTACATAATTTATATAATCGGTAGTGAAATCGTTATGGACAGAAATATTGTCCCAATTATCGGCTTTACAGCCTTGCGATTTTAGAATATCTATTTCGTGGGCGGTAAGCGGTCTGTGAGTCATATTATTCTTTTTTATATCGAGCAACAAAAGCCCAATCAAATTACATACTACTTAGTCATAGGTCGCAAATTTACAAATAAGAGTGGATATTGAATAAGCATACGGGTGAAAAACAAACAGCCCCGATTAAAAAAATCGAGGCTGTCGGTATATATTGCTGAAAATATTACTCTTGTTTCAGGTCTTCTTCCACCATACTTTTGTCAGATGATGTTGCATCGTGTAAGAGTCTGTCCTGTAGATCATATTTGCGTACAAATGCCGCTACTTCCGGGTCTAGTGGTGCACGGTAGGCTTTCGACGGATCTAGCTCACAAGCTTTCAGCAGGTGTTCTGTAGCCTTATTGTCGTCGCCCGAGCGTATGGCAAGTATAGCCAGCAAGTATTCTGTATTACCTGTTTGTTCTAGCGATTGCAGCAGTTCGAACGCCTTCATGTTATACCCCATGCTAACAAGGCAAAGAGCTGTGTTATAGTCCGGATAGTCGGATAGTATATCCAATGCTTTCCAGTATTCTCTGTCTTGCAGATGTTGCAGGGCTTTGGCATACTCGGGACGTACTTCTGTGTTTACAGTGATTTCTTCTGCCATTCCCGGACGTGTCATATTGAATATTACGTCTGCTTTATTGAGCATTGGATAGATAGAATCACGGATGATTTTATAGTCGGTAGGGAATGTTTTCTTTATCTCGGTTTCTGTCTGATCAGGATTTACTGCCTGTGTCAGCATTTCCAGTATTTGCGACTTGTTTGGCATATCTTCACGTTTCACCATCAGACGAGCCATTGTGTTCCAGTCTTCGCCGCTATGACGAACTTTAAATACATCGGAACTTACATTCAGAGCCTTGGCAAAGAATGCCTGTAGAGCCTCAACTCGTTTCATAGACAGTTCTATATTCTTCTCGTATTCGCCATCCAGAGATGTTGATACGCGAAGTACTACACTGTCCATTACAAGGTTGCCTTCTCCGGTGAAAGTTTTGTATGTATTTATTACTTTATCTGTTTCGGCTTTATTGTCTTTATAATTGTTGTTGAAACTCCATTTTCCTGCCAAGAACTTAGGATAGATCACCATTGTATTGTACATATCACGGTGCACTGTAGTACGTTTTGTAATCAGAGATGTATCTACCAACTGAGACAAAGAAGATATGAAGTAAGACAATGTGTCTGCCGGCTGATTTGTATAGCTACTGCGGTCTATGGCATCCACTTTGCTGTTCATTGTCAGGCGTAGTCTGCGCATTCCCGGTGATACGGGATAATCTTGCTTGTAGTAGTAAACGAAGTCGGTACTGTTTTCGACAATGCTATCGAGGCGTGTGTTCGTTTCGTATGGAAAAGCTATTATTTCTTTCCTCTTGCTTTCGCTCATGTCCTGCTTCATTTCGTTCAGGGCTATGTCTTCATATTTGTAGCGGTGCTGAACTATATCTATAGAGTCTTTTTCCGAGAACACCTGATTGGCTATCTGATCCATTGTACGTCCTTCGCGGTATATGTCTCTAAACCTGTCAGGTATCTTGCTCATATCTTCACCATCGAGCACCATCTTCTTCATGTTCTTATCGAAGCTTTTCATATAACGGTTGTATGCTCCGATAGTATCTTTACCGTTCGACCAGTCGCGCAAAACTTGTTGTCTTGCTCTTTGCGAAAATTCTTTGTAAAAGTCTACACGGTATTCGTTCTTTTGTTCAATCTTTTGTTTTCCTTTTTCCAAGTCTTCCGGTTTGATTACTCTTTTCATATACTTGGCAAAGTATCCTGTAGTATCTTTTCCCTTGGCAAAGTCCTTCATTGCTTTTTCTCTTACTTTGCGGGCATTCTCATGATATATTTTCTTTGTATATCCTACACCTTTTGCTTCGGTAAGTGCTTCTACTTCATCTTTGTCAGATTTCCATGTTTCGAAGTCTGTTTGGCGGCTCCACTCTTTGTGGTATTGTCCATAATAAAAACCTTGCTGGGTATTGATGTCTTTTCTTACTCCGGTATAGTCTACAAATACGCTGTCATATTTCGATTTGTCTACTATCGATTTCAAGAATTTATCATAGTCGGCGTATGATTCCTTTTGCTTGTCGGCAAAAGTCTGTCCTTTGATAACTACATCTTTCAACGGAACCAGAGAGTCGTTGTGTAGCAACACTGGCGACAAAGTAAGGCGCCAGTTGGGCGAAATCAGGTTTTTAGGAACTTTTACTACAAAGTCAATATTTACTCTTCCGTTTTGCTCCGGAGTAAAGCGTGATTTGGCAGTTACTACGACCTCGTTGAGGTGTTGTACTTCGTTCAGATTTGTAACCTTACCTTCTTCGGGTGAGTTCGATTTTGTTATTACTTCCGCATTGGTATACGTTACTTGTTCCGATATCATGGCCGTCCCCGAACCTTTATCGGCTCCTTCTACGTATGGCAACTCTATGTTCGGACGTTGAGATGTCATAAACAAATCTTTGGTCATGGCATCTTCCTTCGTGTGAGGCACCTTCACTTGTGTCTTTTTGGATACATATCCCAGTTCGGGATTTCGCGAAGCTTTTATTTCCCTTACAGAATGTGAAGTTTTGCAGGAAAGCATGATAGCTATAATTATTACCGTAAATATGGGCAGTAATACCGTATGCAAGCCTGAAGAGAATACTTTGGTGATTCTTTTTTCCATATAAAAAAATTACTATGTCTTAGTGTTGTAAAGTTTAATATTGCAAAATTGCTGCAAATATAGCGAATATATGCAGACGATGTAAAAATAGCTCCTTTTTTTAACATATAAAAGAAGTTTATTTACAGAAGCAATATAAAAAACAGTCTCCATTGTTTTTACTTTCTGATAACACGAGCCTAGACCTAATTAGTTGCTTATTATTTTCTGAGAATATACAAATATATAGATCTTTTACTATACTATAACTCATAAATCTCATTTTTGTTTATGCTGTTCTAATAATTTAAAGTTTTAAAATTATGTGTTAATATCCGATTACGATATTGTATGAGAGCTAAAGCTGTACTTTTTCTTTTTTTGATGCGTATTTTTCTACAAAAACATAACAGTCTTTTCTCTATATTTTTCTAAGTTTGCATTTTACGCAAAAGGTGTATATTTAACACCATTGCGAAAACTGTGAAAACATATTATTTGTTATGAACTAAATAACATAATAAATATTCATTAATGTTTTAGATGCCCATTTCAAGAGTATAATTTTATCATAATTATTTAGCTTATGGTTTTTATAAAAAAATTTAAGACAGTATTCTTTTATATACTGATTATAGGAGGATTTTCTGCGGCTATGTACTGGATTATAGACGTTGGTAAACAGTTGGAACAAGGACGCGAAATAGTGTTGAATGTATCGGCGGAAAATTCGTTCCAACAATTTTTGAATTCATTTACCGAAAATTTTCATCATCCGGCTGCTCTTTTACTCCTTCAGGTGATTTCTATAATTGCAGTTTCCCGTATTTTCGGGTTGTTGTTTAAGAAGATGGGGCAACCTATGGTTATCGGCGAAATCATAGCCGGTATTGCTTTAGGACCATCGTTGCTTGGGCTCTATTTTCCCGAAGTCTCTTCATTTTTGTTTGCACCTCAGTCGTTGAGCAATCTGCAAGTACTTAGCCAGATAGGGTTGGTGCTGTTCATGTTTATTGTTGGTATGGATCTCGATATAGGCGTTTTGAAAAATAAAGCCCACGAAGCAGTTGTTATCAGTCATGCGAGTATTATTGTTCCGTTTGCTTCCGGGGTTGCGTTAGCTTATTTTATCTACTCTTCGTTTGCTCCCGCAGGCGTTCCTTTTTCTTCGTTCGGGCTGTTTCTCGGTATATCAATGAGTATAACCGCATTTCCTGTGCTGGCTCGAATAATTCAGGAACGGAATATTCACAAAACCCGCTTGGGTGCTATTGTCATCACTTGTGCGGCAGCAGACGACATTACAGCATGGTGCTTGCTGGCAGTGGTAATTGCCATAGTGAAAGCGGGATCTGTGGTAAGTTCGGTTTATACCATTCTGCTGGCAGTGGCATATGTGATTTTGATGATAAAGCTTGTACGTCCATTTCTTAAAAAGCTGGCATTGAGGTATGAGACAGGCAAGGCGGGATGGAAGTCGATAGTAGCCGTATTCTTTCTGGTTCTTCTGGTATCGTCTTACACTACCGAGGTGATAGGAATACATGCTCTTTTCGGAGCATTCATGGCTGGGGCTGTTATGCCTCATAGCAGTAAATTCAGAAGCATGTTTATAGAAAAAATAGAAGATGTGGCGTTGGTGCTTCTTCTTCCTCTTTTCTTTGTTATCACAGGTTTGCGTACCGAGATAGGCTTACTCAACGATGGTTCGCTGTGGCTGGTTACAGGTATTATTATCGTTGTGGCTACTCTTGGCAAATTTGTAGGTAGTAGTGTTGCAGCCCGTTTTGTAGGGCAAAGCTGGAAAGATAGTCTTAGTATAGGGGCTTTGATGAATACCCGAGGGCTTATGGAGCTCATAGTGCTCAATATAGGGTACGACTTGGGTATATTGAATGCTGAAATTTTTGCAATGATGGTGATTATGGCATTGGTTACTACATTTATGACAGGGCCTTTGCTCAATTTGTTTCAAAAAGTATTCAAATAAAAAAAGTCCGCAACATCTCGTCGCAGACTTCCCTAAAACCTTAACACAAACTTTACAAAACTATATGCCATATAAACTACCAAATGGCTAAATATGTTCACAGGCATTTTGTTAATTAACATAATTGTGCGATTTTTTCACAGAATAAACATTTAGATCTAAAAGTAAATCTGTTTACTGCTAATATGTTATATAAAATGGCAAAAATATTTATTTTTGCCATTTTATTTGTTGCTAAATGTTTTTTTGATTTTAGATCTTATTCTTTTACTGCTATTTTAACTCAATATTCTTTTACCGGAATAGTTTTTTAACTATTTCAGCACTATTTCTATTATCGAATCTGTATCGTCCAGATTGCCTTCGATAGTGAAGTTGACGTTACCCGTTTTTTTGTCTTTTTTCCATGCCAGTTGCGAATCTACATTTATCCATTTTGCCGATTTTATATTTGGAATATTAAGTTCTATATTCTCAGTTTCTTTATTCAAAATATGCAGATAGTACACATTTCCTTTTTTGGTAGATGCTCCCCACGTCTGAGGTTTTACAAAACCTTGTTGAGTTTCGTAGATAGTATAGCCATACTTGTTGAGCCATTCGCCCATTTGTTGTAGTCGGCTAACGCACTCGGGTTGAATCACTCCGTTTGGCATAGGACCTACATTGAGCAGCAGATTGGCTCCTGTGCCGGCTGTGCGGATAAGAAGATGTAGCAGTTCTTTTGTGGACTTAAATTTATCGTCGGTGATGTTGAAGCCCCACGAAGCAGATATTGTCTGACAGGTTTCGAGAGGGAGGTGTGATACTGCCTGTCCGCTATATCCTGCCTCGTTTTCGCCGGGTACATCACGTTCAAATACCTGATAACTTTCGCCCTGAAGCGGAGGTAAGTGGTGATTGTTTGCTATCAGACATTCGGGGCGAATACTATGAATGAGTTCGTATATTTCGGGATAGTGCCAATCGACATACGTCGCGTGGTTTGTTCTGTTCTTGTCTTCTGTCTGATCCCAGTGTCCATCGAACCAAACGCCCGCCACATTATAATTGGTGAGCAGCTCGGTCAGCTGTGCTTTCATAAAGTTGATGTATGACGGCCAGTTGCTTTTCTCTGTGCGGCCTGTTCCTTTGCCCGTACGTCCTGTTTCGTATTGGTAGTCGCTACGCATCCAGTCGATAAGCGAATAATAGAGAACCAGCTTTATCCCCTCTTTCTCGCATTCGTCGGATAGCTGTTTTACAATGTCTTTTCCGTAAGGGGTGTTCATTATGTTCCAGTACGATTGCTGGGTATTCCAGTTGCTGAATCCGTCGTGGTGTCGCGATGTGAAATTTATATACTTCATCCCTGCTTCTTTGGCTATTCTTACCCACTCTTTGGCATCGAATGCCTGAGGGTTGAATAGTTGTTGCAACCGCATATAGTCGTTACATTTCACAGGGCGATTGTTCATAATCCATTCTCCTGCTCCCAGCACGCTATAAGGCCCAAAGTGTATAAACAAACCAAAACGTGCGTCTTCGAACCATTTTGTGTCCGGAGCTTTAGCGGTCTGACCTTTCGTATTGACACAGATAAATAATAATATAAACAAATACACAAATGTTTTTTTCATAGTCTTGTTTTTGGGGTTAATGCCTATAAAGATAGGAAAAAGAGAATGGATATTATCTGAAAGTTAAAATAAGAATAAAGATTTTGCAATTAATTTATCTATACTGTAAAAACGCGGTATGGATACATTTTCAATCTTTGTGATACTTGCAATTATCATTTCGGCTTCTGTTTATTGGGGTAGCTTCCTTTCATTGCATTTGCCCGAATTGTTTTCCGCCCTCGATTGTAAACCTTTCAACTGCCGCCCGTGTCTGTCGTTCCATATAATGTGGTGTTTGTCAGCTGTGTGTGCATTGGTCTTAACTTGCGAATTGGTATTTTATATTGGGTTTATTTTGTCGTTCGCAGTATTTTTTGTACTTAAATATATAGATAATAAAATGATAATAAAATGATAATAAAATGATAATAAAATGATAATAAAATGATAATAAAATGATAATAAAATGAGTAAAATTGAATTAAAATCAGAAGTAGAGCAGTTATTGGCCGAAGTAGATAAAACTCATCGTTACTCCATGAGTAAGATATATGATGTAGCGAACAGAGTGTTTGATAAAAATGAGACTCCCCAGTCGTGTGCCAGTTGCCTTATTCGCAAAGTGAGAGAACTCAGAAAATGGCTCGAAGACCAAAATGAGGAAAACATACCCTCTGTAAAGAGCACTTCAACAGGCGTAAAGAAGAAAAAATCAGGACGAAAAATAAAAGAATAATGCAGAGCGAAAAGAATAAAAGATGCAGTAGCCGAAAAAAGAAGTTTGTACAAACGATAAAAGATTACAAAGACCCTGATGCGTTCTTGTCGGCTGCTTTCGAATATTTTGCATGGTGCGAAGACAATCCATGGACAAAAAAGGAATTGCAGCGATCGGGTGATCGTAAAGGTGAAATTGTCGAAATACCTGTAACCAGACCATACACGCTTGCCGGTCTGTGTGTCTATTGTAATATCAATGAGTCTATATTCAGGACTTATCTCAAGTCGGACGATATGAAAGGTGCTGCACAGCATATACTGGATACTATTTGTCAAAATCAGACAGAGGGCGCTATTATAGGAGCATATAATTCTAGTTTTGTTAGTCGCTTGCTCGAACTTAATTCGATAAGCAACGATCAGGAAAACCGTTTAGACGTGCCTTTTATGGTTACAGTAGCCGATAGCAAGACAAAGGATGAGCTTGAAAAATTCAGAGACAAGTTGCGATTGGGATAGGTTTAATTGGGTTAACAATAATTAACTATAAAAATATGCTTTTCTGATTTTACTTTTTCCTCTTATTCTAGTCTTAATTATACGGAGACTTTAATAATAATCAAAAAAAAGCATGAAAAAACTAATTTTATTCTTAATGGCTGTGATGATGATCACTAGCGGAGCAATGGCTCAGCAACGACAAAGAGCTACTCCCGAAGAACGTGCCAAACGGCAGACCGAAACTCTGGTAAAAGAACTTAGCCTGACTCAGGAGCAAAAAGACAAGGTGTATGAAATTAATTTGAAATATGCCAATGCTGATGCAAAAAATACAGAGAATGCCGATAGAGAAAAACGGATGGCGGAGTTTCAGAAACTTCAGGGCGAGAGAATAGCTGCAATAAAGGAAGTACTGACCGCAGAGCAACAGAAGAAATTAGATAAACATATATCTGACAATCAAGACAAAATGAAAGGTAATAGCCGGAGACAAAGGTAACAAAAACGATTGGTTGGGACGGTGGAAGACGGGAGTCTTTCACCGTTTTCGTTTTTGGAGAAAGCCCGGCAACGTGGTAAACCGTTTGACGAAACTCAGCTGTATGGCTCCGGTGTTGAACATCATTTCATTCTCTTTGGAATAAATGATATATACCACATTGTTAATTGCCGATAATCCGATCGACCAGTCGTTGCGGTCGTAGCCTGCCGAAAAACGAGGAAACATAGTTGGATATACTTCCAAACGGTCTTTGCCGAAACGGTCAAAACCTTTTGCGCCTACGTTGATGCCAAAAGACATGGAACCGGACAGATAAACGTATTTGTTTATAACCCATGTGTATGCATAACCTGCACTGACACCAAATTGGAAGTTTTTTATCTTATAGTCATTATTGAACATAAGTGATCCTGCCGATTCGGCCTTATTAAAATATATACCGCCACCCAATAGAAAGCTGCCAGCCGATTTTATTTGCTTCTCGTTCTGATCGTATGCTGCCTGATACGAGAATTTATTTCCATTGAATATGTATTGAGAAAAGGCTCCGTACTGCACAAGTTTTATATCCGAATAGAAATTATATTCTCCCTCTTTGGGTTCGGTATATAGCCCCTTGTATCGTTGAAAAAATATGTCGGTAACAAATCTGCGTCCATAGTAATGGTATTGGAAATCGAGCGACTTTGTTTTTCCTTTTTTTTTGTCGCGCATAAAGTCGAACCCGTATCCTCCACTGATAGAATAGTTTTTGTAAGATACGCCCAAACCTATACCGAAGGGGGCATTGGGACGATAGATGGCTTCGTCATTGTCGCCCAGATTGTGGATCAGAGATGTGTACTTGTCCGAAAAATAGGGGCGGATAGACGATTCGTGTTCGTAGAAGCGGACATACGAACTATCCACCTGACCATATACAGGTGCAACAGTAAATATAAGGATCAGTAAAAAGAGAAATCCTGTCTGCTGCATAAGTCGGCATTTCTTATCCACTAGAGGGTACAATTATCTTGCTTTATGTGTATCAACGAAAAATGAGCGGGGTTAGTATAGCGATATCTATCCCAATATAGAAATTACTTCCTTCCAATCGTTTACCCTTTTGTGTTTCCTGTTTTCTACATTTACATTATGCGGTTGGCTAAACAGTATTGTTTCACCATCGAAATAGTCTAGATTCTTGGGGTGGTCGTCGAGCATTATATCTCCTTTTATCGAGTCTTTCTTTCCGCAAAATATCATTTGCTGCCATGTGATAAAGGGAAAATGCTCGTTGAGCCAGAATAATTTATCTTCCAGACTGTATGGAAACTCTGTGGCTGACGAAACAATGAGTACTTTATATTTCTCATTCAGCATCTTCAATCCCTCTACACTGTCTTTCATTACAGGTGCTGTGCGGAAAAAGCCTTTCGACATTACATATTTTCTTCCGTTCCGAAAAGCATCTAATTCAAGCTTGCCTTCCACATCGGCCAGTGTTCGTTTTATACCCAGTTCTTCTGTTTCGTATCTGAATAGCTGTGCATAAACGTCTGCCAGCACACCATCCATATCCACAAGTAGTTGTTGCATTTGTTGTTATATATTTCTTATTTAAGTAAAATCTTCGGGTTTTTCTATTCTTTCTCCATTGTTGTAGCTGGCAAATCGTCCATCATTACGTTTATTTACCGGCCCCGGGCTATCCCACTGCCAGCCTCCGAACTGAGTTTGCTCGTAGTCCGAAATGGCTTGTTCTATTTCGTCGCGCGTATTCATCACAAACGGGCCATAGGTAGCCACTGATTCTCGTATGGGTTCTCCTTCGAGTAGCAGTAGACGACTTTCTGTATCGCCGTTTCGGATAAGTATATCTTCGTTGCCATCCAGTTCGGCAAAATGATCTACCTCCATTCCTTGCCCCTCTATATCAGCTTTGTTGCCTTCGTAGAAGTAAAGCATACGGCCGGTTGATGCAGAAACCTTTGGTATGGTCAGTTCAGCATTGGGATTCATCATTATTAGCCAGATGTTCACTTTGTTGTTCCTGTCGTATGCCCACGATGCAGGCAGTGGATCAGGGGACTTCACCCCATAGCACGATCCTGCAATTACTTTTACGAGAGAAGTATTGCTATTTTCGTCATCAATTTTGGCTATGGGTATCTGTTCGTGCCACAACATTTTATAATCGGGCTTAGCAAATTTATCTTTTCGTGGCAGGTTGAGCCATATCTGAAACAGCTCCATCGGGTTGTCTTTGGTTTCACTGAGCACGGGAAACATTTCCGAATGTTGTATTCCCGCTCCTGCTGTCATCCATTGCACATCGCCTTGCCCGTACCTTCCGTGCGAACCTTTAGAGTCGAAATGGTCGGCAAAACCTTCGGTAACTACAGTTATGGTTTCAAAGCCCCGATGTGGGTGTACCGGAAATCCGGGTATAGTGTCGCCATAATACATGCGCCACGGAGCATTGTGATCGAAGTCTTCACCAATTCTTCTGCTTTCCAGATAATGAGCCGGTTCCATTTTTCCATTACCTTTAGGAAAGTGATCTTTGTGATGGAAACATACGATAAAGGGATTTTTTACCGGTAATTGAAATCCCATCTTTGCTATTTTGATTACTTTCATTTTATGACAGTTTTAATTTTAACAAATGTAAGAAAAATTACCTACATTTGTCTCAATAATTCTTCTTATCTGTATATGAAAAAGCTGTTTATATTTTTTACTTTTTGTTTGCTGTCCGTTCTTTCTGTTATGTCGCAGGATATGCAACAGCGTGCCCAGTCGATGCTGGCTATGGCTGTGCAGCGAGAGGCTGAAGGGGGATCGCCCGACGAATTTAATGCACTGTTTGAGCAGGCTGTACAGTTTCAGCCCCAAGATGAGGCTATATATATGATCTGGGGACTTATTATAGCTCGCTATGCCGAACGTAACGATAGTACAGAATTGCTTGACAGTAGTTTGCGCAAGTTTGAAAAAGCCGCCGAGCTCAACCCTGAAAATGCTCAGGTATATGGTTCGTGGGGTGTATGTCTGTCCTATTATGCTTTCAGAACCAAAGGAGATAGTTTATATACAGCGAGTTTCGATAAGTTTGCAAAAGCTATTGAGCTAAATCCTAAAGATAAAGAAAGCTTCCTTAACTGGGGTACAACACTGTTGGATAGAGCCAAGAGCAAAAAAGATGTGGATAGTTTTAAGGAATGTGTCGGTAAATATGAAGAGGTGTTGAAGCTCGATCCCAACTCGATGCCTGCATGGCGCGACAAAGGATACGCATATCTGAGTATAGGACGCTACGAAAAGAATTTTCCTAAATACAGAGAGCAGCTCGAAGAATCGTATTTCAGAGCCGAGCAACTGGGTAGTCAGTCGTCAGCTTACAATCTGGCATGCTATTATTCGTTGATAAACGAAAAAGATGAATCTTTTAAATGGCTCGAAAAGTCAATTATAAAAGATAATTCATATTCTGCCAAGATGCTCGACTTTACCCGTAAGAAAATGGACTCGGACGAGGATCTTAACAATATTCGCCGCGATAAACGTTACAAGAAGTTATTGAACAAATATTTGCCCGAAAAATAAGACATACGCCCAACATTATGTCCGGCAAGTAAGTATTAATGTTTTATAAAAATGAGAAGTTTTCTGTTCCATTTTTGTATTTGCATTGTTCTTTCTACATGAAAATTTATTAACCAACCAATGAATAGAGTTATATGAAAGTATTTATAATAAACGGAGGGCAGCATTTTGCCCATTCAGGAGGCAGGTTCAACAAAACATTGACAGAATGGACAGTCAATTTTTTTGAGAAAGAAAAGAATGCAGAAGTTAAAGTCACCGATATAAATGACGAGTACGATGCTGAAGAAGAAATTCGCAAATATGTATGGGCAGATGTCGTAATCTATCATTTTCCTGTTTGGTGGTTTCATCTTCCTTTTCGTCTGAAAGAATATATAGATCAGGTATTTACCGCAGGACACAATAATGGTATTTATAAAAGTGATGGCAGAAGCCGCCACAGCGACAATCCTAAGCTGCATTATGGTACAGGAGGCCTGCTGCAAGGAAGAAAATATATGCTGACAAGTTCGTGGAACGCACCTATTGAGGCATTTACTGTGAAAGGTGAATTTTTTGAACAGAATGATGAAGATCAGGTTTTGATAGGCGTTCACAAATTGAATCAGTTTACAGGACTTGAGAGACTGGAAAGCTTCCATTTTCACGAAATGGAAAAGGCAGTTACAGACGAGAGTATAGAGAATAACAAGAACGAATATATCAAACATTTGCGTAAGGTATTCTAATAGAGATAGTGCTTCCTCACTGTTAGATAGTATAAAATTGAAGAGATAGATTTGTCTGTCTCTTTTTTTGTTTAAAATATTATTTGTTGCATATTTATCTATATATTTGCTTTATTGCCCTATTAAGATAAAACTAATCAGCTATTTGTATGATAGACAAACAAGATTATCTGAAAAAGAACTACATACGTGTAGTGGAGCTTATCTGGTCTCTCGAAAACGTAAATGATATATATGCAATTTCTTTTTGGAAAGATAATTCTGAAAACGATCCGCGTTATCCCCGAATAGCTATAGGATATAATACATACGCAAACTTAGACTTTGAGGCCAATCACGCTTCTAGTAGAGATGAGGCTAAATGGAATTTTGCTTTCTGGCTGCAAAATGAATTGCTTACTATAGGAGGCGCAGGCGATAGAGATCTGGTGAAATGGTTTAAACACGAAGATCTTTTCTATTCTGATGAAGAGCATAAATTTGTTGAAATCGGAGATAAACGATGGACTGAACTCCTCAATATGGACGAGAAGATGCAAGTGTTGTTTATGGATGTTGTGATAGATATTTGTACACGATTGCATAAAGAGGGACATCTAGAAAAGAAATTCGGTGTACATATTCCAATTGTTATTCACGAACTCGAATATTACGACTTGCCTGTAAGCTGGACTAAAAGAGGAAATCCACACAATATTGTTGCTGAATTTGTGCAATGGGCAGATAACGAATATATTCGGTAAATATAAGAAGCAATGGTCGATTTTTATCGAGAAGACATATTAGGCAATGGTTTCGAACAACGAGCTATAGAGCTGAGGGCTGACTATGAAGGCGAGGCCGTAGCTGCACTTGTGCGTCGGTTGTGCGATGGGCAGCAACAGGATAAAGCCATACTGTATATTCATGGATTTAACGATTATTTCTTTCAGTCCGAGATGGCGCATTGGTTCAATCGTAATGGCTTTAATTTCTATGCCATCGACCTTCGTAAGTATGGGCGTGCTTATATGTCGCACCAGAAGTTTAATGATATTCGCAATCTGAAAGATTACTATGAAGAAATAACTGCTGCACTCAGTCTCATCCGTAGCGAAGGTAATAAAGAAACTGTTCTTATGGGGCATTCTACAGGAGGCCTTATAGTCACACTATATGCAAAAGACAATCCTCAAAGTTTGCTCTATGATGGGGTTGTACTGAATAGTCCGTTTTTTGATTTCAATCTCAGTAAGCCCGTTAAGTTTTTTTTACCCGTTATAGCATGGCTGGGTAAATATTTTCCGAAAATAAAAATATCGGGAGGATTCAGTGAGAAATACGGAGAAAGCATTCATAAAGATTATGGTGGAGAGTGGGAATACAATCTCTTGTGGAAGCCCAATGTGGCTCCTAAAATAAACATAGGGTGGCTGAGAGCCATATATGAGGGGCAAAGAGAACTCAATAATGATTTTGAGATAGCAAAGCCCGTACTTGTCCTGCATTCGCTTAAGTCGGTAGGCGATCTGTCCGATCCGTTACAGGTAACATCACGTGATGCCATCCTTGATGTAGAGGACATAAAACGTATTGCATGCAATATAGAAAGTGATGTGCAGATAACAGCAATACCGGGAGGTCTGCACGATCTTGTTTTGTCGGCTAGGGCTGCCCGTACCGAAGTATATAATGTAATAGAAAGCTGGCTGAATAAAAAGAACCTGTATTGACAGGCGCTATTACACTTGTCCCGATAATACAAATCCGGACAAACCTTCTTATCTTTGTCTGACTATAAAATAAAAGTATGGAACTACGTACAGTAAACGTAACACGATATATAACCCCCTTGCGTGAGGGAGGTTCTTTGCCCGCACTTGCCGAAGCTGATGATGGGTTTAAATACGTTGTTAAATTCAGAGGAGCAGGGCATGGCACAAAGATGCTGGTGAGTGAGCTTATTGGTGGAGCAGTGGCTCATACCTTGGGATTCCGTATCCCTGAAATAGTTTTCATCAATCTCGATGAGGCTTTTGGACGTACCGAAGGCGATGAGGAAATACAAGACCTTCTGCAAAATAGTCGGGGGCTGAATATGGGGCTGCACTTTCTTTCGGGTGCGCTTACGTTCGACCCTGTGGTAAACGAGGTTGATACTCGCACCGCTTCGCAAATATTGTGGATGGATGCTTTACTCACTAATGTAGACCGTACGGTGAAGAATACCAATATGCTGATGTGGCACAAAGAGCTGTGGCTTATAGATCATGGTGCATCGCTCTATTTTCATCATTCGTGGACGGGCTGGCAAAAGTATGCGTTGAGTCCTTTCTCGCAGGTGAAAGATCATGTGATGCTGCCCTATGCCGATCGGCTCGAAGAGGTAGATGCTGAGTTTAAGAAGATACTCACTCCTGCAAAGATTGTCGAGATAGTAGAACTCTTACCCGACGACTGGTTGCATTGGGGCGGGGAAGAGGAGTCGCCCGGCGATATAAGGAAAGTGTACATTGGCTTTCTGAACGAGAGGATAAATAATTCGTCAATCTTCGTAAAAGAAGCACAAGATGCAAGGAAAGCACTTCTATGAGTATGCCGTTATTCGTGTTGTGCCGAGGGTAGAGCGCGAAGAATTTATAAATATAGGCTTGGTTATGTTCTCTAAGAGGGCGAAGTATATAAAAGCCCGTTATACGGTGAATGAGGATAAGTTGCGGTTGTTCGACACCGAGTTGGATATGACTTCTTTATATACCAATCTTGGTGCATTCGACAAGATATGTTCGGGAGCTAAAGATGGTGGCCATATTGCCACATTCGACATTCCCGACCGCTTTCGCTGGCTGACCGCTACCCGCAGCACATCTATACAGACATCGGTTGCCCGCTCGGGTTTCTCTGACAATCTGGACGAAACATTCGAAAGACTATATGTCGAGTTGGTGCTGTGAGGGGAAAGGTAGTTCCGTTTATTTTTTCATCCTGCCCGATTTGCGTAGAGCCTGATCGAGGATGTATTGTATTTGTCCGTTGGTACTGCGAAACTCGTCAGCAGCCCATCTTTCTATAGCCTCCATCATTTCCTGATCGATGCGTAATGCAAAGCTTTTTATATTTTGATCTTTCTCTTTTTTTGCCACGATTCTAAACGGTTTTGAGTTTCGGTGTCAATATTCTATTAACACCGAAACTCGTATATTTTACACACAGGCTTGTGGGCTAGTGATACAATGTTCCTGTATTTACTATTGGCTGTGCAGCTTCATCGGCACATAACACCACTAACAGATTGCTAACCATTGCAGCCTTTTTCTCTTCATCCAGCTCTACTATTTCTTCTTTTTGTAATTTGTCGAGAGCCAGTTGTACCATACTTACTGCACCTTCTACTATTTTTTCACGTGCAGCTATGATTGCATCGGCTTGCTGGCGGCGAAGCATGACACTCGCTATTTCTGCTGCATAGGCAAGGTAATTGATACGGGCTTCTATTACTTCGATGCCGGCAATTTCGAGCCGAATATTTAGCTCATCTTCTAGTTTCTGATTGATTTCGCCATTGTCAGACCTGAGAGTGACTTGGCTGTCTTTGCTTTCATTACTGTCGTACGCATACATTCCTGCCACCTGACGTACGGCAGCATCACTTTGTATTTGTACAAAGTTTTCGTACGATTGCATCCTGTTCGAAAACTGTATATAATTGTTTTGTGTTCCCGGTACTATCCCCGATATGGAGGATGTGTCTATATCGAACATCGCCTTATAAGTGTCTTTTACTTTCCATACCAATACTGCACCTATCATGATGGGGTTTCCCACTTTATCATTCACCTTGATAGGAGCCACATCCAGATTTCGGGCACGTGTAGTCAGTTTCTTTTTATTGTAGAACGGGTTTACCCAAAAGAACCCATTGTCTGTAATAGTTCCTTTGTATTTTCCGAAGAATATCATAACTCTGACATTGTTAGGCTCTACGACCATAAAGCCCATAGTTGAAAGAGATGCAGCTATAATGCTGATAAACCCAATCACAAATAATGCAAGGTGCTCTGTCGTGAAAAACCATATGCTTACCGCTAAAATGGCTATAAGTATAAACAAGACAACAAACCCGGAAATTTTTACTCCTTCAAAATTTTTCTCAAGTGTTTTCATATTCGATTTTATTATGATATTAAAATGATATCATAAAATAAACTATAAAGATTCATATATCCAAATATCTGGCATTAAAAAAAACAGGATAATCTAGAAGAGAATTATCCTGTTTGTGTCGTTTGTTTATGTATTAGTTATCGTATTTTCGTAGAGGCTCGGCTTATCATTGCTATCAACGATATACAGTCTTCTTATAATTGAAAATTAAGCACTTCTCCGTATTGGGGCATATCTTCAAACAAGTCGTTGAGGTCGGCTTGTCCGAAATAGGCACGAACGCAGTTTATAACCCCTCCGTGAGCAAATATGATAACGGACGAGTGTCCGGTGCTTTTCAGCTCTTCCAGAAAAGATGCTACTCTGTTGTATAACTGTTTTATGGATTCTCCGTTAGGCGCAGGAGTGTTTACTGCGTCTTTTTCCCAACGGGTCAGGTCTATTTCGTCCCATTGTTTCATTTCCCAATCGCCCATAAACATCTCTTTTAGTCGGTCGTAGAGCTGTATGTCGGTATATCCGCAATATTCGGCAAGCTTCTTGGCTCTACCCAGTGGACTGGAATATACGGCATCGTAGGGGATGTCTTTCAGTTTTTGCTTTACGGCTTCTGCTTCTGCTTCGAATGTTTTTTTGAGAGGAACGTCTGTGTGTCCGTAACAGGTGTTTACGACGTCTACGGCTGTATGGCGTACTATGTATATATTCATAAATATTCTGAACTGATGAAAAACAAAGGTAAAAAATAATATTGTACCTTTGAAAGGAATAACGATTTTTGGTTTGCACAAAAGAGATGATAACAATAAATATATCGGAAGAAATAAGAACACTTTGGCCTCACTTTGCGGGAGTAGCTCTCTTTGCCAAAGTGGAGAACAATCCTCATAACGAAGCCTTGTGGAACGAGATAAATGCTTTTTCGGCAGACTATAAGGCAACTCATGAAATAGAAGATATAAAAACAAACGCAGCCATAGCTGCCACACGGGAGGCGTACAAGAAGTTTGGGAAAGAGCCCAATCGTTACCGTCCATCGGCAGAGGCTTTGCGCAGACGTATTCTAAGAGATCTGCCACTCTACGAAATTGATACGCTGGTAGACCTTGTTAATCTTGTTTCGCTACGCACGGGCTACTCTATCGGCGGATTCGATGCCGGAAAGATAGAGGGCGATTGCCTCACGTTGGGAATAGGTAAAGCAGGAGAGCCATACGAGGGAATAGGTAAAGGAATTCTCAATATAGAAGGTTTACCTGTCTATCGTGATAGAGTAGGGGGAATAGGCACTCCGACCAGCGACCACGAGCGCACAAAGATCTCATTGCAAACAACTTCCTTTCTTGCGTTGATAAACGGATACAGCGGAAAAGACGCATTGCCTCAGGCTGTAGAGTATATGCACTCTTTGCTGGGCAGATATATGAATGCCAAAGATGTAGAAATAGTTTATTACTAGAATATTACCATCATACAGCTATGAAGATACTGACAGGAACGCAAATAAAAGAGGCCGACCTGTATACAATACAAGACGAGCCGATATCTTCCCTCCTCCTTATGGAAAGAGCATCCAATACTATTGCTCAGTGGATATGTAGTAATGTAAAATCAGAATCGCCCTTATTCTTCCTTGTTGGTAAAGGCAACAACGGTGGCGATGGGTTAGCTGTAGCACGTATGCTGCATCATGCAGGATATTCTTGTCGGGTATATCTGCCATTTGACAAAGAACGGATGACCTCAGAATGCCGCTACAATTTAGAGCAATTACCTCAAGGCGTAAAGGTTGCTTCGCTTTCGGATATAACATCCGATGCAATAATTATTGACGCTTTGCTGGGTACAGGCGTCGAAGGTGAAATAAAAGAACCTCTATATACGCTTATCGATGAAATAAACAAGCTTAGCAATGCAAAAATAGCTATCGACATACCGTCGGGAATGGTAACCGAATTTGGCTATGAACACCAGAAAATACTGAAAGCGGACATTACTCTTACTTTACAGTTTCCCAAACTGGCAATGCTACTTCCCGAATCGGGCGAGCAATGCGGGGACATAAAGGTTTTGGATATTGGCCTTAGTGCAAAATATATAGATAACGCCAATTCTCCATACCACTATATAACTCCCGATGTGGTGAAAAGCATTGTGAAGAAAAGAGATAAATTTGCTCACAAAGGTACATACGGTCATGCTTTGCTTATATGTGGTTCGCGTGGCATGTCGGGCGCGGCAATACTGTCGACAGGTGCTGCACTGCGTTCGAGTTGTGGGCTTGTTACCCTGCATCTGCCTCATGCCGAAAGATTTGCCGTACAGGCTACCTATCCTTCGGCTATGCTGAGCCTCGACGATGATGCTTGTTTTTCGCAATTACCGCAAAATGCAGATAAATATACGGCAATAGGTATTGGTTGCGGGTTAGGTCAGTCTCACCGGACTGTAGAAGCTTTTAAGAGTTTGCTCAATTATGTAATGAGACCTATGGTCATAGATGCCGATGCGCTGAACATAATATCGGACAATTATAGGTTGAGGCAGCATATTCCCGCAGGATCGGTATTGACACCGCATCCGGGCGAACTGAAACGGCTGATAGGCGAATGGCAAAGCGAGAAAGAAAAAATAGAGCAAGTAAAGCATCTGGCTTCATCTTTGCAGGTAGTCGTTATTGTCAAAGGAGCTCATACGATGATTTGTTTGCCCGATGGAAATTGCTACTTCAACTCTACAGGCAATAGTGGTATGGCAAAGGGAGGAAGCGGTGATGTGCTTACCGGATATATTACAGGGCTGATCGCCAGAGGATATGATAGTCGTGAGGCCGCCATTATGGGAGTTTATATACACGGGCTGGCGGGAGACAAGGCTGCTGCAAAATATGGCGTGGAGGCTATGAACAGTAAAGACCTTATTGATGAGCTCGTGATGTAATCATCTTTTATTTTCAGTATTTAAATTCGTATTCGTATGTGCTTGTATTGCCGCACCCGTCTGTAGCTGTGAAAATAAGTTTATGCGTTTTTCCTTTTTCTACTCGCTTAGGGTCGATGGTGTATGAGTAAATCGGTGACTTTACATCGTTTTCGAAGAGGGCAAACTTACCATCAATAGTTCCTTTACACGATTTCAGACCGCTTTTGTTGTCCGTAACACGTATTTTTATAACTCCGTTTTTAATCCATTTCACAGGCTGTATCGGACTTATTTCAGGAGCTTTGGTGTCGGTGCTTACGGCATAAGCGTGTCCCAGTTCTCGTATTTGTGCGGTTATCTTCCCGTTTTCGTATTTTCCTCCTACCCAGCTTTCTCTTGTTCCGGCTATGCGGACAATGCCGTATTGAGCCTTGTTTGTCGCTGTATCTTTTGTCAATGCTACAGACATATTGCAGTAGCCATGCAGAGGAACGTGGGTGTCGTTTACTTGATATGTATCGGACAAGTAGCTCGCATCTGTGGTCTTTTTCAACATGAAGCACAAATTGTCGTATAAATATCCGTTCGGAATATTTAAAGAAAGCCCGTCTGCCGAATAATTATTGTCTTTGTCCCAGCTCATTCGCAAGGTACATTTACGTTTTTGAGGGATTGTTTGCTCTTTACCTTTTACCGAGAAAGAATAAGATGTCTGATTGCCGTACAGGTCTTCGAGTTCGTATCTGAAATTGTAAATGCGATTCTCCTTTATATTTATATAACCATTGTTTACAGCCTTGTAGATAGGGAGTTTATTGCCCGGCTCGATAAATGATTTTTCGTAGAAAACTTTTCTTTTGCTCCAGTAGTCAAAGTCGGTCATACTGTTTATCATTCTCGTTTTGCTGAAATCTATAATAGACAGATCAGAAGAAAATATTTCGACACTATCGCAAAAAAGTCTTACTTTCCTTACTCCGTATATATTTGTCGTACCATCCATACGATCGTTTGTACGTACACCTATTCCTATTTTACCCCATGCTTCTACGTCATCTTTAATTGGGGCATAGCTTCCATTTTTGAGCACAGATACGTTTGCCCTGTAAGGAAAACGACTGAATTCGACTGCTCCTTCTTCGTTTATAGGATAGATGGCAATACCTTTTATAAGCGGAGGCTTGGTGTCTGTTATGCTATTCTTATAATACTCGAGTGGGTCGAGGGCTGTTTGGTCGGCAGTGTTGCGTATTTCGAAATGTACATGCGGGCCTCCCGACGAGCCTGTATTGCCGCTGTATGCTATCAGGTCTCCTTTTTTTACAGGCAGTTCTTCAGGGTTGAGACTCAAGTCTACACTGTAGCTCTCTTGTTGGTATTGTTTGTTTTTTACATATTCGGCAACTTTTGGTGCAAATTTATTTATATGCCCGCAAACGCTTGTTTGTCCTGTAACGTGTGTAACGTAAATAGCCAGTCCATAGCCCGAAGGTGAAACCGATATGCGCGATATATACCCATCGGCAATAGAATATACGGGTTTGTTTATAACTCCTTCTGTTTTCAAATCTATTCCCGAATGAAAATGATTGGGGCGCAACTCGCCGAAATTGGCGCTGAGAATAAGAGGTATGTCGAGAGGTGAACGATATTCTTGTTGTGTCTGAGCAAATACTCCGAATGTATATATGGAAAATAGGAGAGCGAGTAGTTTTTTCATTTGTCTTATTTTATATTCTTGCAAAAATAAATTATTTTAGTAACCTGTACAATGGATAGTGGATACCGATTGGTTAACATTCTGAAAAGGGAGGGTATATTTCCCTATTTGTTTTTATTTCTTCTGAATGTTTGCTGTTACTCTTTATAGTACAAAAAAGTGTGAAAAAATATGTCTGTAAACCATATTGAAAATCAATGTAGTAGTGTAAATTGGTAAATTATTTTCAAAAAAATGTAGTGAAATGTTTGCATGTAATCAAAATTGAATTACCTTTGCATCCGCAATCGAGGGAGAAACGAGCTGTGAAAACAGAATACTCCACCTAAGATGGCCCATTCGTCTATCGGTTAGGACGCAAGATTTTCATTCTTGAAAGAGGGGTTCGACTCCCCTATGGGCTACAAATATAACGAATAAATAAAAAAAAATAAAGGATTAGTCAAAATGGCAAATCATAAATCAGCAGAAAAAAGAATCAGACAAGCAGACGCAAGACGCTTGAGAAACAGATATGTAGCTAAGACAACTCGTAACGCAGTTAGAAAATTCCGTACTCTTACAGATAAGGAAGAAGCTCAAAAACAATATCCGTCTGTATGCTCAATGTTGGATAGACTGGCTAAGAAAAATGTTATACATAAAAACAAAGCCGGTAACTTGAAGTCTAAATTAGCTGCTCACGTTCACGCGCTATAATTAGCTACCTAATATAAAATTTATATATAAAAGGCTGGATTCTTTAGAGAGTTCAGCTTCT
The DNA here is from genome assembly GCF_001261735.1 of Dysgonomonas sp. BGC7. GTDB lineage: Bacteria > Bacteroidota > Bacteroidia > Bacteroidales > Dysgonomonadaceae > Dysgonomonas. Next base: position 104,715 of record NZ_CVRP01000003.1, on the reverse strand, counting down.
TTTTGTTTAAATATACGCAAAGATTAGTGAATATTGTATTGAATTACAAAAACTTATTCTTATCTTTGCACCCGCTAATAACAATTATGTATAATTAAAATTAACTAAAGAAAGAAATGGCTACAAAGATCCGTTTACAAAGACGAGGACGTAAAGGTTATCCTTTTTACCACATCGTCATTGCTGATAGCAGAGCTCCACGTGATGGAAAATTTATTGAAAAGGTTGGTTCTTACAATCCTAACACCAATCCTGCTACAATAACTATGAATTTCGACAGGGCTTTGTACTGGTTGCAAGTTGGTGCTCAACCTACCGACACTACTCGTAACATACTTTCTGAACAAGGAGTTTTATTGAAGAAACACCTTCTAGGTGGTGTTGCTAAAGGTGCGTTTAGCGAAGCAGAAGCTGATAAGAAATTTGAAGCATGGAAAGCTGATAAGGAAAAAGGTACTCAGGCTGTTATCAATAAGAACCAAACAAAAGCTCAGGCTGATGCAAAAGCTCGTTTAGATGCTGAAAAAGCAGCAAACAAAGCAAAAGCTGACGCAGTAGCTCAGAAGAAAGCAGAAGAAAATGCAGCACAAGCTGAGGCTGAAGCCGAAGCCGCCGCTCCTGCCGAAGAAGTAGCAGAGGTGGTTGAAGAAGCTCCTGTAGCAGAAGCTCCAGCAACAGAAGAAGAAAAAAGTGCTGAATAATTAATATACAGCATAAATGAAAGCTCTGATAAGTAATTATCGGAGCTTTTTTTTGTATCCTAAAATTAGAGAATCCGATTTGCCGCTACTTGAATGATTTGATATTGGACGAGTTTTCAGAACAACTTCATTAGTTTTGCCACTCTACACGCTTCTAGCGAATTCTTTACCCGCAACTTTTCTAAAATATTCTGACGATGCCTGTTCACTGTATTTATACTTATCGACAATGCGGTAGCAATATCTTTGCTCATTCGTCCTTTTTCTATCAATAGTAATATTTCTTTTTCTCTCGATGATAGAATATTGTCGCAATTATTCCTGTCTGCTTCGATAGTATTGCCTGTTGCCGAATTTATAATCGTTCCGTTCGAAACTTCATAATCGGGATGCTCGTATGAATAATTATATAGACACAAAGCCAGCCACAAATTGCCCGAAGGACAACTACTGACATAAAACATTCGGTGTTGTGTGGAAATGTATTTACCGGATTGGTCTTTCATTTGCATTTTACTTACTATTTGATAATCAGATCGCTCATCTACAGGGATTGTTTTTAGTAAATGAAAGAACTGTAGTTCGAGTAAGTGCTTTTTTGCAAGATCATCAGGATGAATTCGGCTAAATATATCCTCTTCCCATATCGAATCTATTATTTTGCTACTATTTTTCTCGGCTACACCCAATATCTCAGCAAATCCACCATTATAGATATAGCTCTTGTCTGACTTCAAGTCGCTGAGAACTGCTATCGAATTTTCTATCTTAGAGTATCCGTATGCAATTTGTTGATATTCGGAAAGTATTGCTGACTCTACCTTATCTATCGAAAACGGTTGTTTCAGCAGTTCATCATTCAAAATAGAAGCTACGTTTTGTTTTATCATAAAATGGTTATTAATCAGTATTGCCTATTCTATAACAGGGAATTATCTTTGTAAAGATAGTTTTTTATATGGTTATTCTTTGTTTATGTTATAGAAAGAATATACCTGTCAGGTAATTAATTGTAATTTATTTAATAATATAATACTTATATGATATGAGAAAAATTGTGTTTTTTATTGCTTCAATTCTGATTTCGGGCAGTGCAATGGCTCAGAGTCTTGAAAAGATGCAATGGTTTAACGAACCGGAAAAGTGGGAAATTAAAAATAATAGCTTGTCTATGTCGGTGACTCCTCAGAGCGATTATTGGCGTATCTCTCATTATGGCTTTACGGTCGATGATGCTCCATTTTTGTACACTACCTATGGCGGCGAATTTGAAGTGAAGGTGAAGATATCGGGCGATTACAAAGTGAGGTTCGACCAATCGGGACTGATGCTGCGTATAGATCACGAAAACTATATCAAGGCGGGGATTGAATTTGTCGATGGTAAATACAATCTGAGCACAGTGGTAACGCACAAAACGAGTGACTGGAGTGTGATAACTCTCGAAAAGCCTGTTCAGTATGTTTGGATAAAGGCCGTAAGACGATTAGATGCTGTAGAGGTGTTTTATTCGTTCGACGACAAGGAATATGTAATGATGCGAAACGCATGGTTGCAAGACAATCGTCCTGTTATGGTTGGGCTGATGGGTGCTTGTCCCGATGGGAACGGGTTTAATGCACGATTCGATAATTTTTCGGTGAAACATTTACCCGATCAACGGCGGTTGGAGTGGTTGAAAAATAATGCAGAATAAAAAAAGTAGGCTGTCTATCTTAGACAGCCTACTTTTTTTATCAGCGTTTCTTCTATTTTTTCACTATACGCATACTGTAGAACGAACGGTAAACAAATACCAAAGCTACAGTAAGAAATATAAGTCCGGCAATCCACTTATAGGTATCCGGCAGTTCTATTGCAATTTCAACAGCCAATAGTCCGAATAGTGTAGAAAACTTGATAATAGGATTGAGCGATACGGATGAAGTATCTTTGTAAGGGTCTCCCACTGTATCTCCTACCACTGTAGCGGCATGAAGGTCTGTGTTGCGTTCTTTCAGTTCTACTTCTACTATTTTCTTTGCATTGTCCCATGCTCCACCGGCATTTGCCATATATATAGCCTGAAACAAGCCGAATACGGCGATGGAAATCAGATAGGCTACAAAAAAGTTGGGGTCGATAAACGCAAAAGCCAGCGTGATGAACAGCAATGCAAGGAATATATTCCACATACCCACCTGTGCATATTTGGTACAAATGCGTACTACCGCTTTCGAATCTTTGATGTCGGCCTCTTCTTTGTTGAGGTTAATATGCTCTTTTATATACTCTACTGCACGATACGCACCTGTGGTAACGGCTTGCATAGATGCTCCCGAAAACCAGTAAACAACAGATCCTCCGCAGATGAAACCTAAAAGTACAGGTGCTGCAATAAGGTCTATATTTAAAATACCAAGTTTTTCGAGTACCAAGATTATAGAGAATATCATAGTGGTGGCCCCTATTACGGCAGTGCCTATCAATACGGGTTTGGCTGTGGCTTTGAACGTATTACCCGCCGAATCATTTTCTTCAAGATATTCTTTTCCTTTTTCAAAGTCGGGCTCGAACCCGAAGTCTTTCTTTATTTCTTCCGATATGTTAGGGAGATGCTCTATTCTGGATAGTTCAAATACCGACTGAGCATTGTCTGTAACAGGGCCATAGCTGTCTACTGCGATAGTTACGGGTCCCATACCCAATAGTCCGAATGCTACAAGTCCGAATGCGAAAATGGAAGGATGCAGCATGATGTCTTTCAATTCCTGTAAGGATATAAAATAGGCTACAGCCATCAGCAGGGCAATAATCAGGCCTTTCCAGAATGCACTGAAATTGCCCGCAACCATTCCTGACAATATATTTAGCGATGCACCACCTTCGCGCGATGCTGTCACCACCTCTTTTACATGGCGGGACGATGAACTGGTAAATGCCTTAGTGATTTCAGGGATCAGAGCAGCGGCAAATGTCCCACAACTGATAATAGAAGCCAGTTTCCACCACAATCCGTTAGGCATATCGTTGAGTAAGAAGTAGCTGGCAATATATGTTGCTACGATAGAAACTACAGATGTGATCCAGATAAGAGCAGTAAGAGGTATCTCGAAGTTAAATTTCTGAGAATTTCCATACTTCATGGTTGCTATTCCTTGATTGATATAGTAAGATAGGATAGAGGTAAATAGCATCAACAGGCGCATAACAAATATCCATACTATAAACTGAGCCTGATATTCTACATTAAGTACAGCAAGTACGATAAAGGATATGAGGGCAACGCCCGTTACACCGTATGTTTCAAATCCGTCGGCTGTAGGGCCTACACTGTCGCCTGCGTTGTCGCCTGTGCAATCGGCAATAACACCCGGATTGCGAGGATCATCTTCTTTTATGTTGAATACAATTTTCATCAGGTCGGCTCCTATATCGGCTATCTTGGTAAATATACCTCCTGCTATACGCAGCGCCGAAGCTCCGAGCGATTCGCCTATGGCAAACCCGATAAGACATGCGCCCGCCATATCACCGGGAACAAAGAGCAGAATCACAAGCATCATTATCAGTTCTACAGTGATAAGCATCACCCCAACGCTCATACCTGCTTTGAGAGGAATGCTTACCACTTCCCAAGGACGCTTGCGCAACGAGGCGAACGATGTCCGTGAATTGGCCAGCGTGTTGATGCGGATTCCGTACCATGCCACACCATAAGATCCGGCTATGCCTAACACAGTCCAGAAAAGAACAGAGATAAGAAACACCGCTCTGCTGGTCTCTCCTGTAGCTACAACTTCAGGATTGGATAAAAATCCGAAGTATATGACCATTACTACCGAGATAATGAGCAACAGATAAAAAAGAAACCTGCCTTGTTGTAGAAGATAGGTTTTACACGTTTCGTATATCGTCTTTGAAACGTTAAGCATCGACTGATGTACAGGCAATTTCTTGATGTGAAAATACTGTACCAAGCCAAACGCAATGCCGAGCAGCAAAATTAAAAGCCCCCACAGCAAAAGGTTGTAACCATTTCCCAGATCAGGTACTTTTAAGTCTGCTTCACTGGCCATAAGGCTTAAAGGTAGCAGCATAAGCAAAAGGGTAGAAATTTTTTTCATAGGTTAGTTATTAAGTAAAGGAAATATTTAATGAAAAATTATTCAATCATAACAGTCTATTGTTGTTTTAAGAAATGAAAATAGCAGATAGGTATGCGGCATTAGGTTTATTAATTAAAGTTTATTTTTCATAAAAATATAATTATAAAATGTAAAAGCAATATGTAGCGTAACATAATTGCTAAAAAATGTAATTTTTCCTATTTCTATATTTCTGTTTTTCTTAGATTTTTATTTTGAATCAAAACTTTTGTATTCTTTTATTCGAAATAAAACGAAACAAATATACGTCATTTCGGAAATAAAAAAGCGCTATTGGTGAAATATTTTTGAGAATAATAAGAAATAGCAACAAGTATGAAATGAGTAGCTCGGACGTTAACTTATGATAACGTATCAGCAGGAAAGTGTATATACTTTATTTACAGGATGTTTAGAAGAGGGATTGTGTTCGGTCTTTTAGAGTCGTGTCTATAGCCTTTGTTTAATTACAAAATTTTATTGGAGGATATAAAAGAAAAAATCATCCCGAAATTTTCAGGGATGATTTTTATTTAAGTTTCTTATTCATTATAAAGTCTTCCATCAGGAAACCATCGCCAATGTCTATGTTTTCGCTTCCGGCAACCTCAAAGCCTATTCGTTTGTAAAAGTCTATAGCTTTATTAAAGCGGTTTACATTCAGCGACAACACCTTGTTTCCGTTGGCTTTTGCTATATCTGCCACCGAGTCGATAAAGAAGCGTCCTACGCCTTTGCCCTGTGTGGATGGCAATACATATATCTTATGTATTTTTGTTGTATCAGAGTTTTTATAGTTGAGTTCGTATGATACATAGCCAAGATATTCTCCGTCTTCGTTTGCCAGAAGATAATGGTGTCCTTTGCTCATCTGATCTTCGAGCGAGCTTTGGCTATACATCATTTCCATCATATAGCTTATTTGGTCGGGGCTTAAGATATCCTTAAACGTGTGAGGCCATATCTGATCGGAAAGCAGCTTTATTATAAAAATATGCTCTTTGTTTGCTTCAACTATATTCATTAGTTTTCCAGCGTGAAAGATTTAGATCCTATGCGGTTGCCATCGGCAAATATATCAATGCGGTATGTACCCGGCATCAGATATTCTTCTACAGCCCAATACATCGTTACGCCTGTTTCTTCGCCACCATACTCTATTATTTTGCGCATCGAATAGTTGATGTCTCTGTTTTCGTATGCAAATACATTGGTGCGGCTTTTGGATAGAACGTCATTGTCGGGTTTCATTATCCTTATATATATAGTCCGTTCTCCGGGTTGAGCGGTTATGTTCTTTGTTACAGTGAAGTTGACAATCAACTGTTCTATTTTGCTTATTTTTTTCTGTACTTTTCCCTTACTATTTGTAGCCTGTACGCTTATGCCGGTTGCATCGAGCTTGGAAGCCAAAGTTACCTTATGGTTGAGGCTGTCCTTTTGCTGCGAAACAGCATTCAGATTCCTACTAGCCTCCTGATATTTGTTGGTAATCTCTTGCTTTTCCTGCCTTAGCTGTGCATTGGCTCTGTTGAGGGAATCTATCTGTATAATGTATGATTTCAGAATCTTGCGCAAACTGGATAGCTCTTTGTTCAGTCTGCTTATTTCTGCTTTATTTTCTGCTTTTACGGTTTTCAACTCATCCAACAAGCGTTGTACTTTAGTTTGCTCGTTAGTCAATTTCTGTAACAGGGAGTCGTTTTTAATATTCATCTTAAAGCCTTCATACTGCATAGAGAGGCTTTCGTATTCGTCTTCGAGCTGCTGTTTGTTCAGGCTGCTTTCTTCCTGCAAGTCCTCTATCTGTGTTTTCTGATTGAATATAAAATATCCGGCTATTCCGATTCCTACAATCAGTATAACAATTACAGCAATTAGTATTTTCGAATTATTCTTAGTTTCTGTACTCATATGAATATTATTTCAAAGCGACTACAAATATAAACGTTTTAAATATATTGAACAAAAGGATAGGATTGTTTCGCTTTTTTTAATAAATGAAATAATTTTTACTTCTCAAAATCTTCTTTATTTCAGAATAAGCATGTACATTTGTTAGGCTTTTATTCAGATTGAGCACACCTTTGGGTGTTGATGCTTACAATATGAAATACAAGGGGATAAGAACAACTTAATTAAATATATTAAAACAAAATTATTATGTCGAAAGTAACAGTTGTAGGTGCCGGTAATGTAGGTGCTACGTGTGCAAATGTACTTGCATTTAACGAAGTGGCGGATGAAGTGATAATGCTTGATGTAAAAGAAGGCGTTTCGGAAGGTAAAGCTATGGATATGAATCAGACCGCCCAGTTGTTGGGATTTGATACATGTCTAAAGGGAGTAACCAATGATTATGCAGCAACAGCAAATTCAGATGTTGTAGTTATTACATCCGGTATTCCTCGCAAACCCGGAATGACAAGAGAAGAGCTGATAGGTGTAAATGCAGGTATTGTGAAAAGCGTAGCTGAAAACATCCTTAAGTATTCGCCAAATGCTATTCTTGTTATCATCTCCAACCCTATGGATACTATGACATATCTGGCTTCTAAAGTTACCGGATTGCCAAAACATCGTATTGTCGGTATGGGCGGAGCTTTGGACAGCTCTCGTTTCAAATACTATCTGAGCCAGGCTCTTGGCTGCAATGCTAATGAAGTAGAAGGTATGGTAATAGGCGGACATGGCGATACTACAATGATCCCTGTTACACGTCTTGCTACATATAAAGGTATACCTGTATCTGATTTGCTATCGAAAGAAGCGTTGGATAAAGTAGTGGCTGACACTATGGTTGGCGGAGCTACTCTGACAGGTCTGCTTGGTACATCTGCTTGGTACGCACCGGGTGCTGCGGGAGCTTATGTAGTGGAATCTATAATTCACAACCAAAAGAAAGTTATCCCTTGCTGTGTGCCTCTTGAAGGAGAATATGGTCAGAATGACATTTGCATTGGTGTTCCTGTAGTATTGGGCAAAAATGGTTGGGAAAAGATCATCGACCTGAAACTGACTGCCGACGAAAAAGAAAAGTTCGAAGCTTCTGCTGCTGCGGTTCACAAAACAAATGCAGTGCTTAAAGAAAGCAATATAATCTAAGATTATAATTATTGATAATAAAAAGAGGCTTATACTTGGATGTATAAGCCTCTTTCTTTATAATAAGTCAAATAAAAAAATCAATGCTCTATAACAATATCGAATTGTTGTAAAAGGCCTGCTAAGCCATCTTTTGAGAAGCGGGCTTTCTTTACCTGATTTTCGTTGAGGTCGATTATATAATTGTGAGAGCTTGAAAAATCAGCTCCCTGTATGTTTGTGTTGTAAAAAATAGCTTCACTCAGATCGCAGCCTATAAATTTAGACTGTCTGATGTCGGTACTACCAAAGTCAACACCCTTTAGCGATGAGTTTTTGAATGTAGTCTTGCTCATTTTCCTTTTTTCGAACGAACTATAGTCTAGCATGCAGTTGTCGAAACTCACTTCGAAGATAAAGTCGTGACAGTGATTGAATTTAACACCCAATATTTTACAGTTTTTGAAGCGAACATTATTCATTGTCGATTGACTAAGGTCGGTCATAGACAGATTGCAATCCGAGAACGAGCAATCGTTGAATTGACACGAATATAACCTCTGATTGGAAAAATCACATTTCGAAAATGTGCAATTTTCAAATACCTCCTGAGTTTGCTCTGTGGTATATATCAGATTTTCGAAATGCTTGTCTTCGTATATAGCCATTATTCCCTGATTATTTTCACCTCTCCGCCTTTACCCAGTTTTATGATGCTGGATGCCTTCGATTTGCTTCTGTCGTCTTGTCTGTACGAGACTATATAATCTACGCCTTTTTTTATATCCTCGCTTATTTCGTCAAAATTGGCAGGAGCAGGTTCTCCGCTTATATTGGCTGATGTAGATACCAGCGCCTTGCGGAAGCGTTTGCAAAGCTCATGCGAAAACTCCTCTTTGGTCACCCTTATGGCAAGGCTGCCGTCTTCGGCTACCATATTGGGAGCTACATTGCGGGCATTGTCGTATATTATGGTCAGCGGTTTGTCTGACAACTCTATCAAGTCCCATGCTACATCAGGCACTCCGTCTATGTAGAAGTCCAGCTTCACAGGATTGTCTACAAGTGTGATGAGAGCTTTGCTATCTACACGTTTTTTTAGTTCATACACACGTCTTACAGCCTCCTCGTTGGTGGCGTCACACCCGATTCCCCAAATGGTGTCGGTGGGGTAGAGTATCAGCCCTCCGGCTACAAGCACATCGAATGCTTTTTTTATATCTTCTTTCATTTATTGTTGAGTAGCTGAAAAAGTTTTACATTTCCGAATGTTTCGCTACGTTGCACCCAATCTTTCAGTACACCCGATTCTTTATAACCCGACTTTTCGAAAAGACTGATACTTTTAGTATTGCTCTCCGATATGTAAGCATACAGTTGATGAAGATGGAGAAATTTGAAAGCATACTCACTCATCAGACTTAGAGCCTGCGATGCAAACTTGCGTTGGCGATATGCCTCGTCTACGAGTATGCCTATACCTGCTCTGCTGTTGTGAGCATCTATATCGTATAGGTCTATTGTCCCCACAGTAGCATCTTCGGCAGGAAGGTCTATCATCAGGCGCAACTGCTTGCTCTGATAGATATCCATTTCCAAAGCGTCGTTTATGTATTGACGAAGTACAAGCTTCGAATAGGGAGCAAGTGTATTGCCATGTATCCACAGTGCGGTACTGTTTTCCCATCCGTAAAGGATGTCTAAATCTTCGGGTTCTACAGCACGAAGACTTATCTGAGAATTACTAAGAAGTGTATTTGTCATAAATTTTTGATTTAAGACATGCAATATATAAAATTACTGCTTAATATTTGTCTTTTTCAAACATTTCGCCCAGTCTTATGAAGAAGTTTTTCTTGCGTCGGCGTACACGTTGATTTTCTCCTGACGACATCATTATTTTTTCGAACGATGTTTCTCCTTTTTCCATTGCTCTTATGGCATGGTAGATTACTCCCCAGTCGGGCAGTCCTCCCAAATTGCGATCGTCGATAAACAAGTCTGCATCCAGCTTTCGGGAAGCAGTGCTGACGTCTTCGTCGGGGTGATTCTTGTTTGCTGCATAAAATTTCAAACCTTTGCTTTCGCAATAATCTACAGCTTCCTGAAGCAGGCTTCCTTTGCGCACACTCCACATCAACAGGGTATGTCCGTCTTTTTGAAGTTGTAGTAAGGTTTCGATGGCAAAAGGAATTGGGCGTCCTATGCGTGGGTATTCGTGTTCTACTACCGTTCCGTCAAAATCTACTGCAATAATCATATTTTATGTATTAATGTATTTCTATTGTGATTGTTTCGTATTATGTATATAATAAGTTGTGTAATGAAATCAGATACGATACGATTCATTAAACAAGGTTCTGTTAAGTATAGATCTTCCCAGAGTGACTTCATCGGCATATTCTATTTCGTCGCCAATAGATATTCCACGGGCAATCATTGAAGTCTTAACATCGTAGGGAGCTAGTTTTTTATATATATAAAAGTTTGTTGTATCTCCTTCCATCGTAGTACTAAGGGCTAGGATAACCTCGTTGATATTACCTTGCGATACTCGTTCTACCAAGCTGTTTATTTCCAGATCGGCGGGTCCTATGCCATCTATGGGAGAGATAATGCCTCCCAGTACATGATACAGCCCTTTGTATTGCATGGTGTTTTCTATGGCCATCACTTCTTTTATGTTTTCTACAACACATACGGTCGATCTGTCTCGTGATTTGTCTTTGCAGATAGGACACACTTCGTCATCACATATATTGTGGCATACGCTGCAATATTTTACTTCGTGCTTGAGTGTAACAAGTGCCTGAGCAAAACTATCAACAAGTGTATCGTCTTGTCGCAAAAGATGTAATATAAGCCTCAATGCAGTTTTACGTCCGATACCCGGCAGGCGGGCAAATTCGTTTACTGCATTTTCCAGTAATACTGATGGATATTTTTGATTCATATTCTGTTTCTATCCCCAAAAAGGTGCGTAAAGATAGTAACTTTTTGAATGTATCGGATGCAATATCTTCTTCTTAAACCTATTTTAACCAATTGGGAATATTCGGATTTTAGAATAAATGAGAGATTTATAAATGAGAAAATATTTGTAATTTTGATGCCTGTTATCACCTTCTGTAGTTAATATATGGATTTTTACTATTCGCTTTCCGTACTTATTATAATTGCTACTGTATTTTCGTACATAAATGTTCGTTTTCTGAAGTTGCCTTCCACCATCGGTGTTATGGTGATTGCCATATTGGTGTCGTTAGGAGTCGTTATCGTGAGCAGGCTGACAACTACTCGTCCTCTGCACGATTTGTCGGTGCTGATAAGCCATATAGATTTCACACAGATGCTGATGGGTGGTATGCTCAACTTCCTGCTGTTTGCCGGTGCTATTAATATCAATCTGAAAGATCTGAAAGAAGAGAAGCTGCCTGTTATCGTATTTTCTTCTCTGAGTGTTATTATATCTACATTTGTTATTGGTTTTGCTCTTTATTACATTCTCGGCCTGTTGTTGCCTCTTATACATATTCATCATAAGATGCCATTGATATACTGCTTGCTGTTTGGAGCACTTATTTCTCCTACCGATGCAGTCGCCGCATTGGGTATCCTGAAAGAAATAAAAGTGTCTAAACCATTGGAAACGAAGGTGGCGGGCGAATCGCTGTTCAACGATGGGGTTGCTGTCGTTACATTCAGTATCATATACAATATTGCTATGGGGCAGGAGACTATGGCCGATCTCACATTTTTCAGTGTGTCGTGGCTTTTGGTCAAAGAGACTGCCGGAGGTATTATTGTCGGCCTTTTGCTGGGGCAACTGGGTAGCTATGCCATGCGAACAGCCAAGAATTATAAATTATCGGTGCTTATCACCTTGTCTATAGTAATGGGCGGATATATCGTTTCGCAGGCTATGGGGATATCAGGTCCGTTGACTATGGTTTCGGCAGGGCTGATAATAGGAGATTCGCGCCGTAAGATATTGAGTAAAACTCCCGGAGAAAGAGGGTATCTGGGGATATTCTGGGAGCTGATAGATGAAATACTGAATGCTGTTCTTTTCTTATTCATAGGATTCGAACTATTGCTGATCCCCGACATCGGGCACTATTGGGTATTGGGTGTAACTTGTATAGTCGTAGTTCTGTTTGCCAGATATATATCTATACGCATTCCTACAATGCTGATACCGTTCAATGAGAAATTTACAAAGGGAACAATTACCATATTGGTATGGGGCGGGCTTCGTGGTGGTGTGTCAATTGCTCTTGCCTTATCTATAGCAAATGGCCCGTACAAAGAAGCCATTATAGCGGCCACATACTTCGTGGTTATTTTCTCTATTATTGTGCAGGGGCTTAGTATCAGTAAGTTGGCACATCGCATAAATGTATGATAATCTTTTGTTTCGGGTAGCAGATTTACATATTTTCTATAAATAATCTTAATAGTAAAATAAACTATTGAGATAACCTGTTTGGGATAAGGAATAACTGCTTTTTTTTGGTAATTTTGCACTCTGTAAGATTATTGTCCCACTGGCTGTATAAAAGCAATAGGAAGTCGAGAATAAAGAATACAGATAACGAAATTTGCTTTTATTTAAAAACGGAAAACTATAAAACGGTTTAAACAAATATTCCTTTCCATATTAGGTGTAATCGTTGGATTGATTACCCTCTTGTTTGGTCTGTTAAATATGCCGGCTGTTCAGGAGTATGCAAAAGAGCGTGTAGTAGAAGAACTAAAGCTGAAACTGGGAACAGAACTGGGAATAGGAAAACTTCATTTTCAACTTTTCAATACTGTTCGTTTAGACAGTGTATATCTTTACGATCAGTCGGGCGAAAGAGCATTGATGGTAGACAGGCTTTCGGCAGGAATAGATTTATTGTCTTTGGTTAATGGCCGAATTGCTGTTACTTCTGCATGGCTTTCCGACTTCGAAGTCCGTTTGTCGAAGGAGACGAGCGATGCTCCGTTGAATATTCAGTATGTTATTGACGCATTCAAGTCGAAAGATGACAAGCCGAAATCGGCGATAAATTTTGTGATAAATTCGATAAATATCGTCAACGGTAATTTCTTCTACGATGTAAAAGATAAAGGGCATAAAGTTAACCTGTTCGATCCTAATCATATTCATGTTTCGGATCTACATGCCAAACTGGCTCTGAAATCTCTGGCTTCCGACTCTCTAAATATTCAGGTAAAGAAAATTAGCCTTAAGGAACAAAGTGGACTGGAAATATCCGATCTGGTGTTCAGGCTTATTACCCAAGGCAAAAAGGTATCGGTCAGAGGGTTTGAACTCAATCTGCCTTCTTCGTACCTCGAACTCGAAAAGTGTGAGCTGGATCTTACACCAAGTAGCGATACAGCTAAAATACTGGACTATGCCACCCTCGATTGCCGAATAGCGGAGTCTTATATTGCCCCAAAAGATATTGCCGCATTCACACCATCTCTCCAATATTTTAAAGATGTAGTCTCGTTTCGTGCTAATATTTCCGGTTCGGTAGATAACCTAAATATAAACAATCTTACTCTCGATTATGGAGAAAAGCTTCATCTGATTTCAAATACTGAAATAAAGGATATTCGCGATCCTGAAAATATGTATATATTGGGAAGTGTAGACAAACTAATAGTGAGCAGCAATGAAGTGGAAGGTATAGTAAATAACCTTTCGAAGAATAAAATACATTTGCCCCAAGAACTAAAAAAATTGGGTACTATCTCTTTCGAAGGCGATATTTCGGGCTATTTGCACCAGTTAACAGCTTTTGGTAGTCTCGAAACTGATTTAGGTATTATAAAAACAGATGTACTGTTTGGCTTCAAGCCTCGTCAGGGTATAAGCTCATTTGTTAAAGGAAAGGTTTATACCTCAGGCTTTAAATTAGGCGAAATGCTAGGGAATAAAGATTTAGGCAAGACTTCTTTAAACTTATCGGTAGACCTTATAAAACCGAAATATGGCAAGATAAAAGGTACTGCTGCGGGGAATATATACGATACCGACTTCAAGGGTTATACTTACAAAGATGTAGCTCTCGATGTAGACTATGATGGCATGCGGGTAGACGGCAAGTTGGCAGTAACAGACCCTAATGGCTTACTTACTGTTAATGGATTGTTCGACTTATCGGACAAAGACAATCCCGAACTTATCTTTAAGGCGAAGGTTAAAAATGTGCAGCTCGATAATCTGAATTTGGCCGATAATTTAAAACACTCTTATATTTCGCTGAATATAGATGCCGATTTTACAGGTAAAAATATAGACAATGCGGAGGGTTATATACGAATAGACTCTTTAGATTTTATCAGAGAAGATAAATCTTTCCAGATGAATAAACTTCTAGTAGAAGTCTCGGGAGGTGAAGACAATAAAGACCTGAAAATTTCCTCAGATATCGTCAACGGAGATATAAAGGGAATGTATTCGTTTTCGTCTATGATAAACAGCGTACAGCAAACGTTACATCCTTATCTGCCTGCTCTTATCAAACAAAATGAAAAAAAGAATCCGGAGGATAAAAATAATGTACTCAATTTCAATTTGCAGATAAACAATACAGAAAGCCTGAGCAGCATACTCAATTTGCCGGTTACGGTACTGAGTCCTGCAAAGATTGTCGGTTTCTACAACAATATACAGGACAAATTTAAGGTTGAGGTATTCACCCCTTCCATCAAAGCCGGTGGAATGAATATCAAGTCGGGATATGTGTTGTTGAGAAATCCGGATAATATTATCGAGTCGCAGATAAATGCCCTCATCATAGGAAAGAAAGAGACGATGAACGATATTGTGATAAAGTCGACCATCGACAACAATCTTATAAATACAAATATTTCTCTGGTAAATACAGGGCAACAGAAGGCAAAAGGAGATTTTTCCATATCCACATTATTTGCCAAAGCTGATGGTGAACCTCTGTCGGTAGATGTAGATGTATTACCTAGCGAGCTTCTACTTAATAATGCTGTATGGAAGATGGATAAATCTCACATTCAGATAAAAGGAGGAACTTATGCGGTCAATAATTTTTCGGTGTATAACGAAAATGGTAGTCAGGAAATAAAGGTCAATGGAAAATACTCGCCAAAGAATTCCAACGATATATTGAAAGCCGAGCTAAAGAATATCAATCTGGAATATATTTTTCAGACATTAGCCATAGATGCTTTGCAGTTTGGTGGAGCTGCCACAGGGAATCTGTTTGTGTCTACAATAGAGAATAAACCATATGCAAATACGCGTCTGCACATATCCGACTTCAAATTTAATGGTGCGGAGCTTGGCAATCTCGATATATTTAGTGAGTTGGATGATGAAACCAATGTAGTTGGTCTCGATGGGTTGATAGTGAGTAAAGAAAATAAAGAGACGAAGGTGAAGGGTGTTTTGGATCCTGTAAAACAAAGCCTGTCTATAAACTTCGATGCTGATAGTATCAATATAGGTTTCCTCAATAAGTATGCAGAATCTGTATTTCAGAATATATCCGGCAGAGGTAGTGGACATGTACATCTTTTTGGTAATTTTTCGGATGTTACAGTAGAGGGTAAAGCCTTTATAAAGGATGCCAGTTTGGGGATTAATTTCCTCAATACGCGTTACTCGTTTAGTGATACCGTATATCTAAAAAAAGATCTCATATACTTTAATGATATAACCCTTACCGACCAGTACGGAAACAGGGCGCAAGCAAGTGGAAAGGTTACTCACGATTTCTTCCACGATTTCATGTATCTTGTAGATCTCAAAGCAGAGAATTTCCTATTGTATAATGCTACCCAAGTGCAGAATCCATTGTTTTACGGTAAGGTGTTTGGTAGTGGAAACGGAACTATTGCAGGCGATGAAAGTGCTGTCGATATTGATATAAGAATGCGTACGGAGGATAAGACTGCCATACGGATGAACTTTATGGATGAGTATGTAAACGCTTATTCGTTCATCAATTACAAATCGAAGAATAATAAAGATTCGGTAAATGTTGCTGCGAGCGATCCTCCTCCGATAAAGACGGAGTCGGGGATGGAAATAAACATGAATTTTTATATAGATGCTACTCCCGATGCAGTTGTGGAAATAATAATGGATCCTGTAGGAGGAGATGTGCTGAGAGGGTCGGGTAGTGGAGCCATGCAATTTACGTGGAGCACTAAAACTTCCCCGCGTCTCTATGGAACATATAATATAGCACGGGGTAGTTATAACTTTACTTTTCAGCGTTTGATGGAGCGCCGTTTTGTAATACAAGATGGAAGCAATGTGCAATTCAGAGGCGATCCATTCGAAGCCATTCTGGATGTAGCTGCGATATATAAAATAAATGCCAGTCTTAGTGATCTTGACAAACAGTTAGCTTTGGAAACCGGGCAGACTACAGTTCCTGTTAATTGTGTATTGAATTTGACAGGGCCATTGAAACACCCGAATATAGGGCTCGATATAAAGTTCCCTTCGGCAGACCCTGAGGTAGAAAGACAAGTGAAAAGCCTTATAAATACGGAAGATGAGATAAATAAACAAGTTGCTTATTTACTTATTCTTTCCAAATTTAAAGCACCTAATTACTCTAATCCGGGAACTCAGACTTCAGACTTTGCTGCTGTAGCTTCGGCAACATTATCTAATCAGCTCACTAAAATAGTAAGCCAAATAGACGACAGGTGGCAGCTGGGTACTAATATTCGCTACAGCGATGCAGAAATGACCTACACCGAAGCTGAACTAATTCTGTCTAGTCAACTACTTAATGATAGGTTGATTATAAACGGAAACTTCGGATATCGTAACAATCTTGATATAAATAAAGAGGCTATGGTTACGGATGTAGATATAGAATATCTGCTTAACAATGCCGGCACATGGCGCATAAAGGCATACAATCATTACAACGAGAAATATTATTATACACAATCTGATAAGTCTCCTAATACACAGGGAATCGGTCTCGTTTATAAGAAAGATTTCGATGATCTTAAAGATCTGTTCAGAGGACGAAAGGTAAGAATCTTGCCTCGTATCGACACCGTAGTTCCTGTTAAACCCGATTCTACAAAAAAAGGTAGTGCGTTGAGTAACTTTATCAGAATGAGGAAGAAATGATTTTAGACGCTTCTATAAAAGATTTCGTAAGAGAACATGAATCGGACGATATTCACTCACTGGCTCTACAGGCAGCCAAATATCCTACTGTAAATATGGAACTGGCTATACGCCAGATAGCTGGACGAAAGGTGATGAAAGATAAAGTGCCTGCGTGGTATGCCAACGAAGATATTATTTATCCTGTTCACTTGTCTTTAGAGCAAAGTTCTTCGGAGCAAACAGCCCTATATAAATCATCTTTGTGTGCCAAGGCTGGTTCTATGGCTGATCTTACAGGAGGTTTTGGTATTGATTTTTTCTTTCTGTCTCAGAAATTTGAAAAAGCAACATATGTAGAGCTTCAGACAGAACTGACGGATATAGCCCAGCATAATTTCAAGACATTGGGTGCGACTAATGTTTCGGTTCGAAACGAAGATGGTGTAGAGTATTTAAAGGGAATGCCTTTTTCCGATTTCATTTATCTCGATCCTGCCCGTAGGGATAAAGCCGGACGAAAAACTGTTTTCATTGAAGATTGTACTCCTAATGTGGTGGAGATAGCTCCATTGCTGAAAGAAAAAAGTAATGTGACAATGATTAAATTGTCACCGATGCTCGATATTACACTGGCTCTGAAAACGCTTAAAGATATAACGGATATACATATCGTCAGTGTGAATAATGAAGTTAAAGAACTTCTTTTTATTATGCAAAAAGAGTGTTCACGCACTATGTTTCATTGTGTAAATCTATCCAAAACAGGTATAGATCATTTCCCTTTTTACAAAGAAGAGGAGGACGCTGTTTGTGTCGATTACACTTCGCATCTTAACACTTATCTGTACGAGCCAAATTCTTCCATAATGAAGGCGGGAGCATATAAAACTATTGCAAAAGCATTCTCTCTCGAAAAACTGCATAGTAGTAGTCATTTATATACATCAGACATTTTGTATGATGATTTTCCGGGCAGAAAGTTCAAGGTCGAAAACATTTGCTCTCTCAACAAGCGAGAGATAAAAGAATATCTTTCCGATACGAAGCAAGCTAATATTACTGTGCGCAACTTTCCTCTTTCGGTGGATGAGATAAGAAAAAGAACCGGCTTGAAGGATGGCGGAGACATGTATATATTTGCCACCACACTATCGGACGAAAAGAAAGTGTTGATTATTTGTCGGAAAGTGTGATTTACTTCTCTCTCGACTGTATTGTCTGTATACCTATAAGGCTATCGTATCTTTGTCCCGAAGGCCGATAATAGACATATACTGTATATTCATTTTCGGTTTCGAAATAATTTCCTTCTGTCTGTGCTGTGGAAAATTTATCGCCATCTCTGGTCAGATACTGATAATTGTACAATCCCTGCTTGAGAGGTAGCGACAGGCGATATACGCGGTCGTTGAGGTCATATTTCATCTTGTATTTGTCCGAAAAAGTGTTGTATGTAAAATTTCCGTTTATATATACATCCCTATTCAGAGGTTCGTCCATAGCCAGTGTAAAATTAGTCGTAAAATAATCGGCTTCGGTATTCTCATAGTCGCTTTCGTTGCTGCGTATATATACTCTTCCGTTCTGATCCTGATCGTAGCTGTACGACCTTCCGGCTCTCACCTTGTCGGTTACTATTTCCATTACATATTCGGGACGGACGTATTTTATATGTGCCACATTCATACCATTGTACCTGTAGCTGGAAGTCTCGAAACGGCGGTATTCATTCCCCGCTTCAAATATCAGATCTTTATTGTGTTCGTAAATCAGCTTTCCGGGGTTGATATAGGTAGGCATTAGTTTGCTGCGTTCGCTGTCAAGCCTGTTGTTTTGCAGTGCAAAAACAAACAGCTCTGTACGCGGATCGCGGATATTCAACCCTTGATGATGCACTGTGAAAGATAATTGCTGATGACTTTTATTGAAATCTATATCAGTATTCGATGATACGGTAGATCCTATACTAATCAATGGATCTATTACCGAGAAACATGCTGTGAGCAGAACCTTGTCGGGTGCATTTTCTTCATATACTTCTACAGTGTAATTTCCTGATATTTTTATGTCCATATCCCTGTTTGGTATATCGAGATTGAAGTGGGTGTACTCTACAGTCGTATTTATGGAAGGAGCATAATCGTCGATAAAATTATCGTTGAATCCCTTCAGGTAATCTATTTCCGATATAGTCTTAGTCTTCCACCAGAAAGCATCGCAGTGCACAAGCCTGTATCTCAGCCTGTCGAACGAATTGTCCGAGATGCGGTCGAACGATATATGTATATAGTCGCCTCCCCCTAGCTTTATAACAGGTGTAGTTCCCTGATTGCCATTAGCATTCACCTGTATCGTGTGCATGTCGGACGATATGGGTGTAGTGCGGTATGCCTGAGCCGACAGCATAGCAGATATGGATAGTAATAGTACGAGCAGCTTTATCTTCATCATATCAATATCAGTTAAGTATATGGCAAATGTAATAAAAAAACTGCAAGGCTTTCACCATGCAGTTTTATATCTAAATAGTTGAGGCTACAAGAGCTCTTTATGCAAGACTATTATAAAGCAGGATTGGTAGATTTACGTTTCCCCTTATAGTTATAATAATTCAGACTAAACTTCAACTCTTTTTCTGTAACAGTTATGCCTGACATTTCTCCTACATTGCTAAGCACGATTCTTCGAGGATTGTAATTTACAGTATATTGACCTGTCTTGACAACCTCTTCGGTTTTGCTTTGAAGGGTATATCCTCCGTTCGATAAAAATTCGATACTACTGTATTCTTCTCCATCTTCCAATTCCCAGTAACCGGAGATTGCTTTAATGAAGGCTGCTTTTTCTGCCTCAGTGACTTCCGGTTGATCATCATCGCTGCTACACGATACGATAAAAGAAGACATGGCGAAAATTAGCAGAAAATAAAATTGGAGTTTAGCTTTCATGATTTTTGTCTTTTAGGTAAAATGGTTACAGTAGGTCAGATTACCTTCCTGTAACCAAATATTTATATAGTAAGGTCCTTTTGTCGGAATCTTATTCTTCTATATCTTCTTTCATATTGTGGAAAACGTTCTGAACATCGTCGTCGTCCTCAAACTTATCCAATAGTTTTTGTATTTGCTCCTGTTGCTCTTTGGTCAGTTCTTTCATATCGTTTGGTATACGCTCAAACTCGGCACTATGTATCTCAAATCCATTTTCTTCGAGATATTTTTGTATTTCCGAATACGATTTAAACTCACCGTATAGTATTATCTCATCACCTTCCTGATCCATTTCGTCTACACCGTAGTCGATAAGTTCAAGTTCAAGATCTTCGAGCGAAACACCTTCTTTTGCCGAAATTTTAAATACACATTTATGGTCGAAAAGGAACTCCAGACTTCCCGATGTACCCAGCGATCCGTTATGCTTGTTGAAGTAACTGCGTACATTAGCAACTGTACGGGTGGGGTTGTCGGTAGCTGTTTCTACAAAAATAGCGATTCCATATGGGCCATAGCCTTCATAGTTCATCTCTTTGTAGTCAGCTTCGTCTTTAGATATGGCTTTTTTTATGGCACGTTCTACATTTTCCTTAGGCATGTTTTCTTTCTTAGCCTGCTGTATAAGTACACGAAGACGTGGGTTGGTATCGGCTTCAGGGCCTCCCTCTTTTGCCGCTATAGTAATTTGCCGTCCCAGTTTAGTAAACACACGGGCCATATTTCCCCAACGTTTAAGCTTTGTTGCTTTACGGTATTCAAACGCTCTTCCCATAATATATGTCTGTATTTTTTATCAGTTTATTTTTTGCTACGCAAAAGTATAAAAAATATTACATATAAGGAAGTATTGTGTCGTCAAGAAATAGGAGTAGAAATAGAAGTAGTTTAATAGCTTTCTTTTTTGCATGAAACGATTTGAGCTTGCAATATTTTCTGTAAATCTTTCTTTGTCTTACTGCTTTCGGCTTTAAACCCGCCAACTACCAATAGAACTCCGAATATCAGCATGCCGAAAGGAATTAAATAAAAAACTTCGAATCCGGAAGAATAGGAGATTGCTATCGTAGCAAAACAAGCGAGAAATACCATAGCAAACCAAAAAGTCATAAAAATGATTACAAGAATGTTCATCTTCATTTTCACGTTTACTGTCGTTTCGTTTTCCTTTTCCTTTTCCTTTTCCTCTTCGGTGATAGTACCTGTTACTATAGGCAGAAAAGAATTTCTATAATTGATAATACGCTTTATCGTGAAACCTTTTTCACTAATACTCTTTCCTAAGGTTGTGTATTGGGTACTGGATCGTAACTGATTTGCAATTTCTGTTGGCGACAGTTCTGTTTTGTAAGTAACGTTTTCGAAAGGAAGAAGTCTTTTCATTCTTGTTTTTTATAGTGTGCGTAAATTATAGATTTGTACAAAAATATATAATATAAAGAACAAATGCAGAAACAAATGGTATCTGTTTCTGCATTCTTTATCTGATTTGAAACACAGTTAACGCAACTGTGCGCCCAGTTCTTTTTCGAGCGATTGCTGTATCTTCTGCATTACTCCATCTATCTGCTTGTCGTTGAGTGTTTTTTCTTCATCTTGAAGTATGAAGTTGACAGCATATGATTTTTTGCTTTCCGGAAGATTCTTTCCTTCATACACATCGAAAAGCGTAACTTCTTTAAGAAGCTTACGTTCGGCTTTGTAGGCAATCTTTTCTATCTGGTCGAACAATATGTTTTTATCTAGCAATAGAGCTAAATCGCGTTTTACCGCAGGGAATTTAGAAATTTCGCTGTAAGTAATCGTATGCTTCTTTATTTCTTTCATCAAAGCATCCCAGTTGAGCTCTGCGAAAAATACCTCTGCATTGATATCTTGCGATTTAAGTGTTTTCTTGCTTACGATACCAAGTACTCCGAGGCGTTTGCCTTTTCCTTTGGCGCCGATTTCGATGGCAGTACTGAATATTTCGTCCGAGAACTGTGTATATTCATATCTGGCTGCTGAAATACCCAGACGTGTGAGTATATTTTCTACATGGGCTTTCAACTGAAATACTGTCGATTTCTCGTCAGCAGCAGCCCAACTGTTGTCCACGCTGTTTCCGCTAAGCCAAAGCCCTAAGTGAAGCTCTTCGCTATATTCTTTAAGGGTTTCTCCTTCAACCTTTTTGTCGGCATCGAAGAAATAGCAATTACCAAACTCGTAGAAACGGATATCCGAATTCTGTCGATTACGGTTATAAGCAATACTTTCCAGCCCGCCATACAGCAGTGTCTGACGCATAACGCTGAGATCTGTGCTGAGGGGATTGATAAGGTGCACGCAGTTGGCAATAGGATATATTTGCGAATCGGTATAATATGATTCTTTGGTAAGCGAATTGTTAAATATCTCATTGAATCCGCCCCCTGTAAGCTGCTCCGAAATCAGGTTCTGCAAATCGTAGCTCTTATCGGTCGGTGTTTCGTAAGATAAGTTCGATTTCACCACTTCGCCTATTTCTATATTGTTGTACCCGTATACACGAAGGATATCTTCTATTACATCCACATCGCGCAAAACGTCTACACGGTATGTAGGTATAGCCAGTGTCAAACCTTCGGCGGTTTCTTTTACTATTTCAACTTCGAGGCTGGCAAGTATAGATTTTACTACAGCAGGTTCTATTTCTTTTCCTATAAGGGTGTTTACCTTGTTGTAAGTAAGCTCTACTATCGGCTTCTCTATTTTGTTGGGATATACGTCTTCTATTTCGCCTGTTATTTTTCCTCCGGCTAACTCTTGTATGAGCAATGCAGTGTACTTTAACACATAAAGCGTGTCGTTAGGATCGCAACCTCGCTCGAAGCGGAACGAAGAATCGGTGTTCAATCCATGACGGCGGGCAGTCTTGCGAACCCATGTAGGGTTGAAGTAGGCACATTCAAGGAATACTTCTGTGGTAGACTCTGTTACTCCCGATTTTAGTCCACCGAATACACCTCCTATACACATTCCCTCTTGGGTGTTGCATATCATAAGGTCTCTGTTGCTAAGGGTGCGTTCTTGCTCATCGAGGGTAACGAATTTAGTACCTTCGGGCAGAGTTTTCACTACGACCTCACCTCCTGCAATTTGTGCTACGTCGAATGCGTGAAGCGGATGCCCTAGTCCGTGTAGAACAAAGTTTGTTATATCTACTATATTATTGATCGGGCGCAAGCCTATGAGAGTAAGCTTATTCTTAAGCCATTCGGGGCTTTCTGCTACTTTTACTCCTTTTATGGTTACTCCTGCATATCGTGGACAAGCCTCTGTATTTTCTACTTTAACTTTTACGCCTCCGGCCGGTTCGTCTATCTTAAATTTCTCTACCGATGGCAGAGTTAAGGTTCCTTTCAGATTATTTTGTTTCAGGTAGGCAGCAAGGTCTCTTGCCACACCGAAGTGAGATGCTCCGTCTATGCGGTTGGGCGTAATGTCTACTTCGAGTATATATTCGCTCTTTACATTGTAATATTCTTTGGCAGGTGTACCCACTCTGGCTTCGGATGGTAACACTATGATGCCGGCATGATTTGTACTGAGTCCGATTTCATCTTCGGCACATATCATCCCAAAAGATTCTGTTCCTCTTATCTTCGATCTCTTTATGGTGAAAGATTCTTCTCCTGAATATAACTTAGTACCTACAAGAGCAACAACAACTTTTTGTCCGGCTGCTACGTTTGGCGCTCCGCATACAATCTGAAGCGGCTCGCCTTCACCTACATTTACAGTAGTGATGTGCAGATGGTCTGAGTCGGGATGATCTGTACAAGTGAGTACTTCCCCGATAACGAGCCCTTCGAGCCCTCCTTTTATTGTTTCTACTTCTTCTACGCCTCCTGTCTCCAGTCCTAACGAAGTAAGAGCATCGGATGTTTCTTGCGGTGTTAAGTCAAAATCAAGGTATTCTTTCAACCAATTGTAAGAAATATTCATTTTATATTATATGTTTTATATTTTTCCAGAAAAAGTTCGTCAAAAATACAAAATAGTTGCGAGTTAAGTCTTATCTGCTGTAAGATATTTAAGTAGGCGATAATATTTAGAGTCTGTATCTATTAAGGACACCTCGTGGTTATTCGCAATTAGAGGGTAGAGACAAGTCTATTCCCTATCAAGTATTTTTACAAATTATAAATATTGTGAAAGTGAAAAATAAATCGTGTTGTATGCAAATAAACATTTGGTCAAATGGAAAAAAAACTTATTTTTGTATAGGCAAACCCAGAAATATAATATGATATTTATAAACTAACAAAATACTATCATGAAAGAGTTTTTCGAAAGTATGGACAGCGGGCAGCAATTTTATTGGTATATAGCCATTGGTGCAAGTGTCATTTTCATCATACAGACTATTATGACTTTTATCGGTGCCGATACCGATACGGGAGTCGATGCTGATTTTGATGGTAATCTGGATGGAGGAGATCATCCTTTTCAGTTATTTTCGTTGAGGAATCTCATCAATTTCTTACTCGGATTTGGCTGGACAGGAGCATCATTGTATCCTGTGATCAGTAATAAAGTCTTTTTGGGAATAGTTGCCCTTCTGGTTGGATTATTGTTTATTGCAGTCTTTTTCTTTCTGATGAGGATATTGATGAGGCTTTCGGAAGATAATACATTCGATATAGAAGATACTGTTGGCAAGACTGCCGATGTGTATATGAATATTCCTGCATCTAAAGCGGGGAAAGGTAAAATCTTTGTTAGTGTAAAAGGCTCTACTCACGAGCTTCCTGCAATGACAGCAGGCGACAAAGATTTGAAAAGTGGAACTTTGGTCAAAATACAGGCTGTAGAAGGCGGTATATTGGTCGTTGCTCCGATAAATGAATAAAAAATTAATTGTCTTACATAAATTTAAATTAAAACTATGATTGAAGGATTATTAGGAGGAGGAGCTACAATTGTCGTGGTTCTTGTCGTAGTGGTAATCGTCGTAGTCTTGGCCATGACGTCGAGATACAAACGATGCCCGTCAGACAAAATTTTGGTAGTATATGGACGAACCGGAGGTGCATCTGCCAAGTGTATACATGGTGGTGGCGCATTCATTTGGCCGGTAGTTCAGGATTATGCATATCTTGATCTGAAACCGATATCTATCGAGGCCAATCTGACAAGTGCGTTGAGTAAACAAAATATCCGTGTCGATGTTCCTTGTCGCTTTACTATTGCGATTTCTACCGAGAAAGAGAACATGAACAATGCGGCAGAAAGACTTCTTGG
Source organism: Dysgonomonas sp. BGC7 (assembly GCF_001261735.1). Classification (GTDB taxonomy): domain Bacteria; phylum Bacteroidota; class Bacteroidia; order Bacteroidales; family Dysgonomonadaceae; genus Dysgonomonas. The sequence continues at coordinate 79,430 of NZ_CVRP01000003.1, read as the reverse complement.
ACTTACTACAGCACAAATAAAAGAAGTGGCTAATGATATATTGTTCGGACAGTTGCGTCTGGTTATTGCTACTATGATGATTGAAGAGATCAACTCTGACCGTGACAAATTCTTAGATAATATCGCGAAAAACGTTGATACAGAACTTCGTAAAATTGGCTTGAAACTGATAAACGTAAACGTAACGGATATCAACGATGAGTCTGGATATATCGATGCTTTAGGTAAAGAAGCGGCTGCAAAGGCGATCAACGAAGCCAAAGTTAGTGTTGCCGAACAAGAAAAAATGGGGGAAACAGGTAAAGCATCTGCCGACAGAGATCGTGATGTGAGAATTGCAGAAACTCATCGTGATCGTGATGTGCAGGTAGCCATAGCCCAAAAGGATAAAGAAGTAAGCATAGCCGGAGCTTTCCGTGACGAATCTATCGGTAAGGCGGAAGCAAGCAGAGATACCCGTGTGAAGACTGCCGAAGCCAACGCCATAGCCGTAAAAGGAGAGAATGGTGCAAAAATCGAAATTGCAGGATCAGATGCTCTTCGCCGTGAGAAAGAAGCGGAAGCAGCTCGTATAGCTGTTGCAGCAGAAAAAGTGCAACAGGCAAAAGCTCTCGAAGAAGCATATCAGGCAGAGCAAAAAGCCGAGCTTGCCCGTTCTGAAAGAGAACGTTCTACTCAGATAGCAAACGTGGTTGTACCTGCCGAAATAGAAAAGCAAAAAGTAATTATCGAAGCTCAGGCTGTAGCCGAGCGCATGAGAGAGCAAGCCCGAGGGGAAGCTGATGCAATATTTGCAAAAATGGATGCAGAGGCCCGTGGTTTGTTCGAAATACTATCTAAACAGGCTGATGGTTACAAAGGAGTGGTTAATGCTGCAAATGGTGATCCTGTAGCTGCATATCAATTACTATTGATAGAGAAACTTCCTGAACTGGTGAAAACTCAGGTGGAAGCAATCAAAAATATCAAAATTGATAAGGTTACAGTATGGGATTCGGCAGGCGGTGCTGCAAATGGTAATACTACTACAGCCAATTTTGTGTCGGGACTGATGAAGTCTGTTCCTCCATTGAACGACTTGTTCAACATGGCAGGAATGAACCTTCCTTCTTTCCTTAAAGGCGAGGCCGAAAAAGATAATAATATAACTATACCTTTGGCTGACAATAAAAAAGAAGACGACAAAAAGGCTAAGTAAATAGCCTGAAGTCTATAAATAGAAAAGAGGATATCCATTGTGGGTATCCTCTTTTTTTTACACTATTCTGACTATTCTATTGTCATCTTGTCGACTTTAACGCATCTTCGAGTGAAATCCCTAGTGCATCGGCAACACCTTTTCCGTAAGCAGGATCAGCCTTGTAGCAGTTTCTTACATGACGCTGCTTTATAAACAGTTCCGAGTCGCCCATATTTGCGGCTGTGTTTTTGAAAAGAACTTGTTGTTGCTGTGATGACATCAGGCGGAATAAATCTCCCGGTTGACTGTAGTAGTCATCGTCGTACTCTCTTTCGTTGTAGTTGAAAGCATCGCCATGTATCTTCAACGGTGGCTCTTTCAGCTCAGGGTTGTCCTGCCATTCTCCATAGCTGTTTGGTTCATACCCGAGTGTAGAACCATGATTGCCATCTACACGCATTGCTCCGTCTCGATGATAGGAGTGGAAAGGACAGCGGGGTTGGTTTACCGGAATTTGAGAATGATTTACTCCCAACCGATAGTTTTGTGCATCTCTGTACGAGAACAAACGTCCTTGCAACATTTTGTCGGGAGAAAAACCAATGCCATCAACCACGTTCATCGGATTGAAAGCAGATTGTTCTACTTCTGCAAAATAGTTCTCAGGATTTCTGTTGAGTTCTAATATACCGACATCGATCAGAGGGAATTCTTTATGAGACCATACCTTTGTGAGGTCGAAAGGATTGATTCTATAATTGTCGGCTTGCTCTTCGGTCATAACCTGTATTTTGAATTCCCAGCGAGGATAGTCTCCGTTCTCTATGGCATAATATAAATCCCGTTGGTGCGATTCTCTGTCTTTGGCTATAATGGCTGCGGATTCTTCATCGGTCAGATTTTTGATCCCCTGCAATGTTTTAAGATGGAACTTTACCCAAGTTCTTACATTATCTTTATTGATAAAGCTAAATGTATGGCTTCCGAATCCGTGCATATGGCGATAAGAATATGGTATTCCCCGATCACTCATTGTTATGGTAACTTGATGGAGCGCTTCCGGCAAAAGAGTCCAAAAATCCCAATTACTGTTTGCACTGTGCAGATTGGTACGAGGATCTCGTTTTACAACATGGTTTAAGTCAGGAAATTTCAGAGGGTCGCGCAAAAAGAATACAGGCGTATTATTGCCTACAAGATCCCAGTTGCCGGCATCAGTATAAAATTTCATGGCAAAACCTCGTATATCGCGTTCTGCATCGGCAGCACCCCGTTCTCCCGCTACGGTTGAAAAGCGTAAGAAGCATTCTGTCTTTTTACCCACTTCTGCAAATATAGAAGCACGGGTAAACCTTGTGATGTCGTGGGTTACGGTGAATGTACCGTATGCTCCCGATCCTTTAGCATGCATACGCCGTTCAGGTATTACTTCGCGATCGAAGTGTGCAAGCTTTTCTAAATACCAGGGATCCTGCAAGAGGACAGGACCTCTCTGACCGGCTGTCTGAACATTTTGATTGTCAGCTACAGGACGTCCCGAAGCTGTTGTCATTTTCTTCTTCTTTTCCATGATCATTCGATTTTTTTAGGTTTGCAATTATTTGTACAGATATTTTATCAATATCTAATTTCTTACATAGTTTCTCGTCCAAATACCTCTTGATTAATTCGGTTAGTTCCGGGTCTGTGTAGTCTATCAACTCTTCGTCTGTAAATATGTGGTGATGATCTGATGGTGTTATATCTATATAACACTTACCGTTAGGGTGGTTGACTCGGGATAATAATTTTACTTCGCAAAAAGAGTCTAATATACGGTAGACTGTAGATATTGTAATGTTAGGATTTTGTTTTTGTACTTCCGATATTACTTCATCTATTGTACCATGCCCTAATTTTGTCATTACCTCATAAACGATTCTACGTTGTGGAGTTATTTTTAGTCCGGCATTCTTTATTATGTTGGTTACGTCCATCTGTCTCTTATATTTTCTATAAAGTAAATACAAATTACTCTCAAATGCAAATTATTCGCATTTAAAATATTTTATAATGTAAGAGAGTGTAAAAAAGTAAGCAGTGATTTATATATAAACAAAGAGGTTACCAATAATCGTTGGTAACCTCTTTGTTTATAATGGAATTCTAAATTATTATAGTGTTTTCAGATTAAGGTTGCGCCATAAAACTTTAATGCCTCCCCCATCATGGATTTGCAAAGCTATGCGTCCTTGTCCTTTACCTATTTGTTCGTCATCTAGCTCTACCATCTGATTGCCATTGAGCCATGTGGTAACTTTATTGCCCTGAACCAAAATACGCATAGTATTCCAGTCTCCTACTTTCAGAAACTCTTCTTTTTCTTTCGGTACTTCTATCAGCCATCCACGTCCGTACGACTCATATATGCCGCCTGTGCCATGTCCTTTTGGAGCAACTTCTACCTGCCATCCGTTAACTTTAACGTCTTCTTCGATAAACGAGCGGATAAATACTCCTGAATTACCATCGGCTTCTTGCTTAAATTCTACTGTAAGGTCGAAGTCGTTATAGTATTCACGTGTGGCTAGATAGCCATATTTTTTGTCTGGTCCGCTTTCACAAATCAGCAGTCCGTCTTTTACATACCATTTTTCTGTTCCGTAAACATCCCATCCGTGAAGGTCTGTTCCGTTAAACAGGCTGATTTCGCTGTTTTTGCGCGGAAGCTCTTTTACCTTTATATTGCGGAAAGATGCAGGATAGCCATGATCTTGCAAACAAAGAACTCCTTTTTTTGCTAAACCATATTCAGGAGCATTTGTCCATTTACCGCTATGCTTTCTTGCGTACCAGTCATCTGTCCATGCTTCAAATTCCAGAATCTTTACACCATTGAGCCAATGCTCTACATGTCCGTTGTCGAATACTATTTTCGAGTTGTTCCATTCACCTTGCGGATTTACTTTCATTTTGGTAGTATCCGGTAAGTACATTGCATAGTCTACACCCAGTCGTTGCCAAGGCTCCAGCGGCTCAGGGAAGTTAGGCTCGTCTATCAGCTGATATTCGGGGCCTGTTACGTATGGAACTTTATATTGAGGACGTTCTACAACATGGTAAAGCATACCGCTATTGCCACCTTTCGACAGTTTCCAATCCCACGAAAGTTCGAAGTTCTCATATTCCTTGTCCGTAACAATATATCCGTTAGAATCGCTGCCGTCTCCCTTGGCTTGTATGCAACCATCTACTACGTGCCAGGGTTCGGTAAGAGATGTACCGTTGTAGTCGCGCCAACCTGTCATTGTTGTTCCGTCAAATAGTAATTGCCAGCCTTCTGCTTTTTCCTGTTCGGTTAGGGCATTTTGTTTTTCACCACCGCAAGAAGTTAAGGATGCTGCCAGAATAAGGCCGGATACCAGCAATCCTTTTGCCGTAAAATTTTTAGTGATTAATTTCATATTGATTTTAGGTTTATAAATAAAAAACTCTTTCGTAAAGATAGAAAAAAAGCCCTTACGAAAGAGCTTGTTATAATTTTTTATAGTTTTAGTATTATTTTGCACAATTACGTTTTATTTTCTTTTTTATAAGTTTCGATTGCTTTTTTTACCGAGCCGTGAAGCAGTAACAGCCGTTCGGCTTGTGTATATTCCAAACCCAGTTCGTCGACAATCATACGAGTACCTCTGTCTACCAGCTTTGCATTCGACAATTGCATGTTTACCATTCTGTTTCCTTTTACCCGCCCTAGTTTTATCATCACAGAGGTGGTTATCATATTCAGAATCATCTTCTGTCCTGTGCCCGACTTCATGCGCGAGCTGCCTGTTACATATTCCGGGCCTACAATCATTTCGATGGCTATTTCGGCTTCTTGTGCTATGGGGGAGTCTGGGTTGCTCGAAATAGAGGCTGTAAGTATGCCTTTTTTACGTGCTTCGCGCAATGCTCCAATCACATAGGGTGTAGTACCCGAAGCAGCGATACCTATCACCGTATCTTTGCTATTCACATTATGCGCTTCCAGTTCTTCCCATCCGGCGGTCATGTTATCCTCAGCTTTCTCTACAGGGTTGCGCAGGGCTTTTTCTCCTCCGGCTATCAAACCGATTACCAACGTGTCGGGCATACCGAATGTGGGTGGTATTTCCGAAGCGTCCAATACCCCCAGACGCCCACTTGTGCCTGCACCCAAATAGAAGATACGTCCGCCTTGCTGCATACGTGGAACGATCTGTGAGACTAACTTTTCTATCTGAGGTATAGCCATTTCTACAGCCAAAGCTACTTTCTTATCCTCGTTGTTTATATCGGTAAGTATTTCGGATATAGGCTTGTCTTCCAAATTATTATATAAAGAGGCTTGTTCTGTTATTTTTATAAATGTCATAATCTATACTTTATTTTTACGAATAATAGGTAATAAGTCCGTCCATAGGCGAACGGGTTATTTGTCCTATACAAATATTGAGATCTTTAGCTGTCCGGGCAAGTATTTCCCGATAATAGTATGCGACAGATCCTGTAAAGTGTACAGGCCTATTTGTGTAATCATACTTATATTGCATCACGTTCTTAGTGAAAAACTCTTTGAATGTTTGAGTAATAAGGCTGTGGACGGTTGCGTCATCGGCATGCCGCAAAATGAAAGGAGAAAGGCTTGCCAGAAAACGGTTTGCCATAGGTTGCCTGTACACTTTGTCGAGGATAAGTATTGTGTCCAGTCCGTATTCTGTCAGAAACTCTTCTTTAATATGCTGAGGCAGTAAATTCTTTAAGCATATATTTATAAACATTCGTCCCAAAACTGCGCCACTGCCCTCATCGCCTAATATATAGCCTAGCGACTGTATGTGGTCTGCTATCTCCTTACCGTTGTAATGGCACGAATTGGAACCTGTACCCAGAATGCAGGCAATACCTTCTTGATTTCCGCACAGCCCTCTAGCCGCACCAAACAAGTCACTCTGTATTTCTATCGTTTGGGTATCGATGTTTTCTTTAATTGCGTCTTCTATCACTCTATTTTTTTGCGCAGAGTTGCATCCGGCTCCAAAGAAATATACACCATCTATCTTATACTCTTCTAGCTGAGGCAAGAGCACATTCTTTATCTCGCTGCTTATTTCTTCTTTTGTACTAAAATAAGGGCTTGCACCTTTGGTAAAAACGCGTTTTATCTCCTTCCCTCTGTGTGCAAGGCTCCATTCCACCTTCGTCGCACCACCATCTGCAATAAGTATCATAAATTGTAATTGATATGATCGAAATACAAATGTAAATAAAAGTTGTGATTTCTGGCAATCTATAATTTAATTTAGCTTTCATTTGTTTGATTATTAGGTTTATATGGTTTGTTGTGTTGAGTTTTCAACAAGAATACTTCTTTTAATATATTTTGTTTTAGACTATCGGTGGAAATGTCTTTCTTTGTAATAGTATGAACGAAATTGTGCTCGAAAAACTCAAAACACTGGCTGAATCGGCAAAGTACGATGTTTCCTGTTCCTCCAGTGGAACTATCCGCAAAGGCAAGGCCGGAGAGCTTGGCAATACTGTGGGTGGAATGGGTATCTGCCATAGTTTTACGGAAGACGGACGTTGTGTTTCGCTCCTTAAAATTATGCTCACCAATTTCTGTATATACGATTGTGCTTATTGTATCAATCGCCGTAGTAACGATATTCGGCGAGCTACATTTACGGTACAAGAGTTGGTAGATCTCACTATCGAATTTTATCGGCGCAACTATATAGAAGGGCTTTTCCTTAGCTCGGGTGTGATAAACAATCCGGACTATACTATGGAGCGTATGGTGAGAGTCGTAAAAGATTTGCGTACAGTCCATCGTTTCAACGGCTACATACATATGAAAAGTATTCCGGGTTGTAGTCAGGAACTGGTAAACGAAGCCGGACTATATGCCGATCGTATGAGTGTGAATCTGGAAATACCAACTGAGGCTAATCTCAAGCTCCTTGCACCCGAAAAAGACCACAGAAGTGTGTACAAGCCTATGCGATATATACAGCAGGGTATGATGCAAAGTATAGAAGATCGCCGCAAGTTTAAGAAAGCTCCCCGCTTTGTGCCGGCAGGACAAAGCACACAAATGATAGTGGGAGCGACCAACGAGCGTGATAAAGATATACTTCGGGTTTCGTCTATTCTCTATCAGCAAACGCAGATGCGCAGAGTATATTACTCGGGTTTTATACCTGTAAACAGTTACGACAAGCGTTTGCCTGTTCTTAAGCAAGCACCTTTGGTACGCGAAAACCGCTTGTATCAGGCAGACTGGCTGATGCGTTTCTATCAGTACCGTGCCGATGAAATTGTAGATGATTCGTACCCCGATCTCGATCTGGAGATAGATCCGAAATTATCGTGGGCATTGCGCCACCCTGAGAGTTTTCCGGTCGACATCAATAAGGCCGATTATGCGATGATATTGCGGGTACCGGGCATAGGAGTTAAGTCGGCACAATTTATTGTAACCTCACGCAGGCACGGACGACTCAATGCCTCGCATCTCAAGAAAATAGGAGTGGTAATGAAAAAAGCTCAGTACTTTATCACTTGCAACGAATTGCCTATGTACACTGTCAATGAGGCCACTCCCGAATATGTACGCAAAATACTGACCGAGCCTAAAAAGAAAAAGGTTGACGACAGGCAGTTGTCCATTATCTTCCCCGATAGATGATAGTTTTCTTCTACGATAAAACATTCGAAGGTCTGCTTACAGCCGTATTCGACGCATATAGCCGTAAAGTATTTCCCGACAAATTGCTGGGAGAGGAAGACATTCCGCCATTGTTTATGCAGGAGAGTTACACTGTTATTACACAAGAAGACAGATCGGCACGAGTATGGGCAGCTTTGGAGAAAAAGATGAGTAAACTTGCTTGCAATATGTTGTCTTATGCTTGGCTGTCGGAAGAGGAGGGGAGTGATGAGTTGTTGTTTCGGTATATTCGCAAAACGATAGACAGTAAAATCTCGATAGAAACAAACTTTGCTGACGATGATGTACTGAAACTTCATCAACTGGCAAAACGTGTGGCACATGAGGCTCAATATCTGAGGCAATTTGTACGTTTTCAGAAAGCGGCCGATGATATTTTCTTCTCGCCTGTTTCGCCACGCTACAATGCTTTGCCTATAGCTATTGAGCATTTCAAAGATCGTTTTGCCGATCAGAAGTGGGTAATATATGATATAAAACGCAGGTACGGATATTACTATGATCTGCACACGATGGTAGAAATGACTCTCGACAGTGATGAGCATCTACTCGGCGGCAAACTTGACGAGAATCTGATGGCTGAAGACGAAAAAATGTTTCAGGAACTATGGAAAGGTTATTTCAAATCGATGACTATAAAGGAACGTATCAACCTGAAACTACAACGCCAGCATATGCCTAAGCGGTTTTGGAAATACCTTACCGAAAAACAGTAGATACAGTACTTTTTTATTCGGAATAAGACAATATCTGTCCACTAATCTGCATCAACGATATTTCGCAGAGTTTAGTGCTATATTCTGCCTGCACAAGACGTTCTTCTGCTTCGAGCAAACTATTCTGTGCTTCACGCAGTTCTATTCCCGACAAATCTCCTAGTTTGTATCTTTCTATGGCAATTTCATGATTTTCTCGTGCAGTCCCTACATTTTCTTTTTCCAGATTGGTCAGCTTTATGTTATTATTATATGCCATCCACATGTTGGAGAGATCAGCTTTAAGCGATAGGGTCGTTTGCTCGTATTCCAACTGACGGTTTTCAATTTCTATTCTGGCATTTTTTTGTTTTCTTTTTCGGTTGAACCCATCGAACAGATTGAAGCCTAAAGTCAGTCCGTAGCTGAAACCTAGACTGTTTTGATGATCGACTGTACCCGTATTGTACATGTTTTTCGTATAGCCATAACCCGCATTGAGTCGCAGATAAGGATAATTTTCGCTTTGGGCTGTTTTCAGGTCAAGTAAACCCAATGTTTTGTTTTTGTCGGAGAGCAAAAGGAATGTATTTGCAGCCAGAGTTTTTTGCCAGATATCGCTTCGGCTAAGTGATTCGTCTATTGCAATGGTAGAATCTGATGTGAATATAAACTGTTCGATATTATCTGTTGCCATCATTTGATTTAGTGCAATACGAGACGTATAAAGTACTTCGTATTGCTTTATAAGACGGGAACTATCACTGTTGAAATCGACTTTTGCCTGCTGCATATCCAGTCGCGAACCTGCACCTATTTCGTAGCGGGCTTCTACTATACGAAGCCGCTCTTTAGAGAGTTTTACTGCCGATTGCAGATTCTTTAACCGTATATTTTGCTGTATATAGTTATAATATTCGGATGTAAGATTAGCTATAAAATTTTCTATCGTGAGGCGGGTGTTCAATTCGCCCATCTGTTGTAGTTCTTTTAATCGCTTGTAGTTAGTCTGAATATTGAAGCCGTCGAATATAGTCCAATTAAGATTGAGTCCCGCGTTTAAAGTCTGATTGAGAATACCGTTATTCTTATAAGTTTCTCCATTTTCCAAATGCTGTGTCGTATTATTTCCCGCACCGGAATAGCCTGCACTCAGGCCAAGATTGGGCAAATAACCTGCATTGCCTATGGTCAGGTTATTGTCAGATATTTCCTGCTTGTTTCTGGTTATCCTGATGTCATAGTTTTGCTTCAATCCAGTTTCTATACAGTTTTTTAGATCGAGAAGCACTTGCGTGTATGCTGTAAGTGGCAGGATGAATAATAAGAGGAGAGGTATATATTTTTTCATATAATTGCGTTTAATATTAGTTTTCGAATGGATGTAAAGCGTTCTTTCCTCTGTCGGTGGAAATGTAAAGATACATGGCAGGGACAATAAAAATTGTCAATAGAGTAGAAACCATCATTCCTCCTATCACAGCCACACCCATTGCCGTACGCCCGTTAGCTCCTTCGGCACTTGCCAATATGAGAGGCAATAAGCCCAAAACGGTAGAGAAGCTGGTCATAAGTATAGGTCGCAAACGTTGTACGGCAGCACCCTGTATGGCTTCCAGCTTACTCATTCCGGCATCTTGCCTTTGATTGGCAAATTCGACAATAAGAATACCATTTTTTGCTACAAGTCCGATGAGCATAATAATTCCGATCTGGCTAAATATATTCATCGTGACATCTTTTATGTGCATAAAGAGTAAAGCTCCGGCTATGGCAAGAGGTACGGTGAGCATGATAACAAAAGGATCTTTGAAGCTTTCGAATTGTGCAGCCAGAATGAGAAAGATTAATAGTACAGCAAGCACAAAAGCAAACATAAGGCTGGAAGAGCTTTCTCTAAAGTCCTTAGAGTCTCCCGACAATGCTGTACGGAAGGTTTCGTCCAAAGTTTCTTTGGCTATGCGATCCATTTCGTCCAATCCTGCACCTATGGTTACTCCCGGAGACAGACCTGCGGATATGGTAGCCGAGTTGAAACGATTATATCTATATAGCTGAGGAGGAGCAACACTTTCTTCGAGGCGTACAAGGTTGTCCATCTGAATCATTTCTCCCGACAGGTTTTTCAGATAAATTGATTTCAGATCTAAAGGGGTATTTCTTTGCTGGCGGTTTATTTCGCCGAGTATCTGATATTGTTTACCATTCATATAGAAATAGCCCATCCGTTGTCCGCTAAGTGCATATTGCAGGGTTTGTCCTATATCGCGGGTACTTACACCAAGCAAAGCAGCCTTGTCCCTGTCTATAATTATTCGGGTTTCGGGTTTTGTAAATTTCAGATTTACATCTGCCATCTGAAAGAGAGGGCTTTCCTGTACTTTTTTCATAAACTGAGGTATGAATTCTTCGAGCTTACCTATATTAGGGGCTTGCAGCACGTACTGTATGGGCATACTCGAACGGCGACCTCCAAATGTAGACTGCTGCTGAACAAATGCCCGTGCTTCCGTCTCACTTCTTACGGCTTTGGTCAGAGCATTGGCTATTTCCATCTGGCTTCTTTCTCTGTCTTTAATATCGGGCAGATTCAGATTAACCATTCCTCCGCCTGTCCATATACGCATTGTGTTTATAAGTCTTTCGGGAGCAACGGAGTCTGCTATACGTGCTATCTTCTCGGTATAATTCCGATTGAACTCATAGGTTGCACCTTCGGGGCCACTGGTACGTATTGTAACCTGCGACCGGTCTTCGAGAGGAGCCATTTCGGCAGGAATAACAGAAACAAGATATCCAATGCCCAAAAGAGTAACGATTATAATAGGCCAGATTATAAGTTTTATTTTAAGAAATCGCTCAAGGCCATGATGATAGCTGTTTGTAAGCCAGCGAAAGAACGGTTCGGTCTTGTTATAAAACCATCCGTTGCTGTCTCTCTTTTTCAATAGCTTGGTAGCAAGCATAGGGGTGAACGTTAAGGCGACAAAAGCCGAAATAAGAACAGCACCTGCGACTACAATACTAAATTCGCGGAAAAGGCGCCCGGTCATACCTTCGAGAAATACGATTGGAAAAAATACTGCAACGACAGTAACTGTAGTAGATACTACTGCAAAGAATATTTCTTTCGATCCCTCTATCCCTGCTTCGCGTGGTGTCATTCCCCCCTCTATTTTGAGGTATATGTTCTCGGTGACCACAATAGCGTCATCTACTACCAAACCTACGGCAAGGACTACAGCCAGCATGGAAAGTACATTGATAGAAAAGCCCGCTACGTACATAACAAAGAATGCTCCTACCAGTGAAACAGGAATCACTACGCATGGAATAAGTGTGACACGCCAGTCGCGAAGAAAAAGGAAGATAATAATTACTACCAATGCAAATGCTATGTACACCGTTTCTTCTACTTCGGCTATAGATGCTCGTATAAATTTGGTATTGTCAAATGCCACGTCGATGAAAACATCTTCGGGAAGGTCTTTTTTTAGTTGTTCGAGACGTACCATTGCTTCGTCCGATATTTCTATCTGATTAGCTCCCGGCTGAGGTATTATTACCGTACTAACGGCAGGCACTCCGTTTCGTCGCATAAAGCTGCGATAATTTTCTGTACCCAGTTCGGCTGTCCCTACATCTTTGAAGCGTACAATGTTATAATTGTCTTCTTTTATTATCATATTGTTGAACTCTTCGGGAGTCTGCATAAGTCCCAGCGTTCGTATTGTAAGTTCCAGGTCGTCGCCTTCTATACTGCCCGAAGGTAGCTCTACGTTTTCCCGGTCTACTGCATTTTTTACGTCCATAGGAGTAATGCCATACGAAGCCATTCGTGTAGGATCGAGCCAAAGGCGCATCGAGTAGCGGTTTTGTCCCCATATTTCTACTGCACTTACGTTTGGTATGGTTTGTAGGCGCTCTTTAACGGTAAGTTCTGCTATTTCGCTCAGTTCTAGCAGCGAACGCTTCTCACTCTGAATACTGATCTGTATAATCGGGTTGGCATCGGCATCAGCTTTCGACACTGTAGGCGGATCACAATCGCGTGGTAAATAACGTTGTGCACGAGAAACCTTGTCTCGTACATCATTTGCTGCTGTTTCGAGGTCGACAGACAGTTCAAACTCTACGGTGATGCGGCATTGCCCCTGGCTACTGCTACTTGTCAGCGACCTGATACCCGGTATTCCATTGATATTCTGCTCCAATGGTTCTGTAATCTGGTTTTCTATGATCTCGGCATTTGCTCCCGGATATGTTACATTGACAGAAATAATGGGATTGTCTATATTCGGATATTCACGTACTCCCAGATATGTGTACCCGATCATTCCAAGCAGGAAGATGATCAGAGTAAATACGGTGGAAAGTACCGGGCGCTTTATACTTAATTCGGATATGGTCATTGTATCGATTTTTCTCTTTTGTTTTCCTTATCAATTCTCTGTGCTGCGCTCTTCTATTCTGTCTATTTGTACAGGTAGTCCGTCTCGTAATTGCATAACGCCTGTCGTCAAAATTGTATCTCCTGCATTCAATCCACTCAGTATTTGTATTGAAGAAGCTGTACGCATACCTTTTTTTATAACTACCTGATGAGCTTTCCCCTCTTTGTACACATATACTATATCACGTCCCATTTCGGCAATAACCGATAGGCTGGGAACAACAAGAGCGTTTCTTATTTCTCTCGATTTTATTTCTACATTGGTAGACAGCCCGGGTTTGAGATGTCCTCCGGGATTGGGATACATTGCACGTGCTTTGAGAGTCAATGTCTGTCTGTCCAGATTAGACTCTACAGCATATACCGTAGCATGGTATTTATTCATATCGTTATCCAGCGTAAAGGTGAGTGAAGTACCTGCTTTTATATTGTTGATTTGGGATTCGTTTACCGAAAACTCTATTTTGAGAGGAGATATTTTTGTGAGATGAGTTATTATTGTCGATGGAGAGGCGTATGTGCCTTCGCTTACTTGTCGCAGGCCGATAACACCATCAAAAGGTGCACGCAGTTCAGTTTGTGCAATACGTGATTTTACAAGTTCTATATCTGCCATAAGCTTCTCCAGCTCTGTGTTTACCGACTCGTAGGCTTCCTGACTTACGGCATCTTTTGCAAGTAGTGATTTTTGACGAAAAACACGATCTTGTGCCAAAGGGATCTGTGCTTCCAATTTCTTCAGCTCGGCTTGCAAAGGCTTGTCATTAACCTTTGCCAGCAGTTGCCCTTTTCTTACATTCGAGCCCTCTTTAAAATGTATTTCTGTTATCTTGCCCGAAGTTTCGAAAGACAAATCGACCTCTTCGTCGGGTAGCAGTAATCCTTTATTCCGAAAATAATCGTTCAACACTTCCGGTTTCAATATTTGTGCATTTACATTTAATGTGGTTCTTCCTTTTCCTCCGTTATTTACTTTAACATCCGGTGTTTCTGTAGTTTCTTCTTCCGAAGACAGATATTCTTTCACTTTTGGATACAATGCCATTCCGGCAATAAACAGTACAATAACGACAATAAGGGCAATTTTTGTCTTTCTATTCATAATATGATGGACTTTTAGATCAGGTACATAATGTTACCAGATATGTGATATGCTATATGGTTGAGGGTTTAATCTCACTACTCGTTTTTAGATTTTATTTGCATTGATAAATATATGTTAACACGAGAGGGTGGAGGATGATCGTTAATGTTAGCAAATGAAGTTATAAAAATAGTTATTTGCCAATCAGATAAAATACACAAAATGCAAATATTTGATATAGATTTATAACTTTGTATAATAAGAGAAACCTATTTGTTATTTTATAAATACCATATGAAGAAGAATATTTTTCGTTTAAAGAAGAAACAACTGGTAGAAATAGCCCAGTCTCTTCAGACTAAAGTAGAAAACGGCCTAAAGAAAGATGATACAGAGGTACAGTGTATTCCTACTTTTATTACACCCAAAACTACAGCTATAAATGGTTCGGCTACGGTACTTGACTTAGGCGGAACAAACTATAGGGTTGCTGTTGTGGACTTTGTGAAAGGCAAAGCAACCATTCATCCCGAAAACGGCTGGAAGAAAGACTTATCTGTAATGAAGTCGGCCGGATTTACTCAAGATAAATTGTTTCAGGAACAAGGAGACCCTATTGCTGAGATCAAGCGAGACAAGGAAATGCCTATCGGCTATTGTTTCTCTTATCCTGCCGAGTCGATGCCTAACGGAGATGCAAAATTGCTTCGCTGGACAAAAGGGGTGGATATAAAAGAAATGGTAGGACAACCCGTAGGAGAGCCTTTATTAAAATATCTGAACAAGAAAAATAAACCAAAATTTACAGGCATAAAGGTAATCAATGATACTGTTGCCAGTCTGTTTGCCGGACTTTCCGATAGTAGCTATGATGGTTACATAGGCTTGATAGTAGGTACAGGAACCAATATGGCAACTTTTGTACCTGCCGAAAAAATAAAGAAATTGGGCAAAGACAGTAAAGTGAAAGGACTTGTGCCTATCAATCTGGAATCGGGTAATTTCAATCCTCCGTATCTTACAGTTGTAGACGAAAAGGTCGATGCCTGCTCGGACGCAAAAGGTGCTCAACGTTTCGAAAAAGCTATATCGGGAATGTATCTGGGAGAAATTCTTAAATCGGTTTTCCCTTGCGACGAATTTGAAGAAAGATTCGATGCTCAGAAGTTGACCAGCATAATGAACTATCCCGACATTCACAAAAAGAAATATGTAGATGTAGCCGGCTGGATCTATAAACGTTCGGCTCAACTTGTAGCTGCATCTTTGGCGGGTCTTGTGGCTGTTATGGTAGATCATAATCCGTCGATCAAGAAAATTCGTTTGGTAGCCGAAGGCAGCCTCTTCTGGAGTGAATACAGAAAAGGAAAGAACTATAAAGATATGGTGATGGAAGAACTTGATGTTCTCCTTGCCGAGCTAGGTCTTGAGGGTGTGAAGGTGCATGTCGCCAAAATGGAGAATGCCAACCTTATAGGTTCTGCTATAGCCGCATTGTCTTAAACGGTTGATTAATAGTATATATTAAAGAGGTTCGGATAATAACTCCGAGCCTCTTTATTTTATTTCAGTATCTATCTTTATTTCTGTGAGGGTACAAGGCTGGTGGTAGGCTGTATTTTACCTTCGAGTATATTTACAACCGTATTTTTAAGATTGTCGTATGCAAAATCATCGTCGAATCCTATATTGAAAGTAGAATGTACTCCATTTTTGTTCATGCCTAACAAATATTTACTACTTCCCAGCGAATCGGAAATGGGAGAATATTCTGTCTGAATACGACATTCGATATCTCCTTTATCATTAGTCAGATAAAAAAGATGTTTATTGTAGATGTCGTCTTTCTTCCCGCTTTCGTAACGTTCAAAAGCCTGTACAAACTTATTATTCCATAGAAACTGGTCGAAACAAAACATATCTTGCAAATTAGTACCTTTCAGCTTCCCGGCTTCGTGAGCTTTGTATATGGCATCCTTATATGGTTGTGCTTTTTCATATTCTCTTTGATGATAATAAACCTGTGTCAGTTTAGCATAAGCCTGATAGTCTTCGGGTGATACTTGTATAAGGTCTATAAAGGCGAGTTCGGCTTTATCCATATTTTCATTAAGAAACTCCATCAGTCCTATGTTGTACAATACGTTTGCATATAGTGATGTTTCGGGCGATATGTTTTCTTTTGCTTTGTAGAAAGCCTTTAGTGTATTCTGTTTGTCCCCTGTCTCCGAATATATTTTAGCTATCATATAGTAGGCTCTGCTGTCGGGTTCTTGTTGTGCAGTTGCTTTTCGGTAAGCATCCAGTGCATTTGCATATTGTTGCTGACTGTAAAAAGAATCTCCCAATGCACTGTAAACTTTTGGATTGATTGCATCCAGTGTTATTGCTTTTTCGAAATTAGTGACTGCATCGGTATATTTTTTCATATAGTTCAGTATACATCCTTTTATATAATAAGGAGTAGCATCAGACGCATCTTTTTCTATAGAACGGTCAATGTATTTAAGAGCGTTATTGTCATCCTCGGTCATATAATATGCCAGCCCTATATAATACAGAGCTTTGGCCGGATAGTCGTTAGTATGCTGAGTATAATCTTTAACTATCTGTCCGTAACGATTGTTCTCGGCTAAAGATTTTAACTCTTCTGTCAACTTGTCTTGGGCAAAAAAAGTTGAGTAACACATCGTTAGGAAAAGGAGTACTATAATCTTTTTCATCTATTCACTATTTCTTATTCAGTATGCAATGTAGTACAAGTTTTCGAAACTATGAAATTATAGCCTCCAAAGTGGTTTTAATCACATTTTATAAGTATTTTTGCCATCTGATTATGTGAAGCTTTATTTTACAGAATTAAATATGACAGAACTAAAAAATGCTGTGGCTGCACTATCTGCAAAAGGCTACCTGAACATGGAAATACCTAAAGGGATAAATCTCGTTGAGGAAATAAACCGGATGCGTAAAGAGAAAAATGCGATTATATTGGCGCATTATTATCAGACGGGAGACATTCAGGATATAGCCGACTTTTTGGGAGACAGCTTGCAGCTGGCACGTGCTGCCGAAAAAACGGATGCAGATCTTATCGTGTTTTGTGGAGTCCATTTTATGGCAGAAACTGCAAAAATACTGAACCCTACCAAAAAAGTAGTTTTACCCGATTTGCTTGCAGGCTGCTCTCTTGCCGACTCTTGTTCGGGTGAGGGGTTGCGCGAGTTGAGGAAGAAGCACCCTAACGCAATAGTGGTAAGTTATATAAATTGCGATTCGTCTGTAAAAGCAGAGAGCGACATAATAGTAACATCTTCCAATGCCCGTCATATAATAGATTCGTTGCCAAAAGATCAGGAGATAATCTTTGCACCCGATAAGAATCTGGGTAGATATATAAATCAGGTAACAGGACGCGATATGATACTTTGGGACGGAGCATGTATTGTGCATGAGGCTTTCTCTCTCGAGAGAATCGCGCAACAAATGCTCGAACATCCTAAAGCAAAACTGATTGCGCATCCCGAAGCTCAGAAGCCTGTTTTGCAGGTTGCCCATTTTGTAGGATCTACAGCTAATCTGCTCGATTTTGTAGTAGAAGACGACAGTAAAGAGTTTATTGTAGCCACCGAAGAGGGAATTTTGCACGAGATGAAGAAAAGAGCTCCTTCAAAGGTATTGATACCCGCACTGACTAACGATGACAGCTGCAACTGTAGCGAATGTCATTTTATGAAATTGAACACAATGCAGAAATTGTATCTGTGTATGAAATACGAGCAGCCGGAAATATTGATGGACGAAGAAATACGGCTAAAAGCCCTCAAGCCGATTAATAAAATGCTTGAGCTGTCTAAGTCTATCAAGTAGAATGATATAATTATATAAACAAAATAATTGCAAAAAAGCTAAAGGTTACATGCTGATAGCTAACAGCCAGAAGGATGATATATACAGATGTATTGGTGATTGGTTCGGGGATTTCGGGCTTGTCATATGCGCTAAAGATTGCAAAGCAACAGCCTGATACAAGAATAACCATCATTACCAAGTCGGATGATGAAGAGTCTAACACCAAATACGCTCAGGGTGGCGTCGCTGTAGTCACGGACTTTTCGAAAGATAGTTTCGATAAACATATCGAAGACACATTGCGTGCCGGCGATGGGCTTTGCAAGAGAGAGACTGTAGAAGTGGTAGTAAAAGAAGGCCCTGAACGCATACGTGAAATAGCAGAGTGGGGGGCAAACTTCGATAAGGACGATTCTCAGTCTTACGATCTGGGACGAGAAGGCGGACATACAGAAAATCGGGTAGTACACTACAAAGACATTACCGGAGCCGAAATAGAAAGAGCATTGCTCGATGCGGTCAAGCACCTGCAAAATATACAACTGCTCAACCATCATTATGTAATAGACCTGATTACAGAACACCACATACCAGAAGAATCTTTCGACAAATATAATCTCAACTGTTATGGCGCCTACGTGCTAGATATGAAAGCACAGCGCATAATTAAGATGTCGGCAAAGATAACGCTGATGGCAACAGGCGGTTGTGGGCATGTATATAAAAATACGACTAATCCTATTATTGCAACAGGGGATGGTATTGGATTGGCACACAGAGCAAAAGCCAAGATCAGCAATATGCAGTACATCCAGTTTCACCCTACAGCTTTCTATAGTCCTATAACCGGTCAATTACCCCTTATTTCAGAAGCGGTGAGAGGCTTTGGAGCAAAGTTGTGTACAGCTTCGGGCGAACCTTTTATGTATAAGTATGACGATAGAGAAGAACTTGCCTCACGCGATATAGTTGCCCGGGCCATAGACAGTGAGATGAAGCTGCGTGGCGATGATTATGTTTGTCTCGACTGTCGCCATCTCGATCAGAGAAAGTTCTTAGAACATTTTCCCAATATATACAAACAGTGTAAAGATGCCGGGTTGGATATGTTCACAGACCTGATACCGGTGGTACCAGCCAGCCACTACTTGTGTGGAGGAATAGACGTAGACTTGTTTGGGCAGAGTACAATAAAGAATATGTTTGCTGTAGGAGAATGCTCTAATACCGGGCTTCACGGAGCAAATCGTTTGGCTTCTAATTCCCTGCTAGAAGCTTTGGTTTTTGCTCACCGAGCAGCACTGAAAACAGTAGAACGGCTAACTGGTGATAATTTCAATTACGATCAACTGCACAAGATACCCGAATGGAATCAGGAAGGGATGAAGGTAAATGAAGAGATGGTGTTGTTAAACTATCTTCGTAAAGAGCTGCAAACCCTGATGAGCGACCTTGTGGGCATAGTGCGCAGCAATCGCCGATTGAAACTTGCAAAACAAAAAGAGGACGAAATATACCGTTCGGTAAAAGAGATATATAATTTCTCGATTCTTTCCCCTCAGTTGTCGGAATTGCGTAATCTGGTTAGTATCGCATTTCTTATCATAGGACAAAGTATAGAGCAAACCGAAAATAAAGGTACATTTTATAATAAAGACTTAGATGAAAAAAAATAGACCTTCTTATGTCACCGACGAAAGACTATATCACTTCATAGACGAAGCCATAAAAGAAGATGTAGGAGATGGAGATCATTCCACTCTGGCCAGTGTGCCCGAAGGCTTGCAACAGAGAGCCCGCTTGCTGATAAAACATGATTGTATATTGGCCGGAGTCGATTTGGCGAAAGAAATATTCTATTATTACGATAAAGATCTTAAAATAGAATCGTTCAAAAGCGATGGAGATACAGTGAAGGAAGGAGATATTGCTTTCATTGTCACAGGATCGGCTCGTTCTATCCTAACTATGGAACGACTGGTGCTTAACTGTATGCAACGTATGAGTGGTATTGCCACCTATACGCATGAGATGGTAGAATTGCTGGCAGATACTAACACCAGAATACTAGATACACGCAAGACTTCACCCATATTCCGAATGTGCGAAAAATGGGCTGTATATATCGGTGGCGGACAAAATCACAGATACGGATTGTTCGATATGATAATGCTCAAAGACAATCATAATGACTATGCGGGAAGCATAACCAAGTCAGTAGAAGCTACTGTCAGATATCTGAAAGAAAAAGATAAGAACCTGAAGATAGAGGTGGAAACCCGCAATCTAGACGAAGTAAAAGAAGCCTTGGCAACCAATGCTGTAGATATAATAATGCTTGACAATATGTCGCTTTTCGAAATGGCTGCCGCAGTGGAACTGATAGGTGGCAGGGCAAAAGTAGAAGCCTCGGGAGGAATAACTAAGGAGACCGTGCACGATATTGCTAAAACAGGTGTTGACTATATCTCTTCGGGAGCTATAATATATGCAGCGCCAAATATTGATTTGAGTCTGAAAGCTTTTTAACAGTTCAGAAAAAGATACAACCAAGAGGGAGTATGTCAATTTATTGATATACTCTCTTTTTTGTTTAATGTATAAATACAGAATATAATTATATCGGCTCAATTCTACTTTCCTTAATACTTTAGCTCTCTTATTTCTATTTCAAAACACTTTTTAAATCTACTTTTATATTGTAAAAACCTAACAATTATACTTTGATGTATTTTGTAAGTTGTTTTATTACAGGTGTATATGTGTAATTTTGATAAGATTATACTAACAAAGGCCTAAAGGGTTTGCGTGAAGATTATCTAGTTCGCACTTTTGCAAAAAACTATTTCAATTTTAGAGAAAATAAGGATACTGTTAAAACTGATTCCTCCGGTTTTATCACAAAAGGTGAATGTCTTTCCTCTGTTTTGCCTCTGTTAGGCACAACGGATAATTCATCATTGTTTCAGTGTATCATATTAAACTGATATTATCCTTTACAATAATAGAGCGAGCTGTTTATCAGCGTATAATAAAAACTACAACTTACAAACTTTTTAATTTTAGAGATTGAGATGAAATTGCATTTACTTTTCTTATTGATACTTTGTATCTTCTTTTTTTTGTTTGCTATTCCTACCTTTTCCTATTCACAAGTAACAATTGGTTCAAATATACCTCCTACATCGGGAGCGTTGCTTGATCTGAAAGAAGGTAGTAGTCTTGTAGATAATTCAAATTCGAAGCGAGGCTTGTTGTTGCCCCGGGTCAACCTGAGCAGCCTGAATAATTTGTACCCTATGTTTGAAGAGTTAGGAACTGAAGGTACTCCTGTGCAAGAGTACGATACAGAAGCTAAAAAAAACAATCAGGATGTTTGGCATAAAGGCTTAATAGTCTTCAATATGAATGAATGCGCCCCTTTCGGCAAAGGCGTATACATATGGACAGGTGAGGACTGGAGAGGGATAAACACATCGCTACCTATTGCTACTCCATCGGCGTCTCTACAATCTTTGCCCAATGTGTTGCATATACCTAGTGGTACGGATAAGCGTGCATTCGCTCCTGTGGTTGCCTCATTTGGTTTTACCTCTTCCGACAAAGCTACATGGTCGGGTCCCATATCGGGCATAGGTGGAGGGTTGAGTCAACTACAGATTGTACCGGACAATCCTAAAGAATGGGATTCGGGCTCGGCTGAGTTATCTGTAACAGCCAATGCTTTTACAAGTGGAGAGATTCTTTCCATTCCGTGGAAAACAAAAGAGTCTTCAATAACAATTTATCTACCTGCCAATTCGTGCGGTAGCGGGTCTTTCAAAGAAGTAAAATTGAATCAGACCAATTATATAATAGATATAAAAGATAAGAAGAACCAATATCCGGTATCACTTATAACAATAAAAGAAGGGGATGTATCAAAGACATTAACAGTTAACAGCAATAGTCTTTGGCAAGCAAAGGCTAGTGTTACAGAAGGTAGTCTGAGTAATATATTGACCTCTTATACACAAACAGAGAATGGTGCAGTACTGTCTAATAACGAAAAAGTATCTTCGCCTTTTTTGCTATTGGGTGCAGAGGGTAGTCCCGGTAACCGTTACAAATATGCGACAATCAAATTTGCCGATCCGGATAATAAAGCGTTGGATGTTGAGGTTAGGGTGGTTCAGTGTCAAGGTAGTCAGGATGCAAGTAAGATAACAGAAACAGCCACACCTGATGTTACTTCGGGTGCAAATATCTGGGGAACAAAAGTTGTACGTCATCTGGCTAAGAATGGAGTATACAATGAATTTGTATCAGCCGATTTTGGTGATGCCGGACGATGGATGACTACAAATTTGGGTGCTAAACAGTATGATTCGAATATATCTTCTGCTGCTTTAGGAAACCCGACTTATATAAAGAGCTATTACAATCCCTATTGGGCTTATCCAAATGTGGATGGAGGAGATCCTACCAGTCCGTTGTATTATAATACTAATCCCGATATGGGTTTTCTATATAATTTTGCTGCGGCAACAGCAACAGTCAAAAATAATATTCACACCGACGAGAGAGGGCTTGCTTCTTCTCCCATACAGGGTATCTGTCCCAACGGATGGCATTTGCCCAGCGATAGGGAATGGACAATGCTGGAAAATGAAATAATAAAAAATACAACAAAATACGCATTGGTGTCTAAAGATATATATACTAAGCCTACCGACCTACTCAGCTATTTCTTTACTGAAGGGTACAGAGGGCATCATGGAGCCGCAATGGTAAACACATGCGAAGAGTTCGTAGATGGGGCACAAGGTGTATCCAGAAGGCTCGATGAAGGTGGCTTTAATATATTATTTTGCGGATATGTGGTAAATGAAGTAATATCGGAACAACGACAGGCCGGAGTTTATTGGACCAGCAGTTCTGCCAATGCGGAGCCATATAGCGCCTACGATAGAGTTTTTTATAATGATGATCCGGGTATAGCAAATTATGGTTATGGTCGTAATGCTTATTTATCAGTTCGTTGCAAGAAAAATTAATATATTCAGATATAAATAGCAAGTTAAAATAGAGAAGGGATTTATTCAAACCCCTTCTTTATTCTTTTTATTTTTTCGATGTGACTACTATTACTCCGTTTTTCCCTTTTTCTCCATATTCCTCTATGGCTTCTTCTCCTTTATATACTTTAATAGATTCTATTGAGTTAGGATCTATCTTTATCAGATCTATGCTTGTAGCTAGTTCTTCTTTGCCATCAATTATAAGTAGAGGATTCTTTAAATTATTAGAGAGCTCTTTTGCATTATTTACTTTGATGTTAAAATCCAGCCTTTTCAGTTTCTTATCAGGATTATTTCTTATGTATTCTTTGGTCTGAATTATAACAACCCCGTTCTTTCCTTCTTCGCCATAAATATCTGTTGCAGATTTATCTTTCAGTACACTAATATTATCTATACTTTCGGGGGCAATATCTTGAATGTTAAACTTATCAGTTCTTTGTCCATCCAAAATAATTAATAGATCTTTCATAAAGTTCATATTACTGCTCGTTATTTTTTCTCTTTGCGCAGTATCATTGGCAACCTGTATTATGAGTGTTTTCTTATCGGATTTATTTTCATCCGATTTATTTCCTACAATAACGACCTTGAGAGAATCATTGTTGAATGAAGTCCTGTTTACTGTTATATTTATAGGTTTGCCGTTGAGAGGTACAGTATCTTGCACAACGTATTCTTTCTCTGTCTCCTCTGTAATATAAACATAGTTGGGTTCGGCCGAAGCCCACAATAAAACTCCAAATGCCGGAACAATAAGCAATGCGGATATTCTTTTCCACGATGCACTCTTTTCTTTTTTCATCATGTTTAGTCGATTAAGTGGTTTTAAATAATTGAACGAACTGGAGAATTTAAATACAGGAATTTGAAATTCTTGATTGAGTAATACAGCTTGATACAAAGCGGGTGAAGTTCCGGAATCTATCACCGACTTGTCTGCCAAAAACTCGTGATTCTCTTTTAAAAAGTGTATGTAAACCCAAACTAACGGATTGAACCATTGCAGCAGGAGCATGCATTCTCCGCACAAAAGATCTATCCAGTGTTTTTGATTTATATGAGTAATTTCATGCTTTAATATCAAATTTCTTTCTGTGTCGTTTAGCTTATCTGAGTTTATGAATACATAATTGAAGAATGTAAAAGGAGATGTTACAGACTTGTTTTCAATTATTCTTGTATCGTTTTCTATACTCTTTTTCCCTTTGCGGGCAAGCTTATATATTTTATGATACATCTTTATGTTTTTCATCAGCAAAAGTACGATACCTGTGACATAGATAATGAACAAAATACTCCAGATATTTATTGCTGACGACTGATCTTTATATGCTTCTTCCACAATATTACTATCTTCAATAAATTGAATTTGCGGAATGGTTATTAAAACATTATATGAGTTTTTGATAGTGGGAACTACAAAAGAAAATACAATTCCGGCTAGAAGAAAGATTCGATTGAACCGGAAAAATGTGGCTGAACGAAAAAACAAGAAGTAAATAAATAGAAATACTCCCAGAGATACTCCTACTTTTACGAGATAGGTCATAAATTCTTCCATGCCTTATTTATTTAGGTCGTTTTCTTTTTCAAGAGCTTTTCTTGTCTCTTCCATTATTTTATCCATTTCCTCTATGCTCATATTCGACTCTTTGGCAAAAAAAGAAACCATGGAAGAAAAAGAACCATCAAAGTAATTCTTCATAAAACCAAAGAGTTGCTTCTTCGAATACTCATCTTTAGCCATCAATGGAGTATAAATGTTTACACGTCCTTCATTGCTGTGAGCAACAAATCCTTTGTTTTCGAGAATTCCGAGCACTGTGGCAATGGTGGTTCTGGCTGGTTTAGAATCTTTAAACTCTTTCAGAATATCTTGTACCGAACCTTTTTCTATATCCCACAATATGTGCATTATTTGTTCTTCGGCTTTTGTCAATTGCATATCTTTTAATATTTAGTACACAGCAAATGTATGTCTAAAAAACTAGACGACAAAATTTGTTGTCTATGTTTTTAGACAATAAATCTAAAAATAGAAGTAATTATATTGCAGGCTATAATCGACCTTATATATTTTATTTCTATTTTTGTATAAATGCAAAGACGGATGCTATAGAATGAAAAGAATATTTCTGATTGGATATATGGGAGCCGGAAAAACTACCGCCGGACGAGAACTTGCGAAAGAGTTGAATCTTGATTTTATCGACCTTGACCACTTTATACAAACGAGATTCCAGAAAACAGTAAGCCAGTTATTCAGTGAGCTGGGCGAGAATGAGTTTCGTAATATAGAAAGTAATATGCTGAAAGAAGTAGGTGAATTTGAAGATGTCGTTATTTCTACAGGAGGAGGTACTCCTTGCTTTTTCGACAATATGGCTTATATGAATAGTACAGGAACCACCATATACCTCAAAGCCACGCCTGAGGCCTTATCGGCAAGACTGAATACATGTAAGGAGAAGCGTCCTCTTATAAGAGATAAGAATGAAGAGGAATTATACGCTTTCATATTAGAGAGCCTCGATAAAAGAGAGCCTTTCTATTCGCAGGCAGGTGTAATATTCGAAACAGAAGAGTTAATAAACAGAGATGATATAGATCGCTATATTAAGCAATTGATAAATGTATTATGAAAAAGCAACTGTTTACATATTTATATCTTTTAGCGGTATCACTGTTTGCTGTTGCTCCTGCGATGTCTCAAACGGCGCAATACACACTGAATAAAGATAAATCACAAATATCGCTTATTGTAGATACCAAACAGACAAAATATACTGTTGCAGATATTGTCGGCCGAAAACAGGGTAGGGCATTAAAAGAGGCAAAGGCATATGCTTTGAACATAAACGCCGATACTGTTGGTACATGGACAAAGCTTCCTTCTTCGGAAAATGTATGGAAGCTGGTAATAGATGTACCCGATGCAAAAGCCTTTTTTGTGAACTTCGATGAATTTTACCTTCCCGAAGATGCACAATTATATGTTTATAATAAGAATGAGCTGAAAGATGCAGTTGTGTTTAGTCACAAGGATAATCCCCGTGGAGGTGCTTATTCTATAGACGGGCTTAAGGGAGACAATGTTGTCTTGGAATATGTGTCGGGAGAGGATGGCGAAAAACCTAAATTTACATTGTCGTACATAGGCTATAAATACTCGGAAGTTCTCCACGAGTACGAAGAATCGGGTAGCTGTATGATAAATGTAAACTGTACCGAAGGCGAATTGTGGCAGAAGCAAAAAAAAGGTGTGGTTCAGATAAGACTGAAAAAAGCAAATACTTTTTATTTATGCTCGGGTACTCTTATCAATAATACAAGTAATGATAAAAAACCTTATGTGCTTACTGCATACCATTGTGTAGAAAATATGACGCCCGAACAGATAAAGAATAATACATACTTCTATTTCGGGTACGAAACCCCATCTTGCGAAAATACAGAGAAAGCACCCGAGTACAAATTTCTAAAAGGTTCGGATGTCAAAGTTCTCAATCCGATTGGCAAGGGTGGAGATGGTGCATTATTGGAGTTGTCCGAATCTATACCCGACGATTGGGATGTTTACTTCAACGGGTGGGACGTTGAGGACAATTCTGCGAACATAAAGAATGGAACAGTAATACATCATCCATTGGGCGATGTGAAAAAAATATCGCTGTACAAAGATTCTCCAACAAAGACAAACTGGAAAGGCGGGGCTGCATATTGCTATTGGGATATAAAATATACCGATGGAGTCACAGAAGGTGGTTCGTCAGGTGCTCCGTTATTCAACAACAATGGGCTGATTGTAGGAACTCTTACTGGTGGAGAGAATTTTTTGTGTAATTCTGCCGATAAAAATAAAGTCGATTCTTATGGCGGATTTTACTATAATTGGGATAAATATACGGGAGCTCCTGAATTTACCGGAGTAGATACTCATCTGAAAACCTATTTGGATCCTTCAAATACAGGCGCTAAAAAGCTTGAAGGATTGTATAGTTTCGGATTGGAAAAGACCAGAATATCCATGATGCCTAATACAACAACTTCGGTGAGAATTATAGGTGACGAAGGTAGTTATATTGTATCTTCTTCAGATTTGTCTATTATTCAGGCAAGTGTAGCCAACAACCTGATAACGATAACAGCGACAGGAAAAGGAAACGCTACAATAACCGTAACCGATAGTAAAGATAAATCTATAGATATCTATGTAACGGTAGTGACTCAGCCGGTAGATATAGTAATGGATCTGGTGGGGAAAAATCTTGTTGTAACAGCTTATAATGAAGAAGACGCTATAGATCAGATAAGATTGATTAATTTAGATGCAGATGTTCTACGCAACGAGAAGAATGTAAACCTAAAGACCTATTCCGTAGGTATGGAATATTTCAAAAGCGGGGTTTACATTGTGCAGATAAAAACAAAGAAGGGCGTTTCGAGAACAGAAAAAATATTATGGCGAAATTAAAATCAGTATATGTTTGCAGCAACTGTGGCAACGATTCTCCCAAGTGGTTGGGTAAGTGCCCTGTTTGCGGCGAATGGAATACATATGTAGAGGAAATAATAAGTAAAGATAAGTCTCCTGCCAAAGGTGGTTTGCATCCGTTCGAAACATCGAAGGCAAAACCTTTGCTTCTCAAAGATGTAGAAACTGCTGAGGAACCTCGTATCAACTTACACGATGCTGAGTTTAACCGTGTTTTGGGAGGTGGGTTGGTGCCAGGTTCATTGGTTCTCATCGGAGGAGAGCCCGGTATCGGAAAATCTACTCTTATTCTACAAACTGTACTTGGGCTTAACAGCTTGAAAACGCTATATATATCGGGAGAAGAAAGTGCCCGTCAACTAAAGTTGAGAGCCGACCGCATAAACTCTAATAGTGAGAATTGCTTTATAGTTTGCGAAACAAATCTGGAGCAGATATTCGTTCACATACAAAATCTAAAGCCCGAATTTGTTATTATAGATTCTATTCAGACCATCTTTACCGATGTGGTGGAATCTTCACCGGGAAGTGTATCGCAGGTGCGTGAATGTTCGGCGGCGATACTCAAATTTGCAAAAGAGACAAACACACCTGTAGTCCTTATCGGGCACATCAATAAGGAAGGAAGTATAGCCGGTCCTAAAGTGTTGGAGCATATAGTAGATACAGTGCTACAGTTCGAAGGAGATCAGCACTACATGTATCGTATATTGCGAAGTATAAAAAATCGCTTTGGTAGTACGGCCGAACTTGGTATTTACGAAATGCGTCAGAATGGACTGCGTGAAGTAAGTAACCCGTCCGAACTGCTTCTTACCCAAAACCACGAAGGACTTAGTGGTGTTTCTATTGCTGCTGCTATAGAAGGGGTTCGTCCGTTCCTTATAGAAACGCAGGCTCTTGTGAGTACAGCCGCTTATGGCACACCGCAACGCTCTGCGACAGGTTTCGACCTTCGCCGTATGAATATGTTGCTGGCAGTACTCGAAAAGCGTGCAGGATTTAAGCTTATACAAAAAGATGTATTTCTCAATATTGCAGGAGGACTTAAAGTAAACGATCCGGCAATGGACTTGGCTGTAATAAGTGCTGTGCTGTCGTCAAGCCTCGATATTTCTATCGAGAAACATGTATGTATGACCGGAGAAGTGGGTTTGTCGGGCGAGATACGTCCTGTAAATAGAATAGAACAGCGTATTCTGGAGGCTGAAAAGCTTGGCTTTTCAAAAATACTTGTTCCTCAGAACAATCTGAAGGGCTTTACCTCGAAGGTTAATATCGAAATAGTACAGGTGCGAAAAGTAGAAGAGGCATTCAGGCAGCTTTTCGGATAATTATTTTTAACAGATATATAGAAATGAAAAGAACAATAG
Organism: Dysgonomonas sp. BGC7; assembly: GCF_001261735.1. GTDB lineage: Bacteria > Bacteroidota > Bacteroidia > Bacteroidales > Dysgonomonadaceae > Dysgonomonas. The sequence continues at coordinate 50,502 of NZ_CVRP01000003.1, read as the reverse complement.
ATATAGAATCGTGGAACAGAAAAGAGCATTATAGTCTTTTCAGGACGTTGGACGATCCGTTTTTCGGTGTGACTGTGAATATTGACTTTTCGAATGTCTATAAACTGGCAAAACAAAACAATGCGTCGTTCTTTCTGTATTCTCTGTACAAAATAATGCAAGCAGTGAATAGTGTGGAAGAGTTTCGTTACAGAATAGAAGATGAGTCTGTCGTTTGCTATGATGTAATTCATCCTACATCTACAATAGGCAGAGCCGATGGCACATTCAGCTTTTCTTTCTTTGAATATAATCACGATTTAGATATATTTGTCGGCAATGGAACCGAAGCTATAGCGAAGGTGAAATCGACATCGGGCATAGGAGTAACTCCCGATACCGACCGTGCCGATGTAATTCATTATTCTCCTGTACCTTTTATTCAGTTTACAGACATGAAACATGCAATGTCTTTTGGCAATAATAGGGGAATACCTAAAATATCGACTGGTAAATATTTCAATTACGAGCATAAAATAATGCTGCCTGTGTCGATAACCGTCAATCATGCTCTGATGGATGGGCTGCATGTTGCAAAGTTTATAGACGAACTGCAAAGTTTCATTTACTCATGCGAAATAGAAAATTAAAGTAATGACTTATCAGGAAACAATAGAATACTTATTCAACCAGCTACCTGTATATCAGAAAGTAGGTGGATCGGCATATAAAGAAGGGTTGGACAATAGTTTGGCATTAGATAACTACTTTGGTCATCCGCACCGAAAATATAAGACAATACATGTGGCGGGCACTAACGGAAAGGGCTCTGTTTCGCATCTTACAGCAGCCATATTACAAGAAGCCGGTTACAAGGTCGGACTTTATACATCTCCCCATCTTATCGATTTCAGAGAACGTATACGCATCAACGGAGAGAAAATATCTCAGGATTATGTTGTCGGTTTTGTAGCCAATCATAAAGATACTTTCGAACCCATACACCCCTCATTTTTTGAATTGACCATGACTATGGCTTTTCAGTATTTCGCCGATATGGATGTCGATGTAGCAGTGATCGAAGTTGGTCTTGGCGGACGCCTGGATAGTACCAATATTATTACGCCCGACCTAAGTATTATTACAAATATCAGCTTAGATCATGTTCAGTTTCTAGGAAATACACTGGAAAAAATAGCAGGAGAGAAAGCCGGAATAATAAAGACCGGAATACCGACCGTAATAGGAGAAGCCGAAGGTGAAGTAAGACAGGTATTTGAAGATACGGCAAGTAGAGTAGGGGCACCCATTATATTTGCCGAAGACGAAAAAATTATATCATCGAAACTAAAAACAGCCAGTGGATGGCTACTCGATACTAAGTACTATTCGCACCTCAAAGATCAGTTATCAGGGTATGCCCAGATAAAAAATGCAGCAACCGTATTATGTGCCATACACCAATTACAGCAATTAGGCTATATTATACCATCCAAAGCTGTTTATAGTGGTTTTGCTTATGTTACGGAACTAACAGGACTGATGGGACGTTGGCAGATTATACAGGAGATAAGCCCTAAAATAGTTTGCGATACAGGGCACAATGTAGCAGGTATAAAATATATTGTAGAGCAGCTTGCAGCAGAAAAGTATAATACACTTCACATTGTTTTGGGTATGGTGAATGATAAAGATATATCGTCCGTTTTGTCTATGCTTCCCAAGAAGGCTATTTACTATTTTTCGAGAGCATCCATTCCCCGTGCTATAAATGAGAGGGAGTTGCAAAGACTAGGGCAGAAAAACGGACTCATGGGATACTCTTATCCTACTGTTGCCGAAGCAGTGAAGGCTGCAAAAGACTGGGCTGCGCCTAACGATTTTATTTTTATAGGAGGTAGTAATTTTGTAGTAGCCGATGCTCTGATTGCTCTCGATTATAAATAAAATCTGATAGTACGAAGGTCTCAGATACTAATTAACCACTTTCTTTTATCTAATTATGGACAAAGCTACATTGCTTACACTTCGTCTTGCAAATCAACAGTTAATATCTACAAGGTTTACTACTCCTAAAGACATTGTATCATATATGGGAGCTATGCAGGCTCAGGATTTCAATATGGCTAAATGGGCTATAGGAGTACGTATTCCCGGAATAAAAGACCTGCAAGTGGAAGAGGCTGTAAACAAAGGAGACATCATAAGAACCCATATAATGAGGCCTACATGGCATTTCGTTTCCCGCGACGATATACGTTGGATAATGGGATTGAGTACCCCGAGAGTGAAAATAGCGGTTCGCTCCTACGACAAGTACACAGGGCTTACAGATGAAATTGTAGTGAAAACAAATTTACTGATAAGTAAAATCCTCGAAAAAGAATCTAACCTTACCCGTCAAGAACTTGGTGTCAGGCTTAAGGAGCATAATATAGATGTAGATACTCACCATCTCAACCATATTATGTATCATGCCGAACTTGATGGTATTGTATGCAGTGGTATAGTAAAAGAAAAGAAACAGACCTACCGGCTTTTGGAAGAAATAGCTCCGCAAAAAGAGTCTCTGTCGAAAGACGAAGCTCTATACAGGTTGGCAAATAAATATTTCGGCAGTCATGGCCCTGCAACTTTACAAGACTTTATCTGGTGGTCGGGGCTCACAACTTCGGATGCAAAAAGAAGTCTTGAACTAATTCGTTCAGAATTTATCTTCGAACCGGTGAATGATCAGATATACATATTTCATAATTCTTCTTTACCTCATGTTTTCGATGAGGATATAATACATCTTATGCCTGCCTTCGACGAACTCTTTGTTAGCTACAAGGATCGTAAAGAAATAGTAGCAAAAGAGCATCACAAGAAAGTAATAGTAAGTAATGGAGTTTTTAAGCCTGCCGTTTTCTACAATGGAGAAATAATAGGTATATGGAATCGGGTGGTGAAAAAGAATAAAATAGTAAGCGAAGTGGCATGCTTCTCGGAGCAGAGTAGTTCTATGAAAAAACTCTTAGATAAAGCTATTGCAGATTTTGCTGCTTATGTATAAATAAAAAGGCTGGAAAAGAATTTCCAGCCTTTTTATTTATATCCTATTATAATCAATTACCAAGTGAGCGTTTGAGCTCTTCTGCTTTTTTGATACACCAAGCAAAGGCATTAGCTGCGAAAACAGAATTGTACGCTTTGTTTGTCGATGAGCCAAAGACTTTTGGTAAAGGGTAGTTTTGGTATGTCACACCATTTATTACTTTGTCGCCTATCAAAAAAGGGCATATTGTAAGACTGGTTACACCTATCAGATCGATTGATCCGGATGTAAACCCGCCATCACCAACCCATATGAAAGGTAGCTCCCTATGCCGAAAGGCTGTTGCCGCATTTTCCACTTCGACAGATGCTGATGATAATATGTTTTTATTTGAAGAATATAGTTCTACTTCTTCGAGCGGTAAGTTTGTCGCATAACGAGTCGTTGAAGCATCTTCGCCCCATAAAAGTCCTGATATATTTCCAAATGGCCCGTTAAGCACAGGGTCAGTAGGATTGTTGGCAAAACGATATAGAGATCCGGCAGGATTAGCTGCTCCGGATACGGTCGTTATATCAGACTTTTGGAAAAAGGTTCTAAGCAAAGTTGTATTTAAAGCTGTAGACTCGTTAAATACGAGAAGAATACCTCCTTGTTGACAGAATCGTCTCAAAACATCAGCTTGGGCATCAGTCATATTCCAACCCGCCTGTTCTGTCCATCCTATAACTACGATATCCATCCCCTTAATATCATTATAGCCTAACACATCTCTTTCGAACTGTGTATTCATTGATGCTCCTGAATAATACCCCTGTCTCCTCAGGTATAGGTTATCAGTGTTATTTATAGTTGCAATTCCATTAGCAAACTCTGCAGTTCCCTTATTGGTAAAACCGCTGTATCTTACAATACTTGTCTTTAGTGGTCCAAAATTCATAGGGTCGGTAATCATCCAGTTCGATTTTGTTATTTTACCTACAGTCGTATTACTGGATGTTCCTCCCACTTGTGCCCAGTTATAGCCATACCGTGTTGCAGTATATCCTATCGCCATCAGTCTTTTGGGAGGTATAATAATAAATACTTCTGCGATACAAGTGGCAGTGCTGGATTCGCTATTTGTTTTTATATAAAATTTCTTATCCCGCTGATCGAATGGTACTCCCTCTCCATATAGTCTCACTATCTGAGGCGAAGAAGTAAGTATTCCGCTTCCTTTAAACTTTATACCATCTACTTCGTTTGTTTCTATCTCGTATGGTGCAGTAAAAGAGCTTGGGTCTACTGTGAGTGTTACTTCAATATAGTTTGTGGCATCTAGTACCTTTTCTTCATAATATTCTCCCTGTACTTGAGTAAGGGAACAATTCATTGTATATTTAGGCCTGATAGAAGTATCTTTTACCTGAATATTAAATGTGCAAGGAGAATTTTCTCCGTTCAGACGTACTCCGTTTATAGCAACGGTAAACTCATCTGTCTGAAAGTTGGCAGGAGTCCCCATGCCCAGCAATATAATAGTATACTCGCCAAGCGACATAAATTCGCCCGATGCCAGAAAGAAATAGCCGTTATCATTTTGCGAATCGGTCACAGTAGCCGAAATAGAATATGTTCCTATTTTTTCTACATTTACTTTTATGGCAACATAATTGCTCCCTGTGAGCGCAACTCCATTTCCGTATTCACCAAATACTTTAATATCGGTGCTACAGTTATTTATTGTAAATATTGCCTGTCCTTTCTTTATCTGAAAACATTCCCATTCTTTACCTGTCCATTGGTTGACACCTCTGCACAGATCTTCTTCCTGATTTTCTATAAGATTGTAAACGATCAGTCCGGTATGTAGTAGTTTTTTTTTTTGATATTCTGCATCGTTTGCAGCAACAACTTCTGGTGTTACGAATGGAAGCAATTCTGTTTTTTTCTCCAGCTCTACACGAGGTAGTAACAACCCTCCCGTCACAGCTGTGGCAGCATCGGGTTGTTCTCCCTCTACAGCCGCTTTGTCTTTAATTTGTAGTAAAGAATATTTCTCAGGTTTCTCATTATTTCCTATTGTTACTTGTGCTTGTATGGGCAAAGCTAGGATCAAGTTGAGGAATAGTAGAAAGATTGTAGTTTTGATACAATAATTTTTTTTCATTTTTATAAAGTTAAGTAGTTCTAATATTGCAATAAAGTTTATGATACATTTAATGGGTCTTTATTAAATTGTATCGCATAGGGAACTGTAGAATTCTATTCAGAGAAATTCAATGAATTACAATTAATAGAAATCGTATAAAAGATGTTTGAATTAATACTTTGTCTTCAGATATTATTGTTAAAATAAAATTATTATGTGTTGTCTTCTTTTTGAGTATTAAAAAACAAAAAATGTTTTAGTTTTTTATATTTGTCTTCTGTCTATTATGTGGGGCAAAAGTATATCATATTTGATTCTCTACAAACAATTGTACACATTTGTTTGTCTCTTTTTTATAAAAAATATAAAAATAAATTGGTTTGCTTCTCGAGAGCCTCGAGGATGTTTTTGTAATGTGCTTATTTACTGATAGGTGTTTTTTATAAATGATTGTTATCGATTTCGTGAATATGGTATAGGTGAAATCGATAATTGTGGGTTTAGGATGAAACCTATCAGAAACAGTAAAGGAATTTCTGAATTTATAAAAAGGTATTGATTAAAATTAAAAAAGCCCCTTTAGCTTTTTAGCTAAAGGGGCTTTTGATTTTATGTTACTCTAAGTAAGTATATCCATACAAACCGGAACGGTAATTGGAAAGGAATTCTTTACCTTCTTCTACTGTTATTGTTCCTTGTTTTACGCTGCTTGTTACCCATGTTTCAACAGTTCTTACAAGCTTTTTAGCATTGTATTGAGCATAGTCAAGAACCTCAGCTACAGTTTCTCCATCTATCATTTGCTCTATTTTATAACTTTCTTTGTCTACAGATATATGCACGGCATTTGTGTCGCCAAATAGGTTGTGTAGATCTCCCAATATTTCCTGATATGCGCCCACAAGAAAGACTCCCAGATAGTAAGGTTCGTTTCTTTTCTTTGAGTGAACAGGCAGGTATGACGATTGGTTGCCGTTAGATATAAAATTATCTATTTTTCCGTCCGAGTCGCAAGTCACATCCTGCAAAGTTGCTGTACGGTCTGGTTTCTCGTCTAGTCTATGGATAGGGATGATAGGGAATACCTGGTCGATAGCCCACGAGTCGGGTAGAGACTGGAACAGAGAGAAGTTACAGAAATATTTATCCGGCAACAATTTCGATAGCTGCTTCAGTTCTTCCGGAGCATGTTTTGCCCGTCCTGCTATCTGAAATATTTCGCGGGCTATAGAGAAATACAGGCGTTCTACCTGAGCTCTTGTTTTTAGGGTTAGTAAGCCCAAGCTAAACAAGTCTAATGCTTCTTCTCTTATCTGCTGGGCATCGTGCCATGCTTCGAGCATGCGGCTCTGAGATACATTATCCCATATTTCGTATAACTCTTTCACCAATTCGTGATCGTCTTCCGAGATATTTGCATCTTCGTCCCATTCGGGTAGTGTAGCAGTTTCCAATACTTCGAATACGAGTATCGAATGGTGTGCAGTCAAAGATCTTCCCGATTCGGTAATTATATTGGGGTGGGGGATATTGTTCTTATCGGCAGCATCCACCATAGTTGCTATAGAGTCGTTTACATATTCCTGAATAGAATAATTTACACTACTTTCGTTATACGAAGAGCGTGTGCCATCGTAGTCCACGCCAAGTCCTCCACCTATATCGACAAATTCTACATTGAATCCCATACTATGCAACTGTACATAAAACTGTGAAGCTTCGCGCAAAGCTGTTTTTATACGGCGTATTTTTGTTATTTGGCTTCCTATATGGAAATGGATAAGACGAAGCGAGTTTTGCATGTTTGCTTTTTCGAGAAAAGCAAGGGCTTCAAGCAGTTCACTCGAGTTGAGTCCAAACTTGCTTCCATCGCCACCCGATTCTTCCCATTTACCACTGCCCGAACTTGCCAGTTTGATACGGATACCTATATTAGGAACTATTTTCAATCTTTTGGCAACTTTGGTAATGAGAGACAGTTCGTTTAGTTTCTCCACTACAATAAATATCTGCTTGCCCATCTTCTGAGCCAGAAGCGCCAGTTCGATATAGCTCTCGTCTTTGTACCCATTACAGATGATAAGAGAATCAGACTCGGTGTTGATCGCTATCACTGCATGAAGCTCCGGCTTCGATCCGGCTTCGAGTCCTATGTTAAATTTCTTACCATGGCTTATAAGCTCCTCTACAACAGGGCGCATTTGATTCACCTTGATAGGATATATAATATGATTCTGTGCCTTGTATTCGTATTCTTCGGCAGCCTGTTTAAAGCATGTGGATATCTTCTCGATACGATTGTCCAAGATATCCGGAAAGCGGATTAATACAGGTGCTGATACATCACGAAGTTGCAGTTCGTCCATCAGTTCTTTCAAATCAACAGCTACTCCGTCTTTTCGCGGAGTTACGACTACGTTACCTTTCTCGTTGACAGAAAAGTAATTAATACCCCATCCCTGTATGTTATACAGTTCCGATGAGTCTTCGACGCGCCATTTTCTCATTCTTTCTTGTAAAGTAATAAATTATTTAATGGATAAAAAGGTAGTTATCTTCGCGTTTTTCGGGTCTTTGGATTCTGCTCCGTAAACATCGAAATCGGCAAGATAACGCCTGTCTATATTCGATTGCCATATATGTGCCCATGTTTTGCCAACAGCATATGGCAGCTCTCCTTCCGATATATATTTGCAATATTTGCTCGAGGGAATATCCCTGATAATGAGACTGAGGTTGGTGGGTATCCCTTCAGCAGTAGATACCTTATAGCCCAGTATTGTTGTATAAGGGCCTGTATAGTCACTCTCATAATCAGTGTAGATACAATAGATGTCGTCAGATACCTTGTTGGGTAGCATTTGCTGTATGTAAGCATTTCTGAAAAAAGCTTCCCACAGTTTTGTAATATCTTCCTGCGACTGATGATTTTGGTTCGTAGTGCGCACGGAGATACCTGCTACGGTAAATTTTTCTAATGTAACTTCTTCTTCCTTTTTCATTGTTCCAATATCTTAGTGATTTCGGCTATGTATAAGTAATGAAAATCTTTTTGAGGATACCAGTGATCTACAATTTCTTGGTCGAGAAAAGCAGACTCTTCTATACGCTGCACAAAAAGTTTTTTTGCAAATATTGCAATTTGAGCTTCTCCGAAATAGGGAATATTTTCGTCCTTCAATACGGTTAGTCCCGATTTACTTATTTTATCTTCGTCTCTGCCCGAAACTTTGCCCAGATAGCTCAGGTCTTTAAGATATTTTTTGTCGAAGAAAGTAAGAGAAAATGATTCTGTACTTTCTACAAACTCACGTGTATATCTCTGAGGTCGTATTACTACAAATGCGACTTCTTTGTTCCACATTACTCCAAAGCCTCCCCAACTGGCAGTCATAGTATTTACGGTACCATCAGGTTTAGCTGCTGTAACCAGCATCCATTTGTTTTTCAGACCAAATGAATCGGGCGTAAAGTCTTTTATATTTATTTCTTTAAATTGTGTCATCTCTTATTTAATCCAATTTTAATACTGCTAAGAAGGCTTTTTGTGGTACCTCTACGTTACCCACTTGTTTCATACGTTTCTTACCTTCTTTTTGTTTTTCTAGCAGCTTACGTTTACGTGAAATATCGCCTCCGTAACATTTTGCTGTAACGTCTTTGCGAACAGCTTTTATTGTTTCACGGGCAATAATTTTAGCGCCGATAGCGGCTTGTATAGCAATGTCGAATTGCTGACGAGGTATCAGTTCCTTTAGTTTCTCACACATCCGTCGTCCAAAGTTGACGGCATTGTCGATATGTGTAAGTGTAGATAGAGCATCGACAGATTCTCCATTGAGCAATATGTCCAGTTTTACAAGGCGGGCTTCTCGATAATCGTGCATGTGATAGTCGAACGAAGCATAACCTTTCGATATACTTTTCAGCTTGTCGTAGAAGTCTATAACGATCTCTCCGAGAGGGATATCATAGATGATTTCGACACGGTCTCCCGATATATATTCTTGTTTGATAAGAATGCCTCGCTTACCCAGACATAGAGTCATTATAGGGCCTATATACGTTGTGTTTGTTATCACAGATGCACGTATGTAAGGTTCTTCTATGTAGTCGATTAATGTCTGATCGGGTAGTCCGGCCGGATTGTGTACTTCTTTCGTATTGCCTTTCTTGTCATGAACTATATAAGACACGTTGGGTACAGTGGTGATCACATCCATGTTGAACTCTCTGTCGAGCCGTTCCTGAATGATTTCCATGTGCAACAACCCTAAGAATCCGCAACGGAATCCAAAGCCAAGAGCAACAGACGATTCGGGCTGAAAGGTCAGTGATGCGTCATTTAGCTGTAGCTTTTCTAATGAGGCTCGCAGATCTTCAAAGTCTTCACTTTCTATCGGATATACTCCGGCAAACACCATCGGTTTTACTTCTTCAAATCCATCAATCGCTTCTTTACATGGATTTTTTAGATGTGTGATGGTATCTCCTACCTTTACCTCTTTCGAGGTTTTTATACCTGATATTATATAACCTACGTCTCCACAAGTAATTTCATCGCGTGGAGACATTGTTAGCTTAAGTACTCCTACTTCATCAGCATCGTATTCTTTACCTGTGGCAAAGAATTTTACCATGTCTCCTTTTTTTATAGAGCCATTTACAACTTTAAAGTAGGCTATGATGCCACGGAATGAGTTGAAAACCGAGTCGAAGATCAAAGCCTGTAATGGGGCTTCCGGATCTCCTTTTGGCTCAGGTATACGTTCTATTATAGCATCTAGTATATCATATACTCCTTCTCCTGTTTTCCCACTGGCACGTATTATTTCTTCTCGTTTTACGCCCAATAATTCTATGATTTGATCTTCTACTTCGTCGGGCATCGCACTGGGTAGGTCTATTTTGTTGAGTATAGGAATTATTTCCAGATCATTCTCAATAGCCATATACAAATTCGAAATAGTCTGAGCTTGTATTCCCTGTGCTGCATCTACAATAAGGAGAGCTCCTTCGCAGGCGGCTATGGAGCGTGATACTTCGTATGAAAAATCGACGTGTCCGGGAGTATCTATAAGATTGAGTATAAATTTTTCACCTTTATACACATATTCCATCTGTATGGCGTGGCTTTTGATGGTAATGCCCCGCTCCCTTTCGAGATCCATATTGTCGAGTACCTGTGCTTGCAGGTCTTTGCCTTCAACGGTTTTTGTGTATTCCAAAAGCCTGTCTGCAAGTGTACTCTTACCATGATCGATATGTGCAATAATGCAAAAATTTCGTATTTTATTCATCCTATAATAATATCTTCTTTTATCGTATTAAAAAAGGAATAGATATACTACCCCAAATTAGAGCGCAAATATACGAAAAAGATATGAATGGTTTTATTGTTATTCTCTATTTGTGCAACGTAGAAATAAAGAATTTTTTAAGAGAAAATGCTGATATCTTTATCTTTGGTTTAGTATATGTTTCAGTGCAGTAAGGATTTGTTTTCGTTTTTTTTGCAAATATCTGTATAAGTTTGTCAGGTTTTAGTTAAAATTATAGTTGGAGGCTTTATTATTTTCCTACTTTTGCACTTTTATTATTCATTATTAGAAAATAACAGGAAGGGAGCTTTGATGAAATCGTTTGGTTTAGATTTTGATAGTGCAAAAGATAGGATAAAAGGAGTGGTTAAGGAAACTCCTTTACAGTATATTAATTCTTTATCTAAGTTTTTTGAGGCAAATATTTACTTGAAACGCGAGGATCTACAAGTTGTACGTTCTTATAAACTCAGAGGGGCTTATAATATGATAAGCAGCCTTGACAGAAGTGTGTTGAACAAAGGTGTTGCTTGTGCGAGTGCGGGGAATCATGCTCAGGGTTTTGCTTATAGTTGCAACGAGTTGGGAGTGAAAGGTGTTGTTTTTATGCCTAAAATAACTCCGAAACAAAAGATAAAGCAGACGAAAATGTTTGGTAATGGATATATTGAGATCGTTCTTACGGGTGATACTTTCGACGATTGTGCACAGGCAGCAATACAATATACAGAAGAAAACGGTATGACTTTTATTCCTCCTTTCGATGATTTTCGTATTATCGAAGGTCAGGGTACAATCGGGATGGAAATACTCAAACAGGCCCCCCATATCAATATTGACTATATTTTTATACCGGTAGGTGGTGGCGGTTTGTGCTCAGGAGTAGGAGCATACCTGAAAGAGCATTCTCCAAACACTAAAGTTATAGCTGTAGAACCAGAGGGAGCTCCTTGCCTCAAAGCTGCTCTGCAAGCAGGTCATCCGGTGTCTTTGGCGAATATAGACAAATTCGTGGATGGTGCTGCTGTGAAAAGAGTAGGGGATATAACTTATTCTATTTGTTCGGAAGTGGTGGATGATGTTTGTTTAGTCCCCGAGGGAGAGGCTTGTAGTACGATATTGAAGCTTTATAACGAAAATGCCATCGTGGTTGAGCCTGCGGGAGCTTTAAGTATTTCGGCTCTGAATCATTACGCTTCGGAGATAAGAGGAAAGAATGTAGTTTGTATTGTAAGTGGAAGTAATAATGATATAGACCGTATGCAGGAAATAAAGGAGCGATCTTTGATTTTCGAGCGCTTGAAGCATTATTTCATTATTCGTTTTCCTCAGAGGGCAAATGCTTTGAAGGATTTTGTGAATAAGGTATTGGGAGAGCATGATGATGTTGTGCGGTTCGAGTATATGAAGAAGAATGAAAAAGAAAATGGTCCTGCTCTTGTGGGGATTGAGCTGGAGACTATTGATGATTATAATGGGCTGATTGCACGAATGATTGAGTATGGGCTTGATTTTACAGTTTTAGATCCTAATAGTGATTTGGGTAGATATATCGTGTAATAAAATAAATTAATTGATTTATAGGCTATTGTGAAAAATGTGAATAAAAACATCGGATTTTGTTTGTAGAAACAAAAAAAAGGCCTACATTTGCAACGCTTTTGAAGGAAAGCGCTGTACTAAATAGTACTGGAGAGATGGCAGAGTGGTCGATTGCGGCGGTCTTGAAAACCGTTGAACTGCGAGGTTCCGGGGGTTCGAATCCCTCTCTCTCCGCCAAGTAGCATAGAAAAAGAAGTTGAATCGCTGTAAGTTGCACACTTACAGCGATTTTTCTTTTTTATCGAAAGAAGAAAAGTGCATAATACAGAAGTATATCTGTGGGTTATCTGGTGGGCAGAAAATATTTTCTAAAATTGCCCACAGATTGGATTCTTTTCCGCTGTTATTCAATGTTTTGCATGGTTTTAGTTTCACCTAGATACTGTAACTTTGTAATTAATAAAAGCATTCAGAAATGACACAAAAAAGATCCACTTTCAGCGTAGCATTTTATATTCGTCGTACAAGACTTAACAAACATGGCGAAGCTGCGATAGTTATTAGAGTCACCGTAGATGGAATCAGAGGGGATACAACTGCTAAGAAAACAATTAATCCAAAACTATGGGATTCCGCTAAGGGTAAGGCGTACGAGCGTTCTCTTCTTGCGAAAGAGTTGAATATGTACCTCGATTCAATTCGGGCGAAGTTTATTCGGATTCACCGGGACTTCGAACAAGACGATACTGAACGTATTACTGCTGAGGCGGTAATTAATCGTTTTTTAGGAAAAGATAAACCGGAACGGCATACTTTGCTTGAGGTCTTTCGTGAACACAATGAAAAGTGCCACAAGCTTGCCGGTATAGACATGTCACCAGCAACAGTTGACCGTTATGAAACCAGTTTTAAACATACTCAAGAATTTATACAGCAGACCTATAAAAAGGATGATATCTATCTCGATGAAATGAATAGACAATTCATAGAGGATTATGAATTGTATTTGAAAACTGTTCGAAAATGCAATCATAACTCTACTACAAAATATCTGAAAAATTTTAAGAAGATAACAAGGATTGCAATTCAGAAGGAATGGCTAAAAAAAGATCCGTTTATAGATATCAAATTTTCATTACAACCTGTTGAGCGAGATTTTCTGGAAAAGCATGAAATTGAAAAGATCTATAATAAGGAATTCACTATTGAGCGCTTGGTACAAGTACGGGATGTGTTTCTGTTTTGTTGTTTCAGCGGTCTTGCATTTTCGGATGTCAAACAATTGACACACGATCATATTTCTATTGATACTAACGGCAATAAATGGATTCGAAAACAACGGCAAAAAACAAAGAATATGTGTAATATTCCTTTGCTGGAAATTCCTTTAGAAATAATAGAAAAATACAAGAGCCATACTCGATGTCAGGAGAAGAATGTTTTGCTCCCTGTGTTATGTAATCAGAAGATGAATGCTTACATCAAGGAGATTGCTGACTTGTGCGAAATTAATAAGCAAGTCTCGACGCACACAGCCCGGCACACATTTGCGACCCTGATGCTTGCCAATGGTGTGTCGATAGAGAATGTTGCTAAAATGTTGGGGCATTCGGATACTAAAATGACACGCCATTATGCTCAAATTCTTGATAGCAGTATAATGAGAGATATGGAGAAAGCTCAGGATAGTATAAGGTTTGATTGACTTATATATTAATATTAAAAATTCGAGCGTTTCTACTTGTTTGAGTTATAATCTGAATGATTGCAAAATATAAATATTAAGTCTTGATAATGTAATATTCTGTAACATAACTTCATTTCTTGATTTTGTCTAAATATTATGTAATCTGATTGAAAATACAACGGGAAAATTAGAGAATATACAAAAAAGCAAGCTTTCATTTTTTGCTCATAATGTTTCGAAAACGGCTTCTATATTTCTATTGATGAAATTGAGAATGATTAGTTAGTGTTTTTTATCAGTTTATTAAAAGGTTATTGAGGAAGGTGTAAACTTATAATAGAAACCTGAGAATCATAAAAAAGCACGGCCAGATTAAGTCTTTGCTATTATAATTTATGATACCTCAAGAATGTAATATTGGCTGTTTGGTTATGGTGTTATATCTTCCGGGGTAATAATTCTTAATTGCAAAGCTATATCTCTATATAATTTTGATAGGGGTCTTTTATGGAGTTCTTCTTTAAACACATAATTATTGATTAGAATTCTATAAAAGAAACTAGTACTTATGGCATGTCCTTCTTTCCGAAATAATTCTTCAATTGTATTTCTATATGATTTTGGATATTTAATTTTTGATTTAAAAATTAATTCTTCAACATGATCGGTGTGTCCATTATAAAACTGTTTTAATTTTAGAAATTTATTATATCCTTTTGTTGGCGTTTGTATATTTATATTAATGAAATTGCCAAATAAATTAGGTGTCAATAAATTAAATGTAAATTTAATATCATCTGTAGCTATTTCATAGGGATTTATTAATTGCTCTTGATAGGATAAATTAGCATTTACGTCTCTTCCTGTAAAGAGTAGTGGGTCATGTTCTTCTTTTGCTCCAAAACCATTACAAACAGAACATGATGGTATTAAATTGTAGTATGATATTCCCAAGAAAGGATAAATACTTTTAGTATAAAAATGGTCAATTTGAGGCTTAACATCCCCACTATGAGAATGAACACTGTAGATATATCCCCTATTACAATAAGTACAAGTATTTATATCAATATTCTTGATGAAATCTTTTTTCGAGAAAATTGCATTATCATAGCAGCTATCAATGAAAATGTTATAAATGATCCTTTTAAAGCTACTCCAGGGTTGTTTTTTATTTCCAATAAAAAGATTTGGATAATCATTTTTATATTGTATAATAATATCTCTCAGTCTGTTAGGGTGTGAAATCACTAATTCTCTTAAATTTGGATAATTTGCTGAATTTACAGGGTCTTCTTTCAATAAGTTATTTAAAAAAGATCTACATTGTGTTCGAACCTTATATTTCCTTTTATTGGTATAACCTTGTTTTAATACCTCTTTTATTCGGTTCACAAGGTGATCCTTTATTTTCTCCCAATGATTCTCTGCTAGAATATCGTTATATGGTATATTAATCATTTTTTATTCTTTTTTCGAGTTCTTCCAATTCTGTTCTTAACTCTATAATCTTAAATTTATCTTTGTCTCCAACTATTTCATACAATGTACGATATAACTGAGTTCTTATAAAAGGTTCGCCCACTAATTTTATTTTTTGTTCAATATTTTCAACTTTAAACTTTGAAGCATTATTTTGGATAGAATTTATCTCATCAATTAAATTCTTAATCTTTATAAGAGCAAGGTCTCCGCTATATTCTTCGAGAAAAAAACTGCAATGTAGAAGATCGTATATATTAGCCCCAAAGGTATTCTCTTGCATATCATAATTCGGTATACCATCTTTTAAGAATAGGACATTTTGTTTAGGTATATCTGAAAGTATAAATGGAGAATGGGTAACAAAAGTCAGGTTTATGCAAGTTTCATGACTGAGATTCGATTTATTTATAGTATCAATCAGATATTTTATAAATTGTCTTTGATATTCAGGATGAAAATATAATTCAACCTCTTCTAATACAATATTTACATTGTTATATTTGATTAAGTCACCGGAGACAGAGTTTAGATTCTGTAAGTGATAGATAATGGAACTGATAACATATAACATCTGTCTTTCACCAGAACTGATAAGAGATAGAGGTGTATATTCATTGTCTTTTTGCTGTTTTATATAAATCTCAGTATCAAATATACGAGGAGGTAATAATTCCAGCCTATCTGTAGTTTCAATTTCAAGCTCTAAGTAATCTTTCAATATATCTAATGAAATTAAATATTCAGAATCCGAACCTATGGTTTTCTTTTTAATAATTTCAAATTCTGATAGCGATTTCTTTGTTTCTTCTTCCAAATCAAAATAAGTAATTTCTTTATCTATATTTTTAAGGTAATTAATCGCTTGTCTAAGTTTGAGTGTTATATGTGATTTTTCTCTAATACCTTTTTCTACTAATAGCAAGCCACGTTCTAATTCATTTTTTCGGTATTGCAGTACGTTATCTGGTTGATAAAGAAAAAAACATTGGTTTTCATACATATCAAGAATGCCTTTATATTCTGGATATCTTTCGAAAATGTGAATTATTTTATATAAAATATATTCACAGGTCAATTGTCTTTCAGACTTAGGTTTTGGATTATTGTTGTTCTGCCAATAATGAAAATCTTGATATTTAAAGTCTGTGTAACTATTCAATGATTTTTTTAATAGTAAATCACTTAATTCTTGAACAAGTATTATTCTCTGATATTGAGCCACATTTAATTTTATCGGGATATTACCTCTATAGTTTAAATTATTAAGTAATATCTCTATATCAGATATACTATTTTTATAGGTTACACCTTCTCCTTTTAGAGTTAACTCTTCAACTTTGATGAAGATATCATTATCTAAAATTTTAAGTATACCTTCTAAATATTCATCTCTTGACTGTTTATCAAGTCCTTTTATTAATTCGATTTCTTTATTTAGTAGATTCTTGGATTTTATACTCTCGAAATATCTCTTAAAAGTATCACTCAGAAGCTTTGATTGTGTAACTCTTTTTAAAGCTAATAGTTCTACTTTTTGATTCCCTATAGAGCGAAAGGATTCATATTTGGAAAATAAGTAAAGAAGCCTTTGCAATGACAAGTAATATTCGTTATTGACATCAATATTTCCGTTGTTCCTATAAGGATGTAGCACTATTGGTGTTTGATAACTATCATTCTTGTGAAAAACATTCTTTATCCACTCTCCTTCTTTAGGAGATAATTCATTCACATTATAGGAATATAGAGAATAATTTGAAACAATAGTATAGAAAAAAGATGCCTTCATTTTCTCTAAAAGATATTCATATTGTTGCCTACTAACAGAATCATTTAGTATAGGTTTTCCTTCATCATCAACATATACTGTTAATTCTTTAGATGTACTATAATCTTTTATTTTTAATATATTAATACCATTCTTTGAAGTAGAATTGATTCGATAGGTATATTCTTTGTCATTCTCCAAAATAGAATAATACACTTCTCCACAGACTCCCCTTACATATGAGAGAGTTTCATTTTTATTCTCAAAATCTAAAAGTTTTCCGATATTGTTCAGAATTCTTATCATTAATTCAATAAGAGAACTTTTACCATCTCCATTTTTCCCAACAATGGCAGAGATATTAATATAAGGCTTACCTTCTTCTATCTGAAAAAAATTATTATCTAGTATATCTTTTCCTACGATTTTAATATCATGCTCAGATATTTCATACCCATTGCATAAATAATAAAGTCGATTTCTTTGTAATCTTTTTAAAATATACGAGGCACAACCTTCTAGGGGTTTAATCGCTATTATTTTAAATTGTTTATTCATATTAAAGTCAATTTATTTCTATATCATAAATAGCTAAAGCTTCTTTAAATGTATGTTCTTTAGCTTTTTTCTCTTTATAATGTTCTTTAATCTTGTTTATGGCGAAGCTTAGAGATTCAATATCAATATATTTTTCGCGATAAACTCTTCAAGAGCCACTACAACTTCAATATAATTGTCTTTTGATAATAATGCTAAATGTTCTTTCGGTTTGTCTAGGAGTGTTGTCCACCTTCAGACGTTGCACCTGTAGTAATTCCTTATGCAATTAAGAGTAGAAGTGTTTCTAGCATATATTGAAGTCTTTAAAGTCTAACAGAATTTCAACAAATATACAAAATAGAATGTTAGACATCTTTTGTTGTACGGTAATAATTTCTCTTGGTTTTATAAAATATATAGATTCAATGCATCTAAGAAAAATACCAGATTTTGTTTATGTTATTTATTTGATTTATAAACAGAGCTATCTGTTCTGTTTTATGTGGGATCTTAACTTATCTTTTATGCTTTAAATTAATGCTGTAGTGTAACAGTCTATGATCTAAAGATTCTTATATTTTTCCTTATGCTATTTGATATATATAATAATCCTTCTAAAATGGATATAAATAATAATGAGTTTCTAATATATTAAATATCAGAAAAAAGATGTGAAATTATTTGTTCTTATATAGAACAGAACCTATCTTTGTACTACTACATTCTTTGCCTTAATATTCATATAAAATAGGGCATATCAAAGAAATATCATCTGTATTTTAACAATTTCAAAAAGAGGGTCAACGGTTCGAATCCGTTATTCTCCACAACTAAAATACAGCAAAATGACGGATTAAGATCATTTTGCTTTTATTTATTTAATAAACAGTCAATTAAGCCAATACCCGTAATATTCATGAAGATAGAACCTTAGATGTGTAGATTTCTTGTTAACAGATTATTATAGATATATACTTAAGCTAAATATACTGAAATCATACTTAGGAAATTAGAAATTTTCAGGTATGATTTTTTAGTTATTCATATGAAATACAGCATAAAGAATGAAGAGCACATTCAGTATTTTGTTTTTTATTAAGAAAAATGAAGTCAAACAGAATGGATATTGCACAATTATGGTGCGAATAACAATAGATGGAGAATATCTTCAGTTTAGTACACAACAAGAAATCCTCCCTCATCTTTGGAACCAGAAAAGCGGCAAAGCTTCTGGACGCACAGCTGCGGCATTTCAGATTAATGACTGTTTAACTACTATTCGTATGGAACTGTATAGCCATTATAGAGAATTGTCCGGGAAGTATGATCGGATTTTTCCTCAAATGGTCAAAAATGCATACTTAACACCCGAAGACCATGACTTGTTAGGTCATCAGTTCGAATATCATCTGAAACATTTGAAATCGAGGATAGGGAAGAATTTAACAAAAGAAACCTATTACAGATATGAACTAACTTGGCGACGTTTACAAAATTTTATTGAAGAAAAATATAAAGTGACAGATATTCCGATAGGCAAGGTCAATCTGCGATTTTTAGAGGAATTTTATCTGTTCCTTCGAGAAGAGCATAGTTGCTCGAATGATACCGCACAAAAATTCATGCAGAAGTTGGAGGCTATTTTTATCTATGCACAAAAAATGCAGGTGATCTCATCCAACCCTTTCGTATTCTATACATACCAGTTTGATAAAAAGCAGCCGGTCTTTCTCACCAAAGAGGAAATAGACCGTATCCGCCAGAAACAGTTTAAAACACCGCGTTTAACCTTGGTTAGAGACCTGTTTATATTTTCTTGCTACACTGGTTTATCATTTGCTGAGATTTGCCATCTACGAAAAGACAATATTCAAAAAATGAATGATGGCAGCTCCTGGATATTCATCAAAAGAAAGAAAACCGACGTAATGTCCTATATCCCGTTACTACCCATCCCCATACAACTGATAGGAAAATATCTAAACACCCAAAATGCAGATTTAATATTTAGCACATATACCAATCAGAAGACTAATGAATATCTGAAGGAAATAGCAGAAGTCTGTGATATCCGAAAAAATTTAACATTTCACGTTGCAAGACATATATGATTTTGTTATAATCTGAAAATGAATATCTTATGAGTTTGTTTTCAGCAACAGGTAACGATTTAGCAACCAGCTTGGTTCTTAGATATGCTTAATTTTCTAACTATGTAAAGAGCGACTTACCTTTTGTAAAGGTAGAAAATAATCCTTGCGTTGTTCAGATTTCTAATATATTTTTTTTGATTGGCTTCAACATATAATTTAGTAATCAACGATCTAATACATTAACTTGGAGTATCATCCATATCTACAGCGACTCTTGCTAATATTTTTTTGTTCTCTAACTGAAATTCTTACTTTTCTAAATATATCAGGCAGTTGAGATCAACGTCTTGCAGATTTTGAGGCTTAGATATTTTTGAGGTGAAGTGACATAATGCAGTTGTAAAAAATATACGGCTTTATATTTTATGTTCACCCAACTCGACCCTTCATTTTTCACAAGTAGCAAAATGAATATAAATGTACTGTGTCTTCCAATTCGGTCTATTCGTTTTTGCTGAGATTGCACAAATAATATCCTCTTTAAGCCCATTTGGGAAATATTCGTATTCAATATCTGCCTCTCATAGAAATTTATAATTTTTATTTGCAAGGTTTGTGTTCTTAGATTATTTACCGATGTTTCAGTTCGAGATTATTTTAAAATAATTGATTTTCATGAACAATATTTCCTTTTTTTAGTGATTA
Source organism: Dysgonomonas sp. BGC7 (assembly GCF_001261735.1). GTDB lineage: Bacteria > Bacteroidota > Bacteroidia > Bacteroidales > Dysgonomonadaceae > Dysgonomonas. Next base: position 30,211 of record NZ_CVRP01000003.1, on the reverse strand, counting down.
GAGCCTTATGATTAGCTAGATACATCCTATAATTTTAAAGCAGAAGAGAAATAAGAAAGAACTTTTTCTGAACCAGATGTATCTAAATAACCGCTATCTCTGATTTCTCCTTTTTCTATATGAATATAATAATTGCAACACTTAAAAATAAACTCCAAATCATGAGATACGATAAACAAGGTTTTTCCCATATCAGAAAGTTGTTGTAGATCGGTTGCAACTTGATACATATGGTGTAGATCCAACCCGCTTGTCGGTTCATCAAATACAATTATATCTCTTTCGCTTGCAATTGCACTTGCAATCGCGACCCTTTGTTTTTGTCCGCCAGATAAAGACATCGGATGTAGATCTTTGAAATCCTCTAAATCTAGACTTCTCATTATTTTCCCCACTTGTCCCTCGTTTGATTGTTTTTGGCTAAGTGAAATTTCATCCATAACGCTTTCAGTGAATAATTGATGATTCACATCTTGCATCACCATGTAGCATTTGTCTATTCTTTGCCTATTCTTAAATTCTTTATTTTGAAATTTTATTTTACCCTTAAAGTTTTTTTCTAGTCCGCAAAGACATCTGGCGAATGTTGATTTTCCTGCACCATTTTGCCCAAAAACAGCAATAATTGCCCCTTCGGGAACTGCCAAACGATTTATATTTAGGGCTAAATTTTTATTTCGCTTATAACGATGATAAAAATCGGTGAATATAATCTCAGAATTGTTTATTCGTAAAGAATTTGTATTAGCTATCAGTCTTTGAAACGAAAGTGTTCGCAACCCCATGTTTTCAGTTTCCTGTTGAGATAAAACTTCAAATTCAGAGGCTGTGTATATTTTTTCGAGACATCCTTTGTTCATATACAAAATACGATCTGCAACGCCCCTTAAAAAATACAATCGGTGTTCCGCTATGATAACAGTCTTCCCTAGCTTTTTCCAGTTTTCAATAAGTATACGTATATCGTCAATGGCAAAAACATCTAAGTTAGATGTAGGCTCATCTAAAACTATTATATCCGGGTTCAAAACAGAAACAGAAGCACAAGCTATTTTCTGTTTTTCTCCACCTGAAAGGAGAAAAATATCTCGATCGACTAGATCGTATATTTGGAAATCGGAAATTGTTTTATTTATACGTTGTTTAATTTCTTCAGCCTCTAAGCCCATATTTTCAGCTCCGAACGCTAATTCGCTTGTTGTGTCTAAGTTAAAGAATTGCGATCTGGGATTTTGAAAAACAGAACCTACTTTTTTAGATGTTTCATAAATAGAATTTTCGCAGACATCCACCCCATTTATAAGTACCTCTCCGGAAAAAGTGCCTTTATAAAAGTAAGGGATCAAACCATTTATCAGTCGTGTTATTGTCGTTTTTCCGCAACCTGACTCCCCACAAATCAGAATGACCTCCCCTTTATTTATCTTCACATTAATATCTTTTAGTGCGCTTTTAGTGCTTTCCGGATAATAAAAGCAGACATTCCTCAAATCTATCATAATACTCCTCCTTGAGATAATATAAAGCAGATTAGTGCTATAATTGAAATAGTTATAAATAACATATCCCACACACCGAATCCTATTTTATGTATATTTGTACGTTTCACAGGACTTCCTAGACCTCTTGTAATTGCAGCGACTGTTAATTCGTCTCCAATCTTAACCAAAGACATTAAAAGAGGAATCACCCTATATTCAAAAAAAACTATTGGACTTGTGATTAGACTTTTGTAGCCAATACCTCTCATGTGCATTGCATCTTTAATTGAATTCGATTCATCATATATGGTCGGAAAAAACCGAAACATTACAGCAAATGGAATTATTATCTTCTGGCTTATTTTCATCCGCTCCATAGCAGCTATAAATTCACTTACGCGAGTAGTTGATATTAAATAATAACCGGTTAGTATACAAGGCATATATCTTAAGACAATTATTGAAAACAAGGTTGCTATATAGTTTATGAATCCGCTTGTTTTACCAATAAAATACATCTCGGCATACCAGGCAATAAGATATAGACTTCCATATGATAAAGCATATTTAGATCTTTGACTGATAAATAATAAGATGAATATGATTATAATCAAAGTTAATCGAACACAAAACATAATGCCGCTTGTCCCTCCTAGGATCATGATAAAGCTTACTGATAACATCAAAAGGAGCTTGGTTCTGGGATCAAGTCTCAAGTAGCTATCGGCTACATTGTATTGTAATATTTTTTTAGACATAATTAAACGATACCAGCTCTTTTAAAATGTTTCTTTAATGCAGCTTTTCCAAGATAAGCCCCGGCAACTGCACCTATAACTAAGAAAATAACGACTAGAACCAGTGTCCAGTAATTAGAAATTAAAGAGACCAAAGAATCTACTCCTGACGAACCGAAGCTTTCTCCAAGATGTTGCCTTACATAAGTTTCTCCCAACAACCACATATTTAATATTGCACCTATTGTCCATGAACTGAAAACACAATATCCAACTAAAAGACTCTTCCAGTTTTTGTAACTACCTGATTTGAAAATTAAATCAGACAAGCCTCCACAAATCATACCCATAATAAAAACAGGCCATCCATGTCCAGTAACAAACATGATAAATCCAAGTATCGTCCCCATAATAGTTACCATTCCAAATTTTTCAGTTTTTGAAAGGAAAAGCATGAAAGGTATGCCTGTAATTAATGCTGCAACAGCAGGAGAAGTAAGTACCAACACAGGTATAACGACAAGAAAGATTATAAAAAAGTACAGAGTTAGGTAAATCGCAGCAAAAACACCTATAGTTATTAAATCTTTGATATTAATTTTATTATTCATATTTCTAATGTTTTTATTTATTGAAAATGGAGGCCTTAACTTAGTAAGGGAGCTCGTTAATGGTTTTTTAAATGCTTATGTATGCTTGGACAAATATCTGAGTTTTTATATTTTCCTTTAATAACCTTACAGGTTTTCCAACAGTCCTTTTCTTCAAAAGCATACAATTGAAATAAACTCTTTATAGATGAGTTATCACTCTTATTTAGAATTAACGGTAACAAAACCTCCAGTTCGTCATAAGGAATATCTAATCTACATAATAAACAAATAATTTCCTTCTGCATTTCTTGTACAAACTGCAGATTTCCAATTTGTTCATTTACCGATATAGTCTTCATGTCTATTTAATTAATTCATAACTAACTTTCTGATATATAGTTATTAGATCTTTTGTTCAAAATAGAGATAGCCCCAAAATATGTCATTTACAAATAGGTATATTGTTTGCTTCTGGCAGCCTAAATGTTTAGCTTTTATGACTGTTGTAGTTTTTGGTTAAAAAAATTCTGAATAAAGTCAGCAGTTGCTTCAATTCCAAGTGCAGAAGCATTGATACATAAGTGATATGATTCAATTACTCCCCACTCTTTGTTACTGTAGTAATTGTAATATCTCGCTCGTCGTTTATCATATTTCTTTATTAGCTTAAGTGCATTTTTCTCAGTTGTCTGATAGTGATTTTGGACTAGTTGTATACGATCACTCTGTTCTGCACTAATAAATACATTTAATACATGAGGATAATTACGGAAAATATAGTCTGCACAATGTCCCATGAATACACACGATTTTTCTTGTCCTAAATCGTAAATAACATCGCTTTGAATTTTAAAAAGATTTTCTTCACTTAAATAATTATTCATGAAATTATTGTATGGAGAGGAAATTCCCAATACATGTAATCCAATATCGAATATAAATTGGTGATTTTCATCTATCTTTTCAAAAAAATATTTTGATAACCCACTCTGCAGTGAGGCTAATGAAATCAACTTATTACTATCACAAAACAGAAAGTTTAACCGCTTTGATAAAATTTTACCTATCTGCCAACCGCCACTTCCGAATTGATGTTCGATATTAATTATATAATTATCCTTCATGTTTTGATCTTTTATCAATTGAGCTTTACTACATCTAAGAGAAACAGTACAGTCCATTATTTCATCAATTTCTATATTTAATGATTCTTGACAAAAGTAGAGAGGAAAACAATAGTTGTATTTTGAAAATAAGCCTATTTTTAGCTAATTTTGGCCACATGAATTACTTGAATTATTTATCCGAAAATATCGATAGTCTTGATGCTTCTATTTTCGTTATGAATCAACAAATTGAAAATGAAATTCCCCTTCATTCACATGAAAGAGGACAGCTATTGCTTGTATTTGGTGGAATTGCCTATTTGCAAACAGATACTACAAACTATTATATACCTTCCCATCATTATATATGGATTCCTAAATTGCAGCCGCATCGTATTTTGTTTAATACGAAGGATTTACATATTCAAAATATATATTTTGTTGATGAAAATGATTTAGAGCACCCTTTTTATCAAAAATTAGGTATATACCCTGTTAGTCCCTTATTACATGAAATGCTTCATTTTACAATAGGTTGGGATGGTAATGCTTTTCCTGGCACTTGGAAGTATGAACTCTTACTAACCATGAAACATTTATTATCGAACGAAAATCTGAAACGCTTTTCAATTCAATTGCCAACGACAACGGATAAAAAAACATTGGAAATAATTCAATATCTACGAGATAATATTCATGAATCAATGACATTGCCGGAAGTTTCTCTTTTTTTTGGACTGAGTGTACGCAGTATGACTCGTCTATTCCAACAGAAGCTTCATATATCATTTGTTCAATACTTAAAAATGTTACGAGTGATACGTTCTATGGAATTAATGAGAGATTCTAATATGAATATTACAGAAATAGCTTATAGCATTGGCTATTCTAGCCTTTCTGCTTTCAGCAATGTTTTCCATCAATTGACCAATATGCGTCCAAAAGATTTTCAGATAATGGTTTCTTTGAAAGCCAGATATTAAAAAAATCTTGTTTAGTGTTAAGGGCGAAAAACTCTTCGTTTAATAATATATTTATTACTTTACATAATAAGAGGCACTACCCAACATTAGGCTAGTCCCTGAATTAGCGAATGGCATATTATAGTAATGCTTCCTTGAATATTCTTAAACTCGATATTTACCAGAACACTTTTTTAATAGAATTTTATTACCTGTTGTCTTCAACCTTTTTCTGGTATCTTCATACAATAATTAGACAGAACTTGGATATCATTTTTTTCTATTTTCAAGTAAATGAGCCTTTCATAAAAAAATAACATATAGCTGATTTAAATCAGGATTTTGATAAATAATATATATTATAAACAGGTTAAGAACCTCAATCTGGCCAAATGCAATAAATATTAGGCTAATTATATGCAAAGAGTAATTTATTATCACGAGTAATTTTGCCGTACATATTAATAATTACATCATTTTGAAACAACAATACAAGAGAATCTTATTTTTGGGAGCACTATTGCTACTATTTATTCAATTACTCTATACTCAGAACTCAAAAAACGCCCAAATTTTTAGTTTGGAGGAAATTTGGAAAGTTTCCGAAGCTAATAATCGACAACTAAAATTATCGAGTTTAAGTCTTCAGCAAAGCAATTTAGAGGTACTCGAAGCCAAAGATCTTCTGCTCCCTGAACTTTCGATAGGTGGAAATATAAAACTCAATTCCAAATTTCTGATCTATGATGATGGACTATTTTCCTCTCCACAAGATGTATCAGTAAAAGGCTATGGGTATGGAGTGGGATACAACTTAAACTTTAATCTTTTCGATGGAGGAAAAGACAAAAGAAATGTTGTGATGAAGAAGGAAGAAATGACACGAAAGCAATATGACGTTGAACTGCAAAAACACTGTGTAAAATATCATGTTGCGGTTGCTTATTTCAATTTATATAAGTTTTTGCACTTCCATGATTTTCTTGATGCAGAAATTGAAACAGAAAAGAAACAGTTGTTACTAATAGAAAGCTTACATCAAAATGGCACTGTGCTAAAGAGTGATGTACTGAGAATCTCGGTGAAATTGTCTCAATTAGAATTAAACCTTTCAGATATTGACAAGAAGATTGAAATAGCGAAACAGCGTCTTAATATTCTAATGGGGCGTGAAAATGAAGCGGAATTAGCTATCAGCTATCAAAGTGCTATTGAAATAAACAACATTCCTCAGTCTAATTATACTGATTATGTCTATATCGCACTCAATCAATCTCCTGAGTATAAGATTGTCAATAGTGAAATCAAATGGAGTGAACTAAATATCAAACAGATTAAGTCAACACTGTTACCTAAAGTTTCCTTATATTCCAATTACAATTATACTTATCCTCAGATTTCGTTTTATCCGTATTCAAATGATTTATGGGGATTTGGTCAAATAGGGATCAAAGTGCAGTTTTCTATAGATAATTTATACAAGGGAAGACACTCCATTGCACGAGCTCAGGTCGCGAATAATCTGGCAAAAGAAAAAGCGAACATAAAAAAAGACGAGATAACCCTTCAAATAAAAGAAGCTTATTTACAACAGCAATTAGCTTGGGAGGCTATTGAGACTGCCGAAAAAAATATTATGAGAACGGCTGAAACGGTTCGAGTTATTAGAAATAGTTATCTAAATCAAGAATCTCTTCTAACAGATCTTTTGGAAGCAGAAAATACATTATTAGAGGCAAAGTTTAATCTAACTACGGCACAAACAAACTTAAAACTTAGTCACATCCGACTACTAGCAATTGTAGGAATTATTTAATAAAAACATTATGAACAAAAATAAAACGGATAAAATGATATTAATCCTAACTAAATGGTTTGGAATAGCCTTATTTATAGGAATCATTATCTGGGGAGCTATATATTTTTTTAAAGGTTACCGTTATGAACAGACTAACGATGCACAGATCGATGCATATTTGTCTCCTGTCAATGCAAAAGTCGGCGGATATATAAGTGAGATTTATTACAAAGACAATCAGCAGGTTAAAAAAGGAGATACACTTGTGGTTATTGAACTTGATGAATACGGGCTTAAAAAAGATGTCGCGTTAGCAGAGTTGATGAGTTCGCAAGCTAAATTACCTATTCTAGCAGCAAATGAAGAAACGCAAATCAAGAATATTGAGGTTATAAAGGCTCAATTAAGAAGTGTAAAAGCAAGGCTGAATCAGCAACAAAGGGAGTTTGACCGCTATAAAAATCTTCTGGCAGATGAATCTACTACACAACAAAAATTCGACAATATCAGTGCGTCTTTGTCTATTGCACAATCAGATAATGATCAGGCAGAAGCTTCTTTACTCGTAGCCGAATCTAAACTAAATGATTTCAGAGCACAGCGTAATGCAATAGAGGCAGAAATCAAAATCAAAGAAGCATTACTTGAAAGACAGGAACTAGATATTAGATATACCACGATCACAGCTCCTTTTGATGGACAAATTGGTAAAAAGATTATCCAAGAAGGGCAATTGATACAGGCAGGACAAACGTTAGCTTTCTTAGTAAACAAATCCGAAGAAAAATGGGTTATGGCCAACTTCAAAGAGACTCAGATCGCTAACTTCACGATTGGACAGGCTGTATCTATAGATGTCGATGCTTTTCCATATGAAAAATTTAGTGGAGTTATAGAGTCGCTTTCTCCAGCAACAGGTTCCCGTTATTCCTTGCTTCCACCAGATAATGCTACAGGTAATTTTGTTAAAATTATCCAACGTATTCCTGTCAGAATCAAACTTACAGATACGCCTGAAAAATTAGAAAAACTCTCTCCGGGAATGAATGCCAATGTATACGTTTTAAAAGATTAAAAGATGCAAGCACATAAAATCCCAGTTTTCAAACCATGGGTATCTGAATGGCTCGCAATATCCGTAATATTTGCCATTCTGATAACCTCCCTATTCAATTTTGCTTTTTACAGCAGTCCCGTTGCAGCAATGGGCTTTTACGGCGTACAAGCTACCGATGTCCAGTATGGTATGGTGGTTATTTATGGTTCAACTGTGGCTTTTTTAGCACTGGATTTTCGTATTGTAAAGTACTTTGTTCCAAGGAAATATTTATTAATAGCACTGACTGTAAATACTATATGTTCAGTCGTTTGTTTTCATTTCAAAGACTGGACTCTATTCGTTATTTGTCAGTTTTTTCAAGGGATTACCTGTGCGTTGATGTCAGGTATTGTGTTACAGCTTATTTTTCCACGATTACAGTCTGTACGTGCGCGTGTTATTGCCTACAGCCTTCTTTACGGTAGTATACAAATTGCTGTTCCATTTTATTCCATATATACTAGTATAGTGACTCATTTTTTTGACTTTAACTGGCTTTTTTACGGATTTAATATCATACTAATCATCTTGACATTCTTTTTAGTACTTACAATGAATAGTAAAGCTAGATTTACAAAAAAAATACCCCTATATAGGGTGGATTGGATAGGCTATTTGTTTTATGTGTCTTTTATTTTAATATTAGGATACATACTTGTATATGGACGACAATTAGGATGGTTGGATAGTTCATTAATAGTTCGGCTCAGTTTAAGCAATTTAGTCATCTTTATACTTTTTGTTATTAGAGAATTGAAGCGTAAAAGGCCTTTAATCAACTTGCATATTTTCAAGGAGAAGAATTTTGTTATTGGGCTATTATTGCTTTTTACGTTTTATATATTCAAAGGAAGTACCGGTCTTGCTTATGGTTATCTTGAAGTTATTTTAGGAAATGATCCTCTCAATTGTATTCCAATATGGATTACAGTAATTTTGGGGACTGCTCTAGCTACGTTTGTTACCTCCCGATTTATATTGATGGGATTTAACCTAATAAGAATTATCATAGTTGGGTTTAGTTTAATGGCATTATACTATGTCTATATGATACTTTTTGTTTCTGTACAGGGACAAACAATCGACTTCGTTCTTCCTATGTTTATCTATGGTATTGCAACTGGTGTTTTATTTGTTCCGATTGTTTCATTCACCGTCTCCTCGGCACCACCAAAGATTGCTTTTAATGCATCACTTATGGGAATATTTGCAAGATTCATAGGGTTTACAGCTAGTTTGGCTTTTAGTAATGAACTTCAACTATTTACAAAATCAACTGTTAGGGAAAAAGTTCGAGAGACTCTGACGGAGACTAACCCTCAATTACCTGTTACTCTACAGGATATCCAAAACCAATATATGAATGCAGGTAACGATATATATATGTCAAAATCCGTATCGACAGACTCATTTAATCAAATGATAGGTCAACAAATATTGGCTCGTGCTACCCGGGATTATTATGATCTAATGTTGATAGGTGTGATTCTCGTAATAGTTATTTTACTTCTCTTGCCTCAAATGAAAAATGTCATTTTGAAATTAAGAAAAGGCAACATTCCTTATTAGAGGTAAGCAAATGTAAAACGCATAATGAGTAATATAATCTACAATGAAGATAAGATAGAGAACTATTCAAATAGGGTGTAACTCTCTATCTTAAGTTAAACTTAAAAATAAAAGCCATGAAAAGATTAGTAAACACGCAGTTGTTCTGTTTATTAAAAAAAATAGATGGAACGTTTAACCCCAGCGAACAAGAGTTTTCATTAGTATATGATGACTTTATATACACAGTTACTTCACTTTGCACTTCCCAGACAGAAGAAATACCTGCTTATTTTATCATTCATTACACTCGTTTAGAATTGTATAGAATACAAGCTATATTCAACAATAAAAGGTTAGAAAAAAAAAGTTCCTATACTAAATTACATCGCTCGTAGTTTATCATTTCTTTCCATTGCTTTAGAATGGACTAAACTACACCCTGTACCACTAAAAAGCAAAATAGGATCATCTCCTATTGCATATATCTGGGGAGGAACGATCGCAGATCTAATAGAACTAGCAATCGCTATTTATAACATCAAACTGATTCGTAAAGCATCCGGTGAACTAATTAGTTTTACCGAAATTATACATGGTTTAAAGCTTCTGTTCAATGTTAAGATTCCCAAAAACATTTATAGTCGTAAGACTCGCACAATGGAGCGCAAAAAGAATTCCTCTTCCATGTTGGAGCGACTTCTGGCAGTTTATAAGAACGAAGTAGACAAACTCTATAAATAAAACAAGGTTTATATTCAATAAATTATAAGATAAATGGTGGTACTTGTAGTGGTAGGTACCACTTTTTCCATTTCAAAACAGAATAAACTTGTAGAAAATATAAACAAGTAAATATAATGAGACATGGAAAATAATGATCTGACGAGTTGGATGCAGGCATGGTTCGAGCAATTCATGGGACGCTTTGACCGATTAGATAAATTTATGGATATAATGAGCGGACGACATAACGTACTGAATGGTGAACGGCTTTTGGACAATCAAGACTTATGCCAGATGCTGAACGTAAGCAAACGCACCTTACAGCGTTACCGTTCGGCAGGAGAATTGACCTATATAATGATCCATCACAAGATATTTTACACAGAGAAAAACGTAGAAAAATTTATTCGGGATCATTTTAGAGATAACGATAACATGGCTGAGGTCACAGAAGAAAAAGAATAAAAAAAGACCGCAGAATTATTTTTCTACGGTCATCTTCATTTAGAACTTTATACCTCTTTTCTCTTCCTTAGGATGACTACTACCCACCGATGCAATAACAAATCTGTCTCCCATAACGTCTTTCACTCCTTGCAAAGTATTTGGCATAAGGGCATCTTGAATCACTGTCGATTTTGGGTTATTCTGAGATTGAGCCTGATTCTTTTCAGAAACATTTTCTTGTCCTTCGCTTTGTTCGATAGGTTTTAATGAAAGCTCTATCTTACGTTCTAAAGCTATGAGTTCTGTTTTCAAGTCCCTCAGGTCGTTCTCTTTCGACCACACACCTTCCACTACCTGCCTTAGAACGGGTACATCCTGCATCCGCTTGTCAGTATCCTGTTGGTACTTTTCTAAGAGTTTGGGCATAGAATCGAGTGCATTCAGAAAATTCATCGAAGCAGTTTTAGGATCTGCCGCCAAACTCCCGTAATTATAGTTGTAGAGTATCTGCCCCTCTCCACGCACAAAAAATCGGTTCTGTACCAAATCATAGCCGTCTTTATTCGTAGTCTCTGATTTGACCAATAAATTAAATCCATATAACGAACCGATTTTCTCGTGGGCTCCATGTGTACGTGCTTTGTCTGCTATTTCATTCAACTTCTTTCCAATAGCAATAGGATCAGTGGCTTGAAATCCATCTAATTTGACAGGATTAAGCCGTGTCCCATCAGGAGCAACCTGTACCTTGCTGTTGAAGGCTTCCACATCTTTGGAAATGCGATCAATATATCCTTTATTGGAATCTACGGTCTGCATGATGTTTTCCAACTTGTATCGACTCGATGATTTTCCACGAACAAAAGCTTGCCTTTCACTCTCTAAAGCAGCTATCTTCTTTTCTATCCTTGCTTTCTCCAGCAATTCTGTGTTCCCCGACAGGATAGCCACATATTCAGAAAAGTTCATGCCACTTTTCTCATCCATACTACCCTCGTCGATAGTACGACTACCCAGATTATTATTTTTAAGCTGTTTGATAAATAATTGCTTGTTGTGTAGTAAGCCAAACTTGTAAGCATCTAATGATTTTTCTACGGCGTATATTTTCACATCGACCTTATTATCAGCATACAGTTTGGCTATTTCATTGCCTTTGCGTATCGCCCTACCATCGCGTTGCTCCAGATCTGACGGCCGCCACGGTGTGTCTAAATGATGAATCGCTACCGCACGTTTCTGAGCATTTACACCTGTTCCCAGCATTTCAGTCGAGCCGAACATAACACGAATTCTACCCGCATTCATATCCTTGATCATCGCTTTGCGTGCTTTCTCGCTGCCTGCCTCCTGAATAAACCGTACCTCGGATGCAGGGATGCCGTAATCCTCTACCAATTTTCGTTTTATTTCGGTGTATGGGCTCCATTGGTTTGGTTTATAGGTTCCCAAATCCGAAAATACAAATTGTGTTCCTTTCTGTGCATCGTATTTTTTGTAATAGTCAGCTATGGATGCCGCACAATGGCTGGCTTTGTTGTCCACATGATCGCCATATTTGTCGGGGTCTATCATCCGCATATCGAGCGACATTTTTCGGGCATAGTCGGTTGCTATCAACATTTTTGCTTTTTCTTCCCGTTCCGAAAGCGGTGCACGCCCTAAAAGAGTGGCATTTCCTGTTTTAGCGAACTCCATCAGCTTACCGATAAACTCCTGCTGGTCGGGTGTAGGTGGTATGTTGTGTAAAATTTCGTTCTTTTCGGGACGGTCTATACCAATATCCTGTGCTGTTCGATAGTCAGTAATCTCAGAATAGAAAGAAGCCAGTTCCGGTACTTTGATAAAATAGCGGAAACGTTCTTTTTGTACAATCTGGTTGGTAACCGAAAACTCGTAATCTTTGGTTTTTTTAGCAAAAATAGCCGCCCACGCATCGAAGGTGTTGATACCTTGTCTTTCCAATTCTTTGGGACGAAGGTATTTGAATAAAAGATATAGCTCTGTCAATGAATTAGAAATCGTTGTTCCCGATGAGTAAGTAGCTCCTAAATCCTTGCCTATGCGTTCTTGTATGGTACGCAAAGCAAAAAGCATATTGAGTGCCCGTTGACTACCTTCGGTATTGCCTAAGCCTGCCACACGATCGTGGCGGGTGGTAAAAGTCAGGTTTTTAAATTTGTGAGATTCATCTACGAACAAATGGTCTATACCAATCATTCGAAAATCCGACATGTTATCCTTACGGTTTTCAATCTGGTGAGCTATTCCTTCCAATTTAGTTTCAAGGTTGGCTTTTCGTTTCTCACAACCTTTGAGCATCCCTCTCGATACCTCTTTACCCTGCGAGCGTAGTACATCGAGATTTTCCTCCACACTGTCGAGCTCAGCCTGTAAGATGCTTCGTTGTATCTCCGGAGATTGAGGAATCATTCCAAACTGCTCATGTGTTAAAATCACTGCATCCCAATTGTTGTTTTTCATTTCGTTGAAAATACGATTGCGGTTCTGAGGTGTAAAATCCTCTTTACCCGGATAGAGTACCTTTGCATCAGGGTATGCCGTACAAAAGGTCTGTGCAATTTCGTGAACATTGGCTTTCAGCCCTGTGATAAGGGGTTTGTTCACCAATCCGAGCCGCTTCATTTCCATTGCACCGCAGCACATAATCAGCGTTTTACCGCCACCCACTTCATGGTCAATGATCCCTCCTCCATTCAATTTAAGCATCCAGATAGCATCTTTCTGGCTATTATATAAGTCAGGAATACCTAAACCTTTCAGATCGAGTCCGGGAAAAGTCTGGTGTGAACCGTCATATTCGGGTCGCACAAAACAGTTGAACGTGCGGTTATACATATCGGCAAGCCTGTCCTTAAATTCGGGAGTCTGCTCTCTGAGCCATTCCGAAAAGCCGTTACGCATTTCATCTATCTTGGTGTTGGCTAGCTGAATGGCTTCTCCATCACGTACCTTTGTCTCTTTACCATCTACCCGGATTGTTTTTGTAATATCGGGAGTGGTGTCGTGCAAGGCATGACGCATCAGGGCAATGCCATCGAAGGTACGGCTCTCCCCTTTAACAGCATATTGGTCTTTGATTTTGGCATTTTTAGTATCAGAATTTATACTGAACTCATCTCTGCTGGGGGCATAATGTATATTTACATCCGTTTCAAAAAGGTAGGATGCAAAAGCAGCATAGATACCCGAAGGTATCCACCGTTCCCCGAAATTGAAATCCAGATCGTCGAAAGCTATCGGTTTGGGTATAGCATCCTGTAGAGCGGTCAGAGAATCTTTGGCAGCTTCATGGTCAGGATTGCGGTCGATAAAATTTTGTACTTCGTCAGCTTTTGAAATAACGTTACCCGATACAAACTTGTCTGCTACCTCATAGCTCCCGACAAGCGGATTGAAATAGATCTTACCTTTCAGTTCATCAAGTATGCCCTCTTGCGTATTGTTTGTCAGAGAGACCATGTGATCTAAATTCACCGTTCCGTATTTATTCAGACTGGAGACAAGAGCTTCATAGGCATTATCCACTTTAGAAATCTCATCGGGATTAAAAGCTACAGGACGTTCGAAAATATCAGCCTTGATCGCTTTACCTTCTCGGTAGCGTTCCAACGAAAGTATTTCTCGTCCTGCGGTATCCATCTTGATGAGATCGAGATTCTTTGCATCGTTCAGATTATCGAACTTTTGTGTAAAATCGTCGTATAGGCGATTAAGCATCTGCCGTAATGCGGGATTTTCTTTGAGTGTATCGGCTTCGTTATTATACAAATGATTATAGGTGTCACGTATTTCGATATAGAGCGATGCCTGTTTTTGCTGGCTCGGTGACAGTTCCAAAGGATGGAACATCGGTTGATGTCCGTCCATATCCCGCAAATAACCTATACGATTATCTGTATCGGTTACCAATGAGCCATTTTTATAGTGTTTCGGCAATCCGTTTTCGGGTATAGGCATCGCAATGGGCTTCAATCGCTCTGCACGTTCTTTTTCCAATCGCTCAGTGCGTTGTTCGGGTGATTCGGTCGGTTTACTTGTTGACGGACTTTTAGCTTGTACTCCCTTTTGCTGTGGCATAGTCATACGACGACGGGAATGTTTGGGTTGTTTGATTTGTGAACGTTCTTCGGCAGAAAAACCAAACAGGTCGTATAAGGTTACAATCGGCTGTTGCTGGATATCAGGAGGCGATACTTTCTTTTGTTCTATTACTTCTCCTGTGTCCTTATTTACAAACAAGCCACTGGCTTTATCCTTGATGATTGTATCTTTTTTTGTTTCAGGTATAACTTTCGTTTCTTCTTTTGGAGAGTTAATACGTGGCTCCACAACAGCTTTCTTGTCCTGCTCGGACAGTTCCGCCCATACCTTTCGGTTTCTGGCTTCTCCAAAAGGATAGAAATGGACTAAATCTTCGAGTGTAGGTTCATAAGCCGACTTAGGACTTTGCTCCACCATATCCGAAACAGAGATTTTCTCTATCGGAGTTACAATAGGCTGCTGTTCTTGTATTTGGGGAGCATGAGATAAGTAATGCTCCAGATCGAGATGTTTGGAAAAATCTTCATTCAGCATCCGATACAGTGTAGCTGCAATAGCTTCCGTTCCTCCGGAATGGGTAAATTCCATTGCAGGTTTACCGTAAGGGTCTGTACCTACTTTTACATCCGTTTGTACCACCCTGTCGAAGTCTTTGAAGAGATTGTTTACGAATATGCCATTGGATAGTTTGCGGGATTCGATAAAATCCTGCTGCCTTTGGGTCGGCAAGATCGTTAAATTCTTGCGTTGCAGGATAATCAAATCACTACCGACCTCCGTTCCTGCTTCTTCTGTAAACAGATTGTTAGGTAAACGGATAGCTGATACGATATTGCAACTATTCATCAGGTGTTCACGAATTGGTTTGTTTTGTTCCGAGTTGAGAACACCCTGCGAAGTGATAAAGGCTATTAATCCACCCTCGCGTGCAGCCATCACGCTTTTGGTAAAAAAGTAATTGTGGATTGCCTTTGTCGATTGGCTAACTGCGGGTATCTCATGCTTGGAGAGCAAAGGGTCAAATACAGCGACATCCCCGAAAGGAATGTTAGAGGCTATCACATCATAATGTTGTGCGTATCGTCCTTCCATTTTCTCGTAACCCTCAATCCGTATTTTATCTTGTGGATGCAGGTGTGAGAGAATTTTACCTGTCAACAAGTCTTTTTCAAAGGCTGTAACTTCAGCATCCGGTACGGTTTCTTTGAATGAGGACATAAATACTCCGGCTCCGGCACTAGGTTCAAGAAAATGAAGAGGTTTAATTCCACTGTTGTTCAGAGCCAGTGACAAAGCATTTACAACAGGCTTTGGAGTATAAAAAGCAGTCAGCACCGAATTTTTCAGCGAACTGACATAACGTTTATATTCGGCATCGTCTTTAGCTGCCTCCCGTAACACTTCATGTAATTCAGTTACCAGAGGGAACAGATCATGCTCTGAAGCTTTCCAATGGGCTATATCTTCCTGTTTGGCGGCGGGATTCAACACGGCTTTTATCCCACCAAAACCAGAATAGGCTGCCAGCTTTTCTTTTTCTGCATCAGTAGCCTGTCTTTTTTCTCTATCGAGAGCAAATGCAATGCGGATCGCTTCGATATTGTCCCGAAGATGGGCTTTCTTATTATAAGCCATTTTCGAGCAGGATTTGTATTTCGCCAGTCAGTTCCGTGTAAAACTGATTATACTCCGGGGTATCGGCAAAATCATCAGACAAGGTGTATTTTTGAATTGTACCCATAAGTCGAGACAATAGTTCTATTGCTATGCCTTCGGCTTGTGCCGGATTTACTTCTTCGGAAAATTCTTCCCAGAGAATAGTCACAAGGGTTCGGTAGGTAGAGAAGTGCAAACCTTCATACAGGACTTGTGAAGAGATTACTTCTGCTTGGTCGTGGGTATGACCTGATTTTATAGCTTGGCTATACGCCTCTGCCGCAGCATCGCCACGTACAGCTATAAAATCGAAGTCGGAAGTTTTATCGGGGTGGGTATCTCGTAGGTAAGATAATAGGGATAGCCGAAAATAAGAGAATTTTACGGCTGACGTATTTGGTTTTGTTGCCATATCATTGATTTTTTAGTGGAGGTCGAAGACCCTTTTGTTATTGCTTTTGTAAGGATGAAGCTTACAATCGGAAAAGAAAAAAGCATCCGGAGCTTAGCCCCGGATGCCACCACTAAAAAATCAATGTTAAACGACTATTCCGAATCGTAAAACAAAGACCTTTCAGTGGTAAAGATAGTGAAATTATTATTTCAATGGTCGCTTCTTGCTTGGTGTCATTGCGTATCCGATCACTTATATCTAAATTTGCATGATTCATTGAATCGTAATATCAAACAGCAATTGCCATGTCATTACCTGATGTCCGAATAGATAACTTGAAAGAATCTGAATATGATGAAGCCGCTACTATTTTAGTAGATGCTTTTGAATCGAATCTTGCTTATGCTTCAATCTTCGTAAACAAGGATAGATTGCGAGATGGGTTGTTCTGGTTATTCAAGACCAATCTATTTCTAATAAACAGAAGACAGTCTGTGACAAAAGTCGTTAGAATGAAAAACTCAATGGAAATAATAGGAGTATTCAGCTTATTACCTCCCAATGGAATAAAATCGGAATTTCGCGATTATCTCAAAATCGGAATACCTCGATTTATTATGAGTTTTGGATTCTCGGCTTTACGCACAATGCTTAAGATGGATGCTCTCAATAAACAGCTTCTAACCAATGCCATCGGAGCCAATGAATATTATTATTTGTCAATGGTTGCCGTAAAAGCGAACTATCAGGGTTCAGGGATTGGTTCTTATATGATCGACAATTGCTTGCAAAAATTAAGATCTATAAATCGAATATGCCATACTGTTGGTTTAACAACCCAACTTCCGGAAAACGTCACTTTTTATACCCGATTAGGATTCCAAAAATTGGATGAAGGTGAAATTCAACTGAAGAAGGGCTGTTATTACAATTACAATATGAAATTGGATCTATAGTTCTACTTCGATCGCTTCTTCTTGCTGTCACCTTTGCGTGGCGGGAACTCAAAAACTGTTTTGTAATCCGCATCGAATTTAATAACTGCATCGAACGTATTTCCAGTCTTGGAACTTACGAACCCTTTTATCAATGAGGTTTTGCCATTCATTAAAAGGTCAGTCAGTTGTCCGTCTGTCAGTTCTTTTTTAGCAATGCTACGGAATACGGTCAGTCCACAACTTTCATCTTTGCATTTTACGACCTTCGGGTAAAATACCATCTGCCCGTTCTTACATTTGGGGCAGGAACAGGTATTACGGTTATCCGTGCGTTCGATAGCAGTAGAAAGTAGCTCAGTAGTGATCTGTGAAGCATAAACTTTTATTCCTTTATGGAATGTAGCGGCATCCATCTTACCCAAAGCAATTTTATTGAGGGCTTCTTCCCATTGCCCTGTCATAGCGACATCGGCAATTTTCTTATCCTTGACCGCCAGATAAACCACCAATCCTTTATTGGTAGGAACTAGAGACTTTTTCTCTCGGACAATATACTCACGGGAGAAGAGCGTTTCAATAATGGATGCACGGGTAGCAGGTGTACCTATTCCACATTCTTTCATCGCTTCACGCTGTTGCTCATCTTCTACTTCTTTGCCCGCTGACTCCATCGAATTCAATAAGCTAGCTTCAGTATGTAGTGGGCGAGGTTTGGTTTGCTTTTCCTGAATCTCGCAATCACGAACAGAAAGCTTATCTCCTTCCAAAAGAACAGGTAAAGCAATAGAATCCTCTTCATCGTTTGACTCGTCTTTAGCTTCAAATACCGCTCTCCAGCCGGGGACGAGTGTAACGCTTCCTTTGCATGAAAAGTGTACACCATCGGCATCAAATGATACGGTGGTGTTCTCTTTCATGCATGGTTCGCCAAAGGCTTCCAACATACGTCCGGCAACCATATCGTAGATAAGTTGTTCGTCTTTGGATAGATTGCTTGCAGACTCATCTGTGATAATGAGAGCATGATGATCGGTAACTTTTGCATCATTGACCGAACGGGTATTGAGTTTGGTATCAAATCGTCCATCGATGTAATCTCTAAAATAAGCATGCGAGCGAAGTGTAGCAATCAGGTGTGGTATTTCCTCCAGTACATCTTCGGAAATATAACGGCTACCTGTTCGTGGATAGGAAATTTTCTTAGCTTCATACAGACTTTGAGCTATCGTCAGAGTTTTATCTGCTGAAAAA
Source organism: Dysgonomonas sp. BGC7 (assembly GCF_001261735.1). Classification (GTDB taxonomy): domain Bacteria; phylum Bacteroidota; class Bacteroidia; order Bacteroidales; family Dysgonomonadaceae; genus Dysgonomonas. Next base: position 11,410 of record NZ_CVRP01000003.1, on the reverse strand, counting down.
CCATGTTTGCTATTGGCTTCCTTTTGAAGCGTGGTCAGGTCATACAATAATGGTGGTTCTTGTTTGACTTTCTTACGTTCCACGGCTGTAACAAGTATCGTTCTCGCTGCTTTGACCTTAGCCGTAACTTCTTGTGCGTGGGTTCGACTGTCGTATTTATCTGTCGAATGAACAGCAAATGTTGTAGATTCCTTAGCAGTATGGAGTTTCAAACGAAAATAAGTTTGTGGCTTGAAATCTTTGTTTTCTAAATATCTACTACAAATTATCGCCAGTGTTGGGGTCTGTACCCTGCCTAGTGACCAAACACCATAACCTGCGGAGATCGAGAGTGCCTGACTGCTATTAATCCCTACGAGCCAGTCTGCCTGACTTCGGGCTTTTGCAGAAGCATACAGATTGTCATAATCTGCTCCGGGACGAAGGGTTTTGAAACCATCTTTGATGGCTCTGTCGGTAAGAGAGCTGATCCAAAGTCTTTCGAACGGAAGGGTGCATCCTATATATTGGTATATATAGCGGAATATGAGTTCCCCTTCACGTCCGGCATCAGCACAATTAATAACTCCATCAGCCTGAGAAAACAACTCCTTGATTACTTTGAGTTGTTTCATCACACCGGGATCGTTCTTATATTCTTTGCCCTCTTTGACTTGTCGGGGCAATAGTTTAAACTCTTGGGGAAGTATCGGCAGGTTCTCTTTCTGAAATCCTGCAATACCGTAATGCTCCGGCATGGCAAGTCCTACCAGATGCCCGAATGCCCACGTAACGGCATATCCGTTACCTTCCATATAGCCGTCTTTCTTATTATTCGCTCCAATTATGGCTGCTATACTCTTAGCCACAGATGGTTTTTCTGCTATTATTATTTTCATTTTAACGTTGATTTTTTAGTGGTGGAGTCTCAGACCCTTTTATTATTTTATATTCCTACATCTTACGTCCTTTGCTTTTTTTAGGAGCAGCAGGAGATTGTTTTTGTTCCTGTTGTTTCTGCTCTTTCTTCTCTACTTGTTTGGCGGTAGGTTGTGTCTGACCTTGCTTTAGCGGCTCCTTAGAATGTTTGGTCGCTTCGTTGGTCTTGCCTTCGTTATTGACAGCCACCTGTGTTTTACTCTCGGTAGCAGGAGTCACTTTCTGAGAATCTTTTGCCGCTTGTTTTGCTTCGATGGCTCGTATCTGGTTGGGATGTTTAGAGGTATGGCGGACTTTGCCCTTGTCTTCATCAATCCATACCCATGCATTGTATTTTTGCCCTTTCTGATCGGTAGCTTCTACTTTTTGTGCTCCCGAAGCATCGGGTTGTGGTTGTTTGGGACGGGATTGCATACCCTCTACAAAAATCGGTTCCTTGTTACATAGCTTGGTAAATTCTTCTTTACTAAGTTGTACACCTCCTTGTTTGGAATAAACCCAGACCTCATCCATCTTGCGGGCTTTGGGAAGTGGTTTTTCTTGCCCTTCTCCTTGTTTGGCTTGTCGCTGCTGATTATGCTGCTGACGTTGTTCGTCACTGAACTTAAAATCGAAGTTTTTGTTGACTGCATTGAATTGTACGAAGCGGTCAATCTTCTGGGGTTCTTCTCCCGACTTCACCTTTTTATCCATTCCTTCAACCCATACGGCTTTGCCTTCTTTCAAGCCCTGTTGTTGTTCGGGAGAAAGAGGGGCATTCTTCAACGTCTGCGGAATATTGATTTCGGAGAGTGGTACAGCTTCAAGGCGGTTCGTCAGTTTATCGAGAGAGATAACTGAAGGTATTTTCTCTCCGTTGATCTCAAGCTCAAATACACGTGCCCCATGCCCTGTCTTTTGGAGTTGTTCTTTATCCTGTTCGGAAAAGACCACACCCATAAAAGGTTTCTCAAAATCGGGTTGTTCCTGCTTGGGGTGTGTCACTAACTTGATACTGCCATCTTTCTGTGGTTCTAATGACAAACGAGCTTGCATCGGAAACTCATTTCCATCAATAGTAGGTTTGATATCCACCAGACCGGGTGACTTGTGTCCATAAACCATCGCTTTGAGGGCATCCTGTAATTTCTCACCGGAGAGTCCCAGCTTTTCACTTTCTTTCCAATCGATCTTATTGAGATCCAAAGGTTGGAACTTGCCCGTTAGCTCAATATGTATCTTTACCTTACCATCAAATTTAAGGCGATACGGATCGAGGGCTTTGTCGGTGTGGTCGATGCGAATAAGTTTGTCTAAGAAAGCCGCTATTTTATCTACGGCTGACATCCCGACGGCATAAACACCGGTATGTGAGGGATGATTGAACTGTGCCGACATCTTTTTGAAGAAGTTTTCCAGAAAGTTGCTGTTGGTGTCAACCTTCAAAAACTGGTCGGAATTTTCTTTGGTGGGTTCAACGGTTTTGAGTTTACCGTCCTGCTCCCCTGTGATGACTTTTAGTTTGCCATCTTCGCCTTGGGTCAGTAAGACTTTAGGCTCTTCGGATTTTACTTTGTTTTGATCCATAATAAATGATGTTTTATTCTGCATTACTATTAATGCAGAGCGAATATAAAACGAAGTAATGGACTGATTGCAAGGTTTTAAACGAATGGCAGCTTGTGTCTGGAGTTGTCTAGGGAGGGTTTTAGATTTGGGGTGTTTTTACTTCCCGCTTTACTGTTCTATCGGGAAAGATCTGTTTTTTGTGAAATTTATATGATCGTGATAATGAGCAAAAGAAAAAGTCTGTATATTGTTATAAAATCTGTAGAGAACGGTAAATTAATGAGAAATTCAGTAGCGAAGGATACATTACACATCATCATTAAATAAAATAATAGTAACAAATGGCAAAAAATGAGGCAACATTAGAAGCTAGAATTGACGGAGTCTTGACCTCTGTTTTTCCGACCTTTAGAATGGTTAATGTTCAATATCAAAAGTCATTCAGCATAAAATTTGGACATCACAATGTTGTTGTTAATTTAAAAGAACCTTCTGTTAATCCAGCAAGAGCTATTTTTGATGTTCTTTTAACTGTTGATGATAAAAATACGATCCTTCTAGAATTAAAAAGAGAAGGATTAACTCTTACCGATGAAGATATTTCACAGGGTATATCTTATGCAAGGTTGATTCATCCAATGCCTCCACTAACATTGATATCAAATGGCGAAGACAATCTATTCTACAACACATACACTAAAGAAAATATTAGCAAAACGAATGTTGATCTGGAGTATATACAGAACCTAATTGATAACTCTTTTCAACTTGCAATAAATGACTTTAAAGATGCAATTAGTGTTTTACTAAATAAAGAACCCGATCTATTCTCTAAAATAATTAACCAAATAACGGAAGTGAAATTTGAAAGATTATTGGGAACGGTTAATGACTTTACAAAACCGATTTGCATTGACTTTCAAATTGAAAGACAATGTTTAAAACAAATACAAACTCTTTTTACCGACGGGGCAGCTTTAATAGGGATTGTTGGTTCAGCTTTCACTGGAAAAACAAATTTATTGTATCAGTTTTTTAACAAAACAAAATCTGAAAAAAACTTCTTACTTTATTTAGATTGCAATGACCATAATTATTCAATCTTTCAGCAATTGGCGAATCACTTTACCGAAAACACTAAAGTTTTGATTACAAAAGATAAAATCAGAGAATGGCTAATTAATTCATTAATTCATTTGCCTGATGGTAAGTTTTACTTACTATTAGATAATTTCAACAACGATATTCCTGAATCCATTAAGAGCGAAATTATAGAGTTAATAGATATTTTTAAAGGAGTAAATCATCACACATTATATAGCATAGACGAGTTTAATTATAAAAGAATTGCTTTTGTTGAGAATAGACAATATAAAACAATTATTGGAGACCAAAGTAAATTAATCCAATTAGATGAACTTAACGATGAAGAATATGATATAACAAACAGTTCAATTTTTGATAAGTATAAGGTGTTAATTGAGCATGGAGGGCACTATACACCAGAATATCGTGAACCTCGTATTCTACGACATTTAGTTTCTCTTTATCATGGAGGGATTAAAGACGGTCAATTTACAAAAATTGATGCTGTTCCAAACTTGAATCTACTAAAAGCGATCACATCTAACAAAACCTATACAAAACAAATTCATGATTTATATAGAAAAATTACGTATTGCTTTTTTATAGAAAGTGAGTTGAGAAAAAAAGACATTGATCTAAGTATAATGGCTTCAGGTAGTGGAGCAATAACAACTGATATTTTCAAAAAAAAATTTCCAGATGATTTTAATGATTTAATAAAATCATCTATTGCTGTTTTTCGTGAAATCCGAAATGGAATGACTATTATTTACCCTAAGATTCAAGAATTAATCGCAGTGCATTCAATATCTCTAATTACTAAAATGATGATACAAGAAAAGGAGAAATCGACAACTGAATTATGCAAATTACTTCTTGATACAACTATATCAATCCCTTATTGCGATATTGTTGCAAATGGAGTTTTATTGGAAATAGCAAAAGCCAATGAAGTTGAATTATTTTCCAACTTAGTTCAAGAATTATTAAAAATGCCGCCACTATTAGAGAAGATTGAAAAAGGAACAAAAACTTTAATGTATGTAGAAGGTGTCGGACATATTCAAATGAACTTTGATGATGATATAAACGAAGGAGGTTTTATTGCTGATTTTTTACCTTATGTAATTCTATCTCAACTAGCTGCATATCCACTGGGGTTAGTTGATAATAAAGAATACTCTATATATGCTTTTCATTTACATCTCTTATATGAAGTAGGTTCAAGCAAAGAGTTACTTCGCAGAGCAGATGTTAGATCGTTAAACAACATAAAAGCATTGGAAAGCTTCGATTTAGATGGGGTTGGTTCTATAATTAGTGGACACGAAGGTGTAATTGAACCTTTTGTACAATCAATTCAAAAATGCTTTTTTCAAATGCCAAACGAAATAGAATGGCTTTACGAAAAAGCATTCGAGGAAAATAATTTTAACTTGCTATATAGAATATATTTAGCATTACGAACAATAATAAATAACACCGATCCAGAGTTAACTCAAAGATCAGAAAACTATGTAAAAAGATTTAATAAATATTTTGATGGTTTTATGGCGGAATATCTATCTAAGGATGTGAAAGACCCTATTGAAAAAAAAGCATTATACAAAAAGTTGCTTGAAATGAAGATAGGAGAAAGCGAAGAGTCAGATTGATTTGCAAGATTAAAGAAAACAAAAACAGAAGGATTCATATGATATTTTATTATTTATTACTTTTGTAAAGTGCAATAATTAAGGATATTGCAAAAGCATACACCACTTGATTTAGAAATAAATTATTAAAAATAGATGAACAGTTTTTCAAAAAGAGAAGGATATTCTGGGAAAGAAGTAGAAATTATAATTAGAGAAGATGCTCCTGATGCCCTTCGCAGTTATGTTATACAAACCTTATACGCATTAGGGTTTACGCCCAAACAAATAAGACCTATTATTTGTCAAGTTTTACGAGTTTCTCCAGACGACGGTAATTGGAGTGAATTTCCCAATATTGATATGGAAATAAGAGAACTGATTTCAAACTGTGATTGGTGGAAAGTTTATGATGTTATTGAAGCACTATCACGAAAATTTCAATCTCAACAAACTGATTTTGATTCAGAAATAAACGACTTTTTCCTTGAAAGAGGTATCGGATGGAAACTTGAAGATGGAAAGATAGTCTTTAGAGGCGATAATCAATTTGAACAAAAATTGAAAGAATCAAAAGAAATAGTAATCAAGAATGGCTTTGATACTGCGAAGCATGAGATATCAGAAGCCATCAGTGATCTATCAAAAAAACCAAGTCCAGATAAAACAGGAGCTATTCAGCATTCATTAGCTTGTTTAGAGTGTATTGCAAGGGAAATCGTAGGGAATAGGAAGCAAACATTGGGTGAATTAATTAAGCAAAACAGGGCTATTGTGCCTTCGCCATTGGATATAGTCATTGAAAAAATATGGGGATTTTCGTCAGAGCAAGGTCGGCATTTAAGAGAAGGTGGTGATCCTGACTTTGATGAGGTAGAGTTGTTGGTTGGTTTATCTCTCTCCTTATCCGCATATTTGGCAAAAAAAAGAGGGAGAATATAGTAATTAATAAAGATAAAAAATGGCAAGCATAAAACAACCAGAAAAATTAATGTTAGAAACATTGTTTGAAATGAGTAGTGGTTATGTGTTGAATTTCTCAAACCCGTCTTTTCAACAGTTTATTTTTGATGTTTGTCATGTTGATATTTATACATCAAAATATGAAATGTTCGGAGATTCTAAAGCGAATCGTTTAAGAGCGTTTTGGCATTTGGAATCGGATAAAGCCGTTGGAACTTTAATTAATGAATTACTTGCTTATCGAAAAGCACACCAAAAAATCAAGGGAGTAGAATATTCTAAAACGGATGCTATTTTATTTAATGATTGCTTAAGAATAGCCAATCGTTTGAGGGGAGTGCCCGATAAAACGGTAGATGCAGATTCAGTGGATGCCGAGAAAGATTTTTTGAAAAAAGAATATCAAAATATATCGTTAGAAAAATTGAGCATAGATACTTTAGTACTTGATGTTCTAAATCAAAGATTAATTGAGATAGAAAAGAGTATAAAGACAGGAGCTTCTCTTTCTGTTATAATCATGTGTGGTAGTGTATTAGAAGGATTATTATTAGGTGTTGCATTGAAAAATATGAAAGAATTTAATCAATCGCCTTCAAGTCCAAGGGATAAGGAAACTGGAAAGGTCTTGCAATTTCAGAATTGGACTTTAAACAACCTTATAGATGTTGCTCATAATATTGGATTTCTTGGATTGGATGTGAAAAAATTTAGCCATTCTTTGAGAGATTTTAGAAATTATATTCATCCTTACCAGCAAATGAGTAGCCAATTCAATCCAGACATAGATACTGCTAAAATATCATGGCAGGTATTAAAAGCTACAATTAATGATTTGAGTAAAATAAAAAAGGTCAGTACAGATGAATGATAAATTCCAATATAGATTGTCAAAAAATCAGAAAGATGAAATAGCCCAAAATCTAATTGATATTTTGCAGAAAGGTTCGGAGATAATTGGACTGACCAGAGGGTTTATTATTGAGTGGTGTTGTACCGATGCTTCCGGAAAAGGAAAAGCCTTATTTGACGTGTGGGATATTGTGTTAAAGAATTATTTGCCCACAACACGACCATTTTTATTTAGGGCGTGCGAAAGACTTAGTAAGAATGGTAAAATAGCAAGTTTTACAGGACGATTGGAATGTGCAAGAAGGTTTAGTGATGGAAAAGGCTCTTTAATAATCTGTGATACAAAAGAGAATCTAAAAATTGACGAACATAGAAGTCCCGGTCAGTATAGGTATTCTTTTTATCCCCTTGTGAATGTTTTAGAAAAAGCAAAGGCTTCTGGAGGTTGTGGATTTACCGAAAGGTTTTTAGATGAGTTTATGGGCGAAGACGAATATATTATGCGAATTGATTTAGGTAATATGCACTGCTTTAAATGGATAAAAAGTGACCGATAAAAGATATTTTTAATAATTATTGATATTTATATGCGTTTTGCACTGATAAACGATAAACCTACGGAAGCTATGCCCGATCTTATGGATGCGGTGTGTCCTGGATGTGGTGCTTCGGTTATTGCAAAATGCGGTATTCAAAAAACACATCATTGGGCGCATAAAAATATGAGAATGTGCGATAGCTGGTGGGAGACTGAAACCGAATGGCATCGTACATGGAAGAATAAATTTCCCGCAGAATGGCAGGAAATTTTCTTGCCCGATGAACAAACTGGAGAGAAACATATAGCGGATGTACGAACCGAACACGGACTGGTTATAGAGTTTCAACATTCCTTTATCAATCCGGAGGAACGTATTTCACGAGAGGAATTCTATAAAAAGATGGTGTGGGTTGTCGATGGGACACGACTATCACGGGACTTTCCACGCTTTGTTAAGGGTGGAAAATTTGGTTCAATAGAATTGAAACCGGGTATAAGAAAAGCCGAATTTGGATATGAGTTTTTTCCTAGCAACTGGCTGAAAAGTTCGGTTCCAGTAGTGTTCGACTTTCTAGGCCTCGACAATGTCGCCAGTGCCGATCCTATTCGTAGAAACCTTTATTGCCTATTTCCTAGCCATGACGAATATAATGCTGTATATGCGGAAATACCGCGAGGGGCCTTCGTTAAGACTGTTCTAAATGGGAAGTGGAGCGAGCGAGTTACTGCATTTATGGATGAAATGGAACAAGAATATATAGAAACGCAAAAACAAAGACAACGAAATATGCAGCGACCAATATATTATAGAAAAAAGAGGTCTATCTATCCAGTCAAAATATATCGTAAAAAATGGCGTAGATAATAGTTAGAGCCGCAGATTAAATGCGGCTCTAACCATTTACTCCTCTTTCGGCAACAAATGGCAAAGCTCCGGATCGTCCTTTATACGTTGTAACTCTTCAACGACTATCTGTTTGGCTTCAGCTTTGATACGGTCGTAGTTCTCCTTAATCATTTCCTTCATGCGATCTACACCGTACTCATCCACAAAGTTGGTGATAACAGGTATTCTCTTGTACACTTTCGTTTCAGTGGCTACCCGCTCATTATCGACAACGATTTCACTATGAAAAATCTTTTGTTCTATTCGCTCATCGAAGTTATCTGCTATCGCTCCCACGAACATCCCTTGTGTTAAGTTACTTATTTTCGACGCAGGAATCAAACTATCCAATTGCGTAGAAATGGAAGTTGATTTATCATTTCTGTTTATGGTCATAGACTGGCGTTTCTGCAACACTTTTCCAAAACGTTCAGACAAAGTTTTTGCTGTGTCGCCAACCACTTGTCCCGAAAAGATATTACCGACGGTATTCATTACTACAGCAGCTTCTTTATCACCATAATCTCTCTTTAGCTGAGAAAAATCTTGAAAACCAAGTAGAACTGCAACTTTGTTACTTCGGGCAGTAGCTATCAAGTTGTCAAGCCCTTTGAAATAGATTGTCGGTAGCTCATCAATTATAACGCTACTTTTGAGTTGCCCCTTCTTATTAATCAATTTGACGATTCGGGAGTTATATAATCCCAATGCCGCTCCATAAATATTCTGACGGTCGGGATTGTTACCCACTACCAATATTTTAGGATCGTCAGGGTTGTTAATATCCAATGTAAATTCATCACCCGACATTACCCAATATAATTGCGGACTAATCATACGAGAAAGCGGTATTTTAGCACTTGCAATCTGCCCCTGAAGTTGATCGGCAGCTCCGGATTTCCACGCATCCATAAAGGGCGAAAGGTAATTTTCTAGGTCTGGATACGAAGTCAAAATCGGGAAAATATCTTCATAGCTCTTGTTCAAAAATTCTATGGCATGAGGAAAAGTACAATACTTTCCATCCTTATAAATTCGCAAGTACCAGATAATTGCAGCGAATAAGATAATTGGAGATTCCACAAAGAAGTCTCCTTGTTTTTGCACCCACGTTCGGTTCAAATTTAACATTATCGTGTATGCACTCTCATAAGCATCCGAGATGTCATCCATAAAAGAAGGGTTAATCGGATTGCAACGATGCGAACGGGAAGGATCATCAAAATTTATCACATAAAAAGTAGGCACTTTCTCGTAACCTTCTCTATTGTTTAACAGATGGTTATAGGCAATAGTAGAAAGGTCAGGAAACTTAAAATCGTAAATATAACCTGTATAACCTTTCTCAATCTGTTGTTTGATGAATTGGTTAACAACGGCATAACTCTTACCTGAACCCGGAGTACCCAACACAATAGCTGCCCGAAACGGATTCACTACATTTATCCATCCTTTCCATTGCTTCTTTTTGTACCAAAATTTCGTTGGCAGATTTATCGAATAATCATTTACCATCAGCTTGGTTTCTTGCATAAAGGATTCGTTTTCGTAATTGAACGGATCATCCATCAGGTTGTTTTTTAGTAAACGGCTCAGCCATGTACCCGCCATCAATAATAAAATATAGCCAACCGAAATAGTAAAAATGTAAAAACTTGCATTAGCTATTTTAGGAAGTGGCAAATAAAGAAGCCACCAGTTCAAAAAGAAAAACACAAATCCCAATACAAGACACACGTAGATATGATTCCATGTGATTTTTTCTTCCTTTACACCCTTTGTTCCCAGACAGGACAGAGCAAGAAAAATCACAGAAAATATTTTCGTCCACAGGATTGAATTGAATAATCCTGCGGTACGATTAAAATTCATTAGAATTTTATCTACCACTCCTATATTGATTCCCCACTCGTGTATTGTCTGATAGCAGAACCAATAAATATTCATCAGAACGAATAAAATACTTATGGCTCTCATAAACTCCATGACTTTGGCAAGTCCTCTCAAATCATCCTCATTTTGCATAATTGTTATTTTTTAATTGTTAGAATTCTAAATTTACTGTTGCCTTCCGTACCTGCGTTTCTTCTTTTTCTTACGCTTTAAGGTCGGCTGTTTGTTGTCTGTTCCCGCAACTTCGGGTGTAAAGACAGAGAATAAACTCCCTACCGGATCATTCGTCTCGGAGTGTGTTGATTGTGGTTGCTGATTGGAGGTTGTTTGCTGATTATCGGAACGTTTCGGTACTGGAGCTTGTATATATTCATGAGGTGAATTATCCGCAAAGCGTTCGTTGAGAACATTTGCAGAAAATTCTTTACCTAAACGAGAACCATTAAAAACCACCCGTTGGTTATGGTCGATAAACGTAGCCCCATAGATGCGTCCTTCATCGTTACGACGTAATACAAGGTCAATACCTCTTTCCCGCAAATCCGCTCGGAACTCATTCTCTGTACGGGTATTTGCAAAGGACGCAGAAACATTAGTACGGGTTTGTTTGGCTATGCCTGTGGCTTTGATTGTTTCTTTTGACTTGTCAAATCGTTTTTCTAATCTACCTAAACCGTGATCCTTACCAAACAGAGAGGATTTTAAAGGTGTACCAACACGCTTACCCTCACCGTCCAATGCCGAATAGACCAATCCCCGATATGCTTTACCCTTGTTTTCTCCTTTGATTTCCTCTACTCCTATATTGTATAAGGAGAGTAAAGCACGATATTCTCCCAAAGTCTGAAAACAATACATCTCCGAGAGCGATTTTATGACGTTTGCCACCTGTTTCTTTAAGTTCCCCTGGCTAACGTCTATTGGGTTAAGTTGCCATGTCTCGCCTTGATTTTTCTCTTTGGAGTGCAGACCGTATTCTTGCTCCAAAAGGTCTGTAATCTTTCTGCTACGTTCGTAATTTTTGCTGTCGCTGATTATCGAACCATCGGTGCGGACACGGGTCGAAACAATGTAGGCTAAGTACCCAGC
>NZ_CVRP01000002.1 GCF_001261735.1 Dysgonomonas sp. BGC7 | reverse complement strand
AAAGCAAGTTGTCTCGTCCTAGAATAGGTTGACACAAAACAGTGTAAACTTATGTCAGGACAAACGAAGAAAAGAGGAGCTACAATTCCTCGGTTATTAAGACAAGCAATTATTCAGGACTATCTAAGTGGTAGGAAAAGCTCCTATATGTTAAGCGTGGAGCATGGGATTGACCAAAAAAATATAAATAAGATGGTTAATCGTTATCAAAGAGAAAATCCTCTTACCTTAGAGCAACTATCAATCCCGCAGCCTATGAAACGTAAAAAGCACAATCCGTCCGATGATTTAACTCTGAGACTAGAGAATGAAGAATTAAGACGTCAACTAGAAGCTGCTCGTCTTAAACTGGAAGGCTACCAAATTATGGGTGATATTCTGGATGAAGAATATGGGATTGATTTGCTAAAAAAGTTAGAAGCCAAGCAGTCTTCAAACTCAAAGAGCGACACTCAGGAATAAGTCTTGAGGTTCTTTGCGGGCTGTTTGGCTACTCCAGACAAGCATACTATAAGCAACTTCACAGAAATGCAAATCAATATATGAGAGAAGATTTTATCTTTGAGCAGATTCGTTTGATCAGGCAGCCAATGCCACGGATAGGTTGTCGTAAATTACATGCTCTACTCACTGAAAAAGGAATAACGATTGGAAGAGATGCTCTTTTTAAATTATTACGAGAAAATAATTTACTGATAAAAAGAAGGAAGAAATATGCCATTACCACCAACTCTAAACATTGGATGAAGAAATACCCGAATTTAATACGAGGCTTTCATTTTACTAAGGCCAATCAATTGTGGGTAAGTGATATTACTTATATCCCAATTGAAGGAGACTTTGTTTTCTTATTCCTGATAACGGATGTTTATTCACGTTTGATTGTCGGATATCACCTCTCGCACACCTTGGAGAGAGATGGAGCCGTCAGGGCTTTGGAAATGGCTCTCAAAAGGATAGAAAGGAAAGATCTGGAGGGATTAATTCATCATTCTGACCGGGGAAGTCAATATTGCAGCTATGACTATGTCAACCTGTTAAAATCGAAAGGAATTCGTATCAGTATGACAGAAAGCGGAGACCCTTACCAGAATGCAGTAGCAGAACGAGTAAATGGGATACTAAAGGGAGAATGGCTGGATCATGAACATTATACCTGTTTTGATGACATTAAAAATAGAATTGACGAGATTATAGATATATATAATACTCAGAGACCACATCTGAGCTGTGATATGAAGACCCCGATCCAAGCGTATGCAATGACCGGAGAAATCAAAAGGCATTGGAAAAAGAGAAAGTACCAGATAAAAAAGCTAGCTTTATCCGATACTTTGTAAACCTATAGCAGGACTATTAAAAATGAAATACAATTTAACTTATTATTACTCAGAATCTGTCAACCTATTCTAGGACGAGACAAGTCAATATATCTTATACTGATGTCAAAATAAAATCGTGGTTTTGCAATTTATACGAATCTTTCGAATGTAGTGATATTGAATATATATAGTGTAATTTATAATATATTTTATTGTAATTATATATTTATAAATAAATATTATACTATATATTGTACTATATTATTGCTTTGAAGGATTCGAGTTCCAAAATTATCGCTACATTTAAGTAGTATTATTTATAGTATAAATATAATATCATGGATTTAAAATATACTGTTAACGATAGAATGATTTCATCCATTGTTTCTATAGCTGAAAAAATAGGAAGGATAAAGGAAATTAGACATGCACATAAACATGTTGACTTTGATATAATGTGTAATGTGAAAAACTTGCAGGATATATTGAATCTTGAAAATATAGATTATCCAGAGCGAACTATTCGGGATTTTCTTAACCACAAATTTATAGAACAAGCAAACTTGGAAGATTTTCATTTTAAAAGAATATCTAATCCTACAGCCGTCTATGCTAATATAAAGAAATACAAGCCTGATGATCTAAAGGCATTTCTTAAAATTGCGGGTGTGTTTACAAGTTATGGGCTAGATCGAGATGAACTAAAAATTGCAATAAACACATTGCGTAATCAAGAAAAAGCATTTGCACTACGAATTGCAAAATTTTGCTATTTTACCTATAGTTATACTACTGACAATTATTTAATTCAAACGTGGCTGATAATCTTATTTTATAATGAAATAGGATGTATTTTATATTTACCTTATGCCAAGACTATAGAACGAGATTATAGTATATATAAATTAGGTGAATATTATAGTGATATATTAACTGCTAAATGTGAAAAAGCTAATTCTTTAAATCCTTGTATTGAATTCTATTTGTCTTTTATAGACTCCATATTAACTCAAAGTTTAGAAGTAGACTATAAATTATCCAAACCTATCTTGGGGCGTGTTGAAATGCTTAAAGACAAGATTAAAGAACCTTTTTCGCGCAAAGACTACCGTACTTATTATGATATATCAGGGTCTGCTGCCAGTAAAGACTTAAAAGAAGCGGTTGATAAAGGTATCCTTATCGTAAAGGGGGATAAGATAAATGCGAGGTATTGGTATAAAGTGGTATTATAAATTCTTCTCAAATACATTCTCTTGATGCCATTGGAGAACTTCTTTTCTAGGATGAAATAAATTGTTTTGAGGAAGTATAAGTTCTTTATTATTGAACTGACCAATGGAATATTGGCTATTGTTCTCGATGAATTTCTTTGAAACAATAACTTTATAATTACTATCAATTGTTATTAAGCCACTATCAAAAACACGGTGAAAATTGGGACAAAGAGCAATGCCATTTCCAATAGTATCGTCATGTCCAACTGAGAAAGGTATAATATGGCAAGCATCAATTAGAGAGTGACCACAAGCTGAGCTAACTCGCAATCCTGTAATACAACAGGTATAATCGTATATTTGAGGAATCTTCTGCTTAAAAACATTACTCCGGATATAGATTTCTTCTTCAAAGCTTTCATCATCTTCAGTTTCCTTAAGCTGTTTAATCTTCTTTTTGTATTGAACAGCAGATTCCCGAAGTATTTGCTCTGCAATTAGGTCTAGATAGTCTGTATTACTAAGTCTTGAAGGTTCAATATTCGAGAAATATTTATCAATAAGTGTTTTGCGTAGGATTTCCCTATCTATGCTTCGGTTTAAGTAAAAGAATAGATCTTTATCTATTTCAGCATATTCAATAGACTGAATAAGAGCTTGAAATGATCTAATAGAATTTCTATTTGTTAATGGGATATTCATACCCGATTTTACAATCAATTTCCAAAATGGTTCATTGGAGAGATGATAGAATGGAAGAGTAAAGTTCATAATATGCGAAGTCTTCACCCAGATATTCCAGTTGCTTTTGAATAAAGTAATAAGCTCAGCTGTGATATAAATACGTTCATCAAAGACGTATCCCTTTTCTATCGCATCAATAATGCTAAGTAAAAGTACTGGTTTGTGAGGTGCACCTCCATTATTAGGTGCTCGCCTCAAATGAGTAAAAGAATGTATGTAATAATCGATATTCTTCATTAATATCAGTGGGTTATGACACATTAATCATTTACAACTAAGATGTAAATGTATCAAATTTTTAGGTTATAGGTAAAACTGTAAAAGATTTAATTATATCTTTAATGATTAACTGTTTAAACTTAGAGGCTGTTTCAATCTCATAGTTAATTGTTAACCTTCTGTAATTTAGTCGCTAATTAACTATTGCATCTCACGTTATGCTTCAGCTCTCAGGATTAGGCTGTTCGTAGGAGTATCCAACAATCTTGAATTTTCCATTTATATTAATACATAGCCATTGCCGTATTTAATTGTTCAATAATTCTTGCTTCCTCATTATGCCCGTCGGTTGATAACCGAAGCAATGGAAGTCCGATAATTTCTAAAATGTGATTTTTCCTACTGTCTCTTTCCCGTTGTAATCTATTGTCGTGAAACGATACCCCATCGACCTCAATAGCTAAAATGGGGGTTTTATCCATTTTGTTATACAGTAGAAAATCGAGCCTTGAATTGTTCTTTATGAATTGAATTTCATCTTCAGAAAATAATTGGAAATCCCGAACAAGGTCTCTAAGCCGATATTCTCGAACCATATCAATTGACGAAAATTGGACGTTGTTTTTAAGTATATCTTCATTCAATAGCTTATCAATAATAATCTCTGCAGCAGACCCTTTTATATTCTTGTTCGATGAAAGAAACGAAGTGAAGACTTTATTGTATTCTTTATATAGAAGGTCAAAAACGGAACAGATACGACCTTTAACAATCGTTTCATTGGGGTCGGTGGTATAACATATATAGCGTATCATATCACCGATATTTGTTCCGTGAGGAAGCTCCATTGATTCAGGCTTTACGACAATAAATTCTTTAACGGCTCTTGATACAGCTACGTTAATAAGGTTAGGATTATCTATAAATTCCCCGATTTTGCTTCTGACCGTATTGAATATAATCACATCTTTCTCACGCCCCTGAAATTTATGTATCGTGTCGGCTTCCGCACCATCGGGTAGTCGCTTTTGCAGCATATCGGCATGTTTTCTATAGGGAGCAATAACTCCGACTTCCGTATAATTCATTGAAAAGTTTTCTCGTATATAAGAATCCGTTTCATCTATCTGTCTTTGATTATAATTATCTCTTTCTCCGGATATATTTGTTTCTATGATTCTGAACGGATGATTACTTCCAGCAGTCATAACAACTAAATTATTATTGTAGTATTTCTTATTGCAAAATCCAATAATAGTAGGATGACATCTGTAGTGTTCTTTCAGTAAAACCGATTTTACGCTATTCCCATACAAACTTTTCAACGAATTCAGAATATTCTGTTTGACATAATCATATACAGGAGAAATGTTGTACTCTACTTGAAATTGCTCTGCAGCCTCTTGGCTCTGTTTATCTACAATATGAGTTAGCTGCAGACTATCTCCGACAACAATCACATTTCGACAACACGAAAAACATACGGCAGACTTTATTATATCTACCTGTGAAGATTCATCTATAATCAAATAGTCGAAAAGATATCCGCCAGGGATACTTGTGTGAAGTGAGAGAGTAGAACTTAGTATTACCGGATAACGCTTTGCAAAATCATTAAACTGCTTACGATAATCTTTTGCATTAAATTCGGCTCTGTCTAGACAATTATACTTCTTGAATAACTCCCCATTGAATACTTCTTTTGATGTATCAATAAAATGTTTAAGGTTAGATTCTTCATTATTAGAAGCTAACCAGTTTTCAACGTCCAGTATTTCGTTTTCTATTTTTGTTATATATAGTTCATAGAATTTATGATTTGCATAGATGGGTAATTCTTCACCATAAAGACTTATACTCTTAAGGTCAAATAAGCCATAATGAAAGAATAACCGCAACGTATTTTTGAGAGACAGTCTTCCTTTAAATTCTATGCATGATAACAAATCTTTTAAACTCAAAATTTTGCTATAATTCCATTTACGACGGAATTTTTTATCGAGCATAGATTTTATATCTTGATCGAGTGGCTGCTCTGTTTTTATATGTTCAAATTCTATTTCAGCATCTGATAGTTCCGTTTTTAAAGTGGCTAATTTATTTCGATACTGAAAACATTTAGTTAGTATGGAGTCTAATTCCTCAATCTCATTCTTTGCTCTTTTTAATCGCTCTTCCGAAATTTTAAAATTTGGATCGACTGTTTGTTCTTCAATACTGTCAAAGAATGAAGTTTTATTCTCTTTGTTCCCAAGTGATGCAACAACCATACCATAGCCATATTTCTCTAGCTTCTCCCGTACATTGAACACGGCAGAGTTATTGTTAGAAACAATTGCAACAGTTTTATTCTGTACAATAAGATTGGCTATTATATTTAAAATTGTTTGTGTTTTTCCTGTACCCGGAGGACCTTCCACAATACTGATGCTATTTCTTAGAGTTGTCTCAACTGCCAATTTCTGACTTTCGTTGCATCCGAAAGGGTAGATGAGGGTTTCTTTAGATGTGGCAATAGCAGGATTAGTTCCATCAATATACTTGGATAACGCAGACCTTGATTCTAATAAATCTATACCCTCAAGAGCCTTGAGCAATATTTCAGAACTTATTTGATTTGGATTTTTGTTTTCTGTCTCCTCTGCTGGAATTTCAAATGATACTCCTCCTGATCTTTTCAGTATTTCTTTAAAATAGTCGATAATTGATTTAGCTTGATCTGTGTCTTTTTTTATATTACAAATTTCAACGTCAGAACTTTTTTCAATAGGATAAGAATAGTTATCTCCATTGCGGAAAATCATATAATGACCGTAATTATCAACTGTATTATATTTTTCATTCAATTTGCCATTCTCGTATATGCGAACATTTTCGCATGTTGATATAAACGGATAGTACTTAACCTTATCAGCTCCGTAACTATAGCTTCTTCCATTACTAAATGTGACGCGATATCCGTTGTCGGTACGGGTAACTGCTGAAACATCTCTCCTGTATTCGAACTTTAGATATGTTTTATTTTTCAAGTATATTAGGAACGGGTACTTCATCGATCACTTTTTATTATAAGTTGTTGTAATAGTAGTATTATATTCCATAATAGTTTAACAAACATAGACAAAAAACTTTATCAGAAACGGACAATATCATAAAAATCAGAATCAGAATTTCATTATTAATATGTAGATTTGTAATAGAAGTATCTTATTTCTCTTATGCTTATATGAAAACAACACGCTTTATTATACTCTGTGTTTTTTTGCTGCAACATCTTTGTTCTTTTGCACAATCTAACTTGTCAGATAGCCCACGCTCTTCATCTGAAGTACATATTTATAAAATAAGTAAAGATGATTTACGAAAAATACATCTTAAAGAAGAAGGCTTTGATGAAGATATGCTAAAGACTTTTGTGTCGAAATATAATGCAGGTGAAGATATTCCCACTTTACCAAAAGGGAACTATGTACTAGTAAAAGTGATAGATAACCAGTTAAATTATACAGAGTATACAGTAGATAACCTTTATGCCAAAATAGTGCCTTCAGAAAAATTTGTCGTGTGTTTATACGACTCCTTGGGCAACATAATAAATGATGCTGAAGTGAGAAAAGGTTCATCAAAGTTAAAGTATGATAGAAACACGCAAACATATAGCACCAATAAAGCAAAAGATGAAGATATAATCGAAATAGCTCATAATGGAGTTTTCCATTACCTGAAAATAGAGGAAGGCCAATACCATGATAACTATAATTTTTTTGAATCAACTTGGTCGAAAATGAAATGGAGATGGGGCGGACTAAAAAATGGAATAAAGTACATCTTTAATCCATCTGAACGACCTTCAAAACAGAAATATACCGGTTTTATTGTGTTTAATAAGCCCAAGTACAAACCGGGCGAAACCGTGAAATTAAAGGGATACCTATCAGAATATAACGGAAAAAGATATGATAAGCCTGTCGGTATTCGATTACTCGGTAGTCATAACTCATTCAATATTGATACAATCCTAACCAAACTAGATCCCTATCAACCAGGTATGTACAGCTATGAATTTAAGCTGACCGATGAATTGGATTTAATGTTAGACAAAGGATACTCCATATCACTGATTACTGATGATAAAAATGCAAATGCCGTGAGAGATTATTTCAGATATGAAGATTATGAACTTAAGGGCATAAACTTTTCGTTAAAATCGGATAAGAAAGAATTTGCGATGGGAGATTCTATCAATTTGGCGATGAAGGTGACAGATGAAAACGATATGGCTGTTTACGATGGGAAAATTGAAGTTCTGGTAACTCCGGATGGTTTCGATTTGAACAAAATAAAAATGATGGAACCGGTTTTTATCCCGGATACACTGTGGAATCACACTGTTGGCTTATTCGGATTATCCGAAAAAGGATTGATTATTCCTGATTCTGTTTTTCCTCCGAATGTAGATTTAAAGTTCAAAGTGAAATGTACTTATTTCAGTGCAGATAATGAAAAACATGTGGAAACATTATCGCTGGAGAAATTAAATAAAAAGTATACGTTAGATTTTTCATTAGATCAAGGTATGCTCTCTATTAAAGAACTTTATCTGGGAAAATCTCAACAAGCATTGGCAAAAATTATAATCAGTGGGGAGAACGATGAGTGTCTATATAATGATTCTGTTATGTTGCCACACACATTAGCGATTCCTTGGAATGCAGGTGATGTAGCCGTCGCAACCAAGAATACAAAAGACTATTATTTTTCTGATGATATCGCAGAAGGACATCAGCTTGGGTATAAATTTTATAGAAGCAATGATTCTATTTATCTAAAAGTCGATAATCCTGCAAAAATTCCTTTTTGGTATACTATCCGTAAAATGAAAAAAGAAATTGGCAGGGGTTATACAACACAGTTAAACTACTCAATCAAAGATACCGGAGAGGATGGTTATAGTATGCAGCTTTCTTATTTGTTTGGAGGAAAAAGTCAGTCAATAGAAGGCTTATTACCTTTTGCCAAGAAAAATATGACTCTGGATGTGACGACTCCTACAACTGTATATCCGGGACAAACAACAAATGTTCAGATCTCGGTAACAGACAAAAAAGGAAAACCTGTAAAAGACGCAGATATTACAGCCTATTCTTTTACATCCAAGTTTAAGAACTATTCAATGCCTAATATTCCTATTAGAGGCAAGGCTCGTTATGCCAAGCAGTTTTATAATACCCGTTATGAAATGGATGATGATTCTTATTATAATAGTAAATCAAGTCTGACATGGAAAAAATGGGCTGGTGCAATAGCTCTGGATACGGTCGAATACTATAAATTTTTATATCCGGAAACATATTATGTATATAAGGAACAATCTTCCAACGGGAAGACACAGATATCCCCTTTTGTCGTTATTGACGGAGAAGTACAAGGAGTGCATATGTTATGGATAGACGAAAGGCTTTATTATACGAATCAATCCCAACATCAGGATATTTATACTTTTGAAATTGATCCGGGAAAACACAGTTTGCGTTTTCGGACTCATAACAGGGAGATATTGGTCTTGAATTTTTATATCGAAGAAGGCAAGAAAAACATTCTGTCCTTCAATGCCGGGAAACCATATACAAAGATTCCGTATGAGGATTCTATGCAAGTACCTTTCGTCTTAACTTCCAGATTATTGGATAAGAAAGAACAAGGATATTTATCGGATAAAGAGGTTTCAGAGCTTAGCTCTCATTTAATAACCATAGATAATAACTTCGGAGAAACAGAATTGCCCAATGTTCGCCAAAGAATTGAGATTCCGGGTTATATTAATACAGGGAATACGCTCTATTATTTAAATTATACAAACAGAAGTACTTATGACCGAACTTTAAATATACAAGTTAAAACTCCTATTCTGGCAGGGCCCTTTCCTAAGAGAAATATTCTGGGAGGACTCTCAAATATAGCTTCAGTTTATGCGGGAAACAGGCTTTTAGCTAATGTTGAAATTGAAGGAGGAAATCATTATACCTTATATCCGAATTATCAGAAAATAAAACAATGGGATAAATCGGTAGTAAACAGAAGTATATCAGCATTTAAACCCGCGTTGAGCTTTAAACAACAGCCACAAACAAAAGAAGATATAGAGAATCAGATAAAGACTAAGATTATAGATGCTATGTGCTCTACAAGAGGATTTGTCAATATCAGGCAATATAATAAAAGTTTTAGAGGTATTGATTACAAACTGGAGTTGATCACGGGAAAAGACACAACGGGGATGTCAATAACCCCTGCACTCATTTTAATCGAGCCAAAAAAAGAAGAGGACCGGAAGGATTTTCAACTTTATTATGGAGGAACCAGAGATTTTAATAACCTACCAACAGAGGAACTAACTCTTCATCTCATTTTTAAAGATTCGACGTCATACAGCTATTCTATACAGTTACACAAAGGAGGGAAGAACTACTTAAAGCTGGATTCTATTGCCGATTATAAAAAAGATTCTGAAATATCGAGAGTTGCATATAACTTGTTCAACAAAGGTATTAAGATTCACTCTGTAGAAAATCCATATATTTCAAAACCAATAAGAGATACTCTCTCTTTGTCTCCCATATTTGATACGGGTAAATTTAGTAAGGAAAATGAAAATAAACGGATTGTGACCGGTATAGTGAGGGATAATGAAGATGTTGTTATCGGGGCCACTGTAAAGATTAAAAATACAAACAAAGGAGTTATCACTGATTTTGACGGACGGTTTGAAGTAGATCTAGATGGAAATGCTACTTTAGAGGTGATGTATATAGGATATAAGACCAAAGAAGTCAATGTGTCAACAGGTCATGATTATAATATTACCATACAAGCAGATGAACAGCGATTGGATGAAGTGGTAGTTATTGGTTATGGTGTACAGAAAAAGTCAAGCCTTACAGGGTCTGTTGTTACTATCAATCCTTTAGATGGCTATTTTGACAATCAAGTTTTACAAGGCAGAGTGGCAGGTTTAATGATTAGAGGAGCATCTAGTACGGATGCTAAAGCAAACCCTTTAATAATTATAAATGGACTTCCTTTTGATGGTACTCTCGAAGATATTGATGCATCATCAATCTTATCGCTAAATGTTTTGAAAGACGCTGCAGCAACTTCTATTTATGGTGCACGTGGTGCTAATGGCGTAATTATGATTGAGACCAGTGCATTATCTTCTTCTAAAATTGCAGAATCTGAGAATATCCCTAATGAAGAGCCGGGTAATACTATTAGACGGAATTTCCATGACGATGCATTCTGGCAACCAAAACTCAAAACCGATGAAAAAGGAGAAGTAAATTTCGAAGTAACTTATCCCGATGATATAACCAACTGGAATGTCTATTTCGTTGCTTTGGGAGGAAAGAATCAGTCAGATACGAAACAAATGAGTGTCAAAGCGTTCAAGGCTTTATCTGCACGTCTATCGACACCTCGATTCGCTATCAGGGGAGATAGCCTGAATGCCATAGGCAAAGTAGCTAATCATTTTGGTGACAGTTTAACATTAACTCGAACTATTGATATAGATAATAACAAGCAAGCTGGAAAAATAAGAATAGGTAATTCTCATGTAGACTATATACCCGTGCATGCAATTAATGAGGATAGTCTCACACTGGCTTATTCTTTGCAAATGGAGAATGGCTATTTTGATGGAGAAGAGCGCTCATTCCCTATTTTTGAGCAAGGTTTGCTACAAACCTATGGGGATTTTAAAGTAATCAATGATTCGTCAGCTTATACATTAAAGACGGATCCTGAACTTGGAGAAGTTACCCTTTATGCTGAAGCCTCAAGTTTAAATCTTTTCTTGCGTGAAATAGAGAGTATTGACCAATATCCATACATGTGTAATGAACAGATAGCATCCAAAATTAAAGCACTATTGGCAAAGAAGTATATCTGTAGAATACAGGGAAAAGAATTTAAAGAAGACAAGAAAATTAATGGTCTTATCAGAGACCTGAACAAAAATAAAAACAACGAAGGGCTCTGGGGTTGGTGGAATAAAAGTGAATCTGTGATGTGGATATCGAAACACATCATAAATGCACTACTTGATGCAGATGAAGCGGGATACAAAACAGAACTAGA
Source organism: Dysgonomonas sp. BGC7 (assembly GCF_001261735.1). Lineage (GTDB taxonomy): Bacteria > Bacteroidota > Bacteroidia > Bacteroidales > Dysgonomonadaceae > Dysgonomonas. The sequence continues at coordinate 75,357 of NZ_CVRP01000002.1, read as the reverse complement.
TAAACATACGCTGGCATTAGCTTTTGAACAAGAATTAAAGAACAGTTTATCTAGTCTTCCTTTAACTGTGGATAAAAAACTGCCATATGCTAAAGGTGAATTGCTTGACAGACTTATTTTCTTAAAGAGGTTGAATGCTGCTGTTGATTATAAGACATATCTATATCAAGTGGATTCCCAGTTGGAGAATTCAACAGCTAGGGACAACTTAAAAACAATGCTGGTGATGTCTTCTATCGGACTTCAAGATTCGATAAGAATAGATTCATTAATGCATTATTCCGATAAAACGATTCTTGGCTCTCTCTATTGGGGTGAAAAGAAAAAAGGAAAATCTCAACTGCGATACTTTTATAGCCCGGATGAAACAAATACAGAAAACACTCTGTTGGCATATCAAATATTGAAAAATCTGGGAGGACACGAAAAAGAATTGGAAAGTATTCGAAACTACTTCTTTGAACAAAGACAAAATAATACATGGAATAATATTTATGAATCATCACATATTATACAAACAATAATGCCTGATATGCTAAAGCGAGCAGATAGTTATACCAATGTCGTGATGAATATGAATGGAACCAAAATTTCAGAATTTCCGTATACAGCTAAATTCGATTCAAAAGAAAAAATTCAAATAAGCAAAACGGGGACTATGCCTTTATTTGTAACAGCCTATCAAAGGGAGTGGAATAAAAATCCGATAAAGGAAAAATCGAAAGGGTTTGAAATATCGACAACGTTCAAGATAGATAATGACAGCGTAGCTGATTTAAAAGAGGGTAAAACCACGATATTACGGGCAACACTTAACCTCTCAGGAGATGCTGAATATATACAAGTTGAGATTCCTATTCCGGCAGGCTGTTCTTACGAGTCAAAGACTAGGAGTAATTATTGGAAAGAGGCGCACAGGGAACACTATAGAGAAAAAGTAGTAATTTTCTGTAACAAATTATCGAAAGGGCAACATGTATTTGACGTTGAATTGTTGCCAAGATATACCGGTCGTTATACACTCAATCCTGCAAAAGCAGAGTTGATGTACTTTCCTGTTTTCTATGGAAATGAAGAGATTAAAACAACTTTGATAAAATAATAAGATTTTCACTTTATGAACATCAAAATAATTATCCAAGCAGCTTTTATATTCCTTTTTTTACTTGCGGGTATGTCATGTGAAAAGAAGGGAAATAATTATTCAGGCAATGAACAACGGTCTTTTTGCTATTGGAACACGAGCTATGTCTCTGATTCTGCCCTTTGGAATAAATTGGAGGCAAACCACCTGTATGTACGCTATTTCGACGTAGATTGGGATGATCTCTCGGGAGAACCCAAACCAATAGCCTCTATCTGGAGCAATGATTCATTACCATTTAATTTTACCCCTTCGGTATTCCTAACCAATAAAGTTTTTGAAAAAAGTAGCGAACAGGTATTAGACTCACTTAGTGCAAAAATAAAGCGCCGGATAGACGATATTACAACTAGTTTTGGAGCAAGCGCTTTCTATGGACGGGAGTATCAGGATAGACATTTGAATCAGGACTCCCTCAGAAATATTGTAATTGGCGAATATAAAAACAGATATAAGGACATTCTTATTGACTGCGATTGGACAGCAGGGACAAAAGATAAGTTTTTCTATTTTCTGAATCGGATCAAAAAAGATTGCAGCAGTAAAAATATCACAGTAACACTGCGTTTGTGGCAATATAAACAGACTAAAACTGCAGGTGTTCCTCCTGTCGATCGTTGTTTACTAATGTGCTATAATATGCAAACAGCCAACAATTTTAATGTGAAAAATTCGATAGCCTCGCTCGATGAGTTGAAGAAATATATTTCAGGCGATAAGTATCCACTAATATTAGATGTTGCATTACCCATTTTTAGTTGGGCTGTCTTGTTTCGGAACGAGCAATTTGTTGGCTTGATAGGCAATGCCACAGATAAAGATTATAAAGATAATTTTATTGAGTATGAAAGTTTAGAGAATGGGCGATATAGATCGTTGACAGATAAAGTTATCGGGAATTATTTTATGAGGAAAGGAGATATCATAAGAGTTGAAAGTATATCAAAAAAAGAACTCAATGATATGGCACAATATATCAAAAAGGAAATACCTATGGACAAGTATTCGCGGATAACATTTTTTTCTTGGAATAAATCATATATTGAAAATTATGGCACAGAAGAAATTAAAGAAATATATAGTTTATTTGGCAAGTAGTCTTTTTCTACTTCCTTCGTTGCAATCTAAAGCTTGTGGATTTTATGAGACAGAGGCAGACTACAGGGCGATGATGTTTAGGGTCTCTTTGCCTTGGTTAAAGTGCATGCAGCCATTTTATTACACGACATCTTCTTTCTATTACTTACCCGTAGACAACCCTTTAGTGAGCGATCCTAACGGGAATGATCGTTATCGTAATTGCCTCGAATGGCAAGTAGCCTGCAATAAAAAGCCATCCATAGATGATATATATGTTATTCAATACGACACTGATCCGGCTTCATTTATCTTATCATATGAAGAAAATACGTTGACCAGTGTTTTTAAAAACAATTCATTCATTAAGTATCTGGTAGAAGAAAAAAACAAAGACTTACTCGACTACATGCTATTTGCCAAAAGAGCAGAACTGTATGAAGCAGGAAGGAGTAGCCACTTTGAAGATTGGGATTACAATAGATATGATGACGGAAGGGATGAAAGGGGAAAAGCTAAATCCGAGTTGTTAGATAAGGCCAACGCTAAGTTAAACTCAAAACTCTCCCAATTTTTGAAAGAACGCTACGCCTTTCAGGCATGCCGTTTGTATTATCAATTCGATCAATATCTCGAAGTCGTGCAGACGCATGAAAAATATTTTGGGAAAATAGATCAGAGAAGCCTGATGAGCGTATGGGCGGGATTATTTAAAGCTATGGCCACCCCATCAGATAGTATAGAGTATCATCGTTTGCTGATACACGTCTTTAATAATTGCGATGAGAAGAAATTCAGATGCGTGCAGCTATTCAGAGATAATTTCGATGAAAAAGAGCTTAAAGCGGAGGAATTAAGCATCGCTCTGGTTATGATGGCTTTAAAAAATCCGGGAAGGTCTCTAGAGCAGATAAAAAAAGCATTTGAACTAGACGAAAACAATAAATACATTCCATTCTTAATTCAAAGGGAAATCAACAAACTGGAAGATTGGATAATAACTCCACTTTTCTACGATAAATACTCTATCACAAACAGCGATCCTTTTCGATGTGCATATTACAACGAATGGTTCGAGAAATACAAGAAGGAGCACCCCGAAGAATACAAAAACGATGAAGAGGAATCCATATTACAACAAGAGAATCTTATAACTGATATGAAATATATCAGTCAGCTGAAAGCTGTCTTGTTAAATATGTTACCTGGTTCAAGTAGCGACATAAAGAATTTTTATGCAATCAGTTTAGCACATTTATCCTTATTAGAAGAGAACAGATCGGATGCCCAAAAGTATATGTCTATGATTTCGGATAAAGCTAATCCGTCTATACTTTTACAAAAGAAAGTTGAAAGTCTTTGGTTGGCAATTAAAACTCAAAATATTGAATCCGATAAATTCAAAGATTACTTTGTGAAAAACATCTCTGATTTGGAACGTATTTCAATGCCTAACTTCGATAACAATAAGATGCTGTTTACAATTAGTTTATCGTTAGCAAATGAATATCTGAAAAGGGATAACAGAGTATATGGCAATCTCTTCCGTTTGAAAGCCGATTGGTATAATAATAAAGAAAGCGATTGGTATTTTTCTTATTCCAGAAATGGTGATTCTTACTATACAACTGTATATTTTGATATAAATGCCACTACATCCGATATGGATATGCTTATCAGGTTATTGGAAAAGCCGAACAAAACTCCTTTCGAGGAACTCTTATGTGGTCAGTCACTAAGCTCAATCAATGCCTATAAAGAATTGAAGGGAACGATTGCATTCAGAAATAATGAACTGAAATTAGCATATACTACTTTTGCCTCCATGCCTCAGGATTACTGGCGAAGTGAAAATTTTTCTTTCAACAGTTATCTCAACGAAGACCCTTTTGTTCCTAAAGGTCTAAAAGCAGATAAATACCGGTCATTCGATTATAGATTTAACAAAGCCGATTTTATAAAGGAATTGATAGAACTAGAGGAAAAAGCCTCCCAAAAAGATGAAAAAAATTCTGATTATTATAATAGGCTGGGAGATGCTTATTTTAATACCACATATTGGGGAAATTCATGGATGATGACACGCTACTCTTGGAGTTGCAATGATCGGGATTATTCTAAAATAGATTGTCTCCCTGAATGGATGCGTAACTACATGACAGCTGGAACGGCTCGACGGTATTATGAGAAAGCACAGGAGAAAGCTGTGAATGAAGAACAAAAGGCGTATGCTACAGTTATGCTTCGTTATATACATTATCTGAATTTTTCCTTCCGATCGCAAGACTATGATAAACGATTGGCTGAAAAATATAGGGATAATCTGGCAAACTATGAATATACCAAGGCCTATCAAATATACAGATCGAATTGTATTGCTCCCTTTATTACAAACTAATAATCTGAAATTAAAACGATTTAATATCCAAGAAAACAGATTTTTTTCGTCTTAATCGCGCTCGAATTCACAATTGGAACAAAGATTCTGGAAAGTATTTTCCGTCCAATATTTCGCTTTCACCAACCTTACGTGTTGTATGTAAGTGATTGATATAGATAGTAATGAATGTAGATGCTATTGTGCTATTGTGTTACTTTATTAATATATTAAATATCTATGTATTCTGTATCTGGTGGTTAAAATAATGCTATTAATTGGTGAGGAATTAGATAAAATGCTTTATTTTTGTAATGGTTATTAAGATAATGTCCATTAAATAATGACTTAGGATGAAATTTTATAATAGAATACAGGAGTTAGAGGTTTTAGCCCGTACGTTGGAGCAATCTCTAAAGAGTTCGTGCTTTACGGTTATGGTCGGACGCCGCCGCATCGGTAAAACATCTCTTCTCCTCGAATCTGTAAAAGGTCAAAAATATTTATATTTATTTGTTTCCCGAAAAAGTGAGCCACTTCTTTGTGAACAGTTTCAAAAAGATGCAACAAGAGTTTTGGGTATACAGATATTCGGAAGTATTACCCAATTTAAAGACCTTTTTGAGCAATTACTTATTGTTGCCACAAAAGAACATTATACGCTGATAATTGATGAGTTTCAAGAATTTGATAATATAAATTCATCTATATTCAGTGATATCCAGAATCTTTGGGATCAGTATAAAGACAAGGCTAAAATCAATTTTATAGCTTCCGGCTCTATCTATTCAATGATGATGAAGATTTTTGAGAATAGGAAAGAACCTTTATTTGGCCGTCTTACATCAAAAATGATATTGAAACCATTTGCCGTAAGTGTCATCAAAGAGATATTAAATGATTATAACCCTAAATACACGGCAGAGGATCTTCTGTGCCTGTATATGCTTACCGGAGGAGTCCCTAAATATTTGGATTTATTAATGGAAGCTGGAGCGGTTACAAAAGATAAGATGCTGGATATGGTCACAAGCCCGAATTCACCCTTTCTTGGTGAAGGTAAAGATTTACTTGTCTCTGAGTTTGGAAAGGAGTATGGCACATACTTTTCCATTATGCAGTTAATAGCTTCAGGAAAGACTACCCAAAGTGAAATTGATTCTATTATCGAAAAAAATACAGGAGCCTATCTGGTAAATCTAGAGAAGGAGTATTCTCTTATTATAAGAAACAAACCGATGTTTTCGAAACCGGAGAGTCGCAAAAACCGTTGGAGTCTGAATGATAATTATCTTCGTTTTTGGTTTAGGTTTATTTTCCCGAACCAATCGTTAATTGAAATGGGAAAGTATGAACTGCTTCGCGAATATATTGATAAGAACTACGAGCAATACAGCGGATTGATCTTGGAGAAATATTTTCAGGCAAAAACGGTAGAGGAGGAGAGGGTTACTATGATTGGTAGCTATTGGGACAATAAAGGATTGAATGAAATTGATCTGATAGCACTGAATGATTTGGATAAGACAGCTATTATTGCCGAAGTAAAACGTAATCCGAAGAAAATTGATTTAAATCTTCTTCAGGCAAAGGTTGACTCTATAAAGAAAGAGTTGTCAAAATATAAAGTTGAGCTGAAAGGTCTTTCTCTGGAAGATATGTAGCTCAAGCAAAATGCAAGTATATTTGAAAATTGGATTTTGTATAGTTTGGATAAAATATTTATCCATTTCTCGGGCTAATATATAAATAAATTGTATCTTTGCTTTTAGTGTAACTCATTGCAAAACAGTGAATAAAAAGCGTGGGTTATTTGGTGGTTCAAAAAATATCGATGGTCTAACCAATTGATATACAATATACAGATTTGAGGGCAAAGTTCCCTCTCTCTCCGCGGAGATTAAAGCCAAAAGGCGATAAAAAAGAGATAAATCCTACAATATCAATAGATTGTAGGATTTTTTTATGTTTCTACTTTTCCACAAGAAGACATAAAATAGCCACTTTCAGACAAAGATTTGTCCCCAAAGTGTTCACCCTAAATCTAAATTCGTTCACCCTATATTTTGTCCGGTATTGGCACGATCTTGTTCGAATATGGAAGTGTGTAAATTCCTAATTATTAATAGTATAAATTGATTTTATCGATTAAAAACGAGGAGTTATGAAAGCAGCAAAAAGTACCTTTAAAATCATCTTTTATCTGAGAAAAGATAAAATGAAGAAAAATTCGTTCACCCCTATTTTCTGCAGGGTAACAATCTCAGGTGAATCCGTAAGTTTTAATATTCACACCGACATTCATGTTGATATGTGGGATGCTAGTGCCAGCCAAGCCGGTGGTAAAACAAGGGAAGCCATGAATATCAATCGTATTCTTGATTCTTGCAAGACAAGCCTCCATAACATGTACAGAGATATTTTTGAAAGAGATAATTTCGTATCTGCCGAAAAACTGAAAAATGCTTATCTGGGAATATCTACGGATAATACAATGTTACTGGAGTTGTTCAACAACCATAATAAAGATGTAGAATCCTTACTTGGTATTAATAAAACTAAAGCGACCTTGCAAAAATACAAAGTGACTTATACAAGACTTTCGGATTTTATGAGATATAAGTATAGCATTTCGGATATTAATGTCAAAGAGATTAAATATCAATTTATCGTAGATTTTGAAAATTATCTAAGAACTGAATGTAACTGTAACGCAAATACTACAGCGAAGTTCATTCAATTTTTCAAGCGGATAATAATTATTGCCCGTAATAATGGCTGGATGCAACATGATCCATTTGCTAATTACAAAATTCGTATAAAGAAAGTAGACAGAGGGTATTTAACAGAAGAAGAATTACAGAAAATAAAGCAGAAAGAATTAACAATCGATCGGTTAATCAAAGTACGCGATATCTTTATTTTTTCTTGCTACACGGGTCTTGCTTATGTTGATGCAAAGAATCTGACTTATGATAACATAAAGGAAGGAGTTGATGGTAATCTTTGGATTATAACAAAAAGAGAGAAAACAGATACTCCTGTTACAGTTCCTTTGATGAGTATTCCTTTGGAAATAATAGAGAAATATAGAGATAAGCAAGCTGACTGTAAAGTTTTACCTCTTCTAACGAATCAAAAGATGAATAGTTACCTGAAGGAAATTGCCGATTTGTGCGGAATCAAGAAGCAGCTTACGACACACGTAGCAAGACATAGGGAAAACTTTTATCAGCTATTAGTCAGTAGATTACGCGCTATTAGTTTCTCGATAGGTAACGATTTAGAAACCAACTTGGTTCTTAGATCCGCTTAATTTCCTCACGATTTTAAAGAGCAACTTATCTTTTGTAAAGATAAAAAATAAACCTTGTCTTACTCCAATTTCTATTAATTTCTTCTCTTTTATCTGCTGTTCCTATATTCAACGGGTGTCATTAAAAACTGACGTTTAAAAGCTTTACAAAAACTGCTTTGGTGTTCAAATCCAATTTGTAAAGCAATCTCCGAAACAGGCATTTGTGTATCCAATAAATATTGCTTTGCTTTCTCCATCCGGTATTCTGATAATACTCCATAGACCGTGTTATTGTATAATAATCTGAATCCTTGTTTAAGCTTAAATTCATTCGAGCCAATCATTGACGCCAAACGACAAATACTAGGTGGATTCTGATAGAGATTGTAAAGAATATTACGAGCTTCTATAATTTTCTCTTTTTCATGAAAATACAGCTTGTTAATCTCTCCGAGATCTTTACTTAAAGAAAGGTATAATATTTCGAGGATTTTAGATTCTAATAAAATTGAAAATAAAGGATCTTTAGAATCAGTATTAATAATCTCCTGAGTAAGCATTATTATACGAGGACTGCATAACAAATTATTATCAAACCTCTTATAAGTCTTTTTATTTTCAAAATCATTCAAAATTGAGTCAAACAACTGTGGAGTCTGATTAGATAATTTCGTTAAGTAATCATAAGAAAATACAATCGCAAACTGTCTTGTCTTCTCATTTCGATGGAAAAAAGATTGACTTATCATTTCACGCGAAGAATATAAATTCAAAGTGTTACCTTTCCAATGTTCTTTTCTATTATTAATTTGTGGATAGCAGTAATCGAAATCTCCTCCTAGATTAATATTTAAACTTAGAGGAATATTTTGTGGACCAGATGAGATTAGAGTTATATCTCTCTTGCTATTTGTTTCCGTATTAAATAACTTATATTGAGGTGTGGTAATACACTGATAATAAGATTTGAAAAGTTCACTTTCCAAAGAGTATTTTTCCAATACTAATTCTCCTGCACCTGATAATTCTTCTTTGTTATACAAATCAGTGCCAATAAATTGCATGCTTGAACTTGCAGAAAAAAAATCAGGCATAATAATCCGAATTGACTAAATTATAATCCGTTTAAGCTAAACTCCTTTTTGTGTACCGAAGTAGCTTTGCGGTTGTTTTATATCATACAAAAGTATAAAAGACCTAAATGTGCTAAAATCGCATTATATAATGATTTTAATTATTTTTTGTACCGATAAGTAGGTATGAAAATGACAGATATATTATGAAGTATAAAATATTCTTATTATTTGCTTTTTTTATAAAGATAACAATAATACAGGCCCAATCGGTTATTGGAGTGGTATACGATAAACAGAGTAAAGAACCTTTAGCGGGAGTCAATGTCACTATTAGCGCTTTAAACAAAACAACTCTCTCTAACTCTCAAGGACGCTTTGTTTTTTCAAATTTACAGGATGGAGAATATGAGATACAAGTATCTTATATTGGCATGCTTCAGGAAAACAGAGTTTTTAGTATAGAGAATCAGAAAACGACGAAACTGTCGATTTATTTGAGAAACGATCCAAAATTGTTAGATGAAGTAACTATAACGGCCAAAGGTGACCGCAGAGAAGTCCGTGAAGTGAAACGATCCGGGGTCCCCGTTACGGTAATTGATGGATCTTCTTTTGCTGGAAGAGGAACTTCTATTTCCGATGTATTGAATCATCAGCTTGGTGTTAAATTAAGAAGTACCGGAGGTGTCGGTGATCAGACAAAAATAAATGTAAGAGGCTTAGAAGGTAATCGGGTTCAAATATACATTAATGGAATACCACTAAATACACCCGATGGAAGTTTCTCTATTAACGATATCCCGCTCCAATTTATAGATAGAGTGGAAATTTACAAAGGAATTGTTCCTCCTGAATTTGGTGGAGACGGATTAGGTGGCGCAATAAATATTATAACTATTGACCCGGAAGGAGGATATCTGGATGCAGCTTATTCTTTTAAATCCTATGATATACAGGATGTCAGTATAACACTAAAACAATATCTGACTAAATCACAAATGTATTTAACACTATATGGGGCAGGGTTAAGTGCAAAAAATAACTACACTATGCTATCTCCATATGTTGATGGATTGAAAATAAAAAGAGACCATAATAAATACCAAAACTTTGCTTTAGCTTCGACTCTAAGTTTTGAAAACAGATATTTCGATGAGGCAGAAATAGAAGTATCAGTATATAAAACAAAAAAACAAATACAGGGTGTTGCTAATAATATACGATATGCAGAAACCGAAGTCACAACATTCGGAATTGCCCCCAAATTAGAAAAGAAAAAATTCCTAACTGAAAAATTAGACTTTAAATTATCAGGAATGGCTGCCTATTATATCTCTTGCCTGAGTGATACATCTACTTATTTATATGATTTTGCTGGAAATAAACTAGCAAATAGTGGACGGGGTGAAATAGGTACAGTTCCGAACCTTTCGGATGACAGAATTCAGGATTATCGTTACAATCTGAATTTCAAATATCATTTGTCCTCCCATATGTCTGTGAATTTGAATAATAATTTCAATTTGGTTCACACCGAATTCAGAGATACAATTGCAGACAGGTATATGAAAACAAATTTCACCAATGAAGCATCTACTCTAACCGGAATAATTACATCATTATCCGTTGAGAATAGATGGTTTACTGATAAGTTAACAACTGTTCTGACAGGGCGTAATTACAATTATCATTTATCCGGAAAAATGGTAAACACATTCTATGGGACAACAAAAGAACCGGAAGAGTTAAATCGGAATGACATGTACTGGGGATACAGCCTTGCTCTCAAATATGATTTTGCGCGAAATTGGCTTGTTAAAGCAGCATATGAACATAATTACAGACTCCCGAAGAAGGATGAGGTTTTAGGAGACAGGGCATCTGTTATATCAAATTCGAAGATAGAACCGGAACAAGCTGACAACTATAATATCGGAATAATGTTTGATCGTTATTATTCAAGCAATAGCCGTTTACAGGTGGAAGCGAACTCTTTCTTGATAGATGTGCAAAATATGATCCAATTGCGTACTAATGCAGGTTATTACGGACATTATAATGTTGGAAAAGCTCAACTCTATGGTTTGGAAGCTGAAATAAAATGGGATATAAACGCAAATTGGTATATATCTTCCAATATTACCTGGCAAAAATCAATCAATAAGACAAAATATATTGGAGGTACCAATAGTCCCGATGCCAGCTATAATTTACAGATGCCGCATATCCCTATTCTATATACTAACTGGATGTTGGATTATCGAAAAAATAATATGTTTGGAGGTAAAGCTCAATATTCAAGATTCTACTATGAAGGATCATTTACCGATAAGTATTACTATGGTTACAGACTGAGTTCGAACCAAAATTATAATATTCCGACAACATTAATACATACTCTTGGAATGGAATATGCTGTTATGAACAGACGTTTGTCTTTTGGCCTTGAATGTGATAATATATTAGATAATGAGCGACAGACGAATTTTAATTATCCACTTCCCGGGCGTACATTCCAGATTAAAATAAGATGGACCAGTTTAAAACTTTAATTGTAAATATATTAATAATATGATGAACAAATTTAATTTATTCGTGCTATCATTGACATGCATTGCTTTTCTTTCTTGCTCTAATGATGACGATACCCCAGGACAAGAATCCGGAGGTAAAGCAAAAATAGTAATCTCGACTAAAGTAGATGCAGGCAGCACTGCTTTCATTGTTCCGGTAAAAGACCTGCACGTTGGAACTGTCGGATTTAATAATGGACATGAAGTGTATGACGGAGCATATATCGAATCTTTTGGGGATTGGGTCTTTTACAATCCGACACACTACAATGCTACTATAAAAAAATACATTCGTTTAGAAAACGGCCTGCTATCTGAGAATGGTAGTCTTACACTATCCAGTAATGCAAACGCAAATATTGGGCATATACTGGTTGTGAGTGAGACTAAAGCTTATGCTTCGGTTGTGATGGATAACAAAATCGTTATTTTTAATCCCTCTACGATGGCTAAAACCGGAGAAATAAACTTACAGGATGAAAGATGGGGTGTAAATGGCAGTTCCACACCTAATCCACTAGGAATGATCCTAAGAGATGATATATTATTTGTCGGATGTATGGAACTGACATCAATGCCTATAACAAAAGATGGAGCCTATGTGTTGGCAATAGATGCAAAGACAGATACTCCCATCAAGCTTTTGTCTGACCAGCGAGGATCATCAACCAGTTATTTCGGTGGAGGCATGTTTATTGATGAAAAAGGAGATATCTATGTTACTTGTTGGGCTTCTATGGGGTATGGAGGTGAAAAGCAAAAATCTGGTTTTCTGAGAATAAAGAAAGGAGAAACTGAATTTGACAAAGATTATTTCTTCAATATAACAGATCAAACGGTTGCCGGAGTCGAAGGAGGAAAATTCAGCCACTCCTCATTTAATCATTACTATAAGAACGGAGAAGTATATTTATTCGGAACTTGTCCAGCATTGGTTAGCAATCCGCCAGATTATTTAAATGATAAAAATATCTATGCTGTAAAAGCAAATCTTTATGATCAAACAATGGAAATTCTAGATCTCCCTCTGACAAATAACTATTCAGGAGTAATTACAGAGATTGATAACAAGATATTGTTTGGATTAACTACTAAATCAAATGGCGTAGGATTGTTCTCGTACGATCCTGTAGCTAAGGAATCCAGTAAATCACCGGTCTTAAGTACAGGTGGGACTGTTTTAGATATTTGTGTGTTTGAGAAATAATAAACGCTAAAATAGAACCTGATATGCTTCATAGATAAGAATCATCCATGAAGGTTTTATACAATGCTTTGTAAACGCAGAACTACAGGATTCAGGTTTTATACTTGAATCCTGTTTTCTAATTTATTAAAAAACTGATTTAATATTAGGCTCTACTTCTTCTCTATCTCGGTAATAGCCAGATTTTCTAGTAAAAAAAGAAATCGTCATTAATTAAGATCGAACAAATAAAGAGTTCTGAAATTACGAAAGCTCTAGAAGCTACCCATATACTAGTTAAAGCATTCAATTAATTAAAAGCGGTTATCTTATCATATTATCAAAAACAATATTTGCCAATAGACTTATGTTAAGGTTTTTATTATTTTTGTAAAAAGAATAACTATGAATGCAGAACAAATATTAAAAGAGCATGGTGTCAAGAAAACGGTTTGTCGTAAATGTATTATCGATAAACTGATAGAAAGCGACGATACAGCTTTAACTGAAAATGAAATTAAAGATGCATTTTTAGATTTATTTGATCGTGTTACTTTTTATCGCTCTCTTAAAACATTAGAAGAAGCTAAAGTGATACATCGTATTGTTCTGAATAACACAACTGTAAAATATGCCTTAAGCAGCCAGTTGGTTTTATCAAGGATACATCCGCATTTTCATTGTACTCGTTGTGATAAAGTTACTTGCTTAGACTCTTCTCTATTAGATAGAAACCTACATTTACCATCAGGATATCATGTCGAATCGGCTCAAATCTTGCTTGAGGGTATATGCCCTGATTGTCTAAAAAAATAAAACCGAATACAATTTAATATATTCGGTTTTTAAATACAAATGGTTTCAATTCCGATCCTTTATCTTTAAGCTTATCGCTTTTAATTGTTGCCATCCGGCCTTATCTGTCAGCCGAACCATAAAATGATAATCTCCGGTATCTATATCCGAGGGTATTGAAATCTCATTATTGGCTTGATAAGTATTTTGACCCGAAGGAATCGTAAAATCCTGATTATAAACAAAAGCTTTTACAGGAATTTTCTTTGGCTCCAGATCGCACTCCACATCATCTGTACTGTGCGAATGATGATCGAAATTATTATGTATTTCGATATTATAGTTTCCCAATTCCTGATTATCAGCAAATACCGCTCTGAAAGGAAAACTTTCGCCCCGATACAAAATAATGCAGTTCTGAGGAAAAGCATTGCTGCCACTCATATCGATGGAAGGCTTTTCCATATCCTGACTATCATCATCGTCGTTGCTACACCCCATAACAAAAAGGCAAACAAGACAGTATAAAATGATTTTTCTATTTATCATATTCTTTATTTTTAGCGAATAGTCCTTTTTCAAAAACTATCTGCTATTGATATTTAATAATTTATTATGCTCCAGTAATAGTCAATTTCTCTTTTATGGTTTTATTGGCTCCTTTCGCATCATTTGTTCTTATTTCAATTACATATTCTCCAGCTACAGCACCGGTTGCGTTTAAATGCTTATGGAAAGTGTACTCTTTTACGTTACCAGCTGAAAATTCATCAGAATATGTCTCATTGAAGACATAGATTGTCGGAGTTGCGGCTTTATAAATGCGGACACGAATAGAGGTCAAAGGATCTGCAGCATTTACCTTAAACTCAGTATGGATGTTCGATGCTACCGCTGAATTATTACTTCCTATTTCTAAACCGGATATAGCAATTCCTGTCTCTTTAATTTCTATATCCATTGATTTTTCAAGAGATTTGCCATTTTTATCATATACTTTGAAGTGCAGATGATAATCTCCTGCCGGAGCATTTTCCGGGATTGAAAGATGTTTGTGGAAATCGATTAATTCGGTTTCACCTGCATAAGTATAAGTTGTATCCAGTTCAAAAGCAGCAGTTTCTCCCTCGCTGTGAATTTCTACAAATATCTTGTCAATTCCATTTTCAGCTTTAATAGATGTTGCTTCTACAACAGGGGCAGTACCTATATATCCGATCTTATTATCAGCGAAATCATGCCCTGCGCCAAAAGTTAAACTTTCAATCGTAATATTCACTGGTGCAGCTTCGATAGTCAGTTCCGACTCCACCGTTGTAGTTTGTCCGAATTGATCTGTAACCGTAAAATGCAGATGATAATCTCCCGCGGGAGCATCAGCCGGAATATCGATATGTTCATGGAAATCGGCATTCTTTACCCCGATATATTTCCCGTCTTTGTATGATTCTTCAATTTTAAAGTTACCTCCACTTTCCTGATGAATTTCAACATCAATTTGCTTTATCATCCCATCAGCAACAATGCTGCCTTCGAGATGCAGATCGCTTCCGGCAACTCCGATCTTGCTGTTTTCACTACCAACTTCAGTCAGGTTTATAACCGGTTTTGCAGGATTATCATCATCGTCATCACTACTACATGATGAAAAGATGAATAATGACATACTTAGAAAAAGGATTGTTCCCCATAGAAATTTTTGTTTCATAACATTTAATTAATTAAGTAGGCTATATATGCCCGGTTAGAAAATAAATAAGATTTAGTGTATTCATTTAAAAATTATATCCGATCATAACCGATACATTCCGTCCCGGTTCGGGAACATCTATCAGCCTGTAATAACTTGTGTGATCGTAATACTTCTTATTCAATAGATTTTGTCCTTGCATGCGTATTTTTATTTGGTTTTGATTTATTTGCCAGCTACGCCCCAATGATATATTCAGGGATTGATAGCCATCTGTTTGGTTTTCGGGCGGTACAATTCTATCCTGAGCTCCTACTATTTTATACTCTAGCTGAATATCGCCATCCGTCCCGAATATTTTATTTTTTGGATGATAAGCAATCGTAAAATTGGAAGACCAAGGCGGAGAGAATGGAAGGGTATAACCTTTCTTATCTCCTGAGAGCTGCTCTGCATACAAATATTCACCTTGTGATCCTAATGTGATCTGTTGGGTTAGTTTATATTCCAGGCTGGCTTCACATCCGTATCTTACGACTTTTGCCTGTGTATAATAATACATCTGTAAGCCTTCGTAATAAGCCGATGTCGGGTTCAGGTAGATATAGTTGGGGAAGTAATTCAGATAAGGTTCTACCTGAATATCCAGAACATCATTCTTCCAATTGATACCCAGATCTATCTGATAAGACTCCTCCGCATTCAGGTTCTTATCTCCTTTTTCGTAACGAAATATGTGATAGTTCACCCCATCAGATCCCAGCTCTTTGGGGGTCGGAGCACGGAAACTTTTACCTACGTTGGCTTTAAGCATCCAACTGTCTTTGTTATAATTAATACCTGCTGACCATGTGAAACTATTGAAAGCTCTTTTCAAGTTTGATGCCCGTTCTTTGTATACCCAATCTCCATTTTCCACAGGCGTCTGATACCAATCGCGATAACTGTCTATGTGAATATCTGTCTGATCGGCACGTACACCCGCGCTGACAATTAAATCTTCGGAAATAAAGTAGCGATCATAGAGAAAAGCTCCTATGCTAGTTGTCCGAAAATCAGGTATAATAAAACCCCATCCGCCTCTCGAGTTATGCTGGTGCTCAATATTAATTCCTCCTTGCAGAGAGTGTTTATCCTTTAATGGCAGCTTGAAGGAGATATTGGACGTGTATGTATTCTTATTAAATTTACGCTCTAAGGCGTCGGGCGGGATAGGCATATATCCATGCGAAACAGGTTCTGATAGTTCTTTTCTCAAATTGTTTTGGTAAGCGAAATTTCCTTCAAGATGCAATGTCCCGAGTTGTAAATGGGAGTTATTGATAACCTTAAAATGATTCACCGAATGATAGGGCAAATCAATATCCCGAGAGGATTTGTCATAATCTATATCGGACATACGCACTTCTAGTCCATGCGCATCAGCAAAGAAACCACTCTTCGAATATACATCGGATATCAAAAAGTTACTTCTAAAATTTTTATCGATGTATCCGAGTGTAATTCCGGCATTTCTATCTTTTCCGGCAGTATTTCGGAGTCGCCTGTCCTTTAATTTTATATAATAAGAATAATACTGTATGCTATCAGTGGGAACTTTGTAATCTCCATAATCCACATAGGTGGCATTTACTTTATAATAGAACCGATTCTTTCGTCCTGCTATCTGACCGGAAAAACCAAGTGATTCATTATTGCTTCTGCCATAGAGATTTATATTTCCTTCGATTTTAGCTGAAGGAACATAATTATTGCGTAAACTGATTACTCCACCGATGGCATCGCCTCCGTATAATAGAGAACCCGGGCCTTTTAATATTTCAATATTATCTACCGAAAACTGATCTATTTCCAGTCCGTGATCTTCACCCCATTGTTGTCCCTCGTGCTTGATTCCATTCTCGGTAACCATCATCCTGTTGAAACCAAGTCCTCTGATAGCCGGTTTGGATTGCCCCGAACCGATAGTCATTGCCCTAACACCCGGTATTTTCTCCAGGCTTTGCATCAGGCTTCCCGAGAAATTATCTTCGATATATGATTTATCAACCTGAACGAGATTCTGAGCTGATTTCATTTGAAGATTTCTCTTATTATTTCCGCTGACAATGACTTCTTCCAACTCTATATTATTCTTTCTGAGAATAAAGTCTCGACGTATATTATTCCTTACGCTTAATTGTGTTGACTGAGGAAAATATCCCAACGCATCAATGTGGAGCATTATAGTCCCCGAAGTTGAAAGAGTTAGTTCAAAAAAGCCATTCCGGTCAGTACGTGTCGCATTATTATTTCCTGTCACAGAAACAGATACTGCCTCTATCGGCATCTTATCTTCATTCATCACAAACCCGCTGATTTTGAATGAAGATTGAGCTGATAGATTGAAACAGTATAAAACCAGTGTCAGTAGTGTATAAGTAAATTTCATTAAATATTTTTTATAAAAAGTCCCAGTTATTATCTGTCAATAGTTCATTCTGATAGGCATTGTATTCAATGTCCGTACAGAGACAGTATTCCATTTCTTGTCTGATCTTTTTCTCATCCATATCCTGTCCGATAAATACTATTTCATTCATACGGTCACCCCATGCCTTATCCCAACGTCCCATAATATATTCCTCATTCGCCTGAAACGAAGGATGCTGATTTCGTTCTTTTGTTGGAAAAGAAGCCCACCAAGAACCGATACGTTCCACCACGATAGAACCTCCGGCCTGACTCAGTAATAATGCCTCATTCTTACGGCTTGCCAGCCAGAAGAATCCTTTGCTGCGGACAATGCCTGCATCCCAGTTTTTGCTTAAATATTCCTTGAATCTTTTGGGATGTAGGGGGCGATGCTCACGAAACACAAATGAGCCGATGCCGTATTCATCTGTTTCGGGAGTATGTTTATTCTGAAGTTCTTTCTGCCAACCCGAACTTTGAGCAGCCTCAGTAAAATCAAATAAATGAGTATTTAGTATTTCTTTCGGATCAATCTTACCATGATTAGCTTGAATAATCTTTGCATCCGGATTTAGTTTTCGGATAATACGTTTCATTTCTTCCTGTTGATGTGCCGATATCAGGTCTACTTTATTCAGAACAATGACATTAGCAAATTCAATCTGTTCCACAAGGAGGTCTACAATGGAACGTTCGCTGATCGTATTATCAGGATCCCTGTCTGTTAATGTTTCAGACGATCCGAAATCATTATAAAAATTGAATCCATCAACAACGGTTACCATTGTATCCAGACGTGAAATTTTAGTCAGATCAACGCCCAGATCTTCGAAAGCGTAACTGAATGACTGGGCTATCGGCATAGGTTCAGCTATACCCGTTCCTTCTATCAGCAGATAGTCGAAATTTCCGTTCTCAACTAAGCGGGTTACTTCCTTTACAAGATCATCGCGCAGAGTACAACATATACAGCCGTTACTGAGCTGTACCAGCTTTTCCTCTGTGCGGGAAAGTGCCGAACCTTTTTCCACTAACTGTGCATCTATATTGACTTCGCTCATGTCATTGACTATTACAGCGACTTTCATATTCTCGCGGTTATTGAGAATATGATTTAATATGGTTGTCTTTCCGGCTCCTAAAAAGCCACTTAAGACTGTTACTGGTATCTTATTCATTATTTTTTTAGTTTATTATTCTGCTCTTAATTTGTATATATTTTCTTCTATTTCCAGATTATCCAGATTACGACCGATAAATACGAGCTTGCAATAACGTTCTTCATCCGGCTTCCATAAATCACCCCTGTCAAAGACATAATTATCTTTTATCGCATGCAGAATACATTTTTCGGGTACATCTTTGAAACTGAGAATCCCTTTTACACGGTATGGCCGATATTTCGCAAAAAAGAGGATCGTCTCGAACCAGAAGCGGAAACGCTCAAAGTCCAGATCTCCGGGAATGGAGATTCCGATTGATTTGATATCATGCTTCAGATTATTATTACCTAGAAAGGCCAGATTTTTAAAAGTCGAAACTGATTGTTCTATTTTTCTACCTGAATATTGATGGGTATCTAAAATTTCTAATTGTGAAATATCTGCCTGTGAAGTCGGATATATCGTTGCCAGTTGGTTAAAATCCTGTATTTTACTTATTAGCTCATCGCAGTAACCTTGCCTTACCAAATCTATTTTGTTCAGCAGGATAATATCGGAGATAGTCAATTGTTTACGGGCTTCCGGTTCTGAATTTATCAGATCTTCAATATTGACGGCATCCGCCAGACAGATAACTGAATCAATAGTAAAACGTTCAATGATCTCATAATCGGAAAGGAAAGCATTTACGATCGATGTAGGATCGGCTATGCCCGTTGTTTCAATCAATAAATGGTTGAAATCATAGCCTCCTGTTTGTAACTTATTGATCAGTTCATAAAAATCGGCGTTCAACGAACAGCAGATGCATCCGTTGGACAGTTCGAATATGTTTTCATCAGCTCCGATAATAAAACTCCCATCCAAGCCAATTTCGCCAAATTCATTTTCGATAATAGCAAATTTTTTATCAGGGTGCTTCTTTATCAGGTTATTGATAAGAGTAGTCTTTCCGGCTCCGAGGAAACCGGTTATTATTGTCACGGATATCTTGCCCTTCATTGTTTGATTAGATAATTCGTTTTATAATAATGATTTTTGCATAGATTTGAACTTCATCCAGATAAGGGCATTGACACAAGCTACCACACAGATATTAATTGCTCCCAGATACAATATCTCCATATTAAATCCGGACTTATATATAATGGGTATCCAATAACTGGGTATACTCCAGACTGAGGCCATGCAAATAGGGCATTGAAGAATAGGTTTCCGCAGGTATTTATTGAGCCGGTATTGCTCGTCCATTCTGTAAAACCGAAGCAATCCTTCTTCTATTTCCATCTTTACCCTGTTGTCAATATGATAGAGTGCATCTTCTATTTTATTGACATATATCCCCAAAGACTGTCCTCTCTTTATTATTTTCAATCGACCACCTCCTTCAATCATATCCAAATCGGGTAGCGCCATCCGAATCTGATCTATGAGACTCGTAAACTGAGAACCATCATAGTATACTTTTTCCTGTTTTGTTCGGCTCAGGTATTTTAAAACCGGATATAATATCATCCCCATACGATCCCTTTGTTTTCCGTTGGGTAGAATTTCGGTGCTGTCATCGCCAGCGATTCGCACACCAACAATAAACAGCGATTGTAGTAATACATAGCCTAATGCGGCTAGTATTCCATAAAATAGATTGCTTACTTCCATCTTCTTTTTATTTATTATCTAAATGCTTTGCTAATACAGAAACCAGTTCAGGTTCAGATATCATACCTGAATTTCTCCAAATCTCAGTTTCTCCTCTAAGCAGTGTCAATGCAGGTATAGAGCGAACTCCAAACTGTAGGGCTAGACCCGGATGGGAATCTATATCTATTCTTTGAATATTCAGGTTCTCATTTTTCTTCTCTATTGAGGCAGTAGTGGTCTCGAATGTGCGGCACGGAGCACACCAGTTTGCATAGAATTCAATTAATTTATATTCTTCTTTGATCTCTTTCATTATTAAACCTTTTATATTTTGATGTTAGATTACAAAAACCATTATTGTTCTTCATCTGAATTATTACATGCTTTGCAAATTCCGGTTATAGTTATACTGCATGTCTTTTCCGTATATCCTTGCGGAACAACAGGAATCTGGGCTTCTATCTCCACGTCTGTCAGTTTTTTACACTCGGTACAATAAAACCGGACTGCTGTTTCACTGCTATGATTCTCATGACAGAAGGTGTATTTGATTATTTTACCTTGAGTGATCATACCCTGAATAATTTTCGTATCCAACAAACTTTTAATTGAGCGATAGAATGTTACCCTGTCAATTTCATGTATTCTTTTTTTTATATCGGATTCACTCAAAGGATCCTCACTGCCTATAATCGTATTCAAGATGGCAATACGGGCAGATGTTCCTTTTAAATTATTCCTGTGTAATATTTCTTTGACAGATTCCATAATGATGTATTTTAAATCTGAAACGAACCAATAATGCAAATGTAATATAAATTCATTTGCAACACAGTTGCATGTATGGAAAAATAATTACATTTGTTGAAAATTTTATTGGTTATGGAAAAAAACTTAATAACAAATAGTGTTCAATATTCTTATAATAAGAACGATACGTTCGTGTTTCCGGATATTGTGTGTGAAAAAGGAGAACATTTGCTTATTACCGGAGCTTCGGGTTGTGGGAAAACAACATTACTTCACCTGATTGCAGGTCTGGTTACACCCAAAAGGGGGAGTATTTTGATAAAAGGAAATGACATTGCTCAATTAAGAGGTACCAAGTTGGATAAATACAGAAGACGGGAAATCGGAATTGTTTTTCAAACGCCTCAATTTATAAAATCGTTAACAGCAGAGGAAAATCTAAAGATGGCAGTATCCCTTAATAACTTGTCAGTAGATAATATATATATGGATAGCCTTTTTGAGACTTTAAATATAGTGCATTGTCGGAATCGTAAAACAAATGAGATGAGTCAGGGAGAATTACAACGCCTGTCTATAGCACGGGCTGTTATAAATAAACCCTCTCTAATCCTCGCAGATGAACCGACATCCAGCCTTGATGATAAAAATTGTAGAGAAGCTGTAAAGCTGCTTCGCTACCAAGCTGAAAAACTTCAGGCGGGGTTGGTAATCGTCACACATGACAACAGGCTTATTCAGGCTTTCTCAAAAATCGTTCATTTAGAATCTTGAAAAACTGACATGAATATTATACAATTCAACTTCAAACAAATAAAGAGCCGTCCGTTATCCTCGGTTTTGAATATAATTCTTTTTGCAACCGGAGTAACCATTATCTCTTTGGTTTTCCTCCTTAAAGACTCTTTTGAAAACCAGATGGATAAAAATGCCGGAGGAATAGATCTGGTTGTAGGAGCTAAAGGCAGCCCTTTACAACTTATATTATCAGGAATTTACCATGTTGACTATCCAACCGGAAATATAGATTATAATGAGGCAATAGAACTGAGTAAGAACCCTTTGATTAAACAAGCTATTCCTCTTGCTCTTGGAGATAACTTTAACGGATTCCGCATAGTTGGAACCAATAAGGCATACCCCACTATTTATAATGGACAAATACAAGCGGGAAGCTTATGGCTAAAAGACTTTGAGGTAACGATAGGTTCGAAAGTTGCTTCAAAAACAGGTTTAGCAATAGGCCGGCAATTTGCAGGAGTACACGGTCTATCGGCAGAGTCGGATGATGTACATGAGAGTACTCCTTATACAGTAACAGGCATCTTTAAAGAAACAGGGACGGTGCTCGACCAATTGATCTTAACCAATATTGAGAGTGTATGGAAAATACATGATAGCCATGAGCATCATCACGAGCATAGCGAGGCAGAACAGGATCATGAGCATAATACAGATGGAGGACATGATCATGAGCACGATGCAGATTGTGATCACAGCCATGAGAAGCATGAACACGAGAAAGGAGAAAACCACAAAGAAATAACAACGTTGTTAATCCAGTATCAAAGTCCTATGGGTGCTATCACCTTGCCACGGCTGATCAATAAATCGACAAATATGCAGGCGGCATCCCCGGTGCAGGAAATAAATCGCCTGTACTCCTTGTTGGGCCTTGGAATAGAAGCCTTGACCTACATAAGTGGATTTATAATCCTAATCTCAGCCTTGAGTATATTTATCTCTCTTCTGAACTCCTTAAAAGAAAGAAAATATGAGTTGGCTTTAATACGCGTTATGGGAGGAAGTCGATTTCGATTGTTTGCTATCGTTATTCTGGAAGGGATAAGTTTTGCGATTATCGGATATATAGTAGGATTTGTGACCAGCCGTTTGGCAATGTTCTTACTATCTTCTTATACTGATAATAACTTTAATTACACATTGCAAAAATGGGCAACATTAACGGATCTTTCGCTATTGATTGCTTCTATAATTATTGGTGCGGCAGCCGCAGTTATTCCTGCTGTTAAAGCAATGAAAACAAATATATCAAAAACACTTAGTCAATGAAAAAAGTATTTCTTTCTATAATCTTCATTTGTTGTCTTTGTTCGCTAAAAGCACAAAAACCGATTGCCTGGCAGGCATTAAATGACATATATTGGAAACGTGAGTATGTAAAAGCATTAAAGCAATATTACGATGTAGCTCACTTTGGTACCAGTATTGAAGCTCTAAATAATAAGCCGATATCAATCAAAGGCTTTTATGTACCTATTGATATGGAAGGTAAAATATTTGCCCTTTCTAAATCTCCGTCAACGATGTGCTTTTTCTGTGGCACAGGAGGTATTGAGACGGTTATGGAAATTTTTGTAAAAAAAGGACATAAAGAGCTCAAACGAGTTAAGACAGATAAATTTATCGAAATAAAAGGCATTTTACGACTAAACAGAAATGATCCTTACCATTTGATGTATATGCTATATGATGCAGAACTGGTACGGGTTATCAAATAAATTAAAATTACAACTACAGATATGGAAATTAATAATGCTTTATATGCGATATTAAGCGCATGTTTTGTCAGTACCCTGTCATTTGTCGGGGTATTTCTTTTATATTTTAAATCGAACAAATTAAGCGGAATATTGAATCTGCTGATTTGCTTCGCTATAGGGACATTACTAGGGAATGCTTTTTTTCAGCTGGTCCCCGAATCTTATTTTCATATGGAATCAGCCAGATTAACTTCGTGGCTTATCCTTGGAGGTTTCTTTGTGTTTTTTATACTGGAACAATTATTACATATCAGCCATGGAAACAAGAAGACCATTAAGCCATACGGATATTTGAGCCTCTATGCCGATGGAATACACAATTTTGTAGACGGTATACTCATTGGTGCGACATGGATGTTCAGCCCGGAACTGGGTCTGGCTACAACACTAGGTATAATCTTACATGAAATACCACAGGAAATCAGCGATTTTGGCATATTGCTCCGTGCCGGATTTAATAAACGTAAGGCTTTGCTATTTAATTTTATTTCAGCCTGTACCGCGATATTAGGAACGATAATAGCCCTATGGATCGGAGCTCAGGTTGGCCATTTTTCTATATACATGCTGCCTGTAGCCGCAGGAGGTTTTATTTATCTTGCTACAGGTTGTTTAATTCCGGAAATATTACGGGATACTACCAAGAAAAACTTAGTGATAAATATTGTCTTTATCCTATTAGGACTAGGGTTTATATACTACATAGGACTACAGAATGGGCATAGTCACTGAACTCAATTCTAGTTATTACCTATAAAACAGGCGGTAAAATATTTCTTGGATATCGAAAATTCAATATTCCAAGAGGGACTGAATACCAAATCAACGTTACGATTACTGTTCTTGTCGATATAGATACAGAAGATTAGAATAATAGAATCGATAAATAAAATTTTTAATAATCAAATAAATTATAAGTTATGAAAACGATGTTAAGCAAATCCAAATTCATTTTTTTACCACTATTTATCCTTAGTGTATTTTTTACTTCGTGCAACAATGATGATGATCCTGAAAATGAAGAACCAAAGGAAACCGCAAAAATAACTAACATTGAAATTGGATTGAATAATAACGAAATAGGAACTATAGCAAAGGATTTTCATTTCAATGCTGAGGTACTAGCAGCAACAAAAATTGATAGTATTGGGATAAAAATTGTGCCCAGACCGGATGAAACTTATGAGAAGGCTTGGAGTTTCGAGAAAACCTGGTCGCAATATCAAAATGTCAAAAATGCACTTATACATGAGCATTTTAGCATCCCGGCAGACGCAGTTGAGGGAAAGTATGATTTTATAATCATCGTTAAAGATCAAAATGGAACAACCCTTGAAGAAAAAAGAGCCATTACCTTATACTTGGCTGCCAACCTCCCTGTTGATCCTCAACTTTTCTCATTCTACGCAGGTACAGTAGACAATAATTACAAAATTCTTAGAGAAATATACAATACAGCCAATCCTGATAAAACCGATTTACGCATAAGCAAGGATGAACTATTGAACGCTAGGGCTGCGGTTTCAGGACTCAAAGGAGATGGTAAAGCTGTAATCATACTCATCAATAAAAAACACAACCATAGACCGGAAACACTTGAGGCAATAGATTACTCTAAAGCGATCGTTGTAGATGTTGCGCAACATGTAGGAGTTCCCGCCTCGGGCTCATTCTCAACAACGACTGATAGATCAACCACACCCATAACTCTTCGTAAGCCAAAGCTAAAAATTGGAGCCGATATAGATAATAATACTCCAGCCGGGAATCCGATTGATGGTCTGAAAGCTTGGGAGTCGGGACAATATTATTTGGGGATAATTTATAAGAATACGACCTATAATATGGGATTATTCGAATATATTAATCTTCAGATTGAGTATTAATTTTCGTTTTTGATGGAATTTATAAATAACAGGTTATTCATTTATCTAGATGCCAGATGAATAACCTGTTATAACTTTTAAATTCTCTAAACTTATATAACTACTCAGAATATTTAACACGCTAAAATCCTTTTTACGACTTGTAAATTGTCCGCAGAAAGAAATGAGACTATATTGTATGTAATATTTTTCATGGTACTATGGATTTATCATCATCTTCTTGGTTTATTTTATAAGAGCATCAAACTATCACAGTCCAATGCTCCCTAAAATCATCATATACATTTATGCATATAAATGAAAACAATATTTCATAAAATTAAAGAAGTGTCTCTAATAATTAAAAATTTAGCTTTACCCCTGCATAATAATTTCGGGGCATAGCAGGACCATATATATAACTGGAAGCCCGATCCGGACCTTTATCAAAATCTTTTTGATATGCATTGAACATATTGCGGATACCTCCATTTATTTCGAGTGTAGAACCTTTATACAAAGCTATTTCATACCCTAGTTTTAATCCCAGTTCAAAAAAAGAATCGGATTTTTCAGTTCTGTTCTTTTCGATATAGCCTGCTTCATGCGGTACAAGCATACTGCCGGTGTAATTTCCGGTAAGAGATGTACTGAATGTCTTCCAGGGTGTTAATGTTGCTACAAAATACCCATATACATCAGGTGTACGCATCATTCTCTTTTCAGCTATAACATCGTCCGTGTCATCATCTGACCACTTTCGGGCTTCATCATAGCGGCTTTTTTGAATTGTGGCTCCTAATTGAAAATCAAAAAGTGTTCCTATAGCCGCACGTCCTTCCAAATTTACACCGTATACTTTTGCACCTGCAGCATTAACAGTCCGTTTAATGATAGAACCGTCTTCTTGCTCTTCTGAGACTGATGTAAACGGATTATTGAGTATTGTATAAAATCCCTCAGCCAAAAAATTTAATTCAGCAGCTCCTACTTGGTGATACCAATCTACGGAGGCACTAAAACTATGAGACTTCTCTTCTTTTAGGTTCGGATCGATTTTTCTTATAATATGCTCTCCTCCTGCAATATCAACGTGCAGATCTTCATCAAATATCTGTGGAGCCCGAAATCCCTGACCATAACTCACTCTGATATTAACATTTTCAACCGGATTATATCTGATATTCGCACGTGGACTGATGACTGCATCATTCATTAAACTATGCTTATCAATACGCACTCCGGCTAAAAAGCTCCACATATCGTTTTTCCACTCATTTTGTAAGAATGCACTTTTGATATTAATTCTCTGATCGATAGGTTCCGGTCTGTATCCACTTTGATCTTCTAGATCATCATGATTGTATTCTAATCCGGTAGTTAGTGTAGAAGGCATAAATAGGAATTTATCAAAATCATAAGAATACTGACCTCCTACAATATAGGTAACATCTTTCGTCCTTCCGTACGAACCTAGTCGTATATTTATTGCATCCAGTTTGTCCTGATCACTCATATCTCCGGCATTTATAACAGAAACCGGCTCTCCACCGCCATAATAACTTTTACGGTTTGTCAATTGTGCTGAAGAATATATGTTGATACGATGTTTTCCATCAGGCGAGAATATATTATAATTCAGACCTCCACCGTCGATAGATGATTCTATCTGTTCTGCAATATATGCTTCATGAGGGACACTGTTTAACCGGTCTCCACCTCTGCGAAACTCATGCATATTATGATATTCGAAAGAAAGTTTAGAATAGGTTCCTGTTTTTATAAAAGATCTAAACCCTAATGTCCTGTTTTCCAATTTTGGCAATTCAGAAAAACCATCTCCGTCATAATCATATCCGGATCGCTCTCTTTTCTGACCGAATACCATAATGCCCATCTTTTGATTATCAGATACCAGAGAAGCGTTAAATCCTGTATTATTTTCAAAATCTTTTACACCGTTAATTGCTGTTATGGTATGGGTAAGTTGTGCCGAATTACGGGTTGGCTCTTTTGTTATTATATTTATTGTCCCGGCTATGGCTGAAGATCCGAAGAGAGCGGAACCTCCTCCTCGTATAACCTCAACCCGTTCAATCATATTAGCAGGGATTTGATCTAACCCGTAAACACCGGTTAATGCACTGAATATCGGACGTGAATCTATCAGGATTTGAGAATAAGCACCTTCTAATCCATTCATGCGAACTTGAGTAAATCCACAATTCTGGCAGTTTGTTTCAACTCGGACTCCGGGTTGGAAATTTAATCCTTGAGAAAGGGTAACCGAATTAGTCCTATCAAAGGTTTTGGTATCTAATATTTTTACTAGTGTGGGGGCCAGACGTCTCTCCGTTTCATTGCGATTAGCTGAAACAACTACCTCATTAAGAGAAACGCTACTTTCGTCTAATTCAAAATTAACTTCAAGCGTTTTTCCTCTTTCTATAAATATTTCTTTTGAAGTTGTTTTATAGCCAACGAGTCTTACTTCAATCATAAATTTCCCTTCAGGAAGATCTTTTAGGTAATAATGCCCTGTCACATCGGTTGTTGTTCCTATGGTTGTCCCTTTTAATGAGACTGTCATATAAGGAATATGTTCTCCAGTCTTTTTGTCAATTATATGCCCAACCACATTGGCATCTGTCTTCTGTATTTCCACAGGCTTATTAGCATGTATATCCAATAGGGAAAACACAAAACATAAAAAAATGTATATATATTTTTTCATTTTATTATTTATTGATATTTTAAAAGTAAGTACATAAACAGATTGAATCTCAATTTGATATTTGGGATTCTCTAAAATAAAATCAATAATAATAAAATGAAGGAGGAGCCCTTAATAGATAAAAATAGTTAGTAAAACCTTTTATTACAGATTCAGTTTTACTTGCTATTTTTATGATATAGTATGATTGGAATACTTTAAAAGTAAAGGTAAAAGTAATTTTTCCAACAGAATGCCACGAAGACAAGAATTGGATCAACTGTATTTCTGATCCCGTGTGAGTATGAAGCGGTTTTCCCTTCTCATCAGCTTTATATGGATGTGAATGGACAATTGTAACTCCATTAATAATGTGAGAGTGAAAAAAAAACGTAATGGAACCGGCATAACAAATAAAGAGGGTTAAGAAAATAACCTTTACTATCGATTGTATGTCTTTATTCTGTCGAAACTTCATTCTTTTTGCAATTCTTCTGCAAATATAATATAAATTCAATTAATGCAATTTAGTTGCATTTGAAATATTGTTCACAATCGTCCTGTAATTTTGAATTAAATTAAACCATGAAGAAAGTATTTAACAAGCACAATAGACATGGATTACAAGGTGCGAAATATTGGGAGATGTTGAAATTAAATGTGTATTATACTCTACATATGGAATATTTAACAACTTAACGATGAGAATTATAAGATTGGTTTTATTAATGATTCGAGTTTTTGTTCACTCCTATCCTTACAATCTTGTTTGGATAATAATGATGCATATGAGAACCAATTATACCCGAATGCTTTTGGTTACTCTCAAACAAGAAGCAGATAAAACTGTTTACCTTCAGTTGGATGATAAGACGATGGTACTTCTGGTCAATTTGTAGTCTTCCGCTTTTGAAGATAAAGAATAATTAGATCTAGGACTCCCCCTTAAACTTTAGCACTTTTATTTGATAAGATATAATCTTTTAATTTTAAAGTTACCAATATATAATGATAAATAAAGTAGTTTTTAGTCTTTTTTAGGTATGTCATACTTGTGTGCTTCTCGCTAACTTTGTAAGTTATAATTATTATATATATAGCAATTAGCCCCAAAACAATAGTGTATGGATGATATTAATAAAATCAAACAAGAACCAGTTAAAGAAAGAACAGAGATAATAGATAATAGTCCTGATTATAAGAATATAAGAGGTAATATATCTCAAACAATAATTAATGGAATTTCTATTGATAGGGCAAATTTGCTACAGAAAGATATTTTCAGCATTCCGGTAGATAAAGACGAAGAGCATATTGAAATATATTTTGAGCTAATAGGACATAAGCAATATCGAACAAATAACAGTAAGTACAATATAGAAATACATGAAGGTAGATACAGTTTTTTCTATATTCCCCATATAGACGGCATATTATCATTTAAACCCCAAAATAATTATAAAAAATCAATCGGTATAGAATTATCCCGAGACTTTTTATTGAGATTGTTAAACGGAGACCTTAAAATACTCGGAGCTTTTGGTGAAAAAATTCTGAATAAAGAACCCGGATATTTTGCTCAAAACATGACCATTTCTCAGCCAATGATGGCTATTCTAAAGGATGTGATGGAGTGTCAACTAACAGGAATCTTAAAAAAAATATTTATCGAATCTAAAGTAATTGAACTAATCTTATTAGTTATACAGCAAGGAGAGAATGTTTCGCAGAATTATCTTTCTCCATTTTTAACGAAAGATGATATTGATAAAATATATCATGTCCGAGAAATTGTTTCTCAGAAAATAGACAATCCATACTCTATCAGAGAATTATCTCGTATATCGGGGCTGAATGAATTTAAACTGAAAAAAGGTTTTAGAGAAGTATTTGACACTACTATATTTAAATACTTAATGGAAGAGCGTATGCATTACAGTAAGCAGTTGATTATAGAAAGTGACAAAAATATAAGTGAGGTATCGGCTACAGTGGGGTATAAAAACCCCACTCATTTTACTGTTGCTTTTAAACGTTATTACGGATATTTACCCAGTGATCTGAAAAACGGGCAAAATCTATTTTAACGATTTTCTTTGATACTTACTATTTACCATATATGCTTTCATATAGCTGTAGTAATGTCGCGAAATTTCTAGCTCCATAATCCATAAAATTATCATACGTTACTGTATATATTCTATTATTATCAACAGCCGATATATGTTTTAGTAAAGCATCTTTTTTTATAAAATCGATAGCCACATCATCTAACTTTTTATGTCTATCAGCCTTTATATAAAGAATAATATCGGGATTGATACCAATCAGATTCTCATAATTATTATTCAATGAAGCACCTTCAATTCCCGGCTTAATATTTAATGTATTTAATATGTCTAGCTGAAGTCCTTCGGAAACAGTGAAAGACGAATAAGATTTTT
Source organism: Dysgonomonas sp. BGC7 (assembly GCF_001261735.1). Taxonomy (GTDB): domain Bacteria; phylum Bacteroidota; class Bacteroidia; order Bacteroidales; family Dysgonomonadaceae; genus Dysgonomonas. The sequence goes on along the minus strand of NZ_CVRP01000002.1, from coordinate 44,547 downwards.
TTTCGGAGTCGAAAGCAACCATTGGTAATAATGACAATCTATTGCTTGTCTTCTTTTTTGAGACTTTATCAATCACTCCATTATATATCTGTTCTAATTGCATTGCATAATTTTCAGCTGCCACATTTACATCAAATATTAAACCTAATATCCTAACATCATCTATAATAGTTGTCAGTTTAGGGTTGTTTTGTATAATACTGGCCGACTGCGTATATACTTTTATACCCATTGCATTATAACTCGACAACGATCCTAAATACTGATCGGTTAATCCTTTAGCTGATCCGATAATAATATCAGGTGATTTACCCACTATAATCTCTTTCGAAGTAGTCATTTTATCACCAATTTGTTCTAATTCATTAACAGCAAACTTCCATTTTCCATCCACTTCATTATCCGGTTTGGTTGTGCCTATAATTTTATTTCCCAGCCCCAGCTCTAATAGAGTTTCTATAGCCGATAGGTTTGTGGTTATAATTCGAGAAGGTGCTTTTTCAAATACCTGAGTAACCGGCTTTCCATTAGAATCGTATGATATCACTTCGATAGGATATATTGTTTTTTTATCTTCCCCTATGTATTTATTTATATTTGTCTTATCAGGTTCAGTTTTATTCGTTTGTTTACACGAAATAATCAGAGTGCTGTAAATTAAAGCGACTGAAAAAATAACAGCTAAATTCTTTATCATAAAATTTATATTTGATAATTATTTATAATAACTGACGCAAATATTATTTGTGTCGGGATGAACAAAGATTTCACAGTCTACTCCATAAATATCTTTTAATATTTCTTTTGTAATAATATCTTTAGGTATCCCTTGATAACGGATTTTTCCGCCTTTTATAAAAAATATATAATCGCAAAACATTGCTGCTAATGATACATCATGTAAAGCGGCTAAAATATTAATATTCAGTTTTTTTATTATCGATAATATTTCTATCTGATACTTGATATCCAAATGGTTGCTGGGCTCATCTAAAATCATGATTGATGGATTTTGAGCAATGGCACGAGCTAAAGCTACCCGCTGCTTTTCTCCTCCCGAAAGAGTTGCTATACTTCGATCTTTATATTCTAGCAGACCCGTTTTTATTAAAGCATCTTTTACTATTTTTTTATCTTCAGAACTTTCTTTTTCTAATGCTTTTAGATGAGGAGTGCGCCCGGTAAAGACTGTTTCTTCGACAGTGTAATCGAATGAATTAGACTGAAACTGAGAGACTACCGACATCTTCTTGGCAACCTCTTTACCTGTCATTTCCGGTATTTCTCTGTCATTCAGATATATATATCCCATACAAGGCTTTAGTACTCTGTATATACTTTTCAGTAGTGTTGACTTACCACTTCCATTCGGTCCCAAAATTGCAGTAAAAGAGTTATTACAAACATTCAGGTCTATTCCGTCTATAATAAGGGAATCGCCTAGTTTTACATGTATATTTTCAACTCTTAAGTCTGTTGTACTCTTCATTATAATTTTTAGTTCGAAAAAGAATAATTCTTTTTTATCATAATATATGCAAAGAAAGGCGCCCCTACAAGAGCTGTAAATACACCAATGGGCAGTTCCATATTCTCAAGTAAAGATCTGGCTACACAATCGGCTATCATAAGAAATATTGCACCTAATAAAAAAGCGATTGGGATTAAACGTTTGTGGTTTGCTCCAACAAGAGCCCTTCCGATATGAGGAATAACCAATCCCACGAATCCGATAATTCCACAATAAGAAACGAGCAATCCTACCATCAACGATATTATTGATATGTACAGTTTACGAAATAAATTAACATTAACACCTAACGTTACAGCAGTTTCATCACCTTGAAGTAAAATATTCAGATTTCGATATTGCGAGTAAAAGTACGCTGATATGATAATTACTGTACATGCAGGCAATAAGCAAGACTCCCATTTTGAAGCATTAAGAGAACCCATAGTCCAAAATGCAATACGTGATATAGATTCATACGAACCGGAAATGGCTACAATGAAATTTGCTACAGCCTGAAAAGCTGCATTAATAATCATTCCCGACAATATAAGCTTGGTGGTAGATAGTTTACTTTTATAAGAAGATAAGAAAATTACAGAAAAAGAAGCAAGTAGAGCCCCGACGAAAGCAAAAAAAACTATTCCCAATTCGGTGTAAAAAACAGGAATAAAAGCTCCAAGCATAATATAAAAAACGGCTCCTAAATATCCTCCCGATGATATCCCTAAGAGAAATGGTTCGGCCAAAGGATTCTGTACCACAGCCTGCATCACTACTCCGCATATTGCAAGTCCGGCTCCCACAAAGAGAGCCATCAATACGCGGGGAACTCTGAGCTGCCATATAATATTCGAAAACGGATTATCGACATTTAATTCATATCCTCCCATCTTACCTAATATAACCTTAACGGTGTCAGCGAGTGGTATATCTAAAGTTCCAACGCTTATGGTAATCACAAAAGTTAGGACAAGAAATATCAATAACAGGAAGATTAATATTGCAAATCTGCTTTGCATTTCCTTTTTCATGAGTTTTTTTAATTCTTAAATAGCCTCAATAGAGATTTGCAAATTTATATACATGTCGTCATTATTTATAATTGTTCTGAATAATAATCCCTCTAACGTCACTTTATTTCCTTTTGGCGTCACTCGTTTTGTATACAGTACATCTAATTTTGGTGTCTGAAACGTAGATCCCTTTATAATGACAAAAAAAAAATCGATCTGGCATATAGTTTTACCTGTTAAAAATAAAATAGCAAGAGCTATTATTTGTTCTGTGTTTTCATCTGTTTTGAGCGTTATGGTTCTGATCTTTCTGGTCTATTTAATTCTGGCATTAAATAATTCCGATCAAATAGATGTTTTTTATTATTTCTCGGCAATGCTATTATGCACTGTTTTTAGTTATATTTTTCGACTCAGGGCTTATGACCTATCCCATTATGCAGCATATGATTTGGAAGCTGTATTACGTAAAAAAATAGCTGTTCATTTATCTGCTCTACCTATTGGCTTTCTTGCACAAACAGGCTCAGGGGCAATAAGTAAAATTATAAATGATGATGTTAGGTCTTTGCATGGTTTTGTTGCGGACAGTACTCCTTTATTCGCCAGAGCATATGCTGCTCCTATCTTTACATTTATGGCCCTCTGTTGGTTCGATTACCGAATGGCTCTAATCAGTCTGGTCATTCTTTTGGTTGGATTAATACTGATGTTTTGGAGTATCAGAAACAAGAAGGAATTATCTGCAGCATACAACAAGGCAAAGGAAGAAATTAATGTAGCAGTTATTGAATATATACAAGCAATGCCCGTAGTACGCATATTCGATGGAGGAGAAAAATCTTTTAGGCGTTACGATGAAGCTTTAATTCATTACAGAAAAACATTGAAAGACTGGTATAAACAAAATGGACTTGGAGCCCGTATTTCGATGTTGGTACTAAATCCATTGCCAACATTTATAATACTCTTGATTATTGGTACATATTGGTATCAAGAAGGGACACTGCCCTTGTCGGGTTTCATCGCTTCGTTACTCTTTGGAACAGGTATGATCGAATCGATAATGCCATACCGAAGTCTGTCGCATGTTATAGACAGATCTAATATCAGTGCAAAGAGAATTGAGGAATTATTGAACGAAAAAGGTTTAGCTGATAATAATACTTCGAATGAACAACCTTCAGACTCATCTATAAAATTTGAGAATGTGAGTTTTACTTACCCCAATAGAAATGAAGCAGCTCTGAAAGATATAAACTTTGAAGTAGAGCAAGGTTCGTTTGTTGCACTGGTAGGAGCTTCAGGGGCGGGTAAAACTACTGTAGCAAAACTAATTCCCCGTTTTTGGGATGTTAGTTCAGGTAAAATAAAGATCGGAGGTGTTAATATCCAGAATATGTCGGGCGAAACTCTAATGAATCAGATTGCTTTCGTGTTTCAAGACAATTTTCTATTCTCTGATACTATTATAAATAATATTAGAATGGGCAATCCTGAAGCTACAGAAAACGAGGTTATTGATGCTGCCATTGCAGCTCAGGCCGACGATTTTATACGTCAGCTTCCTGAAGGATATCAAACGAATGCGGGAGAAAGAGGAGATATGCTTTCGGGAGGACAAAAACAACGTATAGCCATAGCTCGTGCAATATTGCAAAACAGACCCATATTGGTGCTTGACGAAGCTACCTCATTTTCTGATACGGAAAATGAAGCCCTTTTGATGAGAGCACTAAAGAACCTGATGAAAGGAAAGACTGTAATAATGATTGCTCACCGGCTGCCTACTATAAAAACGGCAGATCTTATTCTCGTATTCGACAAAGGAAAACTTTCCGAGTCGGGTAATCACGAGCAATTAATGTCATCGTCGGTTACATATAGTCGTCTATGGGATGCTTATCTGCAAGCTCGGAATTGGCATATTTAGAGAATAATATATTGAATAAAAGGAATGGCACATAAAATAAACTCTTTTAAAGAGATATACAATCAAATAGTAGAGTCGTCGGGCTCGGTAAAACCGAAATTAAAAAAATCGCTGCTTTTACTTACACTGTCAGCTGTGGCACAAGGTTATGCCTATGTATGCTTTTATCCCATTTTTGAAACTCTCGGAAAAAACATAAATGAGAGTCATATATATTTATGGACAGGATTGTCTTTTCTCCTTATTTTTATTAGTGCAGTATTGAGATGGATTGGGCAGAACTATGATTACTCAGGTTATTCATCTCTGGCTCAGTATGAGTTGCGTACTAAACAGGGCGAGAAATTGCGACAGGTTCCCTTAGAACTTTTGTCGAGAAAACGTTCAGGACAATGGAGTTCCATTATCGGGAGTAATGTAGATGAGGTAATCAGTTATAGTATGACTGTTTGCAGCTTAATGATATATGCGCTTGTGATACCTATTACAGTGGGACTTTTGACATTTCTCTTTGATTGGAAAATAGCATTAGTTATACTCTTCATCTTTCCATGCATTATTCCTCTTTACAGATGGCGTAAACCTGCTTTCGACAGAGGAATGGACTATCTGAATAAGGTGCATTCCGAACTGTCGGCCGAATCTGTAGAATATGTACAGGGACTTCCGGTTCTAAAGCTAAGTAATAATTCGGGAGCAAAAATTAACCGCTTATTTGATACTATCGAAAAAGTGAAATCTGTACAGATAATAGGGCATAATAAAGGAACCAAATCGAATCTTATTATAGCTTCGGCTATGGAAATAGGCTTACTTATAGCCGTTGGTGTTTGTATTTTATTTGTGCTTAGTGGAAGTAGTAATGCTATGCTTATAACTGCTTTGATGATTATTATCATTCGTTTTGCTGAACCTATCTCTAATTTTATAGCGATGACCATGTTCTTCAGCTTATTGGAAGCTGGTTATCAGCAGATAAAGAAGATGATGGGAATACAAGCTTTGACTTATCCTCAGATCTGTAAATCACCTGATTATTATGATATTATATTTAATGATGTATGCTTCAAATACGAAGGGAATAAATCATGGATTTTAGAAAATATAAATATAACTATTCCTCCAAAATCTGTCATAGCATTGGTTGGCGAATCTGGTTCAGGAAAATCGACCATTACAAAGTTGGTTATGAGGTATGCGGACTGTCAGAAAGGGTCGATCAGTATAGGAGGAATAAATATACAGGATATAAGCCAAAGCGAATTGATGGCTGCCATTTCGGTCGTTTTTCAGGATGTTTATCTTTTTGACGATACAATAATGAATAATATTCGGATGGCTAAGGAAAATGCCACGGATGCAGAGATTATGGAAGTTGCAGAACGCGCACAATGTCATGAATTTATATCAAATCTTCCATTGGGTTATCAGACAAGAGTCGGCGATATAGGAGGCAATCTCTCGGGAGGCGAAAAACAACGGATATTTATTGCCCGTGCTTTACTGAAAGATACACCTATTGTAATTCTTGATGAGCCGACTTCATCCTTAGATGCTTATAATGAATTAGCTGTTCAGAGAGCAATCGACGAATTAGTAAAAAATAAAATTGTTATCATTATTGCACACAGACTATCAACCATTGTAGGTGCTGATAAAATATATGTATTGGAAAAAGGACGGATTTTAGAACAAGGAACTCACTCCGAACTCATCGAGCATGCCGGAAAATATTATAAATTATGGGATGCTGAAAAATACATAAATGAAGGTCTGGATAAAATACATGATTGATGTTTTATTACCCAGTCTTATCAAACTAAATTAAAAACAGACAATGAAATACATATTATCCTTATTTTTCCTTATTTGTTACGTGTGCTATGCTTCTGCTCAATCAGATACGATTAAATCGGTAGAATTAAATGAAGTATCGGTACAAGGCAAATCTAAAGCCAATATCTTGAGCCAAAAGGCTATTAAAGCTACAGTGCTGGATGTAAAAGCGGTTAATACTCAGTCGGCAAGTTTAATTGAGCTGATGAATAGAACTGCAGGTATACGCATAAGAGAAACCGGTGGGCTTGGGGCTAATGCGAGTCTGATGTTAAATGGTTTTGAAGGTAAGGCAATAAAATATTTTAAGAACGGAATACCGATGGATTATTTAGGATCTGCATTCAACTTTTCCATTGTTCCCGTTAATGTAATAGATCGTATTGAGGTATATAAAGGTGTGTTGCCTGTGCATCTGGGAGCCGATGCTCTGGGAGGAGCAGTCGATATTGTAATGAGAGAAGATGTAGATCGTAAAACAATTGATGCTTCGTATCAATATGGCTCATTCAATACACACCGAATAGCATTACATGGGGTATGGAATGATAGTAGAGGATGGTTTGCGGGTGCCGATATTTTCTATAACTATTCGGATAACGACTATAAAGCCAATGTACCTGTAGCAGATAAAGAAACTGCTGTAAGTCATTATCAGAAACTACGTTTATTTCATAATGGTTTTTCGAATGTTTATACTGAACTATATGGAGGGGTGAGAAATAAACCTTGGGCTGACGAACTTCGTTTTGGTATTACTTATTTTGATGTCAGAAAAGATAACAACTTTGGTATAACGATGACTACGCCTTTTGGAGGTGTAGAAAGAAGCTCCCATTCGTTTATACCAACATTGAATTACAAAAAAAAACTGATTGATAACAAATTGGATATAAATCAATTTTTAGTGTATAATAAGCTTCACACCAACTATACCGATACAGTAAGAGGTGTTTATGACTGGTATGGAAATTTCATGTCCGTTCCATCTCGTAGGGGAGAAGCATCTTCTGATGGAAATTTAACTAAATTATCATTCCGCAACTTTATTTCTCGAACTAACATTGGTTATTCATTCAATCAGAATCAAAAACTTGAGGTCAACATTGTATATTCCGATATTGAAAGGAAGGGCTCAGATCCGTATAGTGATAAGATTCTTGAGAATGGAGAAGATATATTGTCTGTGCCTGCAAAATATAACAAGCTTGTTATTGGTATGGGGCTCAAATCGTATTTTATGGAAGGAAAATTATCGAATGATTTTTTAGCTAAATTATACTATATAAATACCAAGGGATACGATGGTTCTTACATTTCCGAGAAAGATGAAATTAGTAAAAATTCTACAACTCGTTGGGGAGTAGGCAATGCTCTGAAATATACATTTAATAGCAACTCTTTTATTCGTTTATCGGGAGAAACGGCCGTCCGTTTGCCCGAACAATCGGAATTTTTTGGTGATGGCGGATTTATTGAATCAAACTTTGTATTGAAACCTGAGCGCAGTTATAACGTCAACCTTGGAGGTTATTATTCTACGTCGCAGTTTACAGCCGAACTTAATTTATTCTATCGCCGCACCTACGATCTTATTCTGTTGGTAAATACCGGAATGTTCGGTAAATATCAGAATGTAAATAAGGTAAAAGGATTAGGTACAGAAGTTGACCTTAGTTATTCCCCTTTACCTTGGTTAAGATTTACAGGAAACTTCACATACCAAGACTTTCGCTTGTTTGGTCAGAATGATCCGGCATATCAAGATGCACGTCTTCGAAACACTCCTTATTTCTTTTCTAATCTAGGGGTTGTGACCAAATTCAATAATTTATTGAAACGTGGCGATAACATTTCCTTTTACTGGCATTACGGATTTGTCAGACAGTATTACCTCAATTACGTTCCTAAAAACTACGAACCAGATGGTTTTTTAGGTTTATGGGGAAAACCCAAAGTTAATGTAAGTGATATTACCATTCCAGATCAGAATTTACATACTATCGGCTGTTCGTGGACTATAAATACCGGTAATAATAAGTTTGCCATTGGTGCGGAAGTTAAAAATATTTTCGATTCAGACATATACGACAACTACCGGATACAGAATCCGGGTCGTAATTTTAATATAAAATTAAGTTATACCATTAATTAACAATAGATTTATGAAAAAATATCATTTATTTAAAAAATTATTTAGTGTTTTTATTGTACTCGCAGGATTCACGTTGGTATCTTGCTCCGACGACAATAATGATGAAACTCCGACTACGGAATCAAAAGATTATTATGTTTTGTTGACGGGTGATCTAACCACTTCGCCTTATGTCGGATATGGATCAACGTATACTGAATTTCCTTCAGGAAATATTGATAATATAAAAACAGGATCTGTATCAATGAGAACCAACGGTATGAGATCTTATGGCGAATGGGTATTCAAAAGAACCAGTTTAGGTAAAGAAGGCGGAGAAGATGAAATTATCCGATACGCGATTGATGCTACAGGTAATCTTGTCGAAAGCGGACGTATAACTTCGGGTAACAATTCTAACTATTATATCTATAATGAGACTACTGCTTTCTATATCGATTTGAATAGAGATTTAATGAAGATTCAGAAATTTAACCCGTCTACTATGCAACGTACAGGTGAGATAGACCTCTCATCGCTGAGAAATGCAGATTATCCTTATCAGGATGTAGGAACCAATCTAATTGTGGCAAAAGATGGTAAGTTGTATGTAGATGTGTTTTATAATACAGCTAATGAAAAAGGTAATTTTATAAAAAATACTCCCCTGGGATTTGCCGAATTAGCAGTAATAGATCTTACTAGTGGAAAATACGAAAAAAGCATCCGCAATAATAATATCAGTTATATCGGATATCCCGGAAACGAAAATCAAATGTGGGCAATGGGCGATGATGGAGCTTTATATATGTGCTCTCATGGTTTCGGGGCAACAGGCGCTACTAATAAATCGGCCATTGTGAGAATTAAAAAGAATGCTACTGATTTTGATAATAACTGGATTATTTATGCCGATGATTATATGCAAGGAACATCAATGGGGGTTGTTTGTGTAAAAGATGGAAAACTGTATACACAAATGGGATCTCAAGCGCTTTCTTTTCGAGGTAATCTGACTGATGTTGTTTATGATTATTATGTATTTGATACTGAAAACTTATCAGCCGGAAGAACTAAAGTTCTAGGTATGCCGCAATCTACTTATACATTCCAATGTGCACAAGGTATAATTGTTATCAATGATAAAATATATTTCAGAGTAGTAAATAACAATGACGAAAACGGATATTATGTGCTGGGTAGTAATAATACAGCTTCGCGAGCCTTTAATGTTACATCGGGCGGAGTTATCTGGGGAATAGCTAAACTCAGCATAGCTAAATAAGAAGGAGGCTTCTTTAGCCTACAGATAAGGTAGTTACAGGCAGATTGATGAACAACCAAGAACTATCTTATTATTGTAAAAAACGTCCTTAATAAAGTAAAATAGAAAATAACTCAGAAATAATTCATGCTTAAACATCCATCCTCAAAAAACGGATGGATGTTTTTTTAGACAAGTGGGAGAGATAATTTTATCTACCATATTTTGGTTTACTATTTCTTTTATTGTAATCGTTGTTTGCAAATAGATAGTTGTTAGGAGATGATTTCTTTTTGAAAACAGATATTACTCGCAATAATTACATATTGACCATAGTTTGGGATTATTATAAAACCATCTTTTTTCACATCCCAATTGCTTCAATCATTTTGTATCCAGTTAAATACAGGTTGTGACAGCAGAAAAAGTAACAGTATTTTTACCTGACAATAATATTGAGTATTCGAAAAATAGTGTTGTGAGTCAACAAATAACAAAGAATGATATTGGTAACATTACTCTTTCCGCTTTTGATAAAGATCAGCAGTTGAGTTAGTACTCAGCACCTTTTGATGTAATCGTTCTGGTATTGGATGGGGAAGTTGAAATTAAAATTGGCGGTACGCTACACGTACTAAAAGCGGGTAATATGATTATTATGCCTGTAAATTTACCTCATGCTGTATTTGTTATATCACCTTTCAAGATGTTATTGACTATTATAAAGTCTAGGTGTTTTATTATCAGAAAGCTCCTGTAAATAAATGATTTTCAGGGTCTACTATGTTAGTTTCTTGAGTTTATGAGATATAACATAGGTTGTTGGTCTGGTCACGAATTTAGCAATATTTCGACTACGTCTCTCTCTATTTCCGACTTTTCTGTTATTAAGCTTTTATATAAAAGAATAGAGATTGGAATTCTGCAATTTTCTCTGAATTGCATTTTGTAGAATATCTCCAAAAAGGTAACGATTATTATTCTGCGTTTTTCTTAGATTTACTTGGTTGTTTTTTAGTATATAAGGCTGTTTTGTGTGTTTTTCTGCGATTTGCTATGTTTTGGATAGTAACTTAACCATACACACAGTAAGACACCTTACTGTCTATTAATTAGTATATTACATACTGTTTTCTTTAAAAACAGGTAACGATTTAGAGACAAACCAAATGTTTTCGACTATCACTGTATGAGTCAATCATTTGGATTGGCTATAATTCGAAATAGGTAACGGATAAGTAACGAGATAACTTCATCAATTTGCTCCGCATTGAGCAGGTTGATTAGCTTGGATCAAAGGTAAAATAATATTTCAAATTCACATAAACTACTTCGATATATCATTATATTCTGAGTTTTTTGTAGTATCTATTTCGTTGTTTGTAGGCAACTTTTTCGATTAATTAGGAGATTTCTTCAGAATATTTAGTAATACAACCACAAGTTAACCCATATCTCTGTTATAAATTAAAAGAATATAGTTGGATATTACTAAAATAATTACTTTTGGTAATTGAAAAATATAAATAATGGGCATGAAAGCAGAACAAAAATCAAAAGATATAGAAGAATATTTGATCTGTCAGCTTAAATCAGGGAGTCATCAGGCATTTGAAACCCTATACTATAAATATAGTGGAAAACTGTACAATTTTGTTAATACCTTATTAAATGATGCTGTAATAGCGAAAGATATTACCCAGCACTCTTTTTTGAGAATATGGGAGTTCAGGGAGCATATAGATAGCGATACAGGAAGTTTCTCCGGATATTTATTTCAGATTGCAAAGAATGAAGTCTATAAAGAGTCTGAACGTCAATTGAGGGTAATGTTAATAACGAATCTAAATGATTATGAAATATCATCAAAAGATGAAACTATCCGTAAGATAGATAATGAAATACTAAATGTACAAATAGAGAAATTATTAAACGATTTGCCGCCTGCCAGAAAAGAGATATTTCTTATGAGAAGAAATAGTCACCTAACCAACAAAGAGATTGCTGTAAAATTAAACATTTCTGAAAAAACAGTCGAAACCCAAATACACCGAACTATTAAATATCTAAAAAGCAAACTCATTGAGGTTATCAATTAGTCAGACAAGGGTTAATAATGGTTAAATAAATGAATGGGTTGTAAGGGAAAAACTTTCTCAAAGATATTCAATATAGATAACATGGAAAAGAACAAAAATTGTAAGGGTAAAATCCATCTTAATGATGAAAAGGATAAATCCGAATCAAATATGAACAATAAGAATGAGGTTTTGGATGAGAATACTCGACCCGGAACTTTACAAGATATATGGCAGCGATCTTCTTTCGATATGGATAAAGATACCAGAAACCAGATGTTCGAGGAAATCCGAGGTCAGATTAATTGGACTCCGGAAGTAGAGAGTACATTATATAAAACCACGAAGAAATCAGAAAATAGATTCCGTTGGATTTATATTGCCGTTTCGGTCGCTGCATCTGTTATTTTATGCGTATTTGCATTTCATGCCGGCATAAATCATGAGGCTGCTATTAGCGAATCCGAAGAGGTTATCTTTAGAGTTAATAACGGACAAAAAGCCGAAGTTGATTTACCCGATGGGACAAAAGTTTTTTTAAACTCATCATCATCATTGACATATAATAAGAACTATAACAAAGTAGACCGAAAAGTGAAATTGGAAGGCGAAGCATATTTTAAAATAGCACATAATAAGCAAAAACCATTTGTTGTGCAATCCAAAGATTTAAAGGTTGAAGCCTTAGGTACAACCTTTAATGTGAGATCATATGATTCTGATAGCATGGTGGCTGTTGTTTTGGTCGAAGGAAAGGTGAAGGTAAGTAACCTGTCAAATGAACTTCTCTTAGATCCTAATGAAAGACTTCACTATGATTTAGTTACAAGTAAGATGCATAAAGATATAATTAGTCCAAACTCAAGTAGTTTGTTGTGGCTGAACAATGAGTTGGATTTTTATGGAGAAGAACTCCACAATATTTGTATGATGTTGCACCGGATGTATGATGTGAACTTTATTTTCAGTAAAGAAATTCTGAAAAAGGAACAATTTACAGGACTCATAAAAAATAGCAGTCTCGAAAATGTATTGGAAGTTTTAAGTACGACGAGTCGTCATAGGCTGAAATACAAGAGGGTATCAGGCGATACTATTCTTATATATAATTAAACCCGGAAATATTAACCTAAAATTTAAACTTATGACAGAAACATGAATAATAAAAAAAGTACAGGCTTCCCTCGCCAAAGTTAAGCCCGTACAATAAAAGAAAAATCTTAATGTGCGACAAGCATAAATTCCTTTTGATTTGATGATCTTAAAGGAAATGGTATTGTTATACACATAGAAGATTCCAAAATTAATCAAATCAATTCATATTTACTTAAATCACTATGAGAAAAAGAAAAGTTTTGACACTTTTTCTTGCCTTATTATGCTCAATTTGTGCATTTAATCTTAAAGCACAGATTACGATACAGGCAAAAAATAAGCCAATCAGTGAGATTATTCGTATGATCGAGAAAGAATCAGGATATAGTTTCTTTTACAATAATGATCTGCCGGGTATTAATACTAATAAATCTGTTAGTATTAACAACGCTTCGATAAATGAGACTCTAAAGCAGATCTTTTCAGGAACTGGGATTTATTATCAAGTAAAACCGGAAAAGCAAATATTGTTGCAATATGACAAACCGGAAAACTCACAATCGAAACCCTCGGCCACATCGCAGTCGGTTGCTCCTGTCAAAGGTACAGTAACAGATATCCAAGGAGAGCCTCTTCCCGGTGCAGTAATTGTCAACAAGAAGACCAAACAAGGAGTTCAAACGGATATAGATGGAAAATTCGAAATAGATGCATCTCCAGGTGATATACTAGTCGTATCATTAGTAGGTTATGAGTCTATGGAAACAAAGGTGGATAATAAAACTCCAATAAATGCCAGTCTTAGAGAAAATACAGAGCTAGAAGAAGTTGTAGTTGTCGGATATGGTGTTCAGCAACGAAAGTCTATAACCGGAGCTATTGCTACTGTTGACGCTAAAGAAATAGTGAAATCTCCTGTTTCTGATGCCGCAAATGCTCTGACCGGACGTCTGCCGGGCTTACGTATTGTCGACCGGGGTGGTGCACCGGGAACAGCACCGGGAACTATTGATATTCGTGGTTTTGGTAGTGCCCTTATTATTGTGGATGGAGTACCTGCTAATTTCCAGCAACTTGATCCGAATGAAATAGAAAGTATCTCTATCCTTAAAGACGCAGCCGCAGCTGTGTACGGTATCAGAGCATCCAATGGAGTGATTATTGTTACAACTAAAAGAGGTACACTCGACAGACCGAAATTCTCTTTTTCATCGAATTTTGGATGGCAACAGCCAACAAAGTTTCCTAAGGCAGTAAATTCGGTACAATATCAGGAAATGATGCTTGAATCGGAAATAAACCGTACAGGGAAACCAAATATAACAAGAGAAGAACTCGAAAACTGGAGAACCGGAGGTATTGATTATCCGAATACCGATTGGTATAAGGAAGTTATACGTGACTTTGCACCACAACAACAATACAATATGAATGTTCGTGGGGGAAGCGAAAGAATCAATTATTTCACATCGTTAGGCTTCCTCAATCAGGGAGGATTATACAAATCAGGAGACACAAGCTTTAAACGTTATAACTTCAGAACCAATGTTGATGCCAAACTTGCTAGTAATCTGACAGCCCGGATCAATCTATCGGGAAGAAAAGAAGATCGAGAATCTCCTTATGAAAGTCTTTCCTTTGTGATGGGGGGATTGTTGAGAAATCATCCAATGTACAGCCCTTACGTGAATGGAGATAAAAATTATCCTGCAGTAACTAATCTTACTCAGCAAAATCCTGCTGTGTTGACCAATAAAGACTTGAGTGGATATAATAAACAAGAGACCAAAGTATTTGAAGGTAAAGGAGAAATTCAGTACGATGCACCCTTCCTTAAAGGTCTGACCGCCAAAGCAAGTTTTTATTACAGAACCTATAACACTTGGGATAAAAAATTAAGAAGATATTATGATTTATTCAAGTATGATAAGTCAACAGATAAAGTAATAAATGCCAATGCAGGGATTCCTCCGCAATATTTGTATGAAAATATGTCGGCGGGAAGTACCTCAATAGGGCAAACAACCCTCGAATATAAAAATAAATTTGGACGTCACGATGTCGCGGCTCTTTATGTCGGAGAATATACTAAGACATGGAGTAATTATGTCAGGGGCAGCAGAGACTTTCTTTTCAATATGGAAGAGCTGAATTTAGGTCTCGCAACCGGACAAAAGAATGAAGGTAGCGGAAGTGACAAAAACTCAATCGGACATGTTGGACGTATTAATTATGCTTTTGATAACAGGTATCTGCTTGAGCTAAGCTTTAGATACGATGCATCCAGCACCTATCCAAAAGTGAAACGTTGGGGCTTCTTCCCTGGCGCATCTGTAGGATGGAGGCTTACCGAAGAAAATTTCATGAAGCCATACTCATCAGTTATTTCCAATCTGAAACTTCGTGCATCGACATCACGCTTGGGTGATGATGCCTCTATGGAACCTTATTCGGATCGTACAGGTTATCAAACTCCGGGCAAAGATATTAAAGGGAATACTATTCCGGGGTATATCTTCGGATCTTATGGAGGGGAGAGCGAATTCATCTATCCTACAGCTTCGTCATTGGGTATTCCTAACGATCAGTTGACATGGATGATATCTAAAACATCCAACATTGGTCTCGATTTTGGTCTATTCAATAATAAATTAACAGGAGAAATAGACTTTTTCTATCGTCGCCGTGATGGAAAAAGAGCTACCCGCCTAACATCTCTTCCTTTAGAGTTTGGGCAAAAAATGCCTCAGGAGAATCTTAATAGCGATTCTCATCGTGGATTTGAAATAATGCTTAAACATCAGAACCGATTGAAAAACGGACTCTTTTACAGTGTCGGCGGCAATATGTCTTTTACTCGTGCAAAATATGAATATCTGGAACAAGCAGATGCGACTAATTCATATAACAACTGGCGTGTAAATGATATGTATCGCTGGATGAATAAACGTTTCGGTTATAAGTCGGCGGGACAATTCCAATCATACGAAGAAATAGCGAATTGGGCCATTCAGGATAATAATGGGAACAATAGCCTTTCTCCGGGAGACATTAAATATATGGACTTAAACGGCGATGGTGTTATTGATGACAACGATCAGGCTATTATCGGGCGTAATAATACACCGGAAATAATGTTCGGTATGGATTTGACTGTTGAGTATAAGAATTTTGATGTATCAATTCTTCTACAAGGTGCAGCAAATTTCGACGCTTACTTCGATAGTGAAGCACAGGTTCCCTTTTTCAATGGCGCTAGTTCTCTCGAGGTATTCTACGATAGGTGGCATCGGGAAGATCTATTTGATCCTCAAAGCCGATGGATACCCGGAAAATACCCATCAACCTACGCCGGAGGAAAAGAAAGTAACAGAAGGGTTTCTGACTTCTGGCTTCAAGATGCGACCTATCTTCGTTTGAAGAACGTACAGATAGGATATACCGTACCCAAGAAACTCCTTACGCAATTTAAGCTGGAATCGTTACGTTTTTACGCAACAGCATATAACATACTCACATTCACTAAGCTGGACATATTCGATCCGGAGGCATCCCAGGGGAGTCGTGGTTTTTACTATCCTCAGCAAAAATCGTATAATGTAGGGTTTAATCTAACGTTTTAATCCAAATAATTATGAATAAGATAAAAAATCATATAGCTATAGTATTATTTGCTTTTATCACTCTGTTTTCGGGATGCAGCGACTTCTTGGATACAAATCCCAGAGATACAATAGATGAAGACAAGCTGTGGAGCGATCCGGCAAGTATTAAAGCATATCTGGCACGTTTATACTCCGGAATGGAAGTAGAAAGTTTTGAATATGAAATGAGTGCCCAAGCTGCATATCCATCCACATGGACAGATGAAGCCATACGCAGCTATACATGGGGAAGTACAAACGATCAGTTTTTCCCAAATAACCTCACTTCTTGGTGGAATACGAATAAAGGGTATTTTGAAATCAGGGATGTGAATGACATGATAAAGAAAGTACCAAACGGAAATCTAAGAGCTGAAGAGAAAGAACTATATCTAGCTGAAGCAAAATTTATCAGGGCATTTTATTATTTCACACTCGCACGCAGATATGGAGGTGTACCTATAATAAAGGAGCCTCAGGAATTTAATCCTGATCCTACAACGCTAAGAGTACCTCGCAGTACCGAAAAGGACACATATCTATTCATTCTCGAAGATTTGAATGCCGCAATTGTGGGATTACCGGATGCCGCAAAACAGCCGAATGCCGAGAACCTGTACCGTGCAACTAAATACGCGGCGTTAGCTCTGAAATCACAGTCCATGTTACATGCTGCATGCATTGCAAAATACGGAGTTTACGATGCCGGCATGAACGGATTGTGTGGAATACAAAGTGCCGATGCGGATTTCTTCTTTAATGAATCGAAAAAAGCTTCTGAAGAAATAATAAAGAATACAGACTTTAAACTTTACGAAAAGGATGCGGATAAGGAAGCTAATTTTCAGAATCTGTTTTTAGACAAAGTATGGCATGAAGAACTCATTTTTGTAAAAGCCTACACGGTAGATAAAGCGCACAGCTTCGATTATTTCAACGCACCTCAATCATTCAAGGTCGATTACGGTTGTGCTACTAACCCTACTCTAGAACTTGTAGAAGCCTTTGATTACATTGATGGCTCCGAAGGAACATTGAAGGTGAGTGACTCAAATGGTAAACCAATAGAGTTTGATAATCCGTACGACTTGTTCAAAGATAAGGATCCTCGCCTTATGGCCTCTGTTCTGGTTCCGTTCGGATCTTGGCAAGGAGATTTTATAGATGTGAGGAGAGGAATTATTGAAGGAATAAGTACCAATGCCCCTACATTAGCTGCCGATCTGACAAGTAAGTATAAAAATACAACTACAGCCATTGGCGGAAAAGATGGAATAATTCCTACAGGCGACCCTACAAAAACCGGGTTCTATTTAAAAAAATATATGAATCCCGGAGGTAAAATAGATTCTGGAAAATCCACCCAAAATTATATCGTTTACCGGTTTGCCGAGATTTATCTCAATTATGCAGAAGCTGCCGTAGAATTGAATCAAGATACAGATAAGGCTTTAGACTATGTGAATAAGATCCGCGATAGGGCAGGAGTAAAAAGGCTGACGAGTATAAATCTTGAACTGGTAAGAAAAGAAAGGCAGACTGAGTTGGCTTTTGAAAATCGACGCTGGTGGGATTTAATCCGTTGGCGTAAGATGGAGGATAAAATCAACAATCACCAATTTAAGGGGTTATTTCCTTATCTATTGGTTCAATCTTCTGATCTTATTGAAGGACAACCAATATCTAAATATAAAGTCATTTTCAAACGTGAAGCCGCATTAAAAATACCGCGTGTATTTAGTTCGAAGTTGTACTATAATAAGATAGATGATCAGGTTATATCGTCTAATCCTACCATTATTCCAAATCCGGGTTATTAATAATTGATACATTATGAAAAATTTAATATATATAACTATAATCCTATCCATTTTATTCCTTCGTTGCAGTCAGGATAATTATGATGCTCCCGATGCCGGAGTGAAAGGAGCTATTATAGATATGACGACTAAAGGTTCCGGACAGGAAAAAACGATTCCTGTACAAACCGTTAGCGGAGCCAAGATAGCTCTCTATGAAGAAGGCTACGTACAACCTACTTATTTTTCAATTAAAGGAGATGGGACATTTGAAGGTGCTATGATTTTTTCAGGTAATTATAAGCTTGTTCCTCAAGGTCCATTTTTTGTGACTGATCAAGATACAATAAGAACATCGATTCCTACCTCAGGGGACATTAAATTTTATCTTGAGCCCTTTCTACGTATCAATATCAATGATGCTTATCTGAGTTTCAGCGGAAACGATATTACTGTTAAATTTATAATTAGTAAGTCCTCTAATCCGACTACCGGAAGATTAAGTACATATAGAGTTGTATGGGCAAATACGCCTTTGTTGGACAAAAACACACAGGTAGTCACTGTTGATGGAAGCCGTAACTTTAAAGAAATATCTGTTTCCGCAGACAAGGAAGCGGACAATCTCGATAAAGAATTATCCGTAACAGTTAGCGGAGTAGATCCGGGTAAACCTGTATATGTACGTGTTGCTGCATGTGTTACAGGTACTACACATTACAACTATTCCGAGCCTTTCGAAGTAGAATAATTATTCAAATCACGGGCAAGCTTATACCCTTGCCCGTATTAAAAAAAGAACGAATTAAAACCAAAAGATGAGAAAAATAAACTACAAGATAATTGCATTGATAACTTCTGTCATAACATTATTTTTTGGAGGAAAGCTATATGGACAAAGCGCTGAGATCTCGATAATACCAAAGCCTCAGTCAATAACCGTAGGGCAAGGAGAATATCATATCGATGAAACGACTGAAATTTTTTGTCCTCTGGAATCTTTTGAGATTGCAGACCTTATAGCAGAAGTTTTACGAAAATCAACCGGATATAAATTACCAGTAAAAACAGTCAAAAATCCGGCTTCGCAACGTAGGGGAATTGTATTTGCTCTGCGAAAAGTATCAAAAGCGGAAAACAAAGAAGCTTATCAGCTAACTGTCAGTTCACAAAGAGTACTGATTTCGGCCCCATTTCAAGAGGGATTACTCTATGGAGGGCAAACATTGCGTCAACTGTTGCCGCCCCTGATTGAGCGAGACAGAAAGGTTGATTATTTGAGCGCGGTTGTTCCCTCAGTAAATATAGTTGACCAACCTCGGTTTTCGTGGAGAGGCTACATGCAAGACGTAAGCCGTACTTTTTTCGGTGTCGAAGTTATGAAGAAGTATATAGATGTAATGTCTTTATACAAACTCAATGTATTGCATTTACACTTGACAGACGACCAAGGCTGGCGTATAGAGATAAAAAAGTATCCAGAGCTTACAAGTGAGAAAACAACGGTATTTCCGGCTGAATATAATCAACCTGCCGAACGCAGCGGTTTCTATACACAGCAGCAGATTAAAGAACTTGTTGCTTATGCCGCATTACGAAATATTACAATCGTTCCCGAAATAGATGTTCCGGGGCATAGCTGGCCTGTACTTATTGTCTATCCACATTTGGGGGTCAATCGGAAGGTTTACCCCGATTATGTTTTTCCGTTCCTTGCATCCTGGGGTATTTGGGGTAATCAGTTTACGCCTAATACTCTTGATCCAACCAAAGAAGATGTATACACGTTTCTCGATGATGTATTCTCTGAACTTGCCCCTCTTTTTCCGGGGCAATATTTCCATTTTGGGGGTGATGAAGTGCGACATACAGTATGGGAAAATGAACCTCATATAAAAGAATTTATGCAGAAAAATAATATGTCCACCGTTATTGACCTGCAAAGTTATTTTGTAACAAGGGTATCTCAGATTGTAAAACAAAAAGGTAAAACTCCTATTGGCTGGAACGATGTGCTAAAGGATGAAAGTCTACCGAAAGAAACAGCCATAATGGCCTGGCTTAGAGGTAAGGCGGTAAAAGAATCTGCCAGTAAAGGACATCGTGTAGTAGCTACGCCTACGGGCTATCTTTATTTCGATATTACACAAGAAAGCCGTCACGATGGTACTACCTCCGACTTGGCATATGGCAATATTAATTCCTTAGAGCGTATTTACCTGTACGATCCTACTCAAGGGCTTGAGCCACATGAGGAAAAATTTGTATTGGGACTACAAGCCAATATGTGGACAGCTATACCTCAAGAAGTAAAAGATATGAATGTGCAAAATTTTCCACGATTAATGGCTGTTTCCGAAATAGGATGGATAAGCAAAGGTGAGAAAGATTTTGACGAATTTTCTAAACGGATTGAGAGTACCAAGTTAAGACTCGATGAGTTGAAAATTGATTATTACCGTCCGGGAGGTTATATAGCCGGAACGTGGACTCCTGCCGAAATTTCATCCAAGTATAAAATATTAGAATGGGATGTGACAAATAAGGTATATGCTAACGGACGTATTACAGCCGGCCTATTTCATACCGAAGGAGAATCTTTCTTGAACATCAAAAAAGTACAGTTACTCGAAAATGGGAAAGTTATTTCAGAAGATACTCACCGTGGTTTTGCCGATAACTTTAGAGGTACGAATAAAACCAAGACTTATCTCTATTCTCTGAAAGTAGACAGTTATAATGCCAATTCAAAATATACTGTAAAGGCTGAAATATCCGGATATAATGGAACGAATACGTATGGGAATTTCACGTTCAGCCTCTCACCCTATCAACCGTTTATAGTAACGGAACCGAGATAAAGATTTATATGGAATTATAAAAAATAAAAACTATGAAAAAGACATTCGAATTCATTTTAAGCATAATTATTCTCTTTGGACTTTGTATGGGCCTCATTGCATGCAGTGATGATGATAATGTTACAAAGAGTTATATTGAACTTGCCGAACATAGCTATACCTTTCCCATCAAAGGAGAAACTCGTATTTTGGATGTGAATACCAATGTACAGAATATTACGGCAACATCGCCGTCTCAAGCCGACTGGGCAACATTTAGTTATGCTAACGGGAAATTGACGATTGCTACAGAAGACAATAATACAGACCAAGACCGAAAAATGACAGTCCGTCTTAAAGGGGGAGGAGATGCTACTACTACTTTCGAGATAACACAATATAGTTTCGCATCTAGTATAAATCAATTGGGGAATGACACTAAGTTAACGGTTAAGAACGGAACAGCTTCATCCCAACAATCAGACGATTCAGGCATCAATGAAACATTTGATGGGGATATGACTACAATGTATCATTCCAAATGGGATAAAACAGGATTACCGATTACACTCACATACAATTTTGAGAATATATCAACAATGGATTATATCCTTTATAAACCAAGGGTAACAGGTGTAAATGGAAACTTCAAAGAGTTTGATTTATTTGTTTCTACCGAATCGAATCCTGAGTTTGTAAAACACGGCTCTTACGACTTTAAAGGTACATCCTCTGTCTCCAGAATCAACTTTACAACCTCAATAGAAAAACCTAAATCGATTCGGTTTGTGATCAATAGCGGTGAAGGAGGCTTTGTTTCCTGTGCCGAAATGGAATTTTACCAGAAGGTTCCTGCTGAATTTGACTTGTTAACCGTATTTACAGACAGATCGTGTAGCGAACTCAAAGCCGAAATGAATCGTTCCAAAATAGATGAAGTTCCTCTGGAATTCTATCGTAATCTGGCTTTGGATATACTTGAAAACAGAATTGACCGGAAAGAATTCAGGGTACAGGAGTATAAGTCTTGGATACACCCTGATATTCAGGCAGCAGCCAATAAAACGGCTAAATATAGCCTTAGGGATAATCCTACAGGAATTTATGCTCAGAAGGGTAAAGATCTGATTATAATGGCTGAAGGAATTGAAAGCAAAAATGTTAATATTATTATTAGTAATCCACAGGTAGCTATGGGTGGAAGCTCTTACTTCCTGCAAGACGGACTTAATATAATTAAGGCAGATCTGGATGGGTTGGTATATGTTCTGTATCAAACTGATACCGGTACAGAACCTGCTGTCAAGTTAAATTTTGTATCAGGTATAGTTAACGGATATTTCGATAGTCAAAAACATAAAAAAGAAGATTGGGCTACTTTGTTGAATAAAGCAACTTTTCTGATGTTCGATTTGGTTGGTAAATATGCCCATATGACATTTCAAACAGAAGCCTACAGGCAATACACACCTGATGGTTTGGCCCTTATTAATAAGTATGATGATTTAGTCAGACTTCAACAAGAGTTTATGGGTGTTTTTGGAACAAACAGAGAATTCAAAAACAGAATGTACCTTTTAGGAGTTCCTAATAGCTATATGTATGCAGGCTCATACCACACAGGCTATAATTTTACCACTCAAAGTATGATTCTTAATGTGAATCAGGATCCTGCTAATTTCGACAGTTGGTGGGGACCGGCTCATGAAATCGGCCATATAAACCAAACCCGTCCCGGACTGAAGTGGATAGGAATGGGAGAAGTTACGAACAATATTTTCTCTCAATTTATTGTAGAGCAGTTTGGTGTAGAAACGCGCTTGTCAAGAAAAAACTCATATGCAGATGCATATCAGAGATTTGCCATAGACGGGGAGCCTCATAATGCTAGAAATGTAGAAGATGATGTCCTGGTTAAGCTTGTTCCATTCTGGCAACTAAAATTGTATATACATAATGTATTGGGCAAGAACGATTTTTATCCTAAGGTTTTTGAAACAATAAGAAACAATCCTAATCCCGAAACAGATGGACAATGCCAGATTGAGTTTGTGAAGATCTGTAGCGATGTAGCTCAACTCGATTTGACTGATTTCTTCGAAAAATCAGGATTCCTGACTCCAATTGATATGAATATTGACGATTATGGAGTGGTAAGGTTTACTGTTACGCCGAAAATGATCGATGATTGTAAAAAATATATTGCAGAAAAAAAATACCCTAAACCTACCAAAGATTTTTCCAGAATTACAGATAAAACAATAAACGATTTCAAATAACTCATTTGTAAGTTCAATAAAAAATAGAAGACTATGATAAAGAAAATAATTTTCATGATGTTGGCTTCACTTATGCTAAGTGGTTGTTCCGATGATAAGGGGACTCTTTTTGAGGAGGATTACCTTTTTTTGAGTATAAGACCTAAAGAGATGTTCTTTAATTCAAAGAAAAGTAGTCAAAAAGTTGTTATTGTTACCAATGCCGGAGAATTTACCGTAGATGGTGTTGTTGCCGACACATGGTGCACCTATAAAATAGAGAATAATGTAATAGAGATAACTGTATCTTCATTTGACGAACCAGCTGGGACACGAACCACAAACCTGACTATCAGTAAAGGTGATAAGCGAAAAGAAGTCACGATAACCCAAACGGGTCCACAAGAGACTGACATTGACAGAATAAATGATTGGAAAGTGATTTTTGCTACTACATGGGTTTCTGGAGACGATCCTTATCAAATACTAGATGGGAATACAACCAGTATCTGGCATACAGGCTACAGTGACTCACACGAAGGGGATAAAGACCTGATGAGCAAAATGCCCCAGTGGGTGTTGATAGATATGGGTTATACTACGGAGTTGGACTCTGTGGCAATCTGCCGTCGTACTGATGCTGCAAACTGGGATGCGCGTGAAGTTTCTGTTTGGGTTGGTAACGACCCTAGTGCTACTATATCTAATGAAGGTATGACTAAAATTGCGCAAATAAGTTTGCCTCATACTCAACCCGAAAAAGAATCTGTCACAGGTTTATATCTCAATTCTTTTGGATCTAAAGTAACAACAAAGGTGAGAGGGCGTTATATTAAATACGTTGTTGAGGAATCAAGGCGAAATGTAGCTCAAGTTGCGGAAGTGTATGCTTTTGGAAAGGCTTTTAAATAAACTTTGAAAAATACTAATTTCTGGTGTGAACTGTGTACGCTTCGCACCAGAGGTTATTCGAAGAGTAATGTTGATGGCAAAGATAAAAAACATAGTTAAATTAAGACTGATTATTTATTGGGGGAAAACATTGGTAGAGATTTTCTATTTGTTCCGTTTACAAACGGTTTCTAGACTATCTGTTTCTGCCTGTACAGCTGGCATAGCCATATTCCGTTTATAATTTTCGTCCAACAGTAACACATAATCATTCTGTTGCTTCATACAAAACAATGTCAGAATAAACACCAGCAAACCAAGAATAGCAATCACCAAAGACGATTTCCGCAGTTTGAATAATTTGAAATTCAGGTAGGACTTTCCATCATCCTGCTTTGTTCCAGACTGTTCCCCGGTTTCCTTCAGTATAGCTGACAGACAAGAGAGTATCTTATATACTCCTTCCGTATCCTTTTCTAACTGCTCAATATCTTTATGAATAACATTGAAATGAGAATCACAATGTGTCCCCAAGCCTTGAATGTACCTCTCTAATTTAGATACAATTTCGTCTCTTTCTTTCTGAAAATCAGGCTTGATGATTGCCTGCTCATTATCTAAATTGGATGGTTTTTGTGTATTGAAAAGACGTTCCAATTTCTTATCGACCTCTGAAAGTTTTTCCCAAAGTGCATCGTTTGATACTGACTGTGCCATATTTTTCTATTTTTAAGTTGTTAATAATTTATTTTAAAGTCTTGGTCTCTTGATTTTCCTCTTTTTCTTTTTCCGCAACAAGGCTTCCGCTTCGTTCATATCGTAATTAGACGGTTGCATATCAAATAAACCACCTATAGATGATACTGCATCAGCTACTCCAGAAACAGCATTTTCTATTAAGCTGGCTCCTGCCTCTTTCGGTGGGGTTACTCGCTGTTGTTCATATTGTAGCTGTTCATGAGAATAGCTATTCTCAGTTAGCTGTCGATCCAGCTTGGAGTAGCTAAATTTTCTATCCACATCCGAACCTTTGAACGAATGCTCTCCTTTTTTGAATGAAATCCCCTGTACTTCATCTGTTTGTCCTTTACGCTTGTATTCTATGGATATACCTTTCTGCTTCAGGGCTTCTTCAAACTGTCGCCAATTTTGGGCTTTAGAAAGTATATATTTAATCGCATGGTAAATTTCGTATTTAGTCTCCTCCGCTCCTTTTAGTTTCAGAACATTCACTTTATCCTTACCTTTTCCATAAGTCAGATTATACTTGTTCTTCAACTGCTTGCATACCTTTTCGTTACGATATTGGTCGTTCCTGTCAGTAATAGTCTTGCCATCGTTGTCCACTCGGTTAAATACAATATGGCAATGTGGGTGAGAAGTATTGCTATGGCGAACGATGATATATTGTGTATTCTCTATGCCCATCAATTTCATATATTCTTTTGCTAAGCGTTCCATAAACTGATCCGTCATCCGCTCTTTGTCATCAGGAGAGAATGCCAACGGAATATGTCCCACACATTTCGAGAGGTTCGGATTGAGCAAACTTTGCATATAAAAGCTGTTGATAATGGATTTAACATCGGTTTCCAAGACACCTTCACTCGCTAAAATATTAGCATCTTTATCAGCCAAAACATATGAAATACACCCCTTAAAGCTTCTTCCTTTTACTATTTTTCCAATCATTCGAAAGCTTGTTTATGATATTTTGTATCGATTCCAGTAATGGAATAGCCATATTTTCGAGCCGTTTTGCGCTCAAAAACTTGGCTGTTTTTACGAATTGATTTAGATTATTTCCCATGTTGGAGAGGCTTCGAAGCATATCCAGTTCTTCTTTTTTGAGTGGTTCTTTTATTTCACCGTTCAGGATAGCATCATGACAATAAACACTAAGCGGAAGATTGGCTTTGGCTGCCCGATGCCGGATAGCATAGAGTTCCGGCTCGGAAAAGCAGACCGCAATGGTCTTGTCTTTACGAGTAACGGAGCTCTTCTTCGGGCGTCCTCCTTTTCGCTTATCTTGATTGTCCTGATTCAATTACGATATAGTTTTTAAATCGTTTTTACTGGAATTGTCGACCAACGGGAGCAATTTCCCCTTTGGCTGATAAGCCAAAGCGAGGGTTTTGATGCAATCAAAACATAACCTCGCTCCTTTGACGACGAGAAAAAAATAAAGAGGTGGTAGTCTCTTTATTTTTTGAATTGGCGGCAACCGTTAAACACCCTCCGGAACATAAAACCATATAGCCCGGACATTTAATTGTTACATCATTCTTAAAAATACGGTTTGGATAAGAAACCGCTAGTACTGCTTTTTTACTTTTCATAAGTCTGTCTTTTTAATGATACAGACCACGAATTAAATAATAATATTCCCTGGAATACAATACTTTACCCCAATCGGATTATTCTGCGGAAACTCGCTATATATTACCATTTCAGGCATAAAAATACCGGTGCAAACTGCTGAGATTTGCCAATCCTATAATTGAGGAAAATGACCGCGTACAAAAAATTAAATTCTCTCTCTTAAATCAAACCAACCGATGGTACCATCATCATTTTAGTGCAAAACAAGGCCATTTCATGCAATAGAATCCGGTATTATGCAGTGATCGACAAGTTGTTATATATTCGTCCCCTGAAAGCTTGATAAACTTAAAATAGGCAGTTTTTACCGATAGCAAAATTGATTGATATTAACTTATCGATAAAATAGTAAAGTTGGAAAATCTGTCGTTTTTATGATTTGCTGCTTTTAAAATAGCCTTTCAATTTTGGTAAACTGATAATTATCAAACTTGATAAATTGGTTATTTGAAGACAAATTTTCAATTTTTCTTGATTTAATATTTTCTTGAAAATAAGATAAATATAAAATTGTCTAACTATCGATATAACTTTTAATCAGGATATAAAAACTGAAAACGTTCACACTTACACTATGTCTAATTTTAAAACTGTCAATTCGTATGAAACAAAAACCTTTATTTATCGCTTTCTCCACCCAAAAGGGAGGAGTAGGCAAAAGTACATTCACAATCCTGGCAGCAAGTTACCTGCATTACCAAAAAGGGCTGAATGTTGCCGTGATGGACTGTGACTACCCACAGTGTAGCGTCCATGACATGCGCAAACGGGAGATCCGTCAACTGGAAACCAACCTGCACTACCAATCCAAAGCTATTACCCTATTCGAATCACTGGGTAAACAGACTTATCCGGTTGTCTGCTCTAAACCGGAAGAAGCTATATCCAGAGCGGAAGAATTTTTATCAAAAGAGGCTGCCGGTTATGATGTCGTCTTTTTTGATTTGCCCGGAACAATTAATAACGAAGGGGTGATTGCTACCTTTATGGGGATGGATTATGTCTTTGTTCCCATGTCTGCTTCCCGTCTCTCGATGGAAAGCACCCTTTCGTTTATTATCCCCGCCAGTGAATTGATACAGGAACATACGGATATAAACCTGAAATCCATCCACTTATTCTGGAACCGTATCGACGGACGGATCAAAAAAGAATGGCTCACCCATTACCAAGGCGTTATCCGGGAGTTCGGTTTATCCCTGATGCAGACAGCCATTCCCCAATCCGTCCGCTATGACAAGGAGCAATCTCTGGAGGGCAGCGATGCCGTCTTTCTCTCCACCATATTCCCTGCTGATAAGAACCTGGTCAAAGGCAGCAATTTGGATATGCTGATCGATGAGCTACTGGATATTATTCACTTAAAACCCCGAATATAATGGCAACAAAAAAAACAGCAAATAAATACGATGATCTGCTCAAATTGGTACATAACGGTATTGATCCGAATCAGCCTGTACATAAAACAGAGCAGGAAGAGAAAGAAACAGAGCCTACTGATATTATACCAGATGATTCAGATACGGCAAAGAGTGAGCCAGAACAGGATAATACACCTGCATCGATAACAACAATCTCAACAGAACTCCCATTATCCAAAGCTCCCGCAAAAAGAAAACGTAAAACCCAGGATGACTATCAGGAGGCATTCTTTGTACGGGTGGATTTTACCCACCGCAAACCACTCTATATTACGGCTGCTACCCATCGCCGCCTGATGCGTATTGTCCACCTGATGGACGAATCCAAAGCTACCATCAGCAGCTATGTGGAAAATATCATTCAGCATCATCTGGAGACCTTTAAAGAGGATATAGACACTATTTACCGTACAAACAATCTTAACCCTACAGAGTAATGGAGACATTGATAAAAATACTTATAGCCATAAACCTGTGGCTATGGATCAGCTTGTTTCTGATCAGTCCATCGCATCGAAGGGCATTTGTGGATATGCACCGCAGCATGGTATTGGATATATATAAAGCAATAAAAGAACAAATGCTAAGGTTGTCTAAAATAGCACTCGGCTTTATAGCACAGAAATTAAGTAAAGCCTCGCTTTATATGGAAGAAAGCAGTTATGATTTGCGTGTGAGTGTAGCCCGTTCGCTTGTCAGCAAAGAACTCTTGGAAGAATTGATGCATAAGAACCTTGTTGCTGCTATTTCCCGGGCACGGATGATGGATCAGGGAGATTCCGGGGTGATATGGGATGACCTGGAAACAATGGGAGAGCTGGCTACGGGTAAAGAAGTTGGGGATGAAGGCAAGAGAACTTCGATCGAGACAGCCTTCAAGCTATGCAATACGGAATTCTTCGAACAACTGATCACCCGTATCCCCCGTGCTCAGGAACGCATCCTGCTGGCTCTGGACAAGGTAGAGGGCAACACACCTTATGAGTCGGTCAAAAATGAGGCATACCGCAAGTTTATAAGGGAATAGGCATATTCGGGCAAGGTATAGATGTAGAGATATATAAGATCGGACAGGCAATAAAAGCAGCCTACGGATTCATTTCCGCAGGCTGCTTTTATCTTATGGAGAACGAAAATCACAGAGTACCGACGCCATACGCTTCCAAATCAGCGCCATTCTATACAGTGCAGGAGGCCGTGCCCAAAACTTCCCACAATTAACTCTTTCTTTGTCCGTCTACTTGGACGAGACAAGTTGTCTTATTTCATTTTTAGTTGTCATTTGAACCTGTCAACCTATTCAAGGACGAGACAGTCTTTTCAAAGGTGACAAATGACGACAAATAGCGACAAATGGTGCCACAGGGGAAAAACTTGCTATTTAGTGGTATATATTGCGATTGTAAACGAAATTATTCATTATAAAAAGTAACGTATATGGAAGTAATAAACATGGAAGCGCAAACCTTCGAGGCGATGATGAGCCGTTTCGAGGCTTTTTGTGACAGGGTGGAAAAACTGTGCGGGGATCATCAGGATAAGAGCCTGCACCGCTGGTTGGATAACCAGGACGTGTGCCGGATACTGAATATCTCCAAGCGTACCCTTCAGACTTACCGGGATAACGGAACACTGTCTTTTACCCAGATAAACCATAAAATATTCTACAAACCTGAAGATGTGGAAGCAGTTATTAACAAATTAAAATCAAAGAGGTATGAGTAACCAAATTATGACAAAAGAGAATGATCGTATAAAACGGTTCTTCGGTTCATTGGACAGGGTGTTGGACAAAATAGAAACAGCACTGGCAGGATGTAAACCAACCCTGAACGGGGAACGTTTTCTGAGCGATCCTGAAGTATCGGACAGGCTGAAGGTTAGCCGAAGGACATTACAGGATTATCGGACCACAGGCAAGATACCCTATATTCAGTTGGGCGGTAAGGTGCTGTACCTGGAAAGTGATATACAAAAGCTATTGGAGGAAAACTACCGTAAAGGATGGCAGTGAACTTCAGATGTGGACTAAGCTAGCCCAAACCCAACTATTTTTTTCTTTTTCATCCGGTAACTTTTACCATACAGCCAGGCAATGGTAAATAAGACAAAGCTTTTCCTGTTCAGGAAAACCCTTTAGGGCTTCGGCTTTGGCGTTTTACCGGCTTGCTGTTCATTCGTGGACGGATAAATAAGAGAATCATTATTTAATCAATTTTGTTTAATCATGAATAGAAGCAGCATGACAATAGCAATTAACTCTTTATAATAGACCCCATTCGGATAGAAATACTTATTTTTGTTCTAACAAATAAAAAAATGCATTATGTGGTCTGACTGGAAAGAACAAATCAAACACCAGCCAAAGGTAAGGCACAGTTTATTGTGGGAATATGACCTTTGCAGTTTTGACTGGCAATATATGAGGGCTCTGGTAGTAGAGCGTGTTATAGAAAGGGGCTGGGATGAAGATTATTATGCCTTGTTCGCTCTTTACGGGGGAATGGATGGAGTCAGACGAATCATACGGGATGAAGTATTGATCCTTTCCGATAAAGATATTGCTTTTGTTTGTACCGCTTTTAACTTAAAGAAGGAGGATCTCAAATGTTACATACGCAAACAGTCGAGACAGGCACTTATGAACTCTTAAAATCTATTATGAGTGATACCGTATTCGATCAATTCTCATTGGCCGGAGGTACTGCTTTGTCATTGCTTATCGGACACCGAAAAAGCATCGACCTTGATTTATTTACCGTAGAAGAATTCAATCCCTCATGGCTTGAAAAATATTTACAGGATAAATATGCTTTCAGAGGTGACTTTCGCGAAGGACTCAGCCTGAAAGGTGAAGTTAAGGGTGTCAAACTGGATTTCATCCGCCACGATTATCCGGATGTAGAAGCTAGAATAGAGGATGATGGTATACGCTTATACAGTCTGAAGGATATTGCAGCGATGAAACTATCGGCTATTGCCGACAATGGTACCCGGTTGAAAGACTTTATCGATGTGGCTTATTTATCGGGGTATTTATCGCTAAAAGAAATGCTGACGGCATTCGGAACAAAATATCCGCAGACAAACCCCTATCGCGCAGCCAAAGGTCTTAGTTATTATGATGATATCCGTTTTACGGAAAAGATAGACCTTTTAGGTAAGGACTTCAACTGGGAGGATATTACCATCCGTTTGTCAGCTATGACCAAGGAAGAAAACAAGCGTTTTGATGTGTTGAATAAAGCACAAAAAGAGGAACGGGTTCAAATTCCCAGAAGAAAGAGCAGGGGCATAAGATGAGTTGTTCGCATAAATAGATAAAAATCCTCAATCTGTATAATTTCAAAGGGCTGTATCTGACTGTAAGAAAAAGCTTATAAACACATAGCTTTTTTCTCTAAATACAGGTAGGCAGTAAGTCCCTGTAGAGAGAATCAGACATACAGAAGCTATTGGAGGAGAACTACCGTAAGGGAGGGCAGTAGGACGAGAAAAGGAGTATTATGACAATCCGGTCTTATGCAGAGGAAGAGGGGAGCAGCTTTTGTTCCCCTCTCTTTTGTATTTTATTGAGTTGACCTTAAGCCGGCCCTGTATCCTATGCGTCGGATGTCGGCTTCGCATGCTATGTCCCTTTGGCTCCACAGATGAGGAAAGTTAAGCGTCAAATTTTTAGCAGGAAATACTATACCGGAGTGATAACGCAGGGTGTAGTATTTTCTGCTAAACTCGTAGAGCCTGAATTTGACCGCTTGGCTTATCCATGTATTTTCGCCAAAGGGATATGGTGCGAAGCATAATCTGTCGGGTAAAAGGGTATGCTAAAAGGGAAACAGAAATTATTTGGCACCTCGCTCTTCTGAAATAGATACTTCTACTATATCAGAGTGAAACTAGCCGTCTCCTGCATAGGAAAAAGCTCAGAACCATTTGTGGTATTTTGCTTGTTTGTTTCTTTCTTTCTTTCTTTATGGATGCAAAACAAGCAAATAAACACTGGCATGTCTTTTATATAATTAACCCCTTATGACAGAAGCTCCTTTCAGATATACTAATCTTAGTATCCCGGGTTTTGCGTCATTTTAGGATTAGCATTCATTTCCGATATCGGAATTGGTAACAAAAGTTTATTTTCCGAAATATCTAATACTTGTTTAGCTTTATCAAAGCGTTTCAATGCATAAAAATACAGGCCCTCATTTTTCAAGTCTTCTTTCCACTCATTTATTAAAGCATCTTCTATATTAGATGAACTATTGATTGAGGTACGTCCATTTCTATTACGAACTTGATTTAGATAAATAATAGCTTGATTCGCATTACCTAATTTAAGATTTGCTTCGGATGCCATCAATAAAATATCGGAATAACGGCAAACAGCTATATTATCTCCTTTTTTAATTAAATCACGATAAGGGATACTTGAATAGTCATTTGAATTTGGCAATTCAAAAATATTTTCTTTATTGTTCCCTGCATATATAGAATTAATATCATTGCTTAATGAGAACTTGCCACTATTAATTATAATATTGACGGCTTCCAAAGCTCTATTGTATTCTTCATTTTGTAAAAATGCTCTTGCCTGAACCGCTTTTGCAAAATATTTAGAACATTCAAATTGATAGCTGCTCTCCGGTAAATTCTGATAGGCACTTTCAAGCTCATTAATAACAAAATTCAAGATCTCTTTTTGCGGAGCGCGAGCGAAATAAGGGTTGTCTATAATATTTGAAGATGTAACTAAAGGCACATCACCCCATAGAGTTACCATATTTAAATATTTATATGCCCGGAAAACTCTCGAATAATATTGATATTTTTTGAACCAATCTAAATTAGTTTCACCTGATTTTTCTATAAGTGTATTATCATATCTTATCGCTTTATAAGTAGAACTCCACAAGTCACTAGGTAAAGCCATATATGATGTGAGATTATGCTCGTAAATTGACTTTAATTCGTAATAACGGTTAAGATTATCGCTACTAACGGTATTTGTATATACCCCGTCGAATAAGTATTGGTTTTGGATAAATGTATATAATTGAGCTACAGAGGCAGTACAGAATTGTTTCACCATTTGCTCTGACGTAAAGACATCCTCCGTTGTGATAACATCATTCGGTTTATTTTCCTCGTATGTATCACCAATTTGCCCGTCACCATCACCATCAATAAATAACTCGAAATTTCCAATTTCAACAGTTTTACCTAATTCGTCATATCTTTTCTTGATATTATCTTTGATATTGGAATAACTTAGTTTAAGGCTTGATTCTGCAATTTTATTTTTAGTGTCTTGAGTTATTGTTCCATCAGAAAGATCATTCCTCAATGTACTCATAAATTCAGTAAATTGAGCGTCACTCCTCTCATTTAATAGAATAGAAGAAATTGCTATCAATATATTTGCAGATGTATTATTGGCTGTTATACTGGTCTCCTCCGGGATCATTAGTTGATTGGTTATTAGAAAAGCATTCAATAGTTCTTTTTGTGCTTGCTGTTTTGCCTCTTGAAAACTTTTGCCCGAAGATACGAGATTTATAACACGCGGCATTTCTAAATGCGTTAGAGTATTGACATTGACATTTGCTTTATCTACATTATCAATAGAACTTATCGCCTCCAGAGAAACCGGAGCATCAGATAAACGACCGGTGTATTCATTAAAGTAAAATCCGGTTACAGACAACTTAATATATTTAGAGACTAAAGATGTCGATGTCGTTATCGAGAAAGCTCCTTCATTATCTGTTTTAGCTTCAAATACACGCCCTGTTGCATTTAGATTATTATCCAGTTCATAGATACTGACAGAAGATCCTGAAACAAAAGGCCCCTTTTCAACCAACCCCTTAATACTGCCAATGTTTACATTTTCTTGGCTATCATCATTGCTGCATGATATAAAACATAAAAGAGGTATGAGTACAATAAGGAATGAGAATAGTAAAGTTTTTTTCATGTTATATTTTTATTTTGAATAAAAAAATTCTTATATCAGTCGAAAGCCATCTCTATCTTTTTTATTAAATCTGAAGATGGGAAAAGTAAATCCAATAAAAGCAGCAAAGATTCTTCAGAGGTTGGAGTAAGCCCATGATAGATTAATTCACTTCCCTTGAACACCTGCATATCCATACCTCCCCCTGTATTTATAGATAGTTTATCATGTTTATAATAGAAGATCGAAATATTATCTTTTTCTACATGGTGGCAAGTGTCCTTTTTAATTCTCTTGAACCCTAAATTTTCAAAACACTTGCTTATATTAAAGTCTGTTTGTATAAACATATAATTAATTGTAATCTGTTTGTATTCGTATTTATATATTAGATATTAAATCAAGATCAAAATTATAATCCTTCTGATATTGCAAATGTATGTTTTTTTTACCACATTACCTTCTTAATTATATCACCAGGCAGTTTTTTGTATCTCTGTATAGATCCAAAAGAACAGTATTTATACCACATCAACTCATCAATGTATGTCCATCATATATACTTAAATAAAACCCTTCAAGACCACCTATAAATAGTATTAAGAATTCATCATTTATGTGATTTTCTTTATATTGCTCTTGTATCATATCAATATCTACTTTTGACGGTATCGGATATTTTTCTGGATGAGTATGCCACTCTCCTAGATATATAGTTCTACCTTTCGAGTTGTGAAACTCATAGTTAATTAATATTTGTGCAACCTTTTTATCCCGTTCAAATGAATATCGGTTATTTTTATCAAAAACAGAAGGTAATGACAGTTTAGAGATGTATATATTATAGTCATTTGATACAGAGCCCAATATTATTCCACCTGCTTCTTTCTTATGGTTTTTATCCTGTTTATACATATTTAGAATGGAGATAACGTTTTCTGGAACATGTACTTTGTATTTTCCTCTTTCAATTATCTGAGTCATAACTTAGTGATTTGATAACTATATGATTTACCTATATTCCTATTTAACGATATATTCAGTTCATCTGCAATTAGCGTATTTCCTGTCCACCTAATAACAACGCTTTCTTTACTAGTACGTTTTATTATGCTATTTATCTCTTTGTATATTTCCGACAAAAACAAAACAAGGTCATTCTGGGAATAAGGAGAATAAGATGTTTGGCAACCAGCTTCATTTTTAGATAATAATGGATTATTTGCTCTATATTCGCTTGAACTTATTACATTAAATAGATAAATATAATTTTCAAAAATGCAATTTTCTGTTATTTTATTTTCAGGATGAATATAAAGACAGTGCCCTCCCAATAAATATGGTTCAACCCAGAGAATAAATACAGGTACAGTAATCTCACCTGTATTTATAAGTTTTAGTAAATAATTTTCTATGTTTTGATTCCCGATGGCAATAAATGCGTAGTCGTTATCATTGACAAATTCAATATGATGCAGTAAAACTGTCTCTAACTTAGTCGTTTTTATTTCCACACTTTGATCGGGACGAGTATTCTTGATATACTTTTTTATTCCTTCAGTTTTAGGAGCGTTTATAGAATCGATACCTAAAAGGTGCCTACCGATATTTTCAATTGTCAAGATATCCTCATCAATTAATTTATAATCGGGATAATTCACTGCATTTAAGAAATATATCAGATTCGACCCGACACTCCCTAGTCCGGCAATCAGAAACTTTAATTTAGGCTGAATAATTCCAGCTGTGCGTTTTTCAATCCTATCATTATTATATGTATTAACATATATCCTATTTACATAATCATTCTTTTGAAAATTTGTAAATATCTTCCAATTATTTAGCGTACCGGGGCGAAAGCCATTTCTTTTTGTATTAAAAGCCGTATGTACCCATCCTAATATATGTTCTCCATTACGAAAGAAAATATATTTACTTATTGGTAAAGATTGGTTTATATATTTCCGAAATAAGGGGAATGATTCACAGCTTATCTTTGTCTGTAAATCTTTGTTCTTTATGGAATATGGAGGTTGCTCTTCTAATTTATAATCGCTTAAAAATAAGGCTTCCTGTTCTTTCAATTTATAGCCCTTAACTCTAAAGAACTCTAAGAATAGGGAAGATACCTTTGCCTCATCCGATAAAATATAGCTAAAACCTCTATAGTGAGGTTCAAGCTTATTTAGTTTAATCAAACATGTCTCTGTCGGATAAATACTTAGCAAATTCAAGTAGCTGAGAATTTTGACTTCTGGTTCTTCGCTATATTGTTGAACCCAATATGCTTTTATTTCATTTCTGAAATCATCACTATTGCTCCCTTCCAACCCCTCCTGAATAATTTTCTTTATTCGCCTCAAGCAAATTAAAATAATGCCTTTGGGGTTATCTGGATCTAAAATCAAGGTATCTTCTTCAAATATGCAAATAGACCTGTCACTATCTAAATGTGGTATATATTTTAATTTATTATAAGAATCTTCCGTTACATAAATTTTAGGAATGGAGAGAGGAAAAGATTCTTTGAAATACATGTAAAAAGAAACCTCAACAAGGAAACTATTCACTTGTATCTCAGTATTAAATTCCCACTTCTCTATATATCCCTTCTTTAAGTCTTTGAAATCCCTTATAATAGATTCAGATTTACTCAACTCAGTGAAAGCTGATTCTAAAACAGTATACACCATTTATGCACTTTTAGCATTTTGATTTATTATTGCCGGAGATGAATATGTTTTAAGATTAGACTGCTCATCTTTATCTTTGGCTGTAGAGCAGGAAAAACGCTCTCCAAAATGTTTCTGCCATTTCAGGCAACCCTCCTTTTGATTTGTATTTTCTATAGCCTGACTGGCTGATTTAACAAAACTATCCAGATTGTTAAGAAAGTTATTTTTTCTTGTATCACTATAACCTGCAAATAAATCTTCATTGCTAGGTGTCGTCGGTCGGTAACATTTAAAAATGCCCCCTTTAGAATCATCTATTTTATTTTGAATGTTAATCAATGTCTCTTTCATCGCAATATCATCCCTTCCATTATAAGAAATATTATTAGTAACCAAGATTGTTAATATAAACCCGGGGGGCATTTTTGTAGAGGACATTGTATTTTTATAGTCAGCCCAAGCTTTAAAGTATCGTACAACCCGTCTTAATTGCTTATTCGAATCTGCCTTTGTATTAAACCATTTATAGAATTCTTCAGGATCACTGTCGAGCCATTCTTTCGATGTGTGAGCTAATTCGGGTATACTATTTTTAATATCTTTTCTTTTATAATATATTGGCAAATCAATATGGTGACCATCTGCATATAGAACGCGAACACATGTTGTCCGATCCTGAGCTCCTTTGCTAGTATGGTCAGCAACTGCATCATATATCCAGTTATGGTATGTTTGTTCTTCGTATCTATCAGCGGGCTCTTCATTTCCCATAAAGTAAATCCCATCATCAATATCATATTTATACAAGTTCTTTTTATCTTCGTCTGACCATTTGGGAATTGGGTTAACTGTTGTTTTCATAACAAAAGATCCTTGACTATTAAATTTCGGCTGTATTTCATCAGACTTATTATCTTTAAAATATTTCCGTATTTTTTCCCGTAAAGCCTTCCTATTCTTTTTTAGTTCATCTTCTTTTGTCTGTGAAAGAGCAATTGTATCATCAAATGCAATGAATTGTTCATGATTATTTGCCATAAGCTTTTATAAATTTATGATATATGTTTTTTTTGTAGTGAACATCCTTTTTATCGAATCTTTCCGGTACCAATCATCTGCTTGAGACAGCCCCTGGCCTTTTATAAATCTCAAGGCTTTTTCAGAAACAACGTCCATCCCAATAAGTTTTTCTTGCTCTTTACATATGATTGTACTGGGTATTCTGTGATAATCGAGTTCTATATCGCTATGATTCTGAAGAAAGTTAAGAGTATTGTGAGTAAATAAAGCCTGTCCTACAAAAAAGGGACTAATGAGATCGGCTCTCCATCGAGCTGCTGACCTATATCTGTTACTATATATCGGTTTACCCTTTTTTATCTCTAAGCTGCCTATAGATAACAGCTCAACAGAATTATAATCCTTTTTTGGACCGACAAAATGCGCTATGGCTTCTGTTAAACCAACCAAAGCCGGATTGTTAGCCCACAATCCCCCGTCAACATATTGTTTTTCCAAGTTCGATATGTGGCAAAGAGGAAAATACGTTGGTGCAGCCGATGTGGCAAGAGCAATATCAACATATTTTATCTTGTTGTCCCTTCCATAATCTCCTTCTTTATGATCAAATTTGAAAACACATGTGCTGGAGTCTGTTAAGTTGAATGCTGGTATACAGAGAAGATTATGACTTTCGCCCAATAGCTTATCTTCAAATATTTCTTCAAGATATTTTTTCAGATTGACTTCCGAATATTTTCCACCATAAAAAAGTTGTCTTAGAAGGCTGAATCTCCTTTTTGAGAAAATTGTCGGTCCTTTATCAAAGTAAAAAGAAGATATAGTTTTAGCCGGTACTTTCAATGATAAAGCAAGAGCAATTAACCCACCGGTAGAAGTTCCACAGAGTAAATCAAAATGATCAGAAGTTAAACAATTATATTTCTCCTCAAATCTTTCGAGTATCGTTGACGAATACAGTCCTTTTATACCACCTCCATCTATTGAGAGGATTTTAAAAACTTTTTTTTGTTGCTCCATTCCTTATGTGTTAGCCTTTCGTAAAGATATAGAAATGAAATAAATATAACAATAGAAATCATCAACATTCATTTAATAAAGTAATATTTCTTATTTTTATAGGATTATAAATATTAAAAGGGACTCTGTTTTTAATAAAAAAAACGGTCAACCTGTAATTTGTTATATATTATTTATTATAAACATATATGATATTGGCCAATATAGATACAAAATATAGACAAAGGCGGGCTTCCAATAATTAATGGCCTGGCTTTGTATTTGAAAAATACATTATTTAATTTAGAAGGTAATTATCTATTTTCTGAATTTTATCCGTGAGTTGTATAATAAGCGAATGTGTGTTGATTATCTTTACCAAGTACTTTCTAAAAACTATAGCCTGTGGAGACTGGATATGGAAAGCAAGAGCAATAACCATCTCCAACCCATAATACTCCGGATAGACTTTTTGTCCCTCGACTGTACAGCACATGGAGTAATCACCATTCACAATACCCGATTTCTCAATGACACGGATATACCGTTTTGCCGTCCGGTAGTAAATACCAAATAAATTGGCTATTTCCCCGATATTCATTCTTACGTTGTTTGGAACAGTTACTATTCCATTATCGCTCATTGTAATTACTTCTCTTATTTCTCTCTTCATGGTAGGCTTATATTATTATTGAGGTTTGAACTGCTGTGTTTTGCGCTATTTTTCTTCGTTTGATTAGCTTATCCATATCTTGCGATATTTTCTGCTCTGTAATCTGTGCATATACCTGAGTCGTATTGATATTTGCATGTCCCATCATTTTGGCAACGCTCTCTATCGAAACTCCTGCCGAGAGCAACAAGGTTCCGAAGCTGTGCCTGCTTTGGTGGTAGGAGAGATTTTCTTTCAGATTGATTAATGTTCCTATCTGATTGATCTCGTACCAGATCTTATCACGGACAGGCAAAGGGAATACAGGCTTACTGTCATCTTCGATATTGTATAACAGAAGAATTTGCTCCGCTATCGGATGCAGGGGGATAAATGCCTCTACATTTGTTTTTACCCTACGTTTACGAATATACAATCTACCTTCCGCTGTTTTTCCTATATGGTGTGGATACAATCCGTATATATCTACATAAGCCAACCCTGTTACTGTTGAAAAAATAAAAGCCCTGCGTACCAGTTCCAACCGTTCTTCAGGCATGGGAGTTTCCAGCAGTCGCTGTAAATCATCTTTACCGATGTGTTTATGCTTGGGAGGTTCTTTCTTCTCGTACCTCACCTCTTCCAACGGATTACTTCTTAATACTTCCTGATCGATAGCGATGTATATAAGCCTGTTCAGCCAGGTGATACATTTATTGATATAGCCTGCCCTGCGTTCCCCTACGGTTTTCAGAAAGAGTTTGAACGATTCGCCGAACTCCTCGGTAATATCCGAGAAAGAAATGTCTTTCATACCTTTGGAACATAGGAACTCTTTCAGGTTCCGTTGTGATATTCCCGATTGGCGGTAGCTTGTCGTAGAGTTTATTTCGATGGAGCGAAGCCGCAGACGTTCACGCTCCACTTCGCCTGCCTGTAGTAACGTGGTGGGGATAGAGTTAACCCCAATGATGGTGTTTTTTAATAGTTCCGCGCTGATAACTCCCTGTTCTCTCAATATATGATTGTAGGTGTTCTCTATACGGTTACGATAGGCTATCAGCTTATTATTTTCTCTTTCTATTTTGATGGTACTTTTTCTGGCATTCCAATCTTCAGGGCTGCAATAGATACCTGTTGTGATAACGCTTTGTTTTCCGTCTATACTGATCCGGCACAGAATAGCTGTGGTACCGTCTGCTTTTACTTTGTTTTTATTGATATAGAATAATATTCTGAATGTACTTCGCATAATGATATATTTTTAAATGTTAGATTCATATTGTTATTAACTCATATTCCGGTTATAGGATTAATTTCAAATTGCTGGTTGCTTCGATAAACTTGTCCATATCCTCGAAAAGCTTTTTGGGAGTAACACGGGCATAGACCTGAGTTGTTTTAATGTTACTGTGCCCGAGCATGCGGCTGATGGTTTCTATAGGAACTCCCTCTTCGAGCGTAATTAAACTGGCAAAGCTATGTCTTCCTGAATGATAGGAGATCGGCTGTTTAATATCCGCCATAATACGTAATCCTCGCATGTTGAGTTGTACCACTTCTGCAGACTGTATAGGAAACAGGGTATCTCTATTCTCATCCTTATATTTTTCAAGCAGAGCAATAGCTTCGGGCAATAGTTTGACACGGGCTTGGAAATCGGTTTTCTTCCTGCGGTATTTAAGCCAAAGATTATCTTCTTCATCAGTATAAAGATTATCTTCCGTTATGCGAACAACATCTGCATAAGAAGTACCTGTATAGCAAGCGAAGAGGAACAAGTCTCGGGTAAGCAGATGCGAATGACGGTTGGCAGCAATCTCCAAGTCCCGTATCTTTTCAAAACTCTCCCTGCTTAATGCTTTTGGTGTAGATTCTTTTTGTTTAGGCAGTTTGTAATGGGCGAAATGAAGTTTTTCGGAATACCCTTCTTTGAAGGCAATCTTACAGATCTTTTTCAGGATGGCCAGATAATGACGGACTGTATCCATTGAATAGCCCTGTTCGAGAAGAACGAAGTCCTGATACTCCCGGATGAACAGCTCGTTCAACTGCCCGAAAGCGATATCTTTGGTCTTGAACTTCTTTTTGATGAATTTGCCTAATGACCGATAGGTGTACACATACCCGCTTAAGGTAGTCGGGGCAACATCGATGCCGATACGGTCACGCAGTTCTTCCATATGCCTGTCAAGGAGTGCAAGCAGGGTTATTTGTGCTCCCATACTTCCCTGATACAGATTTTTTACGGCTTCCGCATCAAAAGGCTTCTTACGGGCAATGAGGCTGTCGAATGCAGAATGAACACCAAGCAGGAGTTTTTCTATTCGTTGATTAACCTCCACCGCTTCACGGCTTTTTCCGTCCAATCTGCTTTCTCTTGGATTCCATAAAGAGGGGGTACAGGATAATTTCAGGCTGAACTGAGCCATAGATCGTCCGATGGTTATCCGTCCCATGATGGGAGCTTTACCTGATTTATCCAAACTGCTTTTTTTCAGGTAAAGCAACACCTTTAATTTTTCTTGTTTCATACACCTATAATTTTATGGGCTTTGCCGCATGGCAAAGTTACCGGTTTTATAA
This sequence comes from Dysgonomonas sp. BGC7, assembly GCF_001261735.1. GTDB lineage: Bacteria > Bacteroidota > Bacteroidia > Bacteroidales > Dysgonomonadaceae > Dysgonomonas. The sequence goes on along the minus strand of NZ_CVRP01000002.1, from coordinate 2,561 downwards.
GTGCTCTTTGTTATGCAAAATGCTGTGAATCAGAACAAACAAACCCGAACTATATTTCTCCGATATGTAATAAGTTACCTGTTTTAATTCGGTAACTATCGTGGTAACGAATTGGTAACTGAAATACTGCTATATTTTACAATATCCTGCTTTTTAATAAAGTAGCAGATTAGAGTAATTTGATTCATATTAAACGAGTTACGTTTGATTCGCTGCGTTTCGCTGATTACCGCTTTACCGATTATTATTCACGTAGCGCGCCATACCTATGCCACTTCTGTTTGCCTTGCCAATGGAGTTAGTCTCGAAAATGTGGCTAAAATGCTAGGGCATTCAGATACGAAGATGACCCGGCACTATGCTCGCGTGCTGGATAAAAGTATTTTGAAAGATATGCGTAAGGTGAATGAAAGGTATAAGAATGTCCAGTCTGAATAATTGCATATAAATAGGATTATTTCAGTAAGATGAGGTAATCCTATTAATATTTATTGTTCGCGGCTATTCATCTTTTTGCATACAAATATTTGTTTCTCAAATTTGTTTTCAAATATTTCTTCTTTGAACCCATCGAATTTATTAAGAATTTTAAATCCATGAATACTTAAATATGCATCTAATTCTTGAATAGGAGATCAAAGCCGTTATCTGGCATGGAATGTTGTTGCCGGACTACTGGAGATAATGAACGCTACCCTTGAAATGCGAAACTCGAACAATGAAATAGTTGCTAGAATAGATGGAGAGACAGGAGCCGCACTCTTTGCTAAAGGTAAAGCCACATTTAATAAAGACGGAAACATCAAACTAAAAGATGCCAACATAGAGGCTATGGAGGGCAGCTTTAAAAAATTAACAGCTGTTGATGCTGACGGAAATAATACAGATTGTTACATCAATTTCGATGGCTCGGTACAGAAAATGACGTTTGTAGGTGATATGCAACATCTGGGGGTTAATACCTCCGGCAGACCATGGCGCTTCATGTCAAATAATATTTGGTGCAGGGCAAGCTTCGGACATCAAATGACAAATACTGTTTATGTAAATAACAGTACGGCTTTCTTATTGGTCAATGGAAGTACCGATGGGGCGGTTAACGTAAATCTCAGCTCTGTTATATATAATGGAAAAACTGTTTACTATATTCCGTTATTTGGTAACACAGGTGATGCAGCCGGATTTCCTGTAGATCTGGTTGTTATAGAGACAACAGGTAGTACCGAGTACAACTATACATTTACAGGCGGCTCTCTAACCAAGATGATTACGCTTGTGAACAGTAATGACCTATTGAGTACTCACATTTTCATCGATGGAGCAGACCATGAAATAAACGGAGGTGTTGTCACATCTTTCGTAAAGGTGAACGGCTTACGAAATCCAATAGGTAATGACTCAAAAATAGGATATGGCTGGCTTCGTGGACCAAGTAATGATAACGATTGGAGTTAGATAAAATATCGCAGAATATATATTTTAAGATAAAAATGAATATACGAAAATGATACAGGCATTATTAAGTGAGAATTACGATTCATTACGCTTTCATCTGGCCATAGTGGGTATTATGTGGCTGATCGTGGCTATTGCTATGACTGCCGATCTTGTTAGCGGATGGCGTAAAGCAAAAGAGAGGAACGAAGCCCGGACTTCTTACGGACTGAGGCGTACAGTTACGAAGTTTGTCCTCTATTACGCCATGATGCTTTTTGCTTTCATGTTCGACTGCATCGGAATGTTCTTTTATGATAACCCTTTTGTGACGTTGATTGCTGCGGGATTTCTGATATTCATAGAGGGTAAGTCGATACTCGAAAAAGCACACGATAAGGATAAGAGAAAGCTCAATAAGAGCCTCGAAGATTTATCTATAATACTGGAGAATAAAGAAGACCTTATCAAAGGAGTAGCAGAGGTAATAAAACATCAAATAGAAAAAGAAAATGAAATCACAGACAAGAGGGTATCTGAATAATAACCCCGGCAATATCGAGCTTAATAAAGATAAGTTTCAGGGTGAAGTAATCCCATCAAGAGACAAGCGATTCAAACAGTTTCAGTCGATGGCATACGGCTATAGGGCCATGTTTGTTACCCTGCATACTTATCTGACCAAGTATCAACGAAATACTATAGAGAAGATAGTAAAAGCGTGGGCACCGCCACAAGAGAACCATACACAGGTATATATTAACTCTGTAGAGAAATGGTCAGGCGTACTGAAAGATAAGATACTGACTGAGTATTCAGCAGAAGATTACATTAATATAGTAGCTGCTATGTCACGAATGGAGAATGGTGTAATTGCAGATATGGCAGATGTAAAAAGAGGGTTTGTACTTCAAGACAGGATAAAATGAATAAGACAATAAAAAATGAATTAAAAATGCTTCTGATAGGGGTATTCTTATTATTTATTCTATGGCTCTTTACAAGCTGTAAGCCTCAATATATACCTGTAGAAAGCATAAGAACCGAATGGCGGGATAAATATATACGGGATTCAATCTTTGAAAAAGAATTTGTGCGCATCTATCAGATTGGAGATACAATCTTCA
>NZ_CVRP01000001.1 GCF_001261735.1 Dysgonomonas sp. BGC7 | reverse complement strand
CCTGCCCGATTTATTACTTTTATTAAGTAATGACGGTATAATACCCTTGCTGATACAATTTAATGTATCCTTGTACTACACTCTTGAATGTTGTTATTTCATTTCCTTCAAAGATCGCTTCTAAACTTAGGGAAGAAAAATAATCGGTGATATAGTTAAACTCTTGCTTAATCGCAAAACAAACCTTCAACCCAATCTTTCGCTCGTTTTAAACTCGCTCGTTTAACTCCCAAAGCGGGTGCAAAGATAAACACAATTATTCACCAATTCCAAATATATCACAAACTATTTTTAATCTTTTTTCTATCCAAACAAACAATATACTATAAATGAACAACTTTCAAAGAAAAAAAAAATAATACAGACTGATGAAAAAACAAAAACGAGCACCAGAGCGCGATTTATTCATCCGACAAAGTAAAAACGTAATCTATAGAGATTATAGGATTCGATTTAATTAATATCTTTGTCGCTATAATATATAATATAAAAATGCTATACATGAAAACCTCTTTTTTATCAAAGTCTATAATTATATCTTTCGTTCTTATTTCTATTATTTCTTGCAAAGAGAAAAGTCCTCAGTTTACAATAGAAGGAACGATAAGCAATGCGGATTCTACTATGTTATATTTAGAAAGGCGGGCTCTGAACGAAACGACGATAATAGATTCGGTCAGATTAGGTAAAGACGGAAGTTTTAAATTTGCAGAAGCAAGTCTTGCTTATCCTGAGTTTTATTTACTTAGTATGAACGGACAAAAGATAAATTTATCGGTTGACTCAACAGAGGCTATTACAGTAAAAGCCCCTAAAGAGACATTCGCTTCGGACTATACCATAGAGGGATCTAGTAGCTCTTCTAAGATAAAAGATATAGTAATAGCACAGAACAAACTAAGCTACGCATTTTCCGACTTTAACAAACAATATAATGACAAGAAGATATCTCAGGAAGAATATGTAACAGCCGTTCAGTCTGCAATGGAAGAATACAAAACCCAGGCAAGGAATCTTATATATTCAGACTATAATAGTCCGGCTGCATATTTTGCTCTTTTTCAAAAAGTGGATGGATATTTGATTTTCGATCCTTTCAACAAAAAAGACCTTGCTGTATTTCAGGCCGTGGCCACTGTTTGGGATCAGTACAAATCGGCTTCTCCAAGAGCAGAACATCTGAAAACATTTACTCTATCGGCATTAGCTAATATTAGAAATATGGCGAATCAGGAGGAAGCTTTAAAGAATTTGGAAACAGCAGAGGTTAAAGACTACTCATCATATTATGACATTTCGCTGTACGACAGACACAATCAAAAAGTAAACTTGTCTTCTTTACGAGGCAAAGTAGTAATATTAGACTTCACTGCATACCAGACTGATTTTTCTCCTGCCCGAAATATTATTATAAACAATGTATATAATAAATATAAGGGAAATGTAGAAGTTTATCAAGTATCGGTAGACACTGACAATCATGCATGGCAAAACAGTGCGGTTAACCTTCCTTGGGTGTGTGTACGCATAGACGAAAGAGCGGGATCGGATGTTCTTCAAAAATATAATATACAAGGAATACCTACAACCTTCTTAATCAATAAAAAAGGTGAAATAGCAAAAAGAATGTCATCGTCTGACGACTTGGCCACGGAGGTACAAAAATTATTATAAAAAAGATTCTGAAAATATTTTGAAGATATAGAAATTAAATTCTATCTTTGTTCTGAAAGATAAAAAAGAAAAGGAGTTCTGGCCTATACGGCAAGGATTCTTTTTCTTTTTGTCACATAAAAAAACAATATAATAGTCACTAACTAATTTTATTTTTTAATTACCATGGCTATCACTTACATGACAGAAGACGGCTATAAAAAGCTGAAAGAGGACATTAGTGTTCTCGAAAGTGAAAGACCTGCTATATCGAAACAGATAGCAGAAGCTCGCGACAAGGGCGACTTGTCTGAAAATGCAGAATATGATGCAGCCAAAGAAGCTCAAGGCCTGCTGGAGGCTAAAATAGCACAGCTAAAAAATCTATTAGCAAATGCCCGTTTAATAAACGAAGATGCTATAGGTACTGATGTAGTACAGATACTAAACAGAGTAACTATACGCAATACGAAGAACAATCAGGAAATGACATATATGCTGGTAGCAGAAAGCGAGGCCAACCTAAAAGAGTTTAAAATAGCGATAAACACACCTATCGCACAAGGACTTATGGGTAAGAAGGTAGGCGATGTAGCCGAAATAAAAGTACCGTCGGGTATGATGAGTTTCGAAATACTGAATATTACAATCTAAGTAAGCAATGGCTAGTATATTCAGTAAGATAGTAGCCGGAGAGATACCTTCTTATAAGGTTGCCGAAAATGATAAATTTTATGCTTTTCTCGACATCAACCCGATGACGAAAGGTCATACTTTGGTCATACCCAAACAAGAAGTAGATTATATATTCGACTTGGAAGATTCTACACTTGCGGAAATGAATGTTTTTGCTAAAAAAATAGCCTTGGCAATAAAGAAAGCTATTCCATGCCAGCGAATAGGAATGATGGTGATAGGTATGGAAGTACCTCATGCACACATACATCTTATACCGATAAATAAGGAGTCGGACATGATATTATCAAATCCGAGGCAGAAGTTTGATCAAAAGCAATTTCTTGAAATAGCCGGAAGTATAAGTAAGCAGATGTAAAAAGCTAAATACGCTTAAGAAGAGTGGTCGGAAGAGATTCCGATCACTTTTTTTATTTTACGGAGGGGACAAATAAATAAACGGACTGACAGGGATATTACGAACTATAGAAAATATGACCAATAATATTAGAAAGATAAAGGTAGCCCGTGAGGATAAAAATACACTCTGTGAATAATTATTATTTCCTAATATATGTATTCCTATCAATAGATAATAATAGTACAGAATAACCGGAATCCCTAGAATAAAGAGAGGATTATGCCTTAATGCTTGTAAAAATTCTCCATGAAGAAGTAAATGAAAAGCCCGTTGGACTCCACAACCGGGGCAATCCAATCCTGTAACGTGATGAAAAACGCACCGATTGATCCAAATACCCTGCTCATCCATATTATAATACCTATAATATAGGAATATGGTGATAAGCGGAACAATAATTGCTATTGTAAGAAATATGTATTTATATCGTTTCATCAATAAAAAATAGAAAGGTAATACCTTTGATTACCTTTCTATGAAATTTATTTTTTAGACATATCGATTTTACATCGCATTCTGATATTGTTCAAGGATACTAGCACCTGCTATAATCCAATATATGACACCAACAACCAGTCCCAATATGGCCAATCCTAAAGAGATGAAACCTAATATTTTTGCTGTATTAGACGAACTTTCCGCTCCGGCGTAGTCTCCGGCATCGTATTTAGAATTAACCTGTGTTGCAAATACAATAGCAATGATTCCTAAAATAGCAGGAATACAATTACAAAGTCCAAGTACTGTTCCTACGATGGCAATAACCAGATAATTGTTTGGCCTTTCCGGCTTAGCAAAATCATCCAAATTTGTGTTTTGAAATTCTGACATAATATATATTTATTAAATTAGTATTTTTTTCAAAAATAAACATAATTTTCACATTAAAGAAAATACATTTGATAATTCTTAGCTAAAATTATTTTATAGCATTAACTTTACTCTCCGATATGAAAGTGAGACACATTATATTCTTATCTACAATACTACTTATTGTATTGTTTTTTTCGGCAGGTTTATACTACGCATACAATCAGGGATACATACGGATGAACTATCCTCCATTGACAGAATATCCCGTTCAGGGGATAGATGTATCTCATCATCAACAGAAAATAGATTGGGCGAAGTTAGATAAAAAGCTTGTACAGTTTGCTTTCATAAAAGCGACAGAAGGAGGCAATCATAAAGACTCTCTTTTTCAGCGAAATTGGCGAGAAGCTATACATAATAATATTCCTGTAGCTGCATATCATTTTTTCACCTTTTGCAAAGGTGGTGACGAGCAGGCTCGCAACTATATACATTATGTACCCAAAGACAGTATCGACCTGCCTCCCATTGTCGATCTTGAGTATGGAGGTAATTGTAAAGAAAACCGTAAAGAAGATCTCATTGCAGAAATAACCCGCTACTTCGAAATATTGGAAGATCATTATCAACGAAAAGTAGTTATATATACCACTAACGAATTTTATAAAAACTATTTAATAAACCAATTTCCAAACAACCCTATATGGATACGGGATATTTTATCGAAGCCCAATCTACCTGATGGACGCAACTGGCTTTTCTGGCAATATACTAATCGTGGCAAGATAGAAGGTATAAATACACCTGTAGATCTGAATGCCTTTAATGGAAGCAGAGAGGCCTTTGAGAAATTGTTGATCAAGAGGTAGGAAATTGTAAATAAGAGAAAAAGTTTTAGATAAAATCTTTATTCAATCTCTTAATCTATCAATTTCACTTCTCTCCTTTTTACTTAAATACTGCATCTCTATTATGTTTTCCGGATTTTTCATAAGCGTGTACAACGTAAAAATAAAAATATATTCCAAAGGTTTCATTAATATATAAATTGTATCTGCTATATATTTATTATTAAACAAATAATAATATTTGTGGATACAATCCCCTACTTTATTATAATTACGTCTTATTATATTATGAAGACGAGGTGCTTTTTTCCAGATAAGTTCTTCAAAAGCATTAGCTACAAGCAATTGTCTATTACATATTATCGGTTTCCCCAATCGTTCTCCATAGCGTTCGGGCTTTACTACGTTATGATGACCTTTCGCTGCTACAGAACAAAGAAAATGTCCGCCACATTCAACATTTTCACACATATAATCGAGCTGGGAAAAGCCTTGACGATATGTTTCAGTAAAAGCTCGTATCATAGAGTCGGGCTTTTGACCAAACAAAATGAGAGCTGATGCAATAAGAAACAATAGAGGAAAACATAATATTAGCAGATACAAAAATTTGTTTCTGGAAATGAGTATTTCACATGCAAATTTCTCTATTTTTGATTTAGGTTCGAACCCGCTCTCTTCAATATATGATAAGAGTAGCTTGTGATTTTGATTCAAAACTCTTATAAAAAGAACCGCTATCGGAGAACAAAAAATAAAACCTAACCCCGACCATTCGCCCCATGTTATCTGAATGAGAATCAAAACATCTAAAACAAGACCTATAATAAGCAAACTATTCAACAAAACCTCTAATACCGGCGAAAATATTTCTTTTCTATAGGATCCAATAAAATAAGAAATAATACTTATACTAATCAGAACATAGACTGTCAGTTTATGTTCAGGTGAGAACACAGCTGTATCCAAACAGCAGTCATTGGAAGAGACATCGGCTACTCTGAGAAAAATAACAGGAAAAACTATTACAAATAATACCTTAAATAAGAATTTTATAATACGAATAAATCTATGTTTTCCTGATTCATTCAGATACGTATAAAAAATAATAGATCCCAAAAAAAGGAAGATGAGTATAAATATAATAATAGTCATAAGTATTAATTTCACTTTCACAACAAAAAGAACTTTGAAACACAAAGTTAATTTTATTTATGAAATGACAAAACAAATTAGTAAAGTATCTTTGTCTGAACGATAAACGGAATTTATTTAGAAAAACTATTTTTAGATTATTCTAAGAAAACCCATTTATAGAAAGGTAAATAACGAATAAATAAAAGAGTAACAATCAAACAGATAATATATGTAAGTAACAATGAGGAAAATAAGTTGAGATACCCTGAGAGCCCTATCATCATTAATAATGATGAAATCGTAAAATTTACAATAGGAGTATGAAGTAAATAAATTCCACCGCTCCCGTGAAAATTCTTTTGTACAGATTTAACGTTAATAGAAATAAAATACGCACATAGCAATAAAAAAGAGACAAACGACAAATGGTAAAAACGATAATCGAAAATACCAATAAGAAAACTCGCAACAATCACTCCCATGACTAAAAAATAGAATTTTTGATAACTTTTCTTTTTCAAAATGGAAAAAGAGATTCCTATTCCAAAACATAATACATAAATCGGGAATAATCTATAATCGCTTCCTGTAGGCGAAAGTGTAGGAAGAAATAAAGAAGTAACAAAAGATATCACTAGAATAATCGACAGTATATAATTAAAAGAAACATTTATCTTTTTTGCAAAAAAACTTAATATCATATATGCTGATGATATTACAAACAGGTATGAAAGATAATATAACTGCATTCCCGCACCATGTAATGTCACAGTTTGCCACAAGCCATCTTTTAAATTCCCTTTTCCTAACAACCACATAAGAATAGCATACAATAATGAAAAAATAAAAAATGGAAGCATCATTCTCTTAAATATTTTAGAGACAGACAGCTTAATTGTTTCAGACGGACGAAAGAAAAAACCCGAGATTAGGAAAAAACCCATAACCGCACCACCAATATATGATACAATTTCTTGAATAAAAGAATTCAATTCACTTGAGTAACGAGACTCGGAAGACATATGTTGAAAAATAACAAAAAAAGCCAACAAATGTTTTAATAAATCAATACCGCCATAACGAAAGCTTTTCTCTGTATAATTTTGCTTGAATGATATAAGCATATTCATAATAGATATATTCAGAATTATGTGTATAAGTAATTAATTAGCAAATATAAAGTTATCATCTCTAATATTATTAATAAACAGAGACAAATATTTTACACAATGATATAGGATAAAAAAACAATAAAAAAAAGACAAATTGTTTGTAATATTCAAAAAAGTATTACATTTGTACCCATAATAAAAGCGAATACGCATAATGAAGAATTTTTCTTATACATACTTTTTCTTTTTTTACTTTTACTTTAAAAAGTGAAACAGGATTTTGTATGAGAAAATTGAAATGAAATAAAACAATCGGAAATATATAGAATCCTGTCAGATATGACGGGATTTTTTTTTGACTATTAACAAACATATGAAAAGAGTAGCAATACAAGGAGGACTGGGTGCATATCATGGCATTGCCGCCGAAAACTTTTTCGGAGAAGAAGTAGAAATAGTTCCATGCATCACATTCCGGGATATCTTCTCTACTATAAAAAAAGAACCGAATACAATTGGCATAATGGCCATTGAGAACACCATAGCGGGTAGCTTGTTGGGAAATTACAACCTGTTAAAAGAAAGTAAACTTCCTATAGCAGGAGAATTTAAACAACGCATATCGCATTGTTTGGCAGCCCTTCCGGGACAAACGATTCATGACATAAAAGAAGTGGAGTCTCACCCTATTGCCCTGATGCAGTGTACAGATTTCCTGGACACACTGCCCGGAGTGAGAATCATAGAACATGAAGATACTGCACTTGCAGCAAAAGATATTGCAGAAAAACAGATGACGGGTACTGCTGCCATTTGTAGCGTAAGAGCAGCAGAAATATACGGATTAAATATATTAGCGAGGGGAATAGAAACAAATAAACACAATTTCACTCGCTTTCTTATATTCGGCAATCGCTGGATTGTGGAAGAAATACAACAGAATGAAGTCATTAATAAATCATCCATTGTATTCACTTTGCCACACACAGAAGGCAGCCTGTCAAAAGTATTGTCTGTACTATCCTTTTACGGAATCAGTCTGTCGAAGATACAATCGTTGCCTATCATCGGCAGAGAATGGGAGTATCAGTTTTATGTAGACCTCGCATTTTCCGATATGGAACGATACCACCAGTCTCTCGATGCTATCCGCCCATTGATAAGCGAACTAAAAACACTGGGAGAATATCCTGAAGGCAGACAAAGCGAAATGTAAATCTTTCAAAAACCGAAAATAGAAAATTATGAATATAATTCCGGCAGACAGGCTAAATACAGTCAGTGAATACTATTTTTCAAGGAAATTGCGTGAAGTTGCAGAAATGAATGCAGCAGGTAAAAACGTAATTAGCTTAGGCATTGGCAGTCCCGATCTTCCACCTTCGGAGGAAACAGTAGAGGCTCTCTCTGCATCAGCCAAAAACAATGATGTACACGGCTATCAACCTCATGTAGGTATTCCTGAGCTAAGAAAAGCTTTTGCCGATTGGTACAAACGCTGGTATAATGTTTCTCTCGATCCGGCAAAAGAAATACAACCCCTCATAGGATCTAAAGAAGGAATACTGCACATATCACTTGCATTCCTCAATCCCGGAGATGGCGTATTAGTACCAAATCCCGGATATCCGACTTACACATCAGTGAGTAAAATGTTAGGAGCAGAGATTCATACTTACGATCTTGACGAAAACAACAACTGGCAACCCGATTTCGAAAAATTGGAAGCAATGGATTTGTCGAAAGTAAAACTAATGTGGGTTAATTATCCTAACATGCCAACAGGAGCAAACGGAAGTCTCGATCTATTCGAAAAGTTAGTTGCTTTCGGCAAAAAGCACAATATAGTTATAGCCCACGACAACCCTTACAGTCTTATACTAAACAATAAGCCTCTCAGCATATTGCAAGTGGAAGGGGCAAAAGACATATGTATAGAACTGAACTCGATGAGCAAATCGCACAACATGCCCGGGTGGCGTATAGGATTAGTGACTTCTAATGCTCAATTTATACAGTGGATACTGAAAGTATTGAGTAATATAGAAAGCGGAATATTGAAACCTATGCAGTTGGCAACAGTAGCAGCATTGAACAACTCCGATGAGTGGCATCACAAAAACAACATAGAACTCTATTCTGCACGAAGACAGTATGCAGAAGCCATTATGAACGAGCTAGGCTGTACGTATGATAAAAACCAAGTCGGTATGTTTCTTTGGGGAAAAATACCAGCCATATATAATGGCAGCGAGGAGTTGGCAGATAAAGTATTGTACAATGCAAATGTATTTCTTACACCGGGTTTTATATTTGGCGATAAAGGAGAAAGATATATACGCATATCCCTATGTTGCAATGAAAACATGCTAAAAGAAGCATTGGAGAGAATAAAAAGAATAAATAAGAAATAACAATTTTAAAATATATAACAATTATGAAACTAGATTCTATTTTACTACCGGGAGTTGACCCGAAACGTCCTCTTGTTATAGCAGGACCATGCAGTGCCGAAACAGAAGAGCAAGTAATGAGCGCTGCTCGTCAATTATCTGAAGATGGAGTAAAAATTCTAAGAGCAGGAATATGGAAGCCTCGTACCAAACCCGGAGGATTTGAAGGTGTAGGAAGTGAAGGACTTGCATGGTTGAAAAAAGTAAAAAAAGAAACAGGCATGTATGTGTCTACAGAAGTGGCAACTCAGAAGCATGTCTATGAGGCTCTTAAATACGGAGTAGACATATTGTGGATCGGAGCCCGTACCACTGCAAATCCATTCGCTGTACAAGAAATAGCCGAAGCATTGCAAGGCGTGGATATTCCTGTATTGGTAAAAAACCCTGTAAATCCGGATTTGGAGCTATGGATCGGAGCACTGGAGCGTCTTAGCAATGTAGGTCTTACAAAACTGGGAGCTATCCATCGTGGGTTCAGTTCTTACGACAAAAAGATCTATCGCAACTTACCACAATGGCATATTCCTATCGAACTGAAACGCCGCTACCCAGATCTGCCTATTATTTGCGATCCTAGCCATATCGGAGGAAAACGTGATTTGATTCAACCTCTGTCTCAGCAAGCAATGGACTTGAATTTCGAAGGGCTTATCATCGAAACTCACTGTAATCCGGACGAAGCATGGAGCGATGCCGCACAACAAGTAACACCAAGCAGACTGAAAGAGATATTGAGCGCACTTGTTATTCGTGACGGCAAACAATCAACCGAAGACCTTTCGGCTTTGCGCAGACAAATAGACGAATTAGACGACCAGCTATTGGAACTATTAGCTAAACGCATGCGCATATCTTGCGAAATAGGTACTTTCAAGAAAGAACACAATATGACTATTGTGCAAACAGACCGTTATGATGAGATTTTGCAAAAACGTATTGCACAAGCTGAAGGAATGGGTATGAATCCTGAATTTATGCGTGTGGTTCTGGAAGCAATACACGAAGAATCTGTTAGAAAACAAATAGACATTCTGAATAAGTAAGACCACAGACCAATTTTTACTTTATCAGTGATAAAGTAAAAATTGGTCATGATCCGAAGAATATTATTAATTACTTTCTGTAATATATAAAATGAAAATATTGATACTTGGAGCCGGAAAAATGGGTTCCTTCTTTGCCGATGTATTAAGTTTCGACCACGATGTAGCCGTTTTCGACACCGATCCTAAACGCCTTCGCTTTGTATATAATGTTGTAAGAATGAGCAATCCGGCAGAAATTAAAGATTTTGATCCGGAGATTGTTATCAATGCTGCAACAGTAAAATATACGATAGATGCATTCGAAATGGTACTTCCATACTTAGACGCGAGTTGTATCATATCTGATATTGCATCGGTAAAAACCGGCTTGAAGGAATATTATGAGAAATCAGGACATCCTTATGCCTCTTCTCATCCGATGTTTGGCCCTACATTCGCCAACCTCAGCGATCTGAGTACACAGAGTGCGATCGTTATTTCGGAATCGAACCACTGGGGCAAAATATTCTTCAAAGACCTGTACAAAAGCTTAGGACTAAAAGTTTTTGATTACAGCTTCGAAGAGCATGATGAAACAATAGCATATTCTCTGTCCATCCCATTTGCATCCACTTTGGTTTTTGCATCAGTAATGAAACACCAGGAAGCTCCGGGTACAACATTTAAGCGACACATGGAAATTGCAAAAGGACTACTTTCCGAAGACGATTTCTTACTGACAGAAATACTTTTCAATCCTCATTCGCCTTCTCAAATAGAAGGGATACGCAAAGAGTTAAAAAGCCTGTTGGAAATAATAGAAAAGAAAGACAGCAAAGAAATGCTCAATTTCCTCACAAAAGTAAGAGGAAATATAGCCGATAAAAGTAATTGACAATAATAGAAAACCGCACAATGATTATTCAACGTGCGGTTTTTCTTTATTTATATATTGTCTCATATTCAAAACTACAGATACAATTATCAGCAATTCGAAAGGAAAGCTGAATCGGGAATTTGTACCATATGTCATCAGCGCCTGCAAAATAGAAGCTGAGAGTACCACAACAGAAATTATCAGTTGAGGGCTGAATCTCCACTTTCTCAAATCACATATTATATTATAAGGAATCAGCAAAACAAAAAGAGCTTTTACCAACTGCAACAATATCCGTTCGGCAAAAGCAATGTATCCGATAAATTCATTTGCTTGCGGCACTCCAAAACTGTAAGGCTCCCAATAGAATGAGGTCTTCCAGAAATCCATCCACGAAACCGATACTTGCTTCAGATAGGCCAAAGGATTCATTTTTATTGTAGTCACACTATAATCGTAAAGCAGATTGGATAAATCGGAGAAAGAAAGTCCAGTCTTAGCTTCCATCTCGGGGCATGCCTCCCATATAACCATTGCTTCCTCTTTGTCCGAAATTCTATTATCCCTATATTTTGCATACACCTCACCAATTTCTCTATATTCGACAGAAGTATTTTCGGCAAAAGACACACAATTTTGAGCGAGATTGAATCCATAATAAGTTGTAGGAACAAAATATCCTGTATTCAATTTATTTACATACGACCATCCTAAATAAGTAATCAATGGCAAAAGCAGCAGTAATAGGTATTTTCCGATATGTCCTTTATCAACCATCTTTCTAAACGAAAGGAAAAAGAACAACAATATAGGCAAAAATATATAGAAGGGTTTTATCAATACAAGATACAAGGACAACAGAACAAGCCAGAAAAAAGACAGCCTCCGCTCCTCTTTAAAAATTATATTAAAATAGACATAGAATATTGATGTTATCACAAACAAAGTTACGCTCTCGGTAAGAATAGCCATTTCGAAAAAAATGACGGGCAAATAACAAGTCAGGATAAGAGATATTATAAGAGCCGGCTTATCCTTAATGTTTAGCAACAATAAAGTTCGATAGAAAACAATCGTAGTACAAATTCCTATTACCGCTTGTATAAAAACAGCACCGAATACAGAATTTCCTATAATAAGCAACAAAGGATATCCCGGAGAGCGCTGTCCTTCATAACCCGACAAGTCGAGTGTCAGTAACTTATCTGCAAGAAAAATATAACCATCACTATCGGGATATAAAGTTATATGCTGATACAAAACCGCAACCAGCAAGCGAACTAATACGCCGACTAGGATTATAGATTTTACAGGATTATTACTTATACAGGTCCACGTTTTATTTGCAATGTCCATTGCCATATTTTTTTCAAAGATAATGTTTATAGTAATCTTATGAACTACCAAATAATAAAATCACTATTTTTGCCAATGTTCACGAACTTTTTTCGATCTCAAGTTTTAATTATTATAGATTATACAAATAATACAAAATCAATATACAATGTTTGATAACGAGAAAAGAGCATTTGTCGCCATTTCAGAAAATCTTGAAGTTTGCCTGATTCCCAAGATGGCAAATCGCCATGGGTTGATTACGGGAGCAACAGGAACAGGAAAAACCGTTACCTTGCAGACGTTGGCCGAAACTTTCAGCCAGATGGGAGTACCCGTTTTTGCCGCAGACGTAAAAGGAGACCTGTCGGGGGTAGCAGCTACAGGTGGAAATAAAGAAAGCGTTACGCAGAGAGTAGCGTCTTACCATCTGGACGAAAAAGGATTTAAGTTCCAGAGTTTCCCTGTACAGTTTTGGGATGTTTTTGGCCAACAGGGCACACCTATCAGGGCTACAGTTGCCGACATGGGACCTTTACTTCTCAGTAGGCTACTTTCCCTGAACGACACACAGTCTGCCGTACTGACTATAATATTCAAGATAGCCAAAGACGAAGATCTGGAAATTATAGATCTGAAAGATTTACAAAAACTACTTGAATATGTAGGAAATAATTCCAGCCGTTTTACTACAGCCTATGGTAATATATCTACAGCAAGTATAGGTGCTATACAACGGGGATTGATAACATTGGAACATGACGGTGCAGACCAGTTTTTCGGAGAACCGAATCTCAATATAGACGACCTCATACAAACCATAGGCGAAAAAGGCGTTATCAATATACTTGCTGCCGATAAATTGATGAATTCGCCAAAGGTATATACCACATTCCTTATGTGGCTGATGACTAAATTATTTGAAGTAATGCCCGAAGTAGGCGACCCCGACAAACCAAAACTTGTATTCTTTTTCGACGAAGCTCATTTACTATTTTCCGATGCACCAAAGGCACTTCTCGAAAAAATAGAACAGGTAGTACGCCTTATCCGCTCGAAAGGAATAGGAATTTATTTCATTTCTCAAACACCTGCCGATATACCTGATTCTGTATTAGGGCAGTTAGGAAACCGTGTACAACATGCCTTACGCGCATATACACCAAAAGATCAGAAAGCTGTAAAAGTAGCAGCACAGACATTCAGAGCAAATCCTTCTTTCGATACAGAAACTGCAATATCCGAACTGGGAACTGGTGAGGCTTTAGTTTCATTCCTCGACGAAAAAGGACGCCCCAATCAAGTAGAAAGAGCATATATACTTCCGCCCGAAGGTAAGATAGGCCCTCTCGATGCGCAAGTGAGAGAGAAGATGACAAAAGACTCTCTACTTTATCGTCACTATGCACAGACACAGGACAGAGAATCGGCTTATGAAAAGCTTACCGAGCGAATGGAAAATACTCTGAGCGAAAAAGAACAAATAGCAAAAGATAAAGCAGATGCCAAAGCTCGGAAAGAAATTGAGAGAGCTGAAAAAGAACAGCAACGACAAGAACAAAAACAATCTACCGAAAACAAGAGATTTTGGAGCAAGATGGCAACCTCAGTATTCATGCCTATAGCAAAGCAGGTAGTCAATGCGTTCCTAAAAGGAGGAACAAAGAAGAGATAAGAAAGTAAGATATAAAAGGCAGTCTATAACAAGGCTGCTTTTGTATTTCACATTTGTTATTATCTTTATAACCATACAACTTTAAATCTATATTATGCACAAATTTATACTATTTATAGTTTCATGCCTGCTATTCTCTTCCTGTGCCATTATGCTCAACCGAGACGAAACTTTGGTATATCTATATACAGCAGATAAAGCCAAAGTCGTATACAAATCCGACACACTCATCACAGAAGCAAATGATGGATACAATGCCGTTGCCATAGAGGCTAAAAGAAGTAAATATCCTCTCAGCTTTAAAATCATTACGGATTCTGTCCCCAAAGGGAAAAAAATAAATATAGAACCCCAAATTAGCTCTACCGTATATCTCAATCTGCTAACTATGCCGACTATAGTATATGGGCTTTTCGATTTCACTTCTTCCCGAAGATTTACATACAAAAGCCCGATCTTACTGAACAGCAATTTGTATCAAGATGAAAATATTCCCTCAGGGCTGAAACAGGATTTACGCAAACGAAAAAACAAATACCTTACTACTAAACCAAGTATTGGAAGAAATAAAGGCGATTTCTTTCTCAATTTTTCATTCCCCCTCTTCTATCCGGGAACATACACTTTCAAGCCTGAAAATCAATCACGAAAATCGGGAGGGCATTTCTTTGGCTTATCTGCCGGATTCGATTATTATTATAAAAAAAACAGATTTATAAATCTGCATAGTAGCTTGGTATTTGCCGGAGATATAAGTTTTGAAGATGACACCCCTTATTCATATAATCACTACTCTAGTTATGATTATATAAAGGATCGTATAAATCCTGAATATTCAGATGAGCGTATAGGTTCCCTTACCTTCAGTATATCTGACAACCGTATAATAAACCGTATTTCGTATGGATATGGGCTTACCTATGCTTACAATACATCACGTGAGAAAAGTTATCTCAACTATCGTCCGGGGCTTATACCTTCTATACAAGAAAAAACATGGGATTATTCCACAATCGGATTAATATTCTCCGGTCATTATTATTTTACGTCTTATTTCAGTGGAGGTATTATTTATAAACCTACCTTTGTACGGTTAAAAACAAAATCGGCAGGAGCATTTTGCTATGAGCATCAAATCTCTCTCGATTTTTCATTCAGGATTAAACTATTTAGAGGAAAATAAATAATGCAATTATTAAAGCCTTTACATTGGAAAGAATATGAACTCGTAGATTCGGGAGAATACGAAAAGCTGGAGCGTTTTGGAAAATATATAATACGGCGTCCCGAGCCGCAGGCTGTATGGAGAAAGAGCTTCTCAGAGAAAGAATGGGTAGAGATAGCCGATGCTACATTCAAACGGGAAAAAGGAAAAACCTCACAAGACGGAAATGACAAAGGAACGTGGACGCAAAAAAAAGGAATGCCCGACCAGTGGTTCATTACGTACCAGTATAAAGAGATGAATCTAAAATTCAGGTTGGGACTAACATCGTTCAAACATGTAGGTATATTTCCCGAACAGGCTGAAAATTGGAATTACATTTATGAGACTATAGCCGGATTAGCAATAGAAAAGCCAAAGATACTCAATCTGTTCGCATATACCGGAGGAGCATCTATCGCAGCCAAAAGCGCAGGGGCAGATGTAACCCACGTAGATTCTGTAAAACAGGTTATCACATGGTCACGCGAAAATATGGAGTCCTCAGGTCTTGACAATATACGGTGGATAGTAGAAGACGCTCTTAAATTTTGCCGCAGAGAAGTAAAGCGAGGAAACACTTATAATGGAATCATATTAGATCCTCCGGCCTATGGCAGAGGCCCCGATGGTGAAAAATGGATATTGGAGGATAACATTGCCGAACTAATGCAACATTGCAGTGATTTGCTCAGCCCTAGCGATTCATTTCTTATCCTCAATCTTTATTCGATGGGATTCTCTCCCGTTATAGCAGAAAACCTTATAAAAGATTATTTTCCTGCGGTAAAAGATATTCAGTTCGGAGAACTAATCATACCCGAAAAATCAGGAAAAAATCTGCCATTGAGTGTCTATGCCCGATTTAAGAAATAAGAAATAATAGATGGGTGCTATCTTATATAATCTTTCGAAGCCTCAGATAACCTTATTGAAAGGATTAGGAATTCTTTCTATTGTCTTGCATAATTTCTTTCACTGGACAAATCCTATAGGAGAGAATGAATTTGATTTTAAGGATAGTCGTGTTTATGAATTAATCTCTTTTATTATCAATGATCCTTTATCATTGATAAATGCCTGTTTTTCATATTTCGGACATTTCGGAGTAGAAATATTCATTTTTGCCAGTGGGTATGGCTTAGCAAAACAATTCATAAAGAGAAAACCGTCTTCATATATAGTTTATATCTTACCTAAGATTATCAAAATTTACGGATTGATTATTTTAGGACTGATATGTTATTTTGTTCTTATTTATCATATCAATATAATTTCAATAAACCAATACTTAGACTTTGCGAAATCGACTCTTTTATTATACAATAACTTTTCTTCCGATACTATATTCCTTTACTTTTATGCTGGTCCATTTTGGTTTTTTGGATTCATAGTCCAATTATATTTGATCTTTCCATTTATATATTATTTAATGGATAAGTATAAGGAAAAAGGATTCTTTATTATGATAGGTCTAAGCCTTTTACTTATATATATTTTACTACCTGTTTTCGACAGACTAAACATCCCTCTTTTTGCTAATTTCATTGGACATTTACCGGAATTTATTTTGGCTATGGGGCTTGCAATGTTCAAAAAATTCCGTTTAGACTATAAGATAGTACTACCCGCCCTTCTTATATTTATATTAGCTAATTTTTACGAGTGCTTCTACCCTTACAGTTTTATCTCTGCAACTATTCTGATACTCTACATATGCTATCCTGTTTATAATAGTTCGTCAAAAATGATCAAAAATCCTCTTATATTTATTGGAAAAATAAGTATGTTTATGTTTATAATAAATGGAATGCTACGTGCTTACACCCTTAGATACACTACCGAGAATGAGCAAATTTCCATCTTATTATGGGCACTTATACATCTAGTCCTTACGATTGTAATTTCATATATAATGTCCCTATTCTATAATAAGTTAGTAAATCCTGTACTAGACAGATTGATACAAGCTGTCAAGAGCAGAGACATAGAAGCGTAAAACGATTTACTCCCTCAAGTTTTTGCAATAATTAAAAAAGCCGTAACTTTCGGTGATTTTTGATGATGTACAAAACAAATACACGAACAAAACGTTAAACAATACAAACAAAACTAATAAACCTCGACATTATGACAAAAGGAGTAAAAAAAGGCCTTACGATAGCAGGTATCGTTGTGGGTGTTATCATAATAGCAATGATAGCTATCCCATTCCTGTTTAAGGATAAAATCAAAACGGCGGTGCTAAATGTAGCTAATGAACAGTTAAACGCTAAAGTGGATATAAAAGACTTTGGACTTAATCTCTTCTCTAATTTTCCGAATGCAACACTTTCCCTTAACGATGCAACTATAATAGGAGTGGGAGATTTTGCTAGTGATACACTTTTACAGGCTAAATCGGGAAGCGTGACTATAGATCTGATGAGCCTGTTCGGAAGCAACTACAACATCTCGAAAATAAATCTGGACAAAGCTTCGGTATATGCAAAAGTATTAGCCGACGGACGTGTAAACTATGATATAGTAAAAGTAGATTCTACTGCCAGCGCTACAGAAAGTGAAAGTAGTACACCTTTCAAGCTTAACCTAAAG
The DNA here is from genome assembly GCF_001261735.1 of Dysgonomonas sp. BGC7. GTDB lineage: Bacteria > Bacteroidota > Bacteroidia > Bacteroidales > Dysgonomonadaceae > Dysgonomonas. Next base: position 348,273 of record NZ_CVRP01000001.1, on the reverse strand, counting down.
AGTATATCTTTAAATGACTGTAATGTTATTTATCAGAACGACTCTACAAATATGAAAGCCATTGTAAATAAGTTGAACGGAGAACTATCGGGAGATTTTTCGGCTAGCGAAACTACAATGAGAATAAAAGCAACTGTAGATGAACTTACATTCCTAATGGGAAATGTACCTTACCTTAACAAGGTAAAAGCAATTGCTGATGCTGATCTAAATGCTGATCTGGATAATATGAAGTTTGTATTTACTCAAAGTAATTTACAAATAAATGAATTGACAGCCTCCATCGATGGTTCTTTTGCTATGGTGGGCAAGGACTATGAAGGCATGGATTTCGACCTGAAACTTAATGCACCGGATACTCAGTTCAAAGACATATTATCTTTAGTACCGGCAATGTATACTAACGATTTCAAGGATGTAAAAACATCCGGTACAGCGTCGCTCGAAGCATATGTAAAAGGACTTATGCAAGATGAGACATATCCGGCATTTGACGTAAAAATTCTGGTAAGCAATGCGATGTTCCAATATCCATCATTACCAAAATCGGTAAACGATATTAATGTAGCTGTAGCTATTAACAGCAAAGGTGGAGATCTGGATAATACGATTGTGGACATCAGCAAATTCAGTTTCAATTTAGGAGGAAATCCTTTTAGCGGAAATCTGAATATTTCAACACCTATAAGTGACCCTAACCTGAAAGCTCATGCCAACGGAACTCTTAATCTTAGTATGATAAAAGATGTATATCCTTTGGAAAAAGGCACAGAACTTAATGGTACAATCGTAGCTGATATCAATATAGCAACAAGAATGTCGGCTATAGAAAAAGAACAATATGAGAATGTGTCGGCATCAGGAAACTTGAAAGTAAACAATATGGTTTATAAAGGTACAGACATGCCTGAAGTACTTATCAATAATGCCTCTTTAGAATTCACCCCTCGCTATGTAAATCTTCCTGCATTGGATTTAAAAATAGGGAAGAATGATATATCAGCCAGCGGCCGTCTCGAAAACTTTATAGCTTATGCCCTAAAAGATCAAATTCTGAAAGGACAGCTTAATATAAAATCAAATTATCTGAATGCTAACGACTTCCTGAGTGAAGAAACTGCAACTGGAGAAACCTCGGATGCTGCTTCTTCTACAGAAGATATAATCATTCCTAAAAATATTGATTTTGCACTTAATGCAGCACTCAATCAGGTAATATACAGCAAAATAAACATTACCAACATGAATGGTAATATGTCGGTCAAAAACGGCATTCTTACTCTTAATAATGTAAGTGCAAATGCATTAGGCGGATCTTGTAAAGTAACAGGATCATATAACACATCAGATCCTAAAAATCCAAAAGTAGATTTCGACTTGGCACTATCGAAAGTGTCATTTGCCGAAACATTCAAATCGGTAGAGTCTATTCAGAAATTTGCACCAATATTTGAGAGCTTAATAGGAACATACTCAATGAATCTTAAGTTCAACACTTCTCTGGGACAATCTATTATGCAAACGCTTGCTGGCCTTACCGGTAGTGGAGCATTACAGACCAGCGATGTAAAAGTTGAAAATGTAGCTGCATTATCGGCTCTATCTTCAGCACTAAAAGTAGATGCCCTAAAATCGATATCTCCTAAAGATCTTAATCTTCCATTCTCTATTGACAATGGACAAATAATTGCAAAACCATTCAGCCTTAATATAGGTAATGGTGGAGTAATGAAGTTGGAAGGCTCTACAGGATTAGATCAAAGCATAAATTATAAAGGAACAATCACTCTTCCGAAATCATTATCCAACAATTTCATCAACAATGTGCCTATCACCATAGGAGGTACATTTACCAGTCCTAAAATAGGAGTAGACACTAAAGCCCTATTAAGCGGAGCAGCCTCTTCGGCAATCAACGATCTACTCGGTGGAGAAAAAGGCGGAAACGTATCGTCAACCATTTCTGCTGAGAAAGAAAAACAAATAGCCAAACTAAGAACAGAAGCTGATAATGCTGCTACAAAATTAGTAGAAGAAGCCCAAAAACAATCAGATAATTTGGTGAGTAAAGCAGGAAAGAATCCTATTGCAAAAGCAGCAGCCACAGCAGCAGGAAAGAAACTGGTAGAAGAAGCTCAGAAACAAGGACAAAATATGAAAAACAAGGCAGAAGAACAAATAAAGAAATTAGAAGCTACAGGTAGCGCCGAATAATATATTCACACATCTAAATAAAAGAGGTCGGAAAAAATTTTTTCCGACCTCTTTTATTTAGATAATTGTATCTTGTTTTTCTATGTTGAATTATATACTTATCAAAAATCTGTAACCTTTCTTTATCTATTACGTCTTACTATAAAACCAAATAATTGAGAACCACAGAATATGGCAAAAAATAATTATTCAATAAATTGTAACACCAAAAGCGTCGATAGATTAAAAAATATCTCCATTTTTTATCGGACAGGCTTTTTTCTACTCTTATTATTAGTGTCCTTCAATCATATAAAAGCCCAATCATCGGATATAATTACAAAAGATATCAAATTCGAGAGTGAAGGAGTTAGTCTGGCTGGAACAGTCTATACTCCTCAATATTCGCATGCAGCAGTAGTTCTTGTACATGGTTCGGGTCAAGAGTCACGAATGAGAGACTTTGCATTGTTATTGGCTAAAAACGGAATATCGGTGTTCACCTATGACAAACGTGGAGTTGGTGAGTCGGACGGAGTGTATGCCGGCCCGGAAGTAAGCACTAACAATGTTGACTCTTTTAACCTCAACCTATTGGCAAAAGACGCAAGTGCTGCCATAAATATACTTCATCAACAAAACAAAAATATACCTATTGGGTTGATTGGTTTTAGTCAGGCAGGGTGGATAATTCCTATTGCGACAAATATAAATCCGCTTGTAGATTTTATGGTGATTTTTTGTGGGCCTGTAGTACCTACTCTCGAACAGCTTCGTTTTCAGTTTTTCACAGATGGAAATCCTAATTTTTGGGATAATCATACCGAAGCAGAAGTCCGTGAACACATACTCAATGCTACAGATCGTTACCAATTTGAAAATACTGACCCTTACGATACCCTTAGTAAGCTATCTGTTCCTGGCATTTGGCTTTTAGGCGGCAAAGATATACAAATTCCCGTAGGATTATCAATAGAACGTCTCAACACACTTAAAACACAGAGTAAACCTTACGAATACTGTTTTTTTCCTTCATTAGGACATAATGTTGCATTTTCAGATTCTACTCAACCAATTGACATTGCTATCCATTGGATTAAAGAAAGGAAGCATTGTATGAGGAGTAAATAATAATACTTTGTATTACTCAATATCGGATAACAGCCAAGCAGATAACAAAAAAATAGTCGGAAGATATTTCTTCCGACTATACTATATATAGACTCAAAAAGCCTTTTTATATCTAAGTGTTATTTGTCAGATTATTCCAGTTCGTTTAGCTGTTCATCTATCGTTTCCACCTTTTTCACAAGTAAATCCAACTCATTTTTGAGATCTTCTATTTTATGATTGATATCTTTTAGCAGACCGCCACCTCCTTTGGAAGATATCGATAAGAAATTCATATTGTTCTCATATGTTTGAAGATCAGCCTTCACTTTATTGAACTGATGCATCAAATGTTCACGTTCACGATATAGAGCTCTTCTCGGATTATCCTGTTTCGATAGATTATCTTTGATATTAGACTTGAACGATTCAAACCTACGTTCTGTTTTATCTATCTTCAATCTATCGTAATGAGCATCTACAGCCTGATGAAATTCCTTATAGATTTTATCTTTTTCACGGAATGGAACAAACCCAATCTTATGCCATTGATCTGCCAGATCTCTAACCTCAGCTATCACTTCTGAAGGATCTTTGGTTATATCCACATTTTTTATTTTCTCTATAATATCTTTTTTTGCAGTAAGATTTTCCTGTTCTTCTGTTTTTTGAGAAGAATCATTTTTCTTTTTCTGCTCGAAGAAATAATCACAAGCTGTTACAAACTCTTTCCATATAATATCTGAAAACTTACGAGGTACAGGCCCGATTGTCTTCCACTCTTTCTGTATCGCAATAAGTTTATCGGTAGTAGATTTCCAATCGGTACTATCCTTCAAAGCCACAGCCTGTTCAGCCAAAGCTCTTTTTTTCTCCAGATTGGAATCCATATCTTCTCTGACTCCCTTAAAAAATTCACTTTTCTTTTCAAAGAAAGCATCACAAAGAGATCTGAATTCTTCGAAGATCTGAGTATTCACTTTTTTAGGAACAAAGCCAATTGTCTTCCATTTAGCTTGCAATTCTATAACTTCTTTACTTTTTTCATCCCATTCTTTGAATGAGGAGAGAACACTATAATCTATCGTCTTCAGTTGTTCGCAAATAGCAGTTTTCTCAGCTAAATTCTCTTCTTCTCTTCCTTTGAGGGATTCGAAGTGAGTCTGATATTTTTTATTTATAGCAGTAGAAGCATCTTTAAATCTAGTCCATGTTTCTTCTCTGAGTTCTCTGGATACCGGTCCAATCTCTCTCCATTGATGATGAAAATTCTGTAATTGATGGAATGCCGAAACAGCATCAGAGTCTTCTAATAGTTTTTCTACCGATTCTATTATAGCATTTTTAAGTTCCAGATTCTTTTTGAAGTCATAATCACGAAATTCATTATTTATCTTAATCAGATCATAGAATTTTTCTGTATATATCTGGTAAGACTTCCACAATTCCTTTACTTTCGATTGTGGTATTAATGTAATTTCATTCCATTTTTGCTGCAAGTCTTTAAATTCTTTATACAGCTTATTAAAGTCATCGGAACTTTCGGTAAGATTCTTTATAGAATCTATTATACCAAGTTTCTTATTATAATTATCTTCCTTCAGCCTTTCCTCTTCGGCAGCATTATTCGCTCGTTTCTCTTTAATATCGTTCAGGAATGTTTTTACTACATCTTCGGATGGATCCGATGACGGCACAAAAGCTGCCGGATCATTTCCCGCTTCGATGAATTCTGCTTTTTGGGTTTCTACATTCGCCGAACGTAATTTATAAAATGCCTGCTTTAAAGCTTCTACTTCCGAGCGTGGAGGGATTTCTTTCTGCAAAGACAGATTTTTCAATTTTTCAATTACTTCTTCTTTCGACAAAGAGGCATGCTTTTCAATAGCCTTTTCTTCAGGCATTTCCACATCGGGCTCTTCCTCTTCAAGTTTTTCGGTGGTCTCTTCTTTTGCCAAAGGTGTATCCTTTGCAACAGAAGACTCTGTAGTTGCTTCCGATTGCGCATCTTCTTCGGCGTCAGAATGGTCAGTGGCTTTGTCTTCTACCGCTTCTTGTACAGCAGCTTCAGATGCAGCATCTACAGTGCTTGCATTTTCAATATTGACTTCTTCTGTCGATTTTTCCACAGGCAATTCGGGGTCTAGGTTCTCATTCATATAGTCAGTTTTTTTAAGATGAAAGGTATACTTTTTATTATGGCTGGTTATACCTCATGTTTTTCACGCGGCAAATTAATGATTTTTTTTCGTATACAGAAGCCTACAGATGAAGTTTTTTAGGTCTCATCTACAAAAAGAGAGATAAATGTTGTTTTTTCGAAGTATATACCTTTTTTATCGAAACTTCGTGCCATTTTCTTTCTCCGAAAAATTTTGATCTTATTGTATTTTATTGTCTATTCTATTTATGCAAACCTCCACCTAAAGCTTTGTATAATACTACTACAGATATAAGCTCATTCAACAAGACATTATTTAGAGCTACTTCGGCATCAAATAATTGTCTTTGAGCATCTAATACATCAATATATCTGGTAGCTCCATTCACATATTGTATTGTGGCCAGTTCATGATACGATTTAGCAGAATTATATAGAGCCTCCTGTGAACGATAAACTTCCTTCATTTTGTTAAATGTAAGAATAGCATTATTTACTTCTTTAAAAGCCTCCAATACAGACTTTTCATAAGCATATACTTCTTGTTCATAAGCAGCTTTGGCAGCATTATGTTTTGCTTTATTCTTTCCCATATTGAAGATGGGACCTGTCAGCACTCCTGAGATAAACCAAGTCGGACTTTTTATAAAATCTGTCAACTCGGTATTTTCTCCTCCCAGCCTCCCAGTTAATTTCAGAGAGGGAAACATCTCAGTATAAGCAATTCCGACCTTAGCATTAGCTTCAATCAGTTTCTGCTCAGCCTGTATCATATCAGGACGACGTTGCAATAAAGATGAAGGCAAGTCTACAGGTAGATTTTGAGGAATTTGTTGTTGGCTTATATCCTCTCCTCTAGTTATAACTCCGAAAGGAAACTCTCCTATAAGAACAAATAAATCGTTCTCTTTTAGTTTAAGTTCATTTTCCAAATTAGGAATAAGTGTTTCGGTACGAGCCAACTCTACCAGACTTTGTTTATAAGGTATTTCGGATGTTAACCCTCCTTCGTAACGTAATTTGGCAAAACGCACGCCTTCGCGTCGGGCATCAAGCGTTTGTTTTACTATATTCAACTCTCTGTCCAAAGCTTTCAGTTCGAAATAAGATTGTGCAACCTGTGCTACTATAGTGAGTTGCAATGCCCTTTGAGCTTGTACAGACTGCAAGTATGCTGCTACTCCGGCATCATTAGCCCAGCGAAGCTTTCCCCAGATATCTAATTCCCACGATACATTAAAATTTGCTCTCAATTCGGGTGAATACTTACTATTCTCTCCCCCATAGTTAAGATGTTCTTTCTGTCCTGCAACCTCACCTCCTATTTCAGGAAATAGATTTGCAAAACCAATACGTTTATTTGCGGCCATTTCTTTGATCCGGGCTGTTGCAATAAGTAAGTCTTTATTGTGATCCAGAGCTTTAGATATCAACCCCTGCAACATAGTATCAGGGTATAAAATACTCCACCCTATGATAGAAGCATCTCCCTCCATCATACCTTTTTTATCGAAAGACTGAGGAATATCCATCTCCGGCTTCTGATACTTTTGTCCGATCTTACAAGAAGCCATCAAGATCAGTGCAAGGATTAAAATATATTTTGTTTTACTCATTTTCATTCTTTCTGATTAGCTTTTTGATTTTCAAGAATCGTGGAAATTTCAATTCCGGTATTTTAAATTTATTTTTCACTTTATATACCATTACAAAGAAGAACGGAACAAGTATTATTCCCAAAGTAATGGCTCCAATCATACCAAAAAAGACTCCGGTACCGATAGAATGTCTACTTGCCGATCCCGGCCCTGATGCAATAACCATAGGCAACATACCAAGCACGAATGCAAGAGAAGTCATCAGGATAGGGCGAAAGCGAAGTTTTGCTGCTTGCATGGCTGCAAAAACGGGTTGCATACCCGCATCAACCTGTACCTTGGCAAACTCGACAATAAGGATAGCATTCTTGGCCGCAAGACCAATAAGGGTAACTAAACCTATCTGAAAATAAATATCATTTTCCAGCCCCAGCACCCATATTCCGAGAAAAGCACCCAATGCTGCTATAGGCAGAGATAACAATACCGATATAGGGATTGTCCAGCTTTCATAAAGAGCAGCAAGGAAAAGAAATACAAACAAAAACACTAATCCTAACACAACACCTGTTTGTCCGCTGGCTTTTTGTTCCTGAAAAGAAAGCCCACTCCATGCTACTCCAATATTATCAGGCAAATGGTCTTTTGATATTTTTTGTATCTCGTTCATAGCCTCTCCGGAACTATACCCTGAAGCAGGAGTAACCTGCATAGATGCAGAAGTATACATATTGAAACGTGTAATATTTCCGGGACCTGTAGTATAACTGGTTTTACCCAGAGCTGTAAGAGGAACCATTGAGCCATTAGCTGTTTTTACGTAAAACAGATTGATATCGTTAGGAGTAGCCCTAAAACTTTGATCGGCTTGTATATATACTTTATATATACGGTTAAACATATTGAAGTCGTTAACATATACCGAACCCAGATAAGCTTTCATTGTAGAGAATATATCGGACATAGGTACTCCCAACAACATAGCCTGATCTCTGTCTACATCAAAATAAAGCTGTGGTATTTCGGGCTGCAAGGAAGATGACACATTCGACAATATTTTTGATTTTCCTGCATAGTACATAAATGTATCAGTTGCAGCAACAAGATCATCCCATTTTGCATCAGATCGAGCTTGTAGTTTCATCTCTACACCACCGGCAGATCCCAAGCCCGGTATTGCCGGTGGACGGCTTACGAAAGCTCTTATTTCAGGATAATTATAAAATTCTTTCTGGGCATCGCGCATAACCTGATCTACTCCGACACTTCTTTCTTTCCACGATTTAAGAATCACGGTAAGAGTAGTTCTACCCTGATTAGTTCCTACCCGAGGACTCGATCCGGTGACATTTTGTACATACTCCACTGCCGAGTGATGATCCAGATATTCTACAGCTCGGTCGGCAACTATACGCATCCGTTCGAGAGTAGTTCCCTCAGGCATCTCAAGTTCTACCGTAAAGTACCCTTGGTCTTCTTGTGGAATAAAACTGGTTGGAATAACTTTATTTAATACAAAAATGAAAACAAGTACCATACCGAATCCTGCCATTATACGACGAGGATTATTTATCACCTTCATCAGTATATTAGCGTATTTACTGTTTCCTTTAGCTAACCACTGATTTATTTTTCTGAATACTACATTCTTCTTCTCCTCTTTTTGTGATGGACGAAGTATCAGTGCGCACATGGTAGGACTCAATGTGAGAGCTACTACTGCCGAAATAAGAACAGATACAACTATGGTAACAGAAAATTGCCTGTAAAGTGATCCTGTTATTCCATCGAGAAAGCTAACAGGCACAAACACTGCGGCAAGAACTAAAGAGGTTGCAATCAAAGCGCCTGCCAGTTCGTTCATAGCTCGGTGCGTAGCTTCACGGGCACTAACTCCTTTTTCTTCCATTATGCGTTCCACATTCTCGACGACAACAATAGCATCATCAACAACTATACCAATGGCTAAAACTAGCCCGAGAAGAGTAAGCATATTCAGTGAAAAGCCCATTGCCAACATAAAGCCGAATGTACCAATCAAGGATATAGGAACGGCCACTATGGGAATTATTGATGCTCTCCAGTTTTGTAAAGAAAGAAATACCACAATTATTACCAAAGTAAGTGCTTCTAACAGGGTTTTATATACTTCGTGAATAGATTCTCCTATATATTCTGTCATATCAAACGGAATAAGATAATCAAGTCCTTCCGGAAAATCTTCCTTTATTTGTGTCATCGCATTCTTCACTTCGTCAGCAACTTCCATAGCATTAGCTCCGGGAAGCATATATATACTCAGCATTGTAGCATATTTTCCATTCAGTCCACTTTCGGTGCTATACGAAGAAGCCTCAAGAGATACTCTTGCCACATCTCGCATTCTGATAAAAGAGCCATCGTTATCTGCTTTTACTACAATATCTTCAAACTGGCTTACTGTCGACAATCTCCCTTGTGCTGTAATAGGCATGGCCACATCTACATTTACAATAGGTTGTTTACCCAACTCACCCGCAGCCGATTCTCTATTCTGATCTTTCAAGGCATTTTGCAAGTCTTTGACTGTAAGCCCAAAGCTCGCTAAACGATCGGGGTAAACCCATATTTGCATACCATAATAGCGACTACCAACATTCGACACACGCCCTACCCCGGGAATACGCCTGATTACATCCAATATATTTATAGTTGCGTAATTACTCAAATATATTTCGTCATATTTAGGATCGTCCGATGTTAGAGCTATAGTCATCAACTGACCGGGAGCTTGTTTCTCTACAGAAATTCCACTCTGTAAAACTTCTGCCGGAAGTCGGGATTCAGCAAGTTTCACCCTGTTTTGTATTTCTACGGCGGCAAGATCAGCATTTGTATTTACATCAAATGTAACAGTGATAGATAGCCCCCCCGAGTTAGAACTACTCGATTCCATATATATCATTCCGGGAGTACCGTTCAATTCTTGTTCGATGGGTGTAGCTACAGCCTGCGAAACAGTCGTCGCATTTGCACCGGGATAAGAAGCGCTAATCTTTACAACAGGAGGTGTTATCTGCGGATATTGTTCGATAGGTAACAATACCAACCCAATAATACCAAGAATTACTATCAGCAAAGATAAGACTGTTGAAAGGACTGGTCTTTCTATAAAGAATCCGGGCTTCATTCTTTATCCTCCCCTTTTGAATTTTGCTCTTTTTGCAAAGCCTCTATTTTTTGCTCTTCCTCCTTAGTACGAGGAATAGCTCGTTGTCCATGTCCTAACTTTTGGAATCCTTCTACTACAATATTTTCACCAACATTTAATCCACGGGTTACTACAATTTTATTTTCCTGTTCAGGGCCTGTTTCCACATATCTTTTTTCTATAACACTATCGGGTAATATAACAAAGATGAAAGCTCCGCCTTTTTCTATAGATATAGCTTTTCTAGGTACTACAACTACATTTTCCATAACGTCCAACAACAGCTTTACTCTGGTAAACTGCCCAGGCAGTAAAACCTGATTAGGATTAGGCAACTTGGCTCTTACTCCAAATGTTCCGGTTTTAGGATCTACTTGAGGAGAGGCAAAATCGACAATACCTTTTTCGCTATATACAGAATTATCGGCCAGAGTAACGGTGACTGTAGGCTGCCACGAACGAGTGCTATCCAACTCTCCTAGGTGTACATTCCGGCGCTGACTACGCAAATAATCTAAAGATGTCATTTTGAAATCGACTAATACCGTATCCCGACTAACGACAGTAGCCAGTAAAGAAGTTCCTGACTTACCCACAAGGTTTCCTATATCAACATACGACTCGCTTATATATCCGGACAAAGGAGACCTTACTATTGTATATCCCAACTCCAGATCAGCTTGTTCCAAATCGGCCTTACTCATAGCAACATTAGCCTTTGCCATATTAAGAGCAGCAATAGCATTGTCCAAGTCTAAACGGCTTGCTGCATTCTGATTGTAGAGAGGTTCTATTCGAGCCAAATCTCCCTCCGCTTTCAGAGCTTGGGCTTCATCTCTTTTCAGTTGAGCTTTAGCCTTTTCTACTTTGGCTTTATATGTAGCATTGTTTATATAGAAAAGAGGCTCACCGGTTGTCACTCTTTTGCCTCCACTAAAAGTTATCCGTTCAAGAAACCCCTCTACACGGGCATGTATTTCTACCCTATGAGATGCTTCTATTAAACCAACATATTCTCCATATATCTCAATATTGTCGATAGCGGCAGGTTCTACTTCTACTATTGGCAGATTTTCTGTCATTTCTTTGCACGCACTTGCTAATAAGCAAAGTGCAGCTATAAGGCAGATTGTTTTTTTTCTATTCATTATATATTGATAGATTGTTTATAGTCTTTGTTTTTAAACTATTATCACTATAAGTTTGTTCAATTCGAAAACAGGTATAATCAGAACTGCTTTGTTTTAGGTAATTAACAGTTTATAGTATGTATTTGTTTTATTTTCCGATAAGGCATTAATACCAAACAAAAGTATTAAATCCAAATTTCTTTTTAACACAAATTGTTTTTAAATTATTAAAACCAATTATAAAAAGCTATAAATTATAGCTTTATAACAATACATAATATTTCACATTTACGCAATCGTTTGCATAACAAAAACCTAATATTTGTAAAATTTTATATCAAAGGAGATAATACTTGTTCTGATATTTGTAGTACAAAGCATAAGTGCCATGAGAAAAGGATAACCATGATAAGTACCTGTGATGAATATAATGAATGGAGTGAACTTAAACTTTATACCTAAGGAAATACAAAATACAATAGTTACTGATATTTTATTTTGTCAACTAAATGGACTGATCATAATAGCCAAGAAATATAAAATCGTCTCATCTATAAAAAATATCGTTTAAAAATTTAGAGTGTATGTGTGTCTAAATACGAGTATCCTAAAGTGGGGAAATTCGTTGTATATATCTACAAAAACAAATTCTTAATAAAGCAAATCAATCAATATTAATGTTAATCTTATGATTATTCAAATGAAAAAGAAGATTAAGAACAGATGTATGAAAGTATTCTTACTACTGATAGTAAGCATGCTCTCTTTTTCATCTAGTATGTATGGCCAAAGTGGCTCAAACATTACAGTAAAAGGAAATGTGAAAGATAATAATGGTGAAGCTATTATAAGCGGAAGCGTTGTTGTCAAAGGGTCGACTATCGGAACAGTAACCGATATAGACGGTAATTATACTATTAATACACCAGCCGATGCAATATTGGTTTTTTCCTATGTAGGATATAAGAACCAAGAGATACCTGTAGGTGGAAAAACAAGTATAAATGTAACCTTAGCCGAAGATACCGAACTTCTGCAAGAAGTAGTTGTAATTGGCTATGGAACTGTAAAAAAAGAAGATCTGACAGGAGCTGTCACCACTGTTTCAGCTAATAATTTAGCTAAAGGTATGGCTACTTCGGCTTCAGACCTGTTGGTTGGTAAAGCTCCCGGCGTAAGCGTTGTTTCAGATGGTGGAGCTCCCGGTGCCGGAGCTACTATTCGTATTCGTGGTGGATCATCATTGTCAGCCACTAACGACCCTCTGATAGTTATTGACGGAGTGCCTGTAGACAATAGTGCCGGAGTAAAAGGTATGGGTAACGCTCTATCTACTATTAACTCTAATGATATAGAAAGTTTTACTGTTCTAAAAGATGCTTCTGCTACAGCTATTTATGGATCCCGTGCATCTAACGGTGTAATCATAATCACGACTAAAAAAGGAGCTATAGGATCTAAACCTAAAGTTAGCTACAATGGGACTTTCTCAGTTAGCACCAAAACAGGAGAAGTGGATATGATGGGTGCAGATGAGTTTCGTCAATTTGTTACAGACAAATATGGAACAGAAAGCGATGCTTATAAAGCGCTAGGAAATACAAAAACAAATTGGCAGGATCAAATATTCAAAACTGCATTTAGTTCAGATCATAACATAAGTGTAGGAGGTGCTGCGGGATCAGTTCCTTATCGTGTATCTTTGGGATATACTAATGAGGAAGGTATTTTAAAGACTTCTAGCCTTGAACGTTGGACAGGTGCGATTAACCTGAATCCAAAATTCTTCAACAACATGTTAAGTGTACAGTTGAACCTAAAAGGCGTTTATAATCTAAATAGATTTGCCAACACCGGAGCTATTGGTGCGGCAGCAGAATTTGATCCAACAAAACCTGTTTATATGCCGGATTACAAAGATGGAGATCCGGGTAACGGATATTATCTATCATTAAAAGCTGATGGAAAAACCCCTATCGACATAGGTTTATCTAACCCGGTGGACGCATTAAACTCTCGTCATAATACAGCAAGAGTAAGAAGAAGCGTGGGAAATGTACAGTTTGATTATAAAATGCACTTTCTACCGGATTTAAGAGCAAATCTGAATTTGGGTTATGACATATCTCGTAGTATGGAATGGAATACTATTGATGACAACTCTGTGCTATCATGGGTAACCGGAAAATTCAAAAGCGGATTTGGAGAAAACGAGAACTATGAACAGAGCAAAAAGAATTATTTAATGGATTTTTACCTCAATTATGCAAAAGAAATAAATAACAAACACCGCTTCGACATAATGGGAGGTTATTCATGGCAATACTTCTACAGATGGGACTCTACAGTATATCCTTATTCTCTTGCTATGCAAAAACAAAAAGGAGCAGGAACTTATCAAGATGGAAAAAGCTATAAATCTGAGAATTATTTAATTTCCTTCTTTGGACGTTTCAATTATACTTTCAATAACAAATATTTATTGACTCTGACATTACGTAACGACGGTTCATCTCGTTTCTCTAAAGACAATCGTTGGGGACTATTTCCTTCAGCTGCTTTAGCATGGAGAGTATCGGAAGAAGGCTTTATGAAAAACCAGAATCTGATGTCTGATCTAAAAATACGTTTAGGTTATGGTATTACAGGTCAGCAAAATCTTCCTGATGTAAACGGAAATCCGAATAATTATCCATATCTCAATAAATATATGTATAGCAAACCGGGAGCTAATTATTTCTGGGGAGATGAAATGATCCAATTACTAAGACCTAATGCTTACGACAAAGATTTGAAATGGGAAGAAACAACAACTTATAACGTTGGATTAGATTATGGATTTTTAGGAAATCGTATAACAGGAACCGTAGATGCATATTATCGTAAGACTAAAGACTTATTGAATAATATATTTATTGCTGCCGGAACTAACTTTAGTAACCAATTACTAACTAATCAGGGAGAGCTTACAAATAAAGGTATAGAGTTTAATATAACCGGACATGTCATTGAATCTAAAGATCTGAACTGGACTCTTGGTTATAACGTTTCATATAATAAGAACGAAATCTCTAAAATGTTAGACTTCGACAATCCTAATTATAAGGGAATTATACATGGAGGTATAACCGGAGGTACAGGAAACAATGTTCTTATACATGCTCTGAATCAACCATTTAATTCATTTTATGTTTACCAACAAATATATGATTCTGCCGGTAAACCTATCGAAGGAGCATATGTAGACCAGAATAAGGATGGAGTGATTGATACTGATGACCTGATAACTTATAAGAAATCTGCACCGGATGTATTCATGGGACTTACATCTCAACTTTCTTATAAAAACTGGGACTTTAATTTTGCGCTGCGCGCTAGCTTGGGTAATTATGCTTACAATAATATTCAGTCTAATCGTGAAGCTTATGGAGGCTCTTCGATGCTAGACCCTACAGGATTCCTGAAAAACCGTATCAGTTCTGCATCTTATACCAACTTTAGCGAACCTCAATATTTGTCAAGCTATTATGTACAAAATGCATCATTCTTGCGTATGGATAATATTTCAATAGGTTATACATTCCAGAATGTAGCAAAATGGTTAAGTTCAGCACGCATATACGGCACCGTTCAAAATCCATTTATTATAACTAAATATGATGGACTAGATCCTGAATTTAACAATGAAGGTATAGATAATAATATTTATCCACGTCCTCGTATATTCATGTTTGGTTTGAATCTAAACTTTTAATTCCCTGAAAATACAAGAAATATGAAAACAATAAGATATAAATTGATGACAGTAGTAATGTTGTTCGGCTTTACAACATTTCTTACATCCTGTCTGGGAGATCTGGATACTCTCCCTATCGACCCCAACGAACCTGTAGGAGAAACTACATATGGCAAAGAATTGGGAGCCTATAAGTCAGCTTTGGCCAAAATTTATGCAGGATATGCTATTTCCGGAAACGAAGCCGGTGATGGAGAATCTGATGTTGCCGGAGTAGACGGTGGTAGTCAGGCTTCATTTCTTCGAGCTCTATGGAATTTGCAACAACTACCAACCGACGAGGCTCATTGCTGTTGGAATGATGTTGGTATCGACCGTTTCAATTATATGACATGGGACGCTGGTAACGTATTCATTAAAGGAATGTATTATCGTCTCTACTATCAAGTGAATCTGGCTAATGAATATTTACGCGAAACTACAGATGAAAAACTGGCTAGCCGGGGAGTGGAAAGCAGTGTAAAAGCTGAAATAACCACTTATCGTGCAGATGCACGTTTTATGAGAGCTTTGGCTTACTTCTATCTGTTAGACATGTTCCGTAATGTTCCTTTTGTTACAGAAGCTGATGAAGTAGGAAAAGTAGCCCCTAAACAAATAATGGCTAAAGATCTATTTACATATATAGAACAAGAATTGATAGATTGTGATAAAGATCTGATAGAACCGTTTGTTGGTTACAATTCTAAATATTATGGTCGTGCAACTAAAGCTGCGGCATGGGCTCTATTATCGCGTCTTTACTTAAATGCTCAGGCATACATAGGTGAAGCTAAGTATACAGAAAGTATCACTTACAGTAATAAGGTATTAGGTGTAGGATACGAACTGGAGACTAAATATGCAGATATGTTCAAAGCCGACAATGGAAAATCAAGAGAGATGATATTCCCTATACGCTACGAAGGTGCCAATACCCAAACATGGGGAGGTATGACATTCTTATTATGTAGCTTTGTTCCATCATCGTTACAAGAGAGTATCAATGCACAGGGAGCATGGCAAGGTAATCGTGCTCGCGTTTCTCTTCAAAAAACTTTTGAAAAAGAAAATGTATTGAGTAGCGACAGCCGTTATTCTATGCTCAAACCAGATCTGGCTGATAATATTGATATATTGACACCTTCCAGATATAAAGATGGTATACCCGTAGTAAAATACTCGAACATGAACAAAGATGGGTCTAAACCGGCAAGTAATATTGCTTATACTGACTTTCCTCTATTGCGCCTTGGTGAAATATATCTGAACTATGCCGAAGCTGTTCTTCGTGGAGGTTCGGGAGGAACATCAGCTATGGCTCTTACATATGTAAACGACTTACGCAAACGAGCATACAACAATAGTTCATCTGCTACGATCTCATCATCTGATCTTACACTCGATTTTATTTTAGATGAAAGAGGAAGAGAATTCTTCTTCGAAGCACAACGCCGCACCGATTTAGTACGCTTCGACAAATTAACAACAAGTTCTTATGTATGGCAATGGAAAGGTGGAGCATTTAATGGTATTGCAGTCGATAAGAAGTTCAATGTATATCCTATCCCTGCTGATGATATAGGCTCTAATCCTAACTTAACTCAATATACAGGATATTAATTTGTAAAACATTAAGAAATAAGAACATGAAAAAATTTAATATATTATATCTTTTTATTTTCTCTTTGTTTGCTTTTATGGCTTGTACTGATGAAGATGAGCATACAAAGTTAGCTGACAAAGATTACATAGCACCTTCTTTAAAACAAGATGTATTGCAAAACTTTGTTATAACAGAAGAAACAAATCTAGAAGATTCTATTGGCTATTGGAAATGGACAGCAGCAGATTACTTTATAGATTCTCCTGCTTCGTATAATTTGCAAGTGGATACATTACCGACATTCGAAACTGCACATAGTATTGTTAAGTCTCCGGATAAATACATGAAGATTACTTATAAGACATTGAATGATGCAGCACTTGGATTTGTTACAAAGTCTCAGAAATTAACTTTATATACAAGAATTAGAGCTAGTTTAGGAACTTCCGAAAAAGGAAGCCTTCTTTTATCGGAAACACAACAGGTAACATTTACTTGTCGTCCATCTATAAAGTCTGTTCTTTATATTGTTGGAAATGGATTAGTAGGATGGGGTAATGATATTGCAAATGTTGGAGCCGATCTTCAATTATTTTTTGCAGATAATAGCGGTGATGCAGAATTAAAATATGTATATACTGGTACATTTAACAGTGGGGCATTAAAATTCCCTACAGCCGCTGGTAATTGGGATAAGGCATATGGGTATACAGGCGGTAAACTTGTGGTAAATGGAGGAGATTATTCAACTGCAGGAGCAGGTCTATATACTCTGTCTGTTGATTTGAAGGCTGCAACAGTAAATATGGAAACCTACGGAGGTACAGTAAAAACTTACTCTACCATGGAAGTTATCGGAACCGCAGCTAAAGGATGGGGCGACAATGATGGTACAGCAATGGTCAATGTAGCAACACATGTTTGGATAGCTAAGAGTATTACCCTCAAGGCAGGAGAATTAAAGTTTAGAGAAGACAAAACTTGGACTAATGCTTGGGGTGCATCAACTAAATCTGATCAAGAGTTTCCTTTCGGAAAAACAGGAGGAGAAAACTTTATAATAGAAGAGCCTGGAGAATACTTCTTAGCATTAAACAGTTTAACCGGACATTATATAATAATACCTGTTAAGAACCTACCTAAATAGGAAGTTTTTAAGCAAAAGAGAAAAGAGGACGGATAAAAATTTATCCGTCCTCTTTTCTCTTTTATTTTTTGCAAACGATTGCAGGTATTTTCAATCTGTTTGTCCTATAAATAAATGGCAAGTTAGTATATAAAATCATTTCTTTGTACCATGAATATTTTATATGGAATCATGAAAAGAACAACTTACTACTTATTTTTTATCAGCATTTTTTTTATTACAAACATTGCAAAAGCACAAGAACTTAAATCTCCTGACGGAAACTTAAGTTTATCATTCTCTTTGCAAAATGGAGGTATTCCTACATATAGTTTAAAATACAAAAATAGGGATGTCATCAAACCCAGTAAACTTGGACTAGAACTGAAAGACAACAGTGATGTAAACAATGATTTCAGCGACTTTTCGGTAAAACGAACCGATAGCAGAAAAGAAAAAGACGATAAAGTTTCGTTACTTAATGGTTTTACAGTAACCAATACTAAAACAACAGCTTTCGACGAAACATGGAAGCCCGTTTGGGGAGAAGTTAAAGAGATACGCAACCATTATAATGAGCTGTCTGTAACTCTCACTCAGAAATCGACAGACAGAAGTATACTCATACGTTTTCGACTGTTCAACGATGGACTAGGTTTTAGATACGAGTTTCCTGAACAAAAGAATCTCACCTATTTTGTCATTAAAGAAGAGCGCTCTCAATTTGCTATGACCGGCGATCACAAAGCATTTTGGATACCGGGAGATTACGACACACAGGAGTATGATTACACAACTTCTAAACTATCGGAAATAAGAGGATTGATGAGTAAAGCAATTACTCCCAATTCTTCACAGACTCCTTTTTCTCCGACAGGAGTGCAAACTGCACTTATGATGAAAACAGACGATGGTTTATACATCAATCTGCACGAAGCTGCATTGATTAACTATTCATGTATGCATCTCAATCTTGATGATAAGAACATGGTATTCGAGTCTTGGCTTACTCCCGATGCACAAGGGTATAAAGGCTATATGCAAGCTCCATGCAATACTCCGTGGCGTACAATCATAGTGAGCGACGATGCCCGTGAAGTTTTAGCATCTCACATAACACTGAACCTCAACGAACCATCTAAGATCGAGGATACTTCATGGATAAAACCAGTAAAATATATTGGCGTTTGGTGGGAAATGATTACAGGTAAAAGTACGTGGGCATATACAGATGATGTATATAGCGTGCAATTAGGCGTTACCGATTATACAAAAACAAAACCGAATGGAAAACATGCTGCTAATACTGCACATGTGAAAGAATATATAGACTTCGCTGCCCTTCATGGTTTCGATGGAGTATTGGTAGAAGGCTGGAATGTAGGCTGGGAAGATTGGTTTGGAAATTCAAAAGACTATGTATTTGACTTTGTTACCCCATATCCAGACTTCGATGTAAAAGAATTAAGTGCTTATGCTAAGAGTAAAGGCGTAAAGATCATTATGCACCACGAGACATCTTCTTCTGTAAGGAACTATGAACGTCATCTGGATAAAGCATACCGATTTATGGCAGACAACGGATATAATTCTGTAAAAAGTGGCTATGTAGGTAACATTATTCCTCGTGGCGAACACCACTATGGCCAATGGATGGTAAACCATTACCAATATGCCTTTGAAAAAGCAGCAGACTACAAAATTATGGTAAATGCACATGAAGCAGTACGCCCTACCGGAGTATGTCGCACATGGCCTAATCTAATAGGTAATGAATCGGCTCGTGGAACCGAATATCAGGCATTTGGAGGCAGTAACCCTGATCATGTTACTATCCTACCTTTCACACGTCTTATCGGTGGCCCAATGGATTATACTCCGGGTATTTTCCAAATGGATGTGAGCAAATATAATCCTCAGAACAATTCTCATGTGAACAGCACTCTGGCAAATCAGTTAGCATTATATGTAACAATGTACAGCCCGTTGCAAATGGCTGCTGATATTCCCGAAACATATAATAAACATCTTGATGCGTTTCAGTTTATAAAAGATGTAGCTGTAGATTGGGACGAAACTAAAATTCTTGAAGCCGAACCGGGAGATTACATAACAATTGCCCGCAAAGCAAAAAATGCAGAGAATTGGTTTATAGGTAGCGTATGTGACGAAAGTGGACGTACATCCAATATATCTTTCGATTTTCTCGACCCGAACAAGACATATATAGCAACAATATACAGTGATGCCAAAGGAGCTCATTATAAAACTAATCCTCAGGCATACACTATTCGCAAGGCAGTTGTAACAAGCAAGTCTAAACTTTCTCAGTTGTGCGCACCCGCAGGAGGGTATGCAGTTAGCGTGATCGAAGCAGATAGATCACAGATTAAGGGGCTAAAGAATCTGTAAAGGGGCAAAAGACAATTTGGTTATCATTAGGTTCAAAGCCGTTCTGTTGATAGAACGGCTTTTCTCTTTTATTCACTTATAAGCATCTAATATAGTAAATATCTCGTTCTTGTTTTCTTCTACAAGAAAATACCATTTGTTTCGGACTTTAAGCCTACCGTTCTCTTTCCAGATCATCATCCAGATATCTTCATCAGCTTTCCCTTCTTTATTATGTGCTATTAAAGTATAATCAGGAGCTACCATTTTAACCATAATACCACTATCATTCCATAATGTATCATTTACAGATAGTGACAAAAGTTCTTGCAGCTTGTTTTTATCTTCTTTATTTACGACCAGTCTTTTTTCGTTTTGTGCAGTAATTACAGACAAAGTATCAGTTATAGAAAAATTAATCTGCAATTTCATAGTATCAGGAGTTTCTATATCCGGAGTTTCTGCTGTTTTGTTCGATTTAGGTGAGCAAGCAAAAAAAGCAGACAATAATACCACTCCTATAGCAATAGCTATCTTTAAAGTATATTTCATCATATTTTTTATTTATTTGTCATTATTTTTAATACCAACTTATCGGTTTCCTGCATTCCTATAGCCCCAATACTGGTTAAGTTTTCTATAGTTTTATCTACATCATCATCTACAATACCTTCCATAGATGAAACAACCTTATCTTCCATAGCCATAATTGCAGAAAGTACAGCAGTAGATACTCCACTCGATATTTTCAAAGCACAACTAGGCTTTGCCCCATCACATATCATCCCTGTAATATTCCCTACCATATTTTTCACAGCAAATGTTATTTGATTATAATTTCCACCCATCAGATATGTTATTCCACAGCTAGCTCCGGTAGCAGCAGCCACACATCCGCATAAAGCAGACAATCGTCCAAGTTTCTGTTTTATATACACTACAGTAAGATGGCTAAGCATCAATGCTCTAATGAGCTGTTCCTCATTACACTCCATATCCTCAGCGAAAGTAAGGACAGGAAGAGTTGCCGTAATACCCTGATTGCCACTACCCGAATTACTCATTACAGGTATCATGGCTCCATCCATGCGGGCATCACATGCTGCAGCTGTATAAGACATCATATGCGAAAGCATAGAATCTCCAAATATCTGTTTACCCAACTTCCCTGTAACCGTTTTCGACACATTATGTCCATAATTTCCCTCCTGAGACAGTCTGGATGCTGTTCTATTAAGCTCCGCAGCTTCCAAGATAAATCGTATATCAACAATTGGAACTGTAGTAGAAAATTCATACACTTTAGCAAAGCTAAGGATTATCTCATCCTTTTCTACAGCAGATTTACTTTCTATATTTTCTGAGATAATAACTTCTCCATTGCGAGCCAAATAAGAAAAATGGGTATGAGTGCCTTTTATTATTGCTATAGTCTCTTCATCTGCGGCAATACAGTGTGTTTCGATATATAGATTTTCAGCAATATCTTCTTTAAGAAGTATTTCTATCCGTTTATCTGCAATGTATTGCTTACCTTTCTCTACATCTTCAGGCGTCAAGTCTTTCAGAACCTGCAATCCATAATCGCTTTTACCTATAAGTACCCCCAATGCAATAGCTATAGGCAAGCCTACCATTTTTGTCCCCGGAATACCTACTCCCATCGCATTTTTCAGGATATTAGCACTAAGAAAGACTTTTATCTGTTCAGGTTTCTTGTCCAACATTTCGGTGGCTTTAGCTACACAAAGCGAGACAGCAATAGGTTCGGTACATCCGATTGCAGGTACGACCTCCCTTTTCACAAGGTTGACAATTTGATCTTTATCTATTTGAGTAAGCATAATTCCATGAAAGATTAGTTATTATACATGCAAAGATATGGCTTCTTTTTCTTTCTTTTCGTTAAATATAACCGAAAAAGTAAGGGGTTTATTTGATTAGTAAGTATGCTTTATTCCTCCTATTTGGCTAATACTCGTTATTGTACTATATTTGTATAGCAAACTTTTTTGTAACCGGAATGAAAGATAAGAAAAAGAAGATTTATGTGATAATCAACCCTAAATCAGGTACTTCTTCGAAACAGAATCTTCCTCATAAAATAGCGGAGGGTCTAGATGCTCATAAGTTTGATGTTCATATGTTCATAACAGGATATGCAGGACATGGTTCTGAGATTGCCCAGCAGGCGATTAAGGATAAGGTGGACTATGTGATAGCTGCGGGTGGAGATGGTACTGTGAATGAGGTTGCCCGCACACTTGTCGGTTCAGACACTACATTGGGTATTATTCCAATGGGATCGGGCAATGGTCTTGGACGAGATTTAAATATTCCGATAGATGTAAAAAAAGCTCTGACTGTTATCGAAGAAGAAAATATTATATCCATAGATTATGGAAAGGTAAACGACCGTATTTTCTTCTGCACATGTGGAGTTGGCTTCGACGCAGAAGTTGCGGCAAAATCTTCTGGAAAAAAGAACAGGGGCTCTTTTATGTACTTAAAGAATATGCTGGAAACTTTCTTCAAACAAGAACTTCAGACTTATGAAATAACTTGTCCGGAAGGCACTATCAAAGATAAAGCATTTGTTGTAACATGTGCTAATGCTTCTCAGTATGGGTATAATGCTCATATAGCACCTCATGCAGATATACAGGACGGTATGATGAATGTCGCCATATTGAAACCTCTGTCTATATTGGATGTACCTCAAACATCTATACAATTATTTACAAAAAAGATAGATGAAAGCAATAAGATGATAGAGCTCATAACCAATGAGGTTACTATAAAACGAGAGCGTGCAGGGCTAATGCATATTGATGGCGATCCCGTAGAAATGGGAAAAGAGATTAATGTAAAAATAATACCCAGAGGTCTCAAGGTCCTTGTTCCCAAAGAGGCGCCTAAAAGAAATCCTTTAGATCCTCAAGAGGTAGTGTTAAGAATATTAGACACCTTCTTTTAGAGAAGCTCTCTACCTATAAAAACAAAAAAAAGTCGAAAGCTAGGGCTTTCGACTTTTTTTATATAAAAATTCTGAATTCAGTTATATGATTTTCTTGAACTTATCAAGAAATACTTTTGCTTGTTCTATTGTCAGACAAAGTGGAGGTAATAAACGGAATACATTTGTACCTGTAGCTCCTGTAAATATTTTTTCTTCGAATAGAAGTTTAGTTCGTTTTTCCTTTATAGGTTCATCAAATTCCATACCTATTATAAGACCTCGTCCACGCACTTCTTTTATCTGAGGAATCTTCTTCAATTCTTCCATTAAGAATTCACCTACATTATATGCATTTTCTACAAGTTTTTCTTTCTTCATAATGTCTAAAACAGCTATTGCAGCAGCACATGCAAGGTGATTGCCTCCAAATGTAGTACCTAGTTGTCCATATACAGCCTTGAACATCGGGTTGATCAGAACCCCTGCCATAGGAAACCCATTTCCGATCCCTTTGGCCACAGTGATTATATCAGCCTCTATATCTGCATATTGATGAGCAAAAAACTTACCACTACGTCCATATCCCGATTGTATTTCATCAAGAATAAGAATAGTTCCGGTCTCTGTACAAACCTGACGCAACTGTTTCATAAAACTATCGTCTGGAACTTGTATTCCGGCAACGCCTTGTATTCCTTCGATAATAACAGAACAATATTCTTTAGTCGCCAATTCTTTTCTGATAAAGTTTATATCATTGAAAGGCGCAAATGCGACATTCAGGTTTTCGTTTACCGGAGCAGAATATGCAGGAATGTCGGTTGTAGCAACTGTAACAGATGTACGTCCGTGAAAAGCTTTTTTAAAAGCCAATACTTTCTTTCTTCCATTGTGAAACGAAGCCAACTTTATCGCATTTTCGTTTGCCTCTGCACCGGAATTAATAAGAAAAAGAAAATAATCAGGATATCCACATTGTTCACCAAGCTTTTGAGCCACTTCCTGTTGCAGCTTATTGATTACCGAATTTGAATAAAATCCTATTTTATTTAATTGGTCGGTTATTTTTTCTACATAGTACGGATGTGTATGTCCTACCGAGATAACAGCATGTCCTCCGTAAAGATCGAGGTACTCATTCCCCTTATCGTCATATACATAACAACCATTTCCTTTTACAATATTTATATCAAATAACGGGAATACATCAAATAGTTTCATTTTATATAATTCTTTTATAATTTCTATGCCTTTATTTTTTCTATCAGGTCTATCACTCCTTCTTTTCTTATTATATACATTCCCAACCTGACATCGGAAACACCTTCTTTGAGCTTGTAAGTATATCGAGGGTGTCCTCCTTCTTCGAGAATATCAAAATAACTGAAATTTATATTCTTGTTGACCTGCAACTCTTTTGCCACTTCTACGATATGAGTTGAAATCACAAAAAACGAACTACGAATATGGGCAAACGCATTTACTATGGCTAGAGTACCATCGTACGCATCTTTCACATTTGTTCCTCTAAACAATTCGTCGAAAATGACCATCATGTTGTTATTGGCTTTTAACCTTTCTGCAACATTCTTTATTCGCATCACCTCTGCATAAAAGTGACTATATCCAGAACTCAGGTTGTCTGATATGTTTATGGTAGTACACAGCCCTGACAAAACACTGAATTTCATTGCCCTAGCCGGAACAGGAAGCCCTGTGTGGGCAACATAAACTGCAATTCCGAGTGACTTGAGAAATGTGGACTTACCGGCCATATTAGGCCCTGAAATGAACAAGATATTCGAAGAACCATCGAATCTGACATCGTTAGCTATGGCATTGTCTACAAATGGGTGAAATAATTCTTTTATTTCCAACAGATTGCCTTCGGCAGCTACAGCCTCGGGGTAACCAAAATTGTATTTTTCGGCAGCTTTTGCTATCGAAAAATAAGCATCATATTCGTATATCAGATTGACAAAGGAATATATGTCTGTTTTATTTGTATTGCGAAACATATAATCGAGACGGGCAATGTCATAAGCCTTCAACTTAGACAGAGTCCAAATCTCTTGATATTCGGTCTTAGAAAACAGTCGCTCTATTTCTTCCTTGTTTTTTACAAGAAGTGCAGGAGGATTTTCAGTACTCTTTAGCTTTTTCGCAAGTATCTGAGAAAACTGATGTATATTTTTTAGTAAATTGATCGTCGACCGAACACCTTTTTCTACTATATAGTACTCTTTTCCAGAACTTAACTTATCCATAATTATTCTTTCAAAGGCCACTGTCTTTGAAGGTAATCGTGTGGGATGGTATATATCTCTGAGATAAAATTCAGTGAAGTCCAAAGCATCCTTATCTATATCTAAGCCTCCGGGCAGATGTGTTTGAAAGAACAGAATAGCATCTTTCCGTTCGCTGATAGCAGACCGATCTGTAAGAGGATTTGCCAGAAACTTATAAAGCTTCTTTCTCCCGCCCTGACATTGAGTGAAGTCGTACAAACTGAATACGGATTTACCATCTTTGACAGTGTCGAAAATCTCTAAATCTTTTAATGTCTGGTTGTCAACTTCAAAATTCATAAGCTTCTGTATTATAAGGTTTATATTGCATAGAGATCAGAATATCTCCATTTCCATATATAACCCCATAAATTTATTTCTTTTTTTATCAGAATTGCCTTTATTAAAACTTTATTATGGTTTTATAGTTTCAAAATGCGCTTGCTTTCAGCCTTAAGCCTTCTGTTTCTTCTAATCCAAAAATGAGGTTCATATTATGTACAGCTTGTCCCGATGCGCCTTTCACAAGGTTGTCTATACAAGAAAGGATCAACAGCTTGCTGCCATGTTTCTCTAAGTGCAATACACACTTATTGGTATTCACCACCTGTTTCATGTCTATATTACTTTCTGTAACCACTACAAAGGGGCTATCATCATAATATTCTTTATACAACTTTTCTGCATCTGCAAGCGAACCACTGTAATCAGTGTATGAGGAAACAAAAATACCCCTTGTGAAATTCCCCCTTACAGGAATAAAGTTAATATCTTTTTCGAAACTCTTTTGTAATTGCACTAAAGATTGTCTGATCTCGGTCAGATGTTGATGCTCGAATGCCTTGTAAACAGATATATTATTCTCGCGCCAACTGAAATGCGATGTAGCCGATGGTTTTACTCCTGCTCCGGTAGAACCTGTGATGGCATTTACATGAATTTCGCTATTCAGCAATCCAGCTTTAGCCAAAGGCAACAGCCCCAATTGTATAGCTGTAGCAAAACAACCCGGATTGGCTATGTAAGAAGATTTTCTTATGTCTTCCTTATTTAGTTCGGGTAAGCCATAAATAAACTTATTGCCCTCTGCCTTGTGCCGATAATCGGTAGACAAGTCTATAATTTTCAGATGATCGGGTACTTTATTCACATCCAGAAACTTCTTAGTATCGCCATGAGCTGTACAAAAGAAGAGTACATCGATCTCGTTGTAAGGCAATTGATCTGTGAAGCTCATATCTGTTTCGCCCAGCAATCCGCCATGTACGTCTGTCAATTTATTTCCGGCATTACTTGTACTGTTCACAAATACAAGTTCTACTTTAGGATGATTGAGCAGTATACGTATCAGCTCGCCCGCAGTATAACCAGCCCCACCTATTATTCCTGTTTTAATCATTGTTTTATTTTAATTTTCCACCACGGAGTTAAATTCATTTTTCGTTTTTCTTTTGTACGCTGTGGTATATCTTGTTTGTCATAGCATATATCTTAGTAAACCCTTTTGCATCGTCTGATGTCCAAGCCTTGTTTATCTCACCATACTCACCGAAGTCGGCTTTCATCAGATCGAAGCTACTCTCTATACCAACCAGAACATAACGGTAAGGATGTAGTTCTATTTCTACACGTCCTGTAACATTGCGTTGCGAACTTTCGAGCATTGCTTCTATATCACGCATTACAGGTTCCAGATATTGTGCTTCGTGAAGAAACATGCCATACCAGTTTCCAACCTGTTCTTTCCAATACTGTTGCCATTTGGTCAATGTGTGCTTTTCCAGCATTTTGTGTGCATTGATAATAACCAAAGGTGCAGCAGCCTCGAACCCTACCCTACCTTTGATACCAATAATAGTATCGCCGATGTGCATATCGCGCCCAATAGCATAAGCCGAAGTTATTTCTTCTATTTTCTGAATAGCCTTTACTTTATCTGTATATTTTTCTCCATTTACGGCCGAAATTTCTCCTTGTTCGAAGTCGATAAGCAACTTTTCCGAGCCTTGCTTCTTTAGCTGAGACGGATAGGCACTTTCGGGCAAAGTCTGATCTGACTTTAATGTCTCTTTACCTCCTATACTCGTTCCCCACAAACCTTTATTGATAGAATACTCCATTTTAGTGAAGTCGGCTTCGTAGCCATGCTCTTTCAAGTAGTTTATTTCATATTCGCGGGTAAGGAGCATATCGCGTGTAGGAGTAATGATTTCTATACCCGGAGCCAGTACGTCGAATGTGAGGTCGAAGCGCACCTGATCGTTCCCCGCTCCTGTACTTCCATGAGCGACGGCATCTGCTCCTATTTCTTTTGCATAATTGATAATCGCAATCGCCTGAAAAATACGTTCCGAACTTACAGATATAGGGTATGTACCATTACGAAGGACATTGCCGAAAATCATGTACTTAATACTTTTCTCGTAGTATTCTTGTGTAATGTCGAGGCTTACATGCTTGGCTGCACCCAGCTTATACGCTTTTTCCTCTACTACTTTCAGCTCTTCGGGAGTAAATCCTCCGGTATTAGCTATAGCTGTATATACTTCATATCCGAAGTCTGCAGACAGGTATTTGGCACAAAAAGAAGTGTCGAGACCTCCGCTAAACGCTAAAACTACTTTCTTTTTCATTTCAATTGCTTCTTTATATCTTTGATTATTGCTTTTATTTCTTTTTTATCTTTTTGTTTTTCGGGATCGAAAAGCATTGCTGTACAGATACAATATCTGCGCTCGGTACGAGTAAGCACATCATAATTGATACAGCCCTGACACCCACGCCAGAAAGCCTCATCATCGGTCAGTTGTGCAAATGACACAGGTACATAACCAAGTTCTGTATTAATTTTCATTACGGCAGCTCCCGAGGTCAACCCGAATACTTTTGCGGTAGGAAACATTGCTCTGGCCAATGAAAATGCGTGTTGCTTTATCTTTTTAGCCAAACCGTGCTGTCTGAATTTCTCCACAACAATAAGTCCGGAGTTAGCTACATATTGTTTATTTCCCCACGACTCTATGTAACAAAATCCGGCAAACTCCTCGTCCATAAGAGCTATAATAGCTTTACCTTCTTTTATTTTCAATTCAAGATATTCCGGAGAACGTTTTGCAATACCGGTTCCACGCACCTTGGCTGCTGCCTCGATGGTATCCAGTATAGTTTGTACATATTTCAAGTGGCTTTCGTTAGCTATTTGTATAGTTAGCTGTTGGTCTTGTTCCATTGGTTTTTCTAACACAAGTTGATCTATATTATTCATCACTCTTTTTCTATTGAATATTGGGTATAAATGCAGACAGGGATGCCAACACCTCATTTCTACTTACATTATCTCTGGGAATGAGCAATATGGTATCATCACCTGCTACAGTTCCCAAGATATATTGGGTTGCTTTATTATCTATTTCTCCGGCAATAGCCATTGCATATCCCGGTCGGGTTTTGATTACTGCCAAATTTCCGGAAAATTCGATACTTAAAAAGCCGAACGAAGAAAGAGGTGGTAATTCTTCCTGCTGAATATTCTGAATGTTTTCGGGTAGCTGATATGTATAGCTCCCCTTGGCCGTGGGTACTTTCACTATTTTCAGCTCATTAATATCGCGAGACAGAGTAGCCTGAGTGATACTAAAGCCTTTCTCGATCAATATTTTCAGAAGCATTTCCTGACTGTTGATGTCGGAAGTTTGCAGTACTTCTTTTATTATTTTATGTCTATTGTTTTTAGTCATCAATGTATAAATATACAACAATGATGCAAAAATATACATAATATTGCATATTAAAAATTAATTGCAGACAAAAAATGATAAAATAGAGCACACAAAGTATAATTTCAGGAAAGAACGTACTTCACTTCTTTAAATGCAAATTTTCGCTCTGTGCCGGTTTCTGTTTCGAGGACTAAGATACCATCTGGCCGAACATCTTTAATTCGGGCATGAAAGTCTTTTGTATTATCATTAAATAGATGAAATCCTTCACGTCTAAACAATAGATCTTTATATGCAGAGATAATATATTCGTTATTCTCCTGCAACATACAATTATAATACAGCTCTATATTGTTACAGACTTCATTCAATATAGCTTGTCTATCAAGTTCAACTCCTGTAATTTGTTTTAGAGAAACAGGATTGGGTGCATTACTCCTAAAATCTTCCTGATTGATATTTATACCAATACCTGCAATAGATTCCTTTATTTCCTCACCACTTAAGGAGTTCTCCATAAGTATTCCGCAGATTTTCTTTTGCTGCCAATATATATCATTTGGCCATTTGATAGAGATATCAGATGTGTATTTTCCTAAAGCCTTTGCAACCCCTAAAGAGACTATTTGCGATATTATAAACTGTTCGTTTGCCTTCACTCTCACAGGATATAACAACATACTGAAAAGGAGATTTTTTTCAGGCTCCGATTCCCAGCCATTACCACGTTGTCCTTTACCTGCTGTCTGAAAATCGGTAGAGACAATCGTATACTCCTCTACAGCTTGTTCTTGCAATAGTTTTTTCAGGTAATTATTTGAAGAATCGGTTTCGCCGAGATGAATAACAAGGGACATTACTTCGCTTTTAAATATTCTTGTTGTTTTACTTTTGGCAACTTTTTGATAACCTCATCTACCGAATGTTGAACAAGTTCTTTTATAAGATTGTCAGGCACATCGCTTTCTATAACTATTGTATTCCAATATTTTTTATTCGAGTGATAACCCGGACGTATCCCTGTGTATTTCTCGCGTATCTCTATCGCTACTTCAGGATCGCATTTCAGGTTCAACCATATTTCACCATCTCTGGATTCAAGTCCCATATATGCAAACATCTTATCCATTACCTTAAAGACCAATGTATCTTCTCCAAAAGGGAAAGATTCGGTTGCACCTTTCAT
Source organism: Dysgonomonas sp. BGC7 (assembly GCF_001261735.1). Lineage (GTDB taxonomy): Bacteria > Bacteroidota > Bacteroidia > Bacteroidales > Dysgonomonadaceae > Dysgonomonas. Next base: position 317,841 of record NZ_CVRP01000001.1, on the reverse strand, counting down.
CGTTAGGCATGCTTCTCTGGCTTCTTCTATATTCATATCTATTTCATTTCAATTTATAGGAGGTAAAAATGCATCATCCAAATGTTCTACTTCGAAATTTTTCCCTGTCCAGATAACTGAAACTATATCGAAGCGTGCGGGAAGATCAATATCATTTTCTTTCAGAAAATAATCGGCGGCATCAACTATATGCTTAATCTTCTTCTTTGATACGGCATCTTCCGGATTCCCCCACTGATCAGAACTTCTGGTCTTTACTTCAACAAACACAATAAAATCCTCATTACAGGCAATAATATCTATTTCGTATTTCTGGTAGAACCAATTTCGCTTAAGAATTTTATATCCGTTGTTTATAAAATGAGCTACCGCAACCTCTTCTCCCTTTTGCCCTAAGATATTATGATCTGCCATAACATACTCTTTATTAAGAAACTATTGTAATCTTTCCTGTTTCCCTGTCATAGACCGGCACTTTGTTTATTGTATTTTCACTCAGACAATAATCGACTGAATCTTGCAGATTATTTGCCTCAAGACGTTTGATATGCTCGGTCTTGTTTATATAATCGCGTACATTGACTTTCGCTTCTGCCCACATAGACATAGCTACAAGTGTAGCATCGAAAGATGTCTGATAGCCCTTCTGTGCCAATAGAGCAGACAAAGCTCCGCCAAAAAGTGAATCCTCGATATTAAAGCGATTGTTCCATCCGGCGCATAGTACAATAACATCTTTTTGCCTCGACGAGCAAAATTCGGCAATCGCACTTATATTCGAAAAAGCTCCTATTATCAGATACTCTGCATTACGGGCTTTTTCTATTGCTTGCGTACCATTGGTTGTTGTAAAAACTACATCTTTGCCCTGTACAGCTTCTTTAGTGTAATCGAAAGGAGAATTACCAAAATCGGCAAAATCGCAGCGCTTTACATTTCTTTCGGCTCCTACCAGATAGCCTTTAGTCTTATATTCCTTCGCTTCTTCTATACTGGCAACGGGAATAATGCATCTTGCACCATTATTCAGAGCAGCACACATAGTTGTAGTAGCTCTGAATATATCTACAACAACGACAATTTTCTGATTATCATTTTCGCTATAATACGGATAAAGTGCGGGCGAAAAACAGACATCAACTTTCATTATAGTGCAGCCTTTAATCTAGTCAATTTAACAAGCAATCCTTCCAACTGATCAAGCGGCAACATATTTGCTCCATCGGAAAGTGCGTTTGCTGTATCAAAGTGCGTTTCGAGAAATAGTCCGTCTACACCTGTTGCAATACCAGCCTTACACATTGTTTCTATCAACTGTGGCTGTCCTCCTGTAACGCCCGAAGCCTGATTCGGTTTTTGCAAACAGTGAGTAGCATCGAGTACCACCGGAAAACCAAACTCTCTCATTTCGGGGATCCCCCTGAAATCGACTACAAGATCTGAATAGCCAAATGACGTTCCACGATCTGTGATGATAACGTTATCATTGCCCGAATCTACAACCTTCTGTGCAGCAAACTTCATCCCGCCGGGAGCAAGAAACTGTCCTTTCTTTATATTTACAATTTTCCCCGTTTGAGCAGCAGCAATAAGCAAGTCTGTCTGACGACACAGGAATGCTGGGATCTGTAACACATCTACATATTCGGCTGCCATAGCAGCTTCGTGCGTTTCGTGTATGTCTGTAACTGTTGGTATATCAAACGTATCTCCTACTTTCTTCAATATTTTGAGAGCTTTCTCGTCTCCTATACCAGTAAAGGAGTCTACGCGTGAGCGATTCGCTTTTTTATAAGAACCTTTGAAGACGTATGGTATATTCAAATCTGAAGTAATTTTCATAATTTTTTCTGCAATACGAAGAGCCATTTCTTCACCCTCTATAACACAAGGTCCTGCTAATAGAAAAAAGTTATCATTCTTTAAATCCTTAATTTTCATATTAATCCGTTTGATTATAAATTTATTTGCAAATATTTTATTCAAAGGTACAAATATTATAGCTTCCTTACATTTCGTATTACGAGAAAAAGGAAATATAGAAAAAGTTTAGGCACTTGTTTAATTTAAACTTTGTAAAAACATTAAATAGGTGAACCAAATTCACTATATTTAGTTTATATTCTAAATAGGTATAATATATGGCTAAGAGGAAAAGGAAGAACTTTGTTCTGGATACTAATGTAATATTGCACGACTTCAGGTGCCTTGATAATTTTGAAGAAAACGATGTATATCTTCCCATCGTAGTGTTGGAAGAGCTTGATAAATTTAAAAAAGGAAACGATCAGATAAATTACAATGCTCGCGAGTTTCTTCGCCAATTAGATGCTATAACCGATGATAACTTATTTACAGAAGGTACCCCACTAGGTAACGGCTTAGGTAAATTATTTGTAGAAACAGGAATAAAAGCGCAGGAGCGGGTCTATCAGATATTTCCTGAAAGAATTCCCGATCACAGGATTCTTTCTGCTGTAATAGAAATATCGGAAAGAGACGCAAAGGTAAAAACCATTCTGGTAACTAAGGATATCAATCTGAGGATGAAGGCCAGAGCTATTGGACTGACAGCTGAAGACTATATCAATGACAAAGTTGTAGATGTACTATTGTTCGAAAAGCAACACAAGACATTCAAAGATATGGATTCTTCTGTTATCGACAGGCTATATTCTACACCTGAGGGTATAAGTCTTGATGAATTCGATCTGGATATGGCTGTCACAGCTAACGAATGTTTTGTGATGAAGAATGGAAAGAAGAGTGTACTCACACGCTACAATCCTTTTACAAACAAGATAAGCCGTATAGAGAAACAAATTTGCTATGGGATACAACCCCGCAATGCCGAACAAAGTTTTGCAATAGAGGTATTGATGGATCCTGAAATAAAGTTGGTTGCCATCACCGGAAAAGCAGGAACAGGAAAAACTCTTTTGGCTCTGGCCGCCGCCCTGAAACAAAGCGAAAATTTTGAACAGATTCTACTCGCTCGCCCTATCGTAGCACTGGGAAATAAAGAACTTGGTTTTTTGCCGGGAGATGAAAAGCAAAAGATTGCCCCGTACATGCAACCCTTGTTCGATAATCTTTCTGTTATTAAAACCCATATTCCTTATGGAGGAGCAGAATCGAGAAATATAGAAGAAATGCAAAAGTCGAAAAAGCTGGAAATAGAGGCTTTAGCATATATACGAGGACGTAGTCTTTCTGAAATGATATGTATTATTGATGAGGCACAAAATCTTACTCCTCACGAAATAAAAACAATAATTACCAGAGCCGGAGAAGGAACCAAAATGATATTTACAGGAGATTTGCAACAGATTGACTCGCCCTATCTGGATGCTCAGTCGAACGGTCTGGCTTATGTAATAGATAAAATGACAGGGCAGGATTTATTTGCTCATGTAAATCTTGTGAAAGGAGAACGGAGCCGCTTATCAGAAATCGCAAGTACATTATTATAAAGAATAATAAAAACAGGAGGGTTGCTTTTCAGCAACCCTCTATAATATATATTTCATATAAAATCTCTTTAAAATGTAAAGTCGAACGAAATCCGAAATCCATTTTTACTTACATTCGGATGTCCCAGATAATTTACACGTCTCACATAATCTATACGGAAAAACTTCAGTATATTTTCTATACCTATATTATATTCCATATATGGCTTCCCTTTTTCAGTAGAATATGTTTCTTGAGGGAATAATAACAAATTCCTATTGTGTAAAGGATTATTTCTATTGCTCAGTTCTCCCAGAAATCCTCTAAAACCAAATACTTCTCTCCATTTCAGAGTTTTCAATAAAGGTACCCGGTTAAACAGCCATCCTCCCATATAATAATACACTTCCCACGAAACCTGAGAATCATGTATAAACTCTAGAGGCTCTATCAAATAATAATTCCCATTTTGTATTGTGTATGAATTATTGGCACTTGGTGTAATCAAAAAAGGGAACGGAGTTTCGCCCCATATTTTTTCTGCCTGAACGGATAGATTCACTTTTCCATAAGGAGAAATCCAGAAATTCTTAAACACAGAAAAAGAAGTCTTATTGTAATGGAATTGCCCCCCGAATATATTTTCTAAAGCTATTGTATGAGACAAATTGAAAATCATCTTTTTTGAGGTCAGAGAGTTCCTCTTACGCCGTTGCTGAAAAAACTTCTCGTTTGGGGCATAGCGCAGAGCTAACATCGCTTCTGTCGTTCTTATTCTCCTTATACGATAAATATCTCCGGCATCATTCTGTTTCTCGAACGAGAGCGTACCAGCAGGAGATTCATCAAATGTTTGTCCGGTAAGTTTAAAAGAAAATCCACCATAATATTCTTTCTGATAAGCAATCTGAGTCTGGCGGTTATATGTTAGTTTTTTGTTGCTCGATGTCTGCAATGACATAAATATATTGTCTCTTTCGGCCTGAGTATATCTTTGACCTAACGTATTTATGTCGTACTTATACGCTATTGAAATATTACTTTTTGGAAACTCATCCTTATGATTCTCCACTTTATTGAAAGCCCAGGTTGCCTCTGCATAATATTTGAATTTCTCGTCGCGGGTACCATATGCACCATAACCATAAAAATAGAGATGAGGGTGTAAATTTTTAGTAGTAGAAAAGGTCAGACGCAACCGATTACCTTCTATAGAATTATAACTATATAATGTAGGAAGAGTACCTATATCCAATTTGTTTTCCTCCGGGTCTTTCGATGTTGGTACATAACCCGAAGCAATAACTTTTCCTCCGTTGAGTAATACTTTAAACAACAATACCTTATTTACATCTTCCATCATCTGATCCATTTTATAGTCTTTCTGATGATCGGGAGGACGGTTCGAAGACCAGTAGAGTTTACTCCTTTTAGTATAATCTTTCTCAAAAGCCTCGGGTGCAGCTATGATAAAGATAGGATTCATCGGCTTATCCAACACTACATTCTCATAAGAAATCGTTTTATCTACATAGAATTTGACAGCATCAAGCATTGTTAAATCAATAGCCATCCTATGTTCTTTGGGTATCCATCGTCCATCCGGCCTTTTCGCAAAATCTTGTATAATAACAAGATCTCCAATAAAGTTGATATTCATTTTTTTGGGTGTACGAAGCACTGCCTTTTTTACTGCATATGCACTATCTAACGATATATAAAGATTACCTGTAAAACCAATATCCCGTGAATTGAACGGAGCGAAATCCAGCTTTACGTACCTTTCACTATCTATATTTACAGTATCAGAAATATACCATCGGTAAAAATCAATAGACCTGCTTGAACTAAGAGGGCTTATAAATTCCTGAAAAAGAAAAAACACAGAATTATCCGACAACGAAATATCTTTAAAGACTTCTTTTATAATAGCATCCAGCCCCTCGGTCTCAAATGCCTGGTCTAGCCCTTGAATCTGATAGGCTTTTACTATCCGCTTATCTGCTTTCGGATCTTTCCTATAATACACATCCGTGATTTTCTCTCTGACAGAAACAGGTAAAATAGCCTTACTCTCAATAAGCGAGGTATCTACATATTGAGGAAGGAATTTATATCTCTTAAATTGAGGTTGATCAGGCTTAAAATCATTTAAAGCAAAAAAGATTCGTTCATACTCCTTGTATTGATAGTAATCATTTGAGGTTATATTGTTACTGTCTTTATGAGCTATTACTTTTTTGATCAATTCTACAGCCGGATTGTTTTTCTTCGAATATTTCTCTTTATGTGGACGTACCACAACTTCATTCAGCTGCTTGTCTGCAGGCTCCAGATATATCTCTTCGGTAGTCATCACACCGGGATGTATTACAAACTTCTTAGATGTGTACCCCAACAATGAGACTGTAACCGATGTCTGATTATTTCTGTTACTTATTCTGAATTCCCCCTCTTCATCAGAAAAGGTTCCTATAGATGTATTGTCGAAAACAACAGATACAAAAGGAAGTTTTTCGCGTGTAGAAGCATCCTTCACCACCCCTTTTAATATGGTAGGAGACTGTGCTAATGCAGCAAAGCAAGCCATAAGAAAGAGAAATAAAAAATAAGCTCTTTTTATGTTCATAATACATTGCGATGCCTGCCCCATTGTCTCTCTTTTTGAAATACTTTACTTTATCAGAAATGAAAAATTAAGAGCAGTATTGTTGACAACCCTAGCCACTCTCAATTTTTCATTATATTAGATTGTACAACTCATTATTCGTTGCACAAAATTATCATTTTTTAATTAATAAGCTTTCTATAGCGTATCCGTTTAGGCTCTACATTACCCATACGAGCTTTCTTATTTTCTTCGTACTCGCTATAGCTACCCTCGAAGAAAAAGACTTCCGAGTTGCCCTCGAAAGCAAGTATATGAGTACAAATACGATCGAGAAACCAACGGTCGTGGGAAATAACAACTGCGCAACCGGCAAAGTTTTCCAAACCTTCTTCTAATGCTCTAAGGGTATTCACATCAATATCGTTGGTAGGCTCATCAAGCAATAATACGTTTGCTTCAGACTTCAAGGTTAAAGCCAAGTGAAGGCGGTTACGCTCTCCTCCGGAAAGTACTCCCGTAAGCTTTTCCTGATCTCCTCCCGAAAAATTGAAACGGGATAAGTATGCCCGCGCATTAATTTCACGCCCTCCTACTCTAACAAATTCACTTCCTCCCGATATTGTTTGATATACCGATTTGTTAGGATCTATATCTGCATGTGACTGATCTACATAACCTATTTTTACAGTTTCGCCAACTTCAAATGTTCCTTTATCAGCAGTCTCTATACCTTGTATAAGACGAAACAGAGTCGTCTTTCCTGCACCATTAGGGCCAATAATACCTACAATACCCGATGGAGGCAACATAAATTCAAGATTGTCAAACAACAGCTTATCTCCAAAAGCCTTGCTTACGCCATGCGCCTCTATCACCTTATTACCTAAACGCGGGCCATTAGGTATAAATATTTCGAGTTTTTCTTCGCGCTCTTTCTCGTCCGAATTTAGCAGTTTCTCATAATCATTCAAACGGGCTTTACCTTTTGCCTGTCGGGCTTTCGGAGCCATTCGCACCCAATCCAACTCTCGTTCGAGAGTTTTTCGGCGTTTGCTGGCTTGCTTCTCTTCCTGCGCCATGCGTTTAGTCTTTTGCTCAAGCCAAGAAGTATAATTACCTTTCCAAGGAATACCTTCACCACGGTCGAGTTCGAGAATCCATCCGGCAACATGATCGAGGAAGTAGCGGTCGTGGGTAATACAGATAACTGTACCTTTATACTGTTGCAAATGTTGTTCCAGCCAGTCGATAGATTCCGCATCCAGGTGGTTGGTAGGCTCATCCAGCAATAATACATCAGGCTCCTGCAACAATAGGCGGCAAAGAGCTACACGGCGCGCCTCTCCTCCCGATAGGTTAGCACACAGTTGATCTTCCGGCGGACAACGAAGGGCATCCATCGCTCTCTCCAATTTATTGTCTATATTCCATGCATCGGAAGCATCTATCTTATCTTGCAACTCTGCCTGACGAGCAAAAAGAGCATCCATCTTATCTGCATCTTCATAATATTCGGGCAATCCAAATTTTTCATTAATGCCTTCATATTCGTTGAGCAGATCTATTATAGGCTGCACACCTTCCTGTACAATTTCTTTTACAGTTTTGGTAGGATCTAATTTAGGATCCTGTTCGAGATAACCAACAGAATAACCTTTGTCTGATACTATTTCACCCTGATATTCTTTATCTAGTCCAGCAATCATTTTCAGCAAAGTAGACTTACCGGAACCATTGAGCCCGATAATACCAATTTTTGCTCCATAAAAAAATGAGAGATAGATATTTTTTAGTACTTGTTTTTGCGGTGGATAGACTTTACCAACCCCAATCATCGAAAAAATAATTTTTTTATCGTCTACAGACATGGATACTTTTTATTATTAGGTTTTTATTTTATTAATTTGAAATAACTTTGACATATAGAATCATTCATTATTATATATAACACGCTTTTTTTCACCAACATTGTATCACTTAACAAACGGTTTTTTTCCGACACATTGTATAGAAAAAGTGTATCAAAGCTCTTCTTATACTTACCTTTTACTCGATTATCATAGAAGAATGCACCTGAACTATGCACCTCGTACTCTCCATTATTACTTAAATACAACACATCTTGACTTTGAGTACCTTCTCGATATGCTTTTAGTACAATTTCGCCCTTCAACGTCGTGCCATCATTACAACTGATAAATACTAATACTGAAACTATTGTAAAGAAAACCTTAACGATATGAGTCATAATCAAGCTATTTTTTTTACTTCTGATAAAGGAAACGTTTTATACTACGTTTCGGAGTTTTTTCAAACTCTTCGTCCTGCAACCTGAAGTTAACGACTTGACTATATTTTGGCAATCGCTTATTTATAGCTTTCATTTCGATTACAAAAATAGAAGAATAATCGGCTTCTTTCACATCATGCTTCTTTAAATAATCTTTATCGGGATATATAAGAACCACAAGTTTTCCATTTTCTTCTATAATCAATGATTCTGAAACATAAGGTGAATTATTGAAAAAGTCCTCTATTTCTTCAGGATATATATTTTGTCCCGAAGGTCCTAGTATCATAGTCTTACTGCGGCCTTTAATAAAAATAAAACCATCTCTGTCTATTATACCAAGATCTCCCGTATTTAACCAACCTGCTCCATCCAATACCTGCTTGGTAGCCTCTTCGTTTTTATAGTATCCGAGCATTACATTCTGCCCTTTTACTATTATTTCGCCTGTTTCGGTTTCCATATTTGAAGAATCTATACGAACATTCATCCTATCTACAGGACGCCCACAAGATGCTTGTTTATAAGTTTCCCAATATTCATACGAAATAAGAGGCCCGCATTCGGTCATTCCATAACCAACAGTATAAGGGAACTTTATTTCCGAAAGAAAAGCTCCTACTTCCTTATTTAGTGCAGCTCCACCAATAACAACTTCAACTAACTTATTGCCGAATACAGGAATAAGTTTCTCTGCCACTTTCTTGTATATTTGCTTCTTAAAGAATGGGATCTTCAATAGGGTTTTCACTGGTTGCTTCTTAAATTCGGGGAAAACTCTCGTTTGCACTATTTTCTCTATAATAAGAGGTACAGCCAACACCAACGTAGGGTTTACCCGGGCAAAAGCGTCCATTATGATCTGTGGAGAAGGCACACGGGTTAAGAAATGGATATGACACCCTTTGGCAATAGACAATAATATTTCGAAAGCCAACCCGTACATATGAGCCATCGGCAACATACAAACTATTCCATCTCCCGCCTTTACAAATTCTATACTATCTATTGCAAACCTTGTATTAGACCACAGGCTGCGGTAAGGAATCATAACACCTTTAGGATTACTGGTTGTACCCGATGTATAATTGAGGACAGCAAGTTCGTCAGGAGACTCGTCATGATATATTATATCAGCCTGCCCAAACCCTCTTGGATATTTTTTCAGAAAAGCTTGCTCTAAATCAGAACATGAGTTTAACAACTGTGCCGATCTGGATTTTTGAGCCGAGAAATCGTCTAGCAACAAGATTGTTTCCACCTTTGGCATTTGTACAGGATCTATCTTCGACCACACATATTCGTCTGCAAGGACAACCCTAGCATCTGAGTGATTTACAAGAGTATGTATATTTTCTCCACTAAAGTCGTGCAGTATAGTAGTAATAACAGCTCCGTAAGTCAGCGATGCAAAAAAACCGACAGCCCAATTCGCCGAATTTCGTCCGCAAATAGCTATTTTATCGCCTTTCTGTACTTCCATATCATCGAATAAAATATGAAGTTGAGCTATTTTCTTAGCAAAATCTTTATATAAATAGGTTTCCCCGTTATAATCGGTCAGAGCAGGACGCTCCCAGTTGTCACATATTCCATCTCTGATGAGCGTCAAAAATTTATTATTTTCCATAGATTCATTCTAAAAGTGATACCTGCAAATGTAATGAAAATCTAAAACCCGCGCTATTATAAATTATTAAATAAAGAACATTTTTTCACAAAACATCCACATTAGATATGCAAACATATCCATTAAACCTACATTACAAAAATATATGTAATGTAAAACACTGAAAAATCAGAGCAAAGTTCCATTCTCAGCTATATCAAGACAAGGAGTATTTAGCTTTGATAGGTGAAGAAACAATAAAATGCTTATTTTTGTGTTTTATTAATAATAACGAAATTAGGTAGCGATCTCTACGTGTCACAAAATAAAATAATAAATACACTTCTCTCTTGTATTGGTGTATTCTTAGTTATTTTCTCATTATCGTGTTCTAACCAAAAGAACACAAGTTTGACACGTTTATATCACTCCGTAAATACCCGCTACAATATACATTTCAATGCCGAAGAGGCATATAAGGAAGCCCTAAAAGCAAAACAACAAAATAGTGATGAGAATTTGTCGGAAATGCTTTACATATTTCCTGACAACTCGGACACAACCGACATCCAATCTGGCGGAGGTAGTTTTACAACAACAATAGATAAAACGACGAAAGCGATAAAACTACATTCGATAAAAACCAAGCCTAAGCGAGATCCCAATCGCCGCAACGATGCAGAATATCAGGCTTGGCTGCAACAAAAAGAATACACTCCCTTCATGGATAAGGTCTGGCTGTTACTAGCAAGAGCCGAGTTTCATGATGGAAACTATCTACGGGCAATCACTACTTTTATGTATATAACCAAAATATACAGCTCCAACCCCGATATTGTTGCTGAATGTAATCTGTGGATAGCCCGTGCTTACACAGAAATGGGATGGATATACGAAGCCGGAAACATTTTGCACAAAATGGAATTGGCCGGAGGTGCTCCCGAAAAACAAAAAGCTCTTTATTCGGCAGTTAAAGCAAATTTTCTTATTCGCACAAATGAGCTAGCCGGATCTGTCCCATTTTTGGAATATGCCATAAAGAAGGAGAAGGACAAGTATCAGAAGCTAAGGATGAAATATCTGCTTGGGCAACTGTATGCAGAAATCGGAGATAAAGAAAAAGCCAACAATGCTTTCAGCTCTGTACAAGGCATGAATACCCCTTACAAATTTACTTTCAATGCCAAATTGCAGCAATCTCAGTTAGACACATCGAAAGGAAAAGATGGCATTGTTTCGTCATTGAACAAAATGGCCAAAAGCTCTAAAAACAAAGATTATCTAGATCAGATATATTACAGTATAGGAAATATATACATCAACAATTCCGATACTACCCGAGCTATAGAGAACTACAGAAAGGCCATACAGGAAAGCACACGCAACGGATACGACAAAACTATTGCACAAGTAGTACTTGGCGACATTTACTTCAATCAACGTGAGTTTGTAAAAGCTCAACCTTGCTATCAGGATCCTCTTTCTGTATTAAAGAAGTCTCATCCCGATTATCCTCGAGTAGCCCTTCGTTCCGATGTTCTGGACGAGCTAGTGGTGCATGTGAAAACAGTATACGAACAAGATAGCTTGCAACATCTGGCTAGTTTGCCAGAAGGAGAGCGACTTACCATAATTAACCAAAAGATAGAGCAACTAAAAAAAGAAGAGGAAGAGAAACAGAAACAAGCAGAAAGAGAGAAACAAAGCGCAGAAAGGGAAAACAGAATAGGATCGTGGGGCGATTTGGAAAAAGCATCTCTTTTTGAACAAAACAATCCGCAAAAACCAGCCCAGACACTACCGCAAAATACCTCGGGACAACAGCAAAGTACCCCAACTTCTTTTTATTTCTATAACGAGCAAGCTGTCAGTCAAGGTAAAATAGCATTCCAAAGACAATGGGGAAAACGAAAATTAGAAGATGATTGGCGAAGAGGTAGCAAAACAAGCTTTTCTTCTTCCCTATCGGACGTAGAGAATGAAACAGACTCTATTGCAGAAAAACAAACAGATATTGTCATTAAGGACGATCTTTCTCCGACAACATCTGATTCGCCAATTGTAGAAGATATATATTCTGTCGATTATTACTTGCAGCAGCTACCTCTTACCCCCGAAGCTGTAACTCAATCAAATGTATTGATAGAAAATGCCCTGTTCAATATGGGGAAAATCTACAAAAACAAACTCGAAGATATGTATCTGGCCATAGATGCCTTTAGTACAGATATAAGACGATTTCCTCAAACGCCTAATCTCGAAGAAATATATTATCAGCTATTCCTTATATATATGCAGATGGGAAACAGGGACATGATGGCTGATTATAGAAACAGGTTACTATCTGAATTTCCGGAAAGCCATTATGCAACACCATTGTCAGATCCTGATTATGAATGGAACTTCAGACATATGCCTATCTTGCAAGATTCACTCTACAATGCGGCTTACAATGCTTACCAGAATGCAGACACAAAGGTTGTGAGAGAAAACTATCAAACAATAAATACTAAATATCCGTTCACAGACCTGATGCCTAAGTTTGCACTTCTCAACGCGCTATCTTATGCACAGACGAAAGATATTAAAGGTCTGAGCGATAATCTGAAAGAGTTAATAGCAAAATATCCGAAATCGGATGTAACACCTCTGGCCAACGAAATCCTAGACAGAATAAAAGACGGCAAGATTATACTATCTGACGGATCTCCTATCACAGAATTCGACTGGAGCAAGGCGTATCTCTCTGATAATGCTACAGCAGATGAAGAAGGAAAGACATTGGCTTTCTCAGACAGTATCGACACAGAGTATCTGTTGATGCTAATGTTCAAATCGAACACAATAGACCGAAACGAATTACTCTACGAAGTAGCTGATTACAACTTTTCAAATTATGTAATTCAGACCTTCGACCTTAACTTCGACACAGAACCTCCATACGATATTTTACAAATAAAAGGATTCAAGTCGTTTTCCAATATCAGATCATATCTATATAAAGCATTTGCTTCGGGCGGATTGATGACTAAGATAGATACTACAATAATTGCTGTCCCTATATCTGTCGAGAATTACACTAAGATGTTACCTCGCTTAGGGATGGAACAATATAAAATATTCTTCGCCGAGCATCATAAAGATGACCTGCCTTCCATCGTCAGACATTGGAATAATGAGAATGTAGAGGTAGAGACTGTAGAGGAAACTATAGTTGACACGCCTAAAGAGCAATCAACAATTGCACCTGACATTAAAGAAAAAGATAGAACGCAAATTAAAGAAAAAGATGCTCCGGTATCAGCAGACAACAACAAGCAAAAAGAAGTTGATGAAAAACCTGTAAAAACAGACAACGATAAACAAATAAACGCAGATGATCTGCTAACTAAAGACCAGTTGGAAAAAGCAGGTAAGGTAAACGATGCTATAGAAACTGTAGAGGATATCATAAGCAATCCGGTAGATGGCATTAAGAATCTTTTCAAGAAATTCAACAACAGCGACAACCTTACTAAAGAAGAAAAGGCCGCCATTAAAGAAGAAAAAGCAGCAGAAAAACAAAGACAGAAAGAGCTGAAAGCAATAGAAAGAAGCAAGCTCGACTCTATAAAGAAAATAGAAAAAGCATATAACGATTCCGTTGCCAAAGCTGAAAAGGCAATACAAGATTCGATAAAATCGGTAGAGAATGAACGCAAGCAACAAATAAAACTTGACGAACAGAAGAAAAAAGAAGCGGAAAAAGCTGCTATAAAAGCTAAGGAGGACGAGCGTAAACAGAAGGAAGATGAGCGCAAAGAACGACAAAGAGCTAACGAAGAACGCCTCCGCCAATTAGAACAAGAACGTAAAACTAAAGAAAAAGCCAGAGAAGAAGAACGCAAGACTAAAGAACAAGAACAAAAAGAACGATTACGCCAACGAGAAAAAGAACGGGAAGAAAAGGAAAAGACCAGAGAGCAAGAGCGCAAAGAAAAAGAAAAGCAAGCCGAAGAAAGGCGCAAGGCCAGAAAAAGCTGAAACAGTAACTACATTTCATCTTAAAATAGCTACTTTTGCATAGATTTTAAAATGAATTAGTTGTGATTTCAGTAGAAGGATTGACCGTAGAGTTTGGCGGATTTACCCTGTTCGATGATATATCGTTTGTTGTAAATAAAAAAGAGAGAATAGCCCTTGTCGGGAAAAATGGAGCAGGTAAATCTACTATGCTCAAAATATTTGCAGGTATGCAGCCTCCCACAAAAGGCAACGTTTCTGCTCCCAAAGATACTACGATAGGATATCTGCCTCAGCACATGACGCTGAAAGAAGGTAACACCGTGTTTCAAGAAGCATCGCTCGCATTTGAACATATCCACAAGATAGAAGCTGAGTTAGACAATGTAAATCAGCAACTTGCCGAAAGAACAGACTATGAGTCGGAAGCATATCACAATCTTATCGAACGGTCTTCCTATCTGAACGAACAGTTTCTTATGTCGGGAGGTAATAACTTTCAGGCAGAAATAGAGAAAACTCTAATTGGTTTAGGATTCAAAAGAAGCGATTTCGAACGCCCTACAAGCGAGTTTAGCGGTGGATGGCGCATGCGTATCGAATTAGCCAAACTGCTACTTCAACGCCCCGATGTTCTGCTCCTCGACGAACCTACCAATCACCTCGATATAGAATCTATTCAATGGCTCGAAAATTTTCTTTCCACACGAGCCAATGCTGTTGTGCTAGTATCGCACGACCGGGCTTTTCTAGATGCTGTTACCCAACGAACTGTCGAAATCTCGCTCGGACGCATCTATGACTATAAAGTACCATACAGCAAATATGTGGAACTGAGAAAAGAACATCGTGAGCAACAGATAAGAGCTTTTGAGAATCAACAAAAACAAATACAGAAAACGGAAGAATTCATCGAACGCTTTCGTTACAAAGCGACAAAAGCCGTTCAGGTACAATCTCGTATCAAACAACTTGACAAAATCGAGCGTCTCGAAGTTGATGATGAAGACAATGCAATGCTCAATCTTAAATTTCCTCCTGCGCCTCGTTCCGGCTCTTATCCCGTCGTTGCCGAAAATGTAGAGAAAAGCTATGGAGATCATCTCATTTTCAAAAATGTAACACTCACCATACACAGAGGAGATAAAGTCGCCTTTGTCGGTAAAAACGGAGAAGGAAAGTCGACTCTTGTAAAATGTATTATGGGAGAAATAGACTTTAAGGGAAAACTAGAACTGGGGCATAACGTAAAAATAGGTTATTTCGCACAAAACCAAGCTCAGTTGCTGGATGAGAACAGAACTGTATTCGAAACCATAGATTATGTTGCTGTAGGCGACATACGCACCAAGATAAGAGATATTCTTGGAGCTTTCATGTTTGGGGGCGATGCTTCCGACAAAAAGGTAAAAGTGCTTTCAGGGGGTGAACGCAGTCGTTTGGCAATGATACGTCTGCTATTAGAACCTGTTAATCTTTTAATATTGGATGAGCCTACCAACCATCTCGACATGAAATCGAAAGACGTATTGAAAGAGGCTTTGAAAGAGTTTGACGGCACGGTGATAGTAGTATCGCACGACCGTGATTTTCTGAACGGATTGGTAGACAAAGTATATGAATTTGGCAACCAGCATGTAGTTGAGCATCTTGGAGGAATTTATGAGTTTCTTGAAAAAAAGAAGATGGATAGCCTAAAAGAATTGGAGGTAAACAACAATACTTCACCAAATTCCGCTACCTCCGAAAAAGTAGAAACCACAAAGCCTGTAAACAATCTATCATACGAAGAACGAAAGGAACTTGCCAGACAAATAAAGCGAGTGGAAAAACAGATAGAGGAAATAGAGCTCAGCATAGAAAATAAAGAAATAGAAATAGGCAATATAGAAGAGAAACTGACAACACCCGAGGGTGCCTCTGATTCTTCTTTATTCGAAAAACATGGCTTACTTACAAAAGAATTACAAGAAGATATGAACCGTTGGGAGACGTTAACTGTTGAATTAGAGCAGCTATCCGGCAATCAATAAACGAGTTTAAAATATCAGATTTTAGTTGAATACGAAGTTTTTATTTTACCGCCAGAATCATTTAAGTTTATCTATATACAGATAAACAAACCGATAATAGAAAGAAAAAATGGCAAATAAAAAAGTAAGTAAAAAGAGTACAACTTTGTCAGTTTTTAGTTAAAATTTCATTTTACGAAAACGACAAGAGGTTGCTTAAAAAAGGGAAACAGATACTAGTTCAAACAATTAGAGAATATATATTTTAATTATATTATATGAGAACAATTCATTATTTACCATTTGCAGTTCTCGCCTTTGCATCATTCAGTTGCAAGGACAAGACAAATAATCAAAATTCGATGGAAGAAGTTAAATTTAGCATTTCCAATCTGGATACAACAGCAGTTCCGGGCAATGATTTTTATCAATATGCCACGGGAGGATGGGCAAAAGCCAATCCTATAAAAGACGAGTATTCCCGTTACGGCTCATTCGATCAGTTGGCTGAAAAGAATCAAGAGCAGGTTAAAGGACTTATCGAAGAATTAGGAAAAGCCCAGCATAAGCAAGGATCGTCGGAACAAAAAATAGGAGACTTGTTTGCTCTGGGAATGGATAGTGTAAAACTAAACAAAGAAGGAGCTAGTCCGATACAACCACAACTGGATAAAATAAACGGAGCATCTACAGTTCTGGACATTGTAAAGCTAACAGGAGAAATACGCAAATATGCCAGCAATCCATTTTTTGCCGTATATGTAGGCCCTGATGACAAAAACAGCTCAATGAATATAGTTCATCTTTATCAGGATGGGCTGGGACTCGGAGAACGTGATTATTATGTTGCCACAGATTCTACTTCAGTAGCTATTCGCAAGGGTTACCTTCAGTTGATTAAAACTCAATTTGAAAATAGCGGATACTCTGTCGACAATGCTCAAAAAGCAGCCGATGCAGTTATGAGGATTGAAACCGAATTAGCAAAAGCCCACTTCAAAAAAGAAGATACGAGGAAACCTGAGCTCAACTATCATAAAATGAAGGTAGAAGATCTGAACAAGAAAGTAACTGATTTTGAATGGAATGAGTTTTTCGGGGCAGTAGGAGCAAAAGGATTTGATGAGCTCAATGTATCACAGATAGAGCCAATTGTTGCTGCAATTAAATTAATACACTCTTCTCATATAGAAGATACAAAAGCATATCTTTCTTGGTGTGTAATAAATACAGCCGCTACAGAATTAAGCGATAATTTTGTTAATGCAAACTTCGATTTCTATGGCAAACAGCTTAGTGGAAAAAAGGTATTGCAACCAAGATGGAAACGTGCTGTAAATACAGTAGATGGTTCATTAAGCGAGGCTGTAGGGCAAATGTATGTGGCTAAGTATTTCCCTGCTGAAGCTAAGACACGTATGCTTAAGCTGGTTTCGAACCTGCAAGAAACATTAGGAGAGCGTATTAATAATTTGACATGGATGAGCGATGTAACAAAAGAGAAAGCTCAGGAAAAGCTAAGAGCATTCCATGTTAAGATCGGCTACCCAGACAAATGGAAAGACTACTCTAGCCTCGAAATAAAGAGAGATGATAGCTATTGGGCAAATATCGTCAGGGTTAATGAATTCAATTATATTGAGATGTTGAATAAAATCAATAAGCCGGTAGACACTGAAGAATGGCATATGCCTCCTCAAATGGTAAATGCTTACTACAACCCTACAACTAACGAGATATGCTTCCCCGCAGGAATCCTGCAACCTCCTTTCTTCTATCTGAACGAAGATGACGCTGTAAATTATGGCGCAATTGGTGTCGTGATAGGACATGAAATGTCTCACGGATTCGATGACCAAGGTTGTCAATACGATAAAAATGGGAATTTAGCTAATTGGTGGACACCAGAAGACTCTAAGAAGTTTACTGAACGGGCGCAGGTACTAGTAAATCACTTCAACAAAATAGAAGTACTGCCGGGAGTGTTTGCAAACGGGGAGTTTACCCTAGGCGAAAACATTGGTGATTTCGGAGGCTTGCAAATATCATACAATGCCTTTACAAAAACAGAAGAAGCTAAAAATAGCACCCCAATAGACGGCTTTACTCCAGCTCAACGCTTTTTCCTTTCCTATGCTAGTTTATGGGCGGGTAATATTCGCGATGCGGAAATTCTTCGCCTTACAAAAATTGATCCTCACTCTTTGGGTAAATGGAGAGTAAACGGGACTTTGCCACATATCAATGCTTGGTACGATGCCTTCAATATTACAGAAGGAGACTCTTTATATATTCCGAAAGAAAAACGTGCAGACATATGGTAATACATCATCAGGGAACTGATCTAATATAAGAAAAGGAAGGATGATTGATTGTCGGTCATCCTTCCTTTTATAACTGTATAATCTCTTAAATATCGTCTTCTGTAGCAACAGCTATACTTTTATCGCATCCTACCTTCTCTTTCATAACAGAGAATTTCCAGCCATAAAGCTTATAGAATACAGCTAATATGATAGCTCCAAAAACGATGATCTCAATAAGTCCGCCCACAGGGTCTACTTCCGTAACTCTGAATACTGCTGCAGTTTGGAAAGCAGATGATGGATGAGTCATAAATAGGCTTATAAATATATTGTTAGCAGCATGAACTCCCATTGCCAATTCTATACCATCGTCGAATATACTTATTAGACCAAACATCAAGCCCATTAGAATATATTGAGGCATCATAATAGCAAAGCCAAACTCTTTCACTTCAGGATTTGCAATATGAAGCAACCCGAATAATACAGAAGGAATTATAAGAGCCAGCCATCGACTTCCGGTAAAGGCACCAATACCTTGAGCAAGATATCCCCGAAAAGCTAATTCTTCGAAAGCTGTTTGAAAAGGGAGAAATAGAAAGGAAAGGATTAGAAGCGGGATAAAAGACGAAATATTGAACTGAAGAATGAACACAGATGGGTTGAGCAGATATGAGATACCTAATGATATAATCATCAAACATGTCCAAACCCCTGCTCCTACAAAATAACGCCTCCATCGTATTTTACTTGTTCCATTAATAATCTGCTGTATGCTTTTTTTGTCTATTAGCTTGATAAATATGACTAGCATAAAGAAAGCCAACACTAAAGGAAAAACCATTAACGCAAACACCCAATTGGACGACAAACCCAAGGTAGAGGGATCGGAAGGATCGAATCCGAAACCCAACCCCTCTTGCGCTGTTTTCACAGCAACAGCTATTATCAATGGGAATGAGCCTATAATACTGGCTCCAACAAATGTTACTACTAGTATAAATATACAGATAAAGAGCTTCTGTCCTTTCTTATTATCTGTTAAGGCACTTTCTAAGTGATTCATATATCAAATTGTGGTTTAGTATATATTTGTCGCAAAGTTAAAGATAAAATTACAAAGAAAACATAAAACTAAACCAACATACTGTATAGATATATTCTAGTCTATTCATCGCTGATGATTGAACAACCAAGGTGCTAGTTGTGTCTCTTTAAATGTATTATCCCAGCTATTATGATTTACTCCTTTATATTCAGTATATTCGACATCACAACCAAGACGCTTTAATTCTGTATAAATACTTCTGGAATTTTCGACAGGAACTACAGAATCCGAATCACCATGAAAAAGCCAAACTGCTGTATTCTTAGCATAAACAGGTAGTTTAGACAAGTCACCACCTCCGCAAATAGGAAATGCTGCTACAAACACCTGTGGCATACGCCATAACAACTCCAATGTACCCATTCCTCCCATAGAAAGGCCGCCTACATATACTCTGCTTGTATCTACCTTACCCGACGAGAGCCAATTTTGGATTAATGACATCAAAGTCTGCATAGGTTCGGTAGGCCTGTCTGTCATACCAAAAGTTATAGTCATCTTATCTCCTATCTGATGTCTTACTATTCCTGCCCAGTATGAATTTTCAGGACATTGAGGAGCTATAACTATAGCCGGATTCTGAGAATAAAAATTATCTATCAAAAACTGTCGTCCATGAGTAAGCTGCTTTTCATTATCACTCCCCCTTTCTCCTGCTCCATGTAAAAATATCAACAAAGGATATTGTTTGGTTTCATCATAATTTCCCGGAAACATTACCTGATAGGGTAAATTATAGCCATTTACCATAAATGAAGCACTGTGGAATTGAGAAAACAGAGATACTGAGCAAATCAGTAAAATGAAAGTAAATAAATGTCTTTTCATATATTCTAAATATTAAAGTTATTAGTAGTCTCTAATAGCACAAATATACCTATAAAGCTTCAGTCTTTACCCATTCGGATGTACCATTTTCATTAATTGATTCTATTGCAAAATAGTATGCTTTTGTCTTATCCATACCCTGATAATAATATTCATTTACATTGTGTACCATAACACAATTATATAATTTATCCGGCTCTGTTCCGATATAAATATTATAAGCATAGGCATCCTCTACCGGTTGCCACTTAAACCACAGGTTGCGCCTATCAGTATCATTGCCACGAAGAGCCATAAACTGATTTACTGATTTTGGTTTATCTCCCGATCCGAATCCGAATACTCGAAATCCGGAAATAGCAAACTTACCTGTAGGTATATGAATATTCTCCATTTTCAGGTATCGGGCTCTTACTGGTGTTACCAGTTCTACGTAGTCGTGAGGCACATCTTTCGTATTTTTACTTTTATCGACAAGCAACTGCCATTTTTTCCCATCTAATGAATAATAAACTTTATACTGATGATAAATATCATACTGCTTGCCCATAAACTCAGCATCTTGATCGGCATAATTGATCTGAACAGCATGAACCGTAGAAACCTCTCCCAGATCGGAAATCAACCATTCTCCTTTTTCTGCTGTTTTGGCACTCCAATATGTCTTTATATTTTCATCTACTATATTATTAGCATAAAAAGCCCCCAGAGTAGACGATACCTGAACAGGTTTATTATAGTTTAAAAGCATCCATCCCGTAAAACGGCTTTTCAGATGATCTGTTTTACCATCCGGTATGTAATGGGGATAATCTCCAAATGCGGTATTGCAATACATGACATCATCTTTGTCAAATCCCGCAGGCCAGATGCCAATGCGCCGTTCAAAATTATTTTTTACATTTATTACCATTGTAGATGTATGCCAGTAATTGCCCCAACGGTCGGTAAACGTAGCTCCGTGTCCTGCTCCCCGGATAAATCCTCCGGCTTTCATACTAAGTGGCAACGAAACATGTTCGAAATGCCCGAGTGGACTATCACCCACGGCAACCCCATCTCCATAGTGACTAAACTCGGTTCCGGGACCTCCCCATTGTAAATAATATTTACTATTATGTTTTGTCATCCATGCTCCTTCCATAAAAGGTTTTAGGAAGGTATTATCCATATGTTCACCAAAACGATGCCAGCCTATTTTATCATAATCGAGAAGCAATAATTCCTTGCGTGTGCCAATAGGTTTAAATGTACCTCTGTCGAGTTCTATTCCATATAGCGGATATACATTGCTACTACCGTTATACATATATAGCTTTTGATCATCGTCGACAAAGAAGGCAGGATCCCATCCTCCTATATCAAAATGCTCAACAGCTTTTGACCATTCATTTCCTTTAGGATTTGTACTCACCCAAATAGGAAACAAGCGAGAATAGGTAGATCCGAAAACACAAAGAGAATCTCCCTGTACCCATGCGGCAGGTGCACAAAGATCGTCCCATTTGTTAGGAATCTGGTCTTTTACATCTTCGGGCAGAAACTGACGCGACACAAAATTCCAATTGAGCATATCGCTGCTCCACCAATAGCCTGTTTGATTGGTAGAGAAAAGATAATAATCTCCTTTATAATTTACAATCGTCGGATCGGCAGATGTCCTGTGCTTTCCCCAAGTAAGGAAATTCGGGATAGGACCGTATCCATAATCTATATTTATTGGATTACAGTATGTCTTCTGTTGTGCCGGAAGATAAAAAACAGCCATTAACAGTAATAGCAGAAGTATATTTTTTCTAATTTGTCTCATTATGTTCTCTCTTGGTATCAATTTTCTCTCAGATCAAGGACTTCAATTTTAACTAAAAAGTAACGAAAGTAACGGATTTTCTACTGTTTCATTTTGTTACTTCCATTTATCCTGTCAGAATATATATTAATATAGTACAAGGCTCGAGTATAGATAATTATTAAAGAAAAAGGAAGGCCATAAAAGAAAATATAGCCTTCCAACATATAATGGTTATTTCAAAGAAGGCGATTCAAAGCCTAACTTTTTCAATCCTTTCTGTACATCAGGATGATTCATAAATAGACTCCACAATAGCTGCGAACGATAATTCTCTATCATTACAGCAGTAGTGCCCTGATCTATGGCCAAATAACGCTGAGGATACCAATTATCTGTTTCACTATAAGCATCATAAAATCCATACTCTCCCCATACTTTATCTTTCATTCCATACAGATACCTCATTACTTTCATAGATTCCTGAGGAGTATACACAATAGAAGATAGTGCAGCAGTAGGAGTTATAACTCCATGATCTCCATTTTCGCTAGGCTCATGTGCCGCATATCCTTGCACAGAGTAGCTGGCTGTTAACCCCCATGCGTTTTCTCCATAACCTTTATATCCTTTAGGATTGCGTATGCAATATGCCCTATTGATAAGGGTATAGTTTTTCATTTCTTCAAAATAGTCAGCATATTTATCTTTCAATCCATTGGGGTTCAGACCTAAGAAAGAATAATGCGCCCAGAATAAGGGCCCGATTCCACTATTACTCTGATAGCGCATATTCAATCTATATCCTTCAAGTTCGTGAGGTCCAACTATTTTACCACCTTCGCCCCAGCCTTCATCATACACTTCTACAGGAACTCCATGAGTTGGAGAACAAGCAGCAAGGATGTATGTTATAAGACATTCATTATACCCTCTTATAGGGAAGTTCATTTCCCATGAGTGATCGGGACTCCAGTGCCAATATAATACATTTTGAGAATTGCGATGCCAGTTCCAGTCCACATTGCGCCATAGTTTATCTACGCGCGCAGCTAGGGCTTTTTCTGCATCTGTACCATTTATATAATATTGATTAAGAGCGAGCAGACCTTGCATCAAAAATGAAGTCTCTACCAGATCACCGCCATTATCCTTATCACTGAATCCTTTTACTTCGCCAGTTTCACCATTCCACCAGTGAGGATATACACCATGAAAAGAGTCTGCTTTTTCGAGAAAAGAAACGATACGTGTCATACGTTCCAATCCCTGTTCGCGAGTAACGTACCCTCTATCTATTCCGGCAATAATAGCCATGATACCAAAGCCGCTTCCTCCCGAAGTTACTACATTTTTATCATTCTTAGGATACACGCCATCTACATGATACCTCTCTCTTGCCATACCGCTGGTAGGCTCTGCTCCATCCCAAAAGTAATTGAATGTGCGACGTTGTACACTATCCAACAATGCCTCATCGGAAATTGTTGTCTCTTCTCCGCCTTGCGAATCTTTCTCATCGTTCTTATTCTTACAGCTAAATGCAGTGAGAACAAAACCTGACAGAATTAAGTATATATATAAGTTTTTCATGTTCATCTCTTGTTGAAAAAAAAGAGAAGAGTTTGAAATCACTACAAACTCTTCTCTGAGTTAATGTTAATCATTACCAAACAATCAATTCAATATAAATCTCGCACTTTTCACATCTGCGCTATTTCCTCCTATCATAACATCGAAATCTCCGAGTTCGAAAACATACTCGAGATCATAGTTATAGAATTTCAATAGTTCAGGGCTGATAGAGAAATCTACAGTCTTAGATTCACCTGCCTTAACAAATATTTTCTCAAAGCCTTTCAATTCTTTTACAGGACGTGTAACACTACCTACTATATCGCGGATATACAACTGAACTACTTCTGCCCCATCATATTTTCCGGTATTAGTAACCGTTACACTCGCTGTAAGTTTTCCATTCTTATCCAGTTTCGAAGAACTTAGTTTTATATCGCTATAAGTAAATGCTGTATAGCTAAGACCATAACCAAAAGGATATAAAGGATCGTTGTCTATATCCAGATAGTTGCTACGGAATTTTTCGAACCATTTACCTTCCAAAAGAGGACGCCCTGTATTCTTATGATTATAAAATAACGGTATCTGCCCTA
The DNA here is from genome assembly GCF_001261735.1 of Dysgonomonas sp. BGC7. Taxonomy (GTDB): domain Bacteria; phylum Bacteroidota; class Bacteroidia; order Bacteroidales; family Dysgonomonadaceae; genus Dysgonomonas. The sequence continues at coordinate 293,662 of NZ_CVRP01000001.1, read as the reverse complement.
CATTCTTAGGAAAAGTAGCAGCTAGCTTTCCGCTAGGATTGACATCGCCGAATAGAACATCGCCAATAGCATGAGCAGCTTCCGTTCCACCAAACCATACATTAAGTATAGCAGGTACATTTTCTTGTTCCCATGTCAACGTAAGCGGACGACCTGTAAACAGAACCAATACTACTGGTTTACCTGTTTTCAACAGTTCTTTCAACAAAGCCTGTTGCACATCAGGAATATTCAAATCGGTACGACTACTAGATTCTCCACTCATTTCTGACGATTCGCCCAAAGCAGCAACGATAACATCTGCATTCTTAGATATCTCTAATGCCTCTCTCAACATCTCTTCATTAGAACGGGTTTCCTGATCTCTATTTAATGTACGTCCAAACATAGTAGCTCTCTCTTCGTAAGCAGCATCACTTATTAGATGACTCCCTTTGGCATATACTACTTTAGCATTATTACCTGCTACTTCTTTAATTCCTTCTACAACTGTAGCTGGCTTAGTAAGATCTACAGCTACACTCCATGTGCCCGGCATATTGGAACGGGTATTTGCCAATGGACCTACCACAGCAATAGTTCCTTGTTTTTTCAGAGGAAGGGTATTATCTGCATTCTTTAATAGCACAAAGCTTTCAGACGCTATTTTACGAGCAACAGCACGATGCTCTGGCGTATAGATCTCTTTTTTAGCTCTGTTTACATCGCAATATTTATAAGGATCGGCAAACAGACCGAGTTTATATTTTGCTTCTAATACACGGCGACAAGCCTGATCAATCTGATCCTGAGTCACTTTACCTTCTTTCAGCGATTTGCCCAAAGTTTGAAGACCTTCGCTCACCATATCCATGTCTATACCGGCAGCTAATGCACGAGCCGATACGGTTTGCAGATCGCCAATACCATGATCAATCATTTCGCTGATACCAGTATAGTCTGTAACAACGAATCCGTCAAAGCCCCATTTCTTTCTCAGAATATCAGTCATCAGCCATTTACTTGCAGTAGCAGGTACACCATCCACTTCGTTAAAAGAAGCCATTACACTACCAACACCTGCATCGACAGCAGCTTGATATGGATACATATATTCGTTAAACATACGTATACGACTCATATCTACAGTGTTATAATCACGTCCGGCTTCTCCGGCACCATAAAGAGCATAATGCTTTACACATGCCATTATATTTGAGTTCGTAGCATACATTTTGTCTCCTCTGCCCTGATAACCATATACCATCGCTTTGGCAATTTCTCCACCTAAGAAAGGATCTTCTCCACTTCCTTCCGAGAAACGTCCCCAACGAGGATCGCGTGAAATGTCTACCATAGGACTAAAAGTCCAGCTAATACCATCTGCACTAGCCTCTACTGCTGCAATACGAGCAGATTGCTCTATAGCCTTCATATCCCAAGTAGCAGCAAGTCCGAGAGGAATAGGGAATACTGTTTCATATCCATGAATAACATCCATTCCAAAAATCAATGGAATTTTCAGACGGCTTTCTTCCATTGCAATACGCTGTACATCCCTGATTTTTTCAACTCCCTTTATATTGAATAGTCCTCCGACTTGTCCTTTCTTTATTTTCTCAGCAATATTGCTGCTTTTAGCTTGTCCGGTAGTAATATCTCCGGAGCTAGGCAAATTGAGCTGGCCTATTTTTTCTTCCAGCGTCATTTTACCCATCAAGTCGTTAATAAACTTATCCATCTTAGGATCTTTCTTTTGAGCCTGCATGGAGATAACCCCTCCCATGCAAGCCAAAAAGATTACAAATAGTAGTTTAACCTTTACCATCATTTTCTTTATTATACCTTAAAAAACCTATTTACCTATAACCCTTGAATACCAATAACCTAATAAAACCAATCTTTTCCTTTCAAGCCGACATAGATAAGACAAAGAATATTGCTGCACACTGCCTAAATGTGCAGCAACATATCTGTTATAATTAGCTCCAGCCCGGATTCTGTCCTAAAGAAGGAGTATTTAATAATTGTGTGTTCGAGATAGGAAACAATTCATGTCTACCATGAATAAATGGTTTGCCGTGAGCTTTCATTACTGTTTCAGCTTCGCCTGTACGGATCAGGTCGAACCAACGATCGTGTTCGAAAGCCAGCTCAAGACGACGTTCGTGCCAGATAGCTTTACGCAATTCAGCTTTATCGGTTGTAGTTACTTCTTTAAGCTTCACTCTATCTCTGATTTTATTTAATGCAGCCAATGCTCCATTCTCGCCTGTAACTAAACCTAATTCGTTAGCAGCTTCAGCCTTTATCAGATAGATTTCTCCCAAACGAAGATATCTTAAGTTTTTATCTCCATCTGCTGCACCTTTATTCGCACTGGAATAAGCTTTCATATTATACATCGGGTTTTCGCAGTTTTTAAGTTCATAACCATCATACAATATAGAATTGTTGAACATAATAGTTGCATTGCGACGAATAACATCACCTGTAACTCCAGATTGAGTACTTGTCTCTGCATTGAAAGCATTTAATAAATCCTGAGTAGGAGTATTGAATCCCCAGCCCCAGCCTGTTCCTCCACGAGCACCCTGAGTTTCTGAATACTGCTGAATACCGTGTGCAGGAGAACCTCCACTAGCTTGAATTTCAAATAAAGATTCCGAACTGTTTTCTCCTTCTGCTCTCCATATAAGAGAGTAATCTATCAGGCTATAACCGTATGCTGTATTAGATATAACGGCTGATGCATTATCATATGCTTCCTGCCATTTACCCTGATATAAATATACTTTAGATAAAAGTCCTTGTGCTGCACCCATTGTAGCCCGACCAAGATCTTTGCTATCTGTATATTTTTCGGGTAATACTTTCATTGCATCTTTCAGGTCTTGTTCGATATATGCATAAACATCTGCTTTAGGAGCTCTTGATGTTACATCTTTATTCTGAATAGAAACATCACCCCAACCTCTGACCAAATAGAAATAACTTACAGCTCTAAGAAATTTAGCTTCGCCAATCAATCTGTTCTTATATTTTGCATCCTCAATAGGAGTGCTCTCTGTAAACTCGATAGATTTTGTAGCACGTCCGATAGTTTTATACCATTTTGTCCACATCGCATCAATTGATCCGGCCCCACTGGTAAAAGTTAGATTATCGAACAAATCTTTATCACCGCCCGGGTCACCGGGAGAACTGCCTTTATCAGCATTATCTGAAATCATTTCAGTAATGGCAAGAAATGAAAATGCGTAATCCCAATCGGTAAACATTCCATATACTCCATTTACAAACATTTCGGGAGTATATACTTCATCTTTATCATCCTCTTCAACATTCTCCTGAGAATTTACATCCAAAAAGTCGCTACAGCCTGAGGCAAATAACAAGAGGGCAAATGATATAATTCCTATGTATATTTTTTTCATGATTCTATACTTTTAGCGTGTTGTTAAAATTGCAGGTTAAGACCAAAAATAAAATTGCGAGTTGTCGGATAAGCTGTTAACTCAATACCTGCTGTTCTACTTGGGTCACCCACAGGCACCTGTGTATCGGTAGAATAACCAGATATTTCCGGAGAAAATCCTGAGTATCCTGTAAACATAAATGGATTTTGAGCAGTTACATAAAATCTCAACTTAGAACCTGAGAATACCAAATCATTTAGTGTATATCCTAAAGTAATGTTATTGATACGGAAGAATGCTCCGCTCTCTAGGAAATAGCTGGATGAATAGCTATCTCTGTTAGCTCCGGGATGCTCATTCGTAGAACCTGCTCCTGTCCATCTGTTTTTATAAGTTTCATAAGTGATATTTTCACCTCCGTCTATACGACCGTGTTTCAATCCATTATATATTTTATTTCCGGCAACACCATAACCATCTATACTAAAGTCGAAGCTCTTATAGCCTAAACCAACATGGATACCATAGTTAGATGTTGGAAGATATGAACCCATATAAACTTTGTCGCGGTCATCAATCATACCATCACCATTTTGATCTTTATATCTCAAATGACCAACTTTAGGAGTTCCTAATTTTGCATTATTTGGATCATCAATTTCAGCCTGAGTCTGCCATACTCCATCAGCTTCTAACAGCCACCATGCATATACAGGTTCACCTTCTCTCAAACGTTTAGTAATTTGGCCGTCACTCAAGCTACCTCCGGTATCACCATCATAAGTAGGAGTCACATTTTTTACTTCATTTTTGTTATATGAATAATTTGCTGATATTTCATAGATTAAACCATTAGCCAATTTGTCGCTCCAACCAAGACCAACCTCAAAACCAGCATTTTCTACCTTAGCACCATGTGCATAGAATTCTTTTTCATACCAAGTATTTTGTACCGGTTTTACTTTCAGAATAGTATTTGTATTTAACTTGTTATAATAGTCGAAATTACCTGTTAATCTATCATCTAGAAGTGAAAAGTCGAAACCTACGCCCCACTCTCTGGTAACCTCCCAAGATAAAGGCATTACAGGAGAACCAAATGCTGCTCCATATACTAAACTCTGACTAGGACCAAATACATAATTGTAATTTGCACTACCTGTAGATGTATATATTTGATTAACATTCAATGGTACATCCTGATTACCCAATTTTCCCCATGTACCTCTCAATTTCAAATAATTAAGAACAGTAATATCCTGCATAAAGCTTTCTTTCGAGATAGTCCAGCCTAAACCGATAGAAGGGAATGTGCCCCAATAATCTTCATTTGATTTAAAAGTACTTGAACCATCACGTCTTACCGTTCCTGATAGGTAATATTTATTATCATAATTATACTGAACACGAGCAAAATATGAAGCTAGAGCACGAGGAGTATAGTCATATTCTCTTTCCACATCCATAGCATATGCACCAGAAGCCTTACCAATACTCCAATATTGTGACTTCTCAGGAACATCATAAACTTTGAATACAGAGTTATTACCTATACCAGATTTTTCACGAGAAGTACCAACTACAGCCTCAACATGATGTTTGTCGAAATCTTTATTGAATGTTGCAAAAGCTTCCCATACCCAACGGAATGTTTCCAGTTCTTCAAGTCTCAAAGAGTTACTAGCCCAGTTATTTTTTCCGGGATTGGCCGCTTTACTAGCCTGATAATCTGCTGATGTTTTAGTAGGGTTTACTGCCAACCATGCGTTCTCTTTATTTTCGAACTGACGGTCTTTATAATAGAATTTAGTTGCACCAAAACGAGAATTCACCTTCAAGAAATCTGTGACTTTGAACTCACCTTCAAAACCTCCCTGTACTGAAAGAGTTTTAGATTTTTGTGCCGAATTGTCGATATTAAATAAAGGATTGCCTATTGAATTAAGTTTACCCATATTAGTACCTTCAAGTCCGGCAATACCGCTTGCTTTATCGACACTTGATGTACCCCAACGTCCATTAGGGAACTTAGGTCCTACCAGCGGAGATTGACGATAAGCCTCATTGAATGCACCATAAGGTTTCGGGCGATCGGTAGAGAATGATAGATTCAGATTCTGGCTGAATTTTAAACGATCATTAAAAAACTTATAGACGTTGTTGTTTCTGATAGTCGTACGTTGAAAATTCTGATTGTCAAGAATACCACTTTCATCGTAATAGTTATAACTTAGATAGTAATCTACAGCTTCGCTACCTCCTGACAGTGAAACAACATTGTTAGTAAACACACCTGTACGTAATAGTTCATCGTACCAATCTGTATTATTAGCCTGTTCGCTAGCAGGTGCCAGATTATAGAAATTCTTTTTATCTGCTTCCTTAGCATATGATTTCAACAAATCCTGATTCTGATTGAAGTACTCAATATACTGAGATGCATTTGCCATTTTCACTTTATTCAAAACAGTCTTCATCCCAACATATGATTCTACTCCGATCTTTGCAGAACCGGTTTTTCCTTTTTTGGTAGTTACTAAAATAACACCATTAGCTGCTCTCACACCGTAGATAGAAGCCGAAGATGCATCTTTAAGAACATCCATAGAAACGATATCGGAAGAGTTTATATTCTTTATATCATCTACAGGAAAACCGTCAACAATATATAAAGGATTACGTCCCCCTAAGGTAGTACCCATACCACGAATAATCACTGTAGGAGTAGAACCCGGAGAGTCATTACTAATAATATTAACACCCGAAATTTTACCCTGTACAGACTGTACAGCATTGAGTGCGGGTTGTTTCATTATTGCATCTGAGTTTACACTACCGATAGATCCTGTAAGGTCAGCTTTCTTCGAAGTACCGTAACCAATGACAACAGTTTCAGTCAATACTCTTGCATCATCTGCCAATATTACATTAATAGTACTCTGAGAAGTAACTTTTATAAGCTGTGTCTTCATGCCAACATAAGAAAATTCCAAAGCATCTCCTTGTTTAACAGACAATGAATACATACCATCTATATCAGTAATTGTTCCATTTGTAGTTCCTTGTATTTTTACACTTACTCCTATAAGCGGTTCGCTTAGGGCATCTGTAACTTTACCTGAAACAGTTTTGTTTTGAGCATAAATACTTACAGTACTTGCCAGTAGGAAGCAAGTCAAGAATACAAAACTTTTCCTGAGGAAAGAATTTGCTCCTTGTGTAATAAATGTTCTTTTAGGTTTAATTTTCATAGTTTTACTTTTTATTTAAACACACTTTTTTCAAATAAATCTACTATGAACAACAGAAAAGTAATGATAACAGTTTACGGAAACGCTGTTTATTAACCTTCGAAATAATCTATCAAATAGTCAATACATCATGGCTGTTTTCGGTCGTATGATATTAGATCTGTGTCAAAATTATGCAACACGACCAAAACCTTATAAAAAGTTAATACATCATAGATACATACCATTAGATTTTAACAGTATTACAAACTCACTATTACCTCTCAAAAAAAAATAAAACGCTAAACAACAATAAGATACATATACATCAATCTATCTTAAGGAAGAACTCATTGAGGTTTTGAGAAGGCTGTAAATTTAACTTTTTACGTAGTCTATAACGGCTATTTTCAACAGCCCTGATTGATAAATTCATTAGAGAAGCAATTTCTTTTGTCTCCAGATTGAGCTTCAGGCAGGCACATAATCTAAGATCACTATTAGTAAGTTGAGGATAAAGCATTTTTAATTTTTTGAAGAATCCGGTATGTTTTTCTTCAAACTTTATTAAAAACATCTTCCAGTCGTCTTCCGAATTAAGGTTATTATTTAATAAAGAATTGATCTTCTGATACAAAGGTAATAATGTATTCGTTTTATTCTTAGAATAGAATTCATCAATAATATCTTTTATTTTCAGAATCAGTTCATTTTTTTGTATTATAAATGAGGTTTGAGTAAGTATTTCTGCACTCTTCTGTTCTACTTCTTGTTGTAACTCTCCGGCTAAGGTTCTGAGTCTCTTAGTTTCTCTATGCCGTATCTTTTGCAAGTGTAAGTTTCGGTATCTTCTCAAAACCAACATCCAAGAAGCGTACATTAAAAATATAACTAATGCTACATATAAGAAGTATGCCCATATTGTAGAATACCATGGAGAAGATACTTCGAAGCGGAATGAAGTGATATCCGAATAATTACCTAAACCATCTACCGTTCTTACCTTAAAAGTATACTCTCCTTTAGGCAAGCGTGCATAGGTTACATTATTTACTTTTTGAGCAGCCGACCAATCCAAGTCTACGCCTTCGAGCATATACTGAAAAGATAAACTATTTGCATATGTATTTTCTGAAGAAAAAGAAAATGTTATTGTATTGAAGTTATATGATATCTTAACTGGCTCTGTCAGACTTTTATATTCAGATACTCCATCAGAGTTAATACATTCTAACGATTCGAGATAAGGTAGAAGCAATACTCTTTTTGTATTTCTATAATTTCTGTCAACTGATTGGTTATTATACAGAAGAAATCCATTATCGAGACAAATAAGACTAAGTGAATCATTTAAAATAGAAATGTTTTCGTAAGCATTTACCAACGACAAATTCATTCCTAAATTATAATTCTCGAGAATCGATGCATTGTAGCCATCATAAGAAAACTTATATATGGCATTACTCGTAAGTGCCCAAAAGAGTTCATCCTTGATAGGAATAATTTGTCTAAGATCTTTTACATTATTGAAACAGTCATTCAAATTCTTGTTAGGTATAATTTTATCGACTATATCATCATAAGTATAAAAACTATCATTACCTAGAAGAACGATACGCCCTCCTACTTTAAACAGCTTCAGTTTATATGGCAACTCATCATTATTATTTCCTCCATAATAAGAAAAACTACGAAACCCTGTCAAATCTTCGTCTAAGCGACAACGATAAACGCCTCGGTTGAAATGCTCAAGCCAAACATTTCCTAAATGGTCTAATTCTGCATTTATTATCGGTTCTGATATTTGTCCGGGTCTGTATATTTTATTCGTTTTTTTATCTATTATCCTTATTGACTGATAAGTAGACAGTATCAGTAAATCGACACTCTTAATTCTCGCATTAGAAATACTATATACGCCTGTACCTATTGCAAAAGCATCACTCACAGTCAGGTTTTCGTGTATCTCTTTCAGACCTTTGTTGTGACAACAATATAGCTTACCTTCTACAACTTTAAACCCCCAAACCTGTCCTTGTGTTCCATCAATCATTTTCAGATCGGAAAGAGAAACTGATTTATTTAGTCCCGCCTGAGGAATATAGAATACACCCTGATTGGTTCCTATAAATAACTTATCATTCCACAATACACCCCCATATACAGCTCCGGTATTACCTGTAGGGTCTGTGAAACTACTCATATTGTCAATATATTGGATATAGGAGATTCCCCGGTCGAGGGCAACCCATACATTGTTAAGATTGTCTTCGTAAAGAGACAAAACCGTATTGTTTTGTAAAGAATTCTTTGTTGAGATATGGTCTATTATCTCCCCTGTCAGGTCTACTTCATACATACCATCGAGAATAGTACCGAAATAATAAGTCCCTCTTGAAGATAATATTCCACAATTAAGCTCTTTCGATTTCATAATTCCCGACAACGCGGGATTCCATTCTTTAAAAGTCACTCCATCATACAGATAGATTCCTTTTGTTGTTGTTCCTATAATATACTGATTGTCTTTGTAAGGAAGAATAACCCGCACATCTGTACCACTAAATATCTCACTGCCCTCTATCTTTGTGAGATGAGTACCTTTCAGCCGGAAAAGGGGGCCTAACATTTGTTGAACCAGAAACTCTTCCCTCACCTTCGACAAAAAGAGAAATCCTTTCTCGGAAGGGACTCTCTCTACTGTCTTATAATCATATACATATATAGAGGAAAAAGACTGAAAATAGACACAATCTTTTGCTATCCAGATTTTCCAGAAATCATCGTTCCGAAAAAGAGCTTTATCAAGACTATCGCTTAAAGAGGTATAGACCAATTTGCCTGAGACATCCCTATCCCAACGCCCAAACTCCTCATAGCTTCCTGTAAATATAGTATTATGAGACAATACGACAACGGATCTTGCTATTAACGAATTGGGTATTCGGTTGAGTATCCATTCAATACCATCAAACTCCAGTAATCCTATATCATTACCAAAATACATGGATCCTCTTTCGTCTTGTCCTATAGACCAATTTTTATTATCTGCTTTATAGTCTTCTCTATGTAAGTTTATTATATGTGGTTTATTAGAAAATAGAGGTAAAGCTGCTAATATAAATAATAAAAATAGAATGTATCTGTAAATGACCATCATGGTATTCTCGTTTATTTTACTTATTTGTCAAAAGTACTATTTTTATATTAGATACTTGGAACGAGCAATAATGGCATCTATATTTTTTCAAAAAAATACTATTGTACCGCCTTGTATAGAAACAAATATATTTGATTATTTTAGACAAGGCAGTACAAATAGTATATCATATACTCATCAATATTCCCATTGATGTAATTCTGCTACACCTAGCTGATAATCACGTTCTGTTTCAAGATATTTGTCTACAGTTTCATTATATGCGGATAGCTCGAGCAGGTAATTAATCAGAGACAGTTGTCCTTTATCCAAAGCCGTTTTCAATAAATTTTTATTGTTTGTTACGTTCAAAGCATCTTGATATTCTTTTAACAAAACAGACAACTTATATGTTTTTACATACTGATTTTTCAGAGCATTGCGAAACTGTATTCTCAAATCGTCGTACTGCATCTGCAAAGCCATTGTCTGTGCTTTCTGATGCTTTACAGTATTACGTCCTTCCCACAAAGGAATAGACACTCCAACTGCAACACCCTGAAAGGTAGTACCCGAAACACGCTCGCTCGTATATCCCAGCGAGAATTTAGGCAGATTAAGAGCCTTGGTGAGTTGTTCCTGTTTCTTACTCAGTTCTATTTCCTTTTCAGACAACTGCACAGATGGATTATTCTCCTTTACTTTATCAAACCAGTCGTCGAAGTTGATAGATAATAAGTATGAAGGATAATTCCTGAAATTTATTTCAATCGGCTGTTCTCCGTTCATCCTTATCAGCTCCGACTTCACTAGCTCCATATCTACTTCATTCATTTGTAGTGCTTTCTCTGCACTCAGTAGGTTTAGTTTTGTCTTATTATATTCCAAAATATCTATAGACCCTTGATCGAAGCTTCTCTGATAGGCCTGAGACAAGCTTTTTGCCTGCTGAAGTCTCTCGGTTAACTGATCGTGAATCTTTTGTTGGTACACCAATTCTACACACAACAAACGAGCTTGCTGAAGTATGCCCCTGCGCTGTTCTTCATATGTCAGATCAGCCTGTTTATTTTTACCGTCCGACAATTGTGATTTGTAACGGTATGCTGTAGGAAAGTCGAAAGATTGGCTTACGGCAAGATCTACTCGTTTGCCTTCATCAGCCGGCGATCCCCAAAGATATCCGAACTCAACCTCTGGATTAGACAGATTTATACCAGTCTTATTTCCTATCTTATCAGCATCGGTCTTTTCCTTTAAAGCTTTTAATGTTGTATTATTCAACTCGATATTGCTAAGAACCTGAGAAAAAACATCCTGAGATCTTAAATCAATATTGAGAATAAACAATCCTGCAAATAGCAGTATATATATTTTCTTTTTCATAATTAATAATCTATTTATCCAAACAAAGAATTTATACAGTTTCCTCTTTTAATGTTCTCTGCTTCTTTAGCATTCTGTACACAATAGGAACAACATACATATTAAGCAATGTAGAAGTAAACAAACCTCCTAATATGACAATTGCCATAGGACTTTGTATTTCGTTACCCGGCAGATCTCCTTGTACTGCCAATGGAATAAGAGCCAAGCCCGACGAGAGCGCTGTCATCAATATAGGATTCAATCGGTCGAGCGATCCTTGCAGAATACTCTTGTTGACAGAAAAGCCACTATTACCCAAATCGTTGTAATGTGCCATCAACAAGATGCCATTACGAGTAGCAATACCGAAAAGCGAAATAAATCCGATTATTGCAGGAATACTGATTTCACCGGACGTAAACAGTATAGCATACACCCCTCCGATAAGAGCCAAAGGCAGATTTAGCAGAATGACAGCTGACTGAGTTATATTTCTGAACTGATTATACAATAGTAGAAATATAATCATAATAGCAAAAACAGAAGCAATAAGCAATATTTTCGAAGCTGCCTGTTCACTCTCAAACTGTCCTCCGTATTCTATATGATAACCTTCGGGCAATTGGATATCGCTATCCACTTTCTCTCTGATATCGTTTACCACACTTCGTAAATCACGTCCGGCCACATTTGCCGAAACAACAATCTTCCGCTGTGCATTCTCTCTGTTTACAGTGTTAGGGCCTGACGAGGAAGTTATTTTAGCAACATACTCGAACGGTATTTTCTTACCATCGGCATCTATCATCAGATTTCGTATTTTATCTGCCTGATTTTTGAAGCTGTCGTCTACTTTCAGCGTAAGATCGAAACTCTTACCCGCATCATATACCTGCGACACCACCTCTCCCGAAAGCATAGCTGTTACAAAATCCGAGAATTGAGGCATAGTTATACCATATTTAGCCAGTAACTCACGGCGAGGCTCTATTTTCAGTTGTGGGCGCTCAACCTGTTGTTCTACGTTGAGGTCGGCAATACCTTCTATATTCTCTATATTCGATTTTATCTGATTACCTATCGAATAAAGCTTGTTCAAATCCGATCCAAACAGCTTTATAGCTATATTGGCTTTCGTACCCGACAACATATGGTCTATACGATGCGATATGGGCTGCCCTATCTCGATGCTTACTCCGGGTATGGCATTTAGTTTATCCCTCAACCCCTGTGTCATTTCTTCGCGCGAACGGTCTTTAAGAATGAACGGAGCTTCTATTTCCGAGGTATTTACCCCGAAAGAGTGTTCGTCAAGTTCGGCTCGTCCAGTTTTTCGTCCTACGGTCTGAATTTCGGGAACACTCAACAACTGCTGTTCGGCCAATCGCCCTATTTTATCCGATTCTTCGAGCGAAATACCGGGCAAAGTATTGAGAGTAATAGTAAATGAACCTTCATTAAAGGCAGGAAGGAAATTTCGCCCGAATGTAAAGAATATAATAACAGCCGAAGCAAGCAAAGCTCCTGTTATACCCAACACTATTTTTTGATGATCCAATGCCCAGTGTAAACTCTTTTCATACACTGCTTTCAGTTTTACAACAAACACAGGCTCTTTTTCTTCCTTATTTTTTCTGTTTTTACCCAGTAAATAGCTACACAACACTGGCGTAACGGTAAGAGCTACAACTGTGGATGCAAAGAGTGCTACTATAAATGCTATACCAAGAGGAACCAACATACGCCCTTCCATTCCGGTAAGGAAAAACAGAGGGATAAAGCTGGTAACGATGATAAGAGTAGAGTTCAAAATAGGCATACGCACCTCTTTGGATGCTTCGAAGACTACAGTCAACACGCTTTTCTGCTCCTCCTTGGGTTTCTGCCTGTTTTCGCGCAGCCGCTTAAATACATTTTCCACATCTATAATAGCATCATCCACCAGCGAGCCTATTGCAATCGCCATACCACCCAGACTCATTGTATTTATAGTAAGTCCCATCGCTTTCAAGGCAAGTATGGAAGACAGCAAAGACAGAGGAAGAGCCATTAGCGAAATAAAAGTAGTACGTCCGTTCATCAGAAACAAGAACAGGACAATGACCACAAATATAGCGCCCTCGTACAAAGACTTTTCTACATTATGAATAGAATTGTTTATGAAGCGTTCTTGCCTGAATATATCGGTAGAAATTTTAATACCCGCAGGCAGATTCTTTTGCAGATCAGCAATAGATGCCTCAAGTTTATCAGTCAGCTCTATAGTATTGGTATTAGGCTGTTTGGTTACAGTAAGCAGTACGGCCGCTTTTGTCTTTTCCGAAGCTAATCCTAGTTTTGGTGACTTAGCTCCTATTCGCACTTCGGCCACATCTCTGATTAAAATAGGGCTCTCCCCGACTTTCTTTATAACAGCTTTTCCCAGGTCATCAGTATCTAGGCTTTGCAAGACACCTCTTACAATATATTCATTGCCATATTCGTACAATATTCCACCCGACGCATTCTGATTCATATTGCGTGTAACTTCGAGCACTTCGTCGAGAGTTACAGCATAATGTTTCATTCGTCCGGGATTGAGAAGAATCTGATATTCCTTAATATCTCCCCCTATAATAGTAACCTGAGCCACACCTCCGGTAGACAGCAGACGAGGGCGGATAGTCCAGTCGGCTATCGTACGTAAATCGAGCAAAGAGACTGAATCGGAAGACAACCCGATAGTCATTATTTCGCCAAGGATAGACGATTGTGGAGCAAGAGTAGGTTGTCCGATATTTTCGGGTAAAGATCCGCTCAAAGTAGCCAGCTTCTCGGTTACTATCTGGCGGGCTTTGTATATATCCGTACCCCAGTCGAACTCTACCCATACCACAGAAAATCCTGTTGTGGAAGAAGATCGTACACGACGCACATCAGTAGCACCATTCACAGCAGTCTCGATAGGAAAAGAAACTAAGCGTTCAACCTCTTCGGGAGCCATGCCGTTAGCTTCGGTCATTATAACAACAGTAGGCGCATTAAGATCGGGAAACACATCTATTTCCATATTCTTAGCTGTATATATACCTGCAATCAAAAGTAAGACAGCAGCAATAAGTACAACCAGCCTATTGTTGAGCGAGAATTGTATTATTTTATTCAACATAACGTTATCCTCCTCTCAGTTAATGCTCGTGAGCATGAGGTATGGAACCGGACGCCGAAGCCAACTTTACGTGCGAAGCCCCTACCGATACTACTTTGTCTTTATCTTTGAGTCCTGAGAGGATCTCTACCATACTGCCATCACTGGCACCAAGAGTAACTTCTTGCTTTTTATAAGCATCATCATGTTCTTGCAGATAAACAAAGTAAATCCCCTGCTCCTCTGTCAGTGCAGACACAGGTACGGTTATCACATTTTCGCGTGCTTGCCCCAACAGATAGATTTCGACATAAGAGCCTGATATAATCTGCCCTACATTATCAAATTCGAAATTTATAGGTAAGTAATACTCCTGTCCGTTGGTAGCTCTGCCATAAGAGACTACACGCCCATTGAGATCGGAAAGACGGTGAATAGCATCATCGTAAGATGTAACAAAGTTAGCCGAAACTATACCACCCAGATCTTTATAAAAACGTTCGGACACATCGGCTCTTAGTTGCAAGCGTCTGTTTTTAGTCACCGTCATCAAGGCTTGTCCTACCTCTACGTATTGCCCTTCACTCACCAATTGGGTTTTTATGAAGCCGGCAATAGGCGTAGAAATAGAGACTCCTCTGCCCGATGTTGTTTGCCTGAAAGCATCATACGACACCTTTGCATTCTCATAATTGAGTTTTGTCTCATTATATTCTTTTTCCGAGATTAGTTTGTCTCCTATCAGAGATTGTGCCCGCTGATATTCTCGCAAGGCTATATCATATGAAGATTTGGCCTTTAAAGCAGGATCTCCATCAAGTATGTTCTTTGACGATATAGCCAGTAAAGACTCCCCTGCTCTTACAGATGCACCCTCGTTGAGTGATGGTCTACTAAAAGAAACAATACCATTTATTGTAGCAGAGATAGTGACTTCATCGCCTTGAGCAGAAAGTATTTGTCCACTTGTTTTTATTACTTTATGAAATTTTCCGGGACTAACTGTCACAGTTTTCAAACCTACAAGCTTAGCCTGCTCGGGTGTGAATAATATTTCATCACCATGCGCTTCCTTATCCGATCCATGAGTATGTTCACCTTCCGATTCATTGTGATCGTGATCGCACTCCTCACCCTCAGCGTGGCTGTGCGCTTCTCCCTCGGCATGGGAATGATGTCCTTCTTCACTATGATTATGTCCTGAATGATCTTCTGTTGTTTTAGGAGAGGAGCTACAGCCCCACATTATCGCCAACAGACAAGCGAAAAAAATTATATATTTTTTCATTTTATGTTCTTATTTTTTTAAGCTTAATATATACCAATCCAACAGAAACTATTTATCGTTCTATCTAGGAAAGGATAGATAGAAGTACCACAGAGGATACTTAACTAAAAAAATAAGATACGGGAGGTGCTCGTAGGTTTTTTACAGAACCTACATACGGGGAGATATAAGAATTGAGATATGGTTTCTGTTCCTGTATCAACCCAAACTGAGGCATTTCCATAAAGAACTGATTCAGAGAGTATATGGAGAACAGGAGAGAAAGACAATGTCCGCAAGGTATTAGATCGTCGTGAATATCATCATTATTGCGAATGACAATTTCCTTCAGATCACAGTCTTCTGAATTTGAATGATGGTGTTCTTGCTGTGAGTGTGTACCACAACAACAGCATTCTCCTATATCGTCATGATGATCGGAACAAGTTTGCTGATGCTTCAATTCATTTAAGGAGAAACACACAATACCATCGTGGTGAGAATGAGGCAAAACTGAATGAGCCAATAAAAAAATATTGGCTGACAACAATAGCACTAAAATGAGTATTTGTTTTACCCTCATTTTACAAAGGTAGAATAAATCTGGAAAACAAACGCTTTTTTCAAGAACAATAGGGTTTTATATTTGATAGTAATATATAATTTTAGTGTGAAAAGGTTTATATTTAACTTTCAAATTTTATATTTGTGGAGAATAAACTATATAAAATAAGTATGAAACCAAAGATCAAATATATCTTCCTGCATATAGTTCTATTGATCTATGCCTTATCGACATCTTACATCAATGCGCAAAATACACATCAGAATACTCTCGACTCTATACAAACATCAAGAATAGAACAAGATTCTTTACGCATTCAGGAATTGGAAGTACAGATTCAAGAGTTGAAACTGAATGAAATAGCATTTATTAACGAGAAGAGTAGTAAAGGTAAAGCTGACTCGATAAAAAAAGCTGACCAAAAAAGACAAATAGACTCACTCCGTTTGGTAACAAGAGGCTTTCCTGTCATTGTAGAAGGAGATACCTTATTTAGTTTATATTCGAGAAGAGGAGGCGTAATGCCTGCCGACCGAGCAAAAAAGACCACTGATATGATAGTAGGGTTGGGTAAAAAACTTACAATGAAACCCGATTCTATCTATGTCTTCGAAAGTGAATTTGTAACTGATATTATGTCAGGAGATCAAGTTATAATCACTCTCACAGACCAAGATGGGTTATGGCAAAACACAACAAGAGAAGATCTTGCACACCAATATTTACAAACCATCTCGAATAAGGTTTCAGAACTGCATGCCGAATACGGGCTTCAACAGAAAATAAAATCTTTTCTACTGCTTATTTTAGTTATTTTTCTACAAATACTTTTAATATACCTAACCAATAAACTTTTCAAAAAGATAGGTATATATATAAAGAAGTTTACCAGTGAAAAACTAAAAACCATATCTATTTTCAACTACGAATTTCTGAACAATGAGAAACAAGAGCGAATACTGATGGTTATTACCAATATTATCAAATACATATTGATAATAATCCAGCTTATCATTTTCTTGTCTGTCGTATTTTCTATTTTTCCGGAAACAGAGAAGTACGCATACCTCCTACTGTCTTATATATGGAATCCGGCAAAAGATATACTAAAAGCTATAGCAAGCTTTCTTCCGAATCTGTTCAAAATAGTACTAATATATTTATTCTTCAGATATGCAGTGCGTGGGTTAAAATATATAGCTAATGAGATATCGGCAGAACGACTAAAAATAAAAGGATTTTATCCCGATTGGGCTATGTCTACTTACCAGATATTGCGTTTCTTACTATATTCATTCATGCTTATAATGATATGGCCATTACTCCCCAATTCAAGTTCTCCGGTATTTCAGGGAGTTTCGGTATTCATCGGTTTAATTATCTCTTTAGGTTCCACAACTGTTATTGGTAACCTAATGGCAGGACTCGTTATCACATATATGCGGGGCTTTAAGATAGGAGACCAGATAAAACTAAACGATACTGTAGGCAACGTGATAGAAAAAACTCCTTTCGTGATCCGTATACGAACATCGAAAAACGAGATAATCACTATCCCAAATTCTTTTATCATGTCTTCTCAAACTACTAACTATAGTGCATCTGCCCGCGATCGTGGAATTGTAGTTTATTCAGACATCACAGTAGGATATGAAATTCCTTGGCAAAAAGTGAAACAATTACTAATCGACGCAGCCACACAAACAGATGGAATAATGTTGAAACCTGAGCCTTTCGTCTTAGTTAAAGAGCTTGCCGATTTTTATTGCTGTTATCAGATAAATGCCTATACAGACAGAGACTTATCCATGCCTCGTGTATATTCTGAACTACATCAGAACATAATAGATAAATTCAATGAGGCAGGAATCGAGATTATGTCTCCACATTTCTATGCAAAAAGAGATGGCAACGATATTATGATGCCTTCCGAGTATAAAAGGAAATGATACATAAAAGAAGTGTCGGAATATTATTCCGGCACTTCTTTTATGAAATGATATATATGATTAATCTTCGTCTTTTTGGCTTGCTTCGTATTCCTTAAGCAATTTATCCTGCACATCGGAAGGTACAAGCTCATAACTGGCAAACTTCATAGTAAATGATGCTCGTCCTCCAGTGAGAGAACTCAGAGATATGGAATAGTTAGCCATTTCTTTCAAAGGTACTTTCGCATTCAGCATTTCAATACCTTTATCGCTTTCCATACCCATAATCATTGCACGACGCCCTTGCAAATCGCTCATAACATCTCCCATTTTATCGGAAGGCACAGCGACAGTTACATCGTATATCGGCTCCAATATTTTAGGGCCTGCGTTACGAAAAG
This sequence comes from Dysgonomonas sp. BGC7, assembly GCF_001261735.1. Taxonomy (GTDB): domain Bacteria; phylum Bacteroidota; class Bacteroidia; order Bacteroidales; family Dysgonomonadaceae; genus Dysgonomonas. The sequence continues at coordinate 275,236 of NZ_CVRP01000001.1, read as the reverse complement.
CTTCACTAAAAGCATTACGCCCCGCAAGCATAAAGGATATTTCATTCGAATCTACAGGGTGCATCTTGCCGTCATAAACAATAACGCGTACATCTCGGGCATAAGAACCTGTAAGAGGCCCTTGCTCCAATCTAGACATCACACCCTTCAATATAGCTGGCAAGAAGCGTGTATCAATAGCTCCGCCAACAATACTACTCACAAAAACGAGTTTTCCACCCCAGTCAAGATCATAAACCTGAGTATCGCGCGCCTGAACCTTAAATTCCTGTCCGTTAAACTTATACGTTTCCGGCATAGGCATTCCCTCTACATAGGGTTCTACAATCAAATGTACCTCACCAAATTGTCCGGCTCCTCCCGATTGTTTTTTATGACGATAATCGGCACGAGCAGCTTTTGTTATCGTTTCTCGATAAGGTATCTTAGGTTCGGAATATACAATTGCTATTTTATCATTATTTTCTATTCTCCACTTTAAGGTCTTCAAATGAAACTCTCCCTGCCCTGATACAATCATTTGTTTGAGTTCTTTCGAGTTCTCGATCAACCATGTAGGATCTTCTTCTCTCATCCGTTGAAGAACTTCACTCAGTTTTTCTGTATCTTTTTCGTTCTCCGCCTTTATTGCACGACGATATTTAGGATCAGGATATTTTATAAAATTGAATTTATTATCAACACCTTTTACATTCAGGGTATTTCCTGTACGCACATCTTTAAGCTTAACTGTTGCCCCGATATCTCCGGCAACTAATTCTTCTACCTTTGTACGCTGTTGTCCGGCAGGACAGAATAGTTGTCCCATACGCTCTTTCGATCCTCTGTCAGCGTTTACAAAATCATCACCTTCATGTACTTTCCCACTCATTACCTTAAAATATGAAACTTCTCCCACATGAGGTTCCACCATTGTTTTGAAGAAGAACAAGCTGGTAGGAGCATCCGAATCAGGTTTTATCTCCGCACCCTCTGTATTTACAGGAGCAGCCAAATCACGTACATAGGGAACTACATTTCCAAGAAACTCCATAGTACGACGCACACACATATCTTTTTCGGCAGACACACAGAAAACAGGATAGAGATCTCTATTGACCAATCCCCAACGAATCCCCATACGCATTTCGTCTTCGGTAAGTGTACCCTGATCGAAGAATTTTTCCATCAGAGACTCTTCATTTTCTGCTGCTGCTTCTATTAATTTCTGTTGCAATTCTGCCGCTTTATCCATTTCTTCGGCAGGTATATCCAGCACTTCGGGAACTCCGCCTTCGGGTTTCCATCTGAACATTTTAAATTTCAAAACATCCACAACTGCGTTGAAACCTTCACCACAGTTTATAGGATATTGTACCAATACGGCCTTTTCTCCGTAGTCGGCTTTCAGCTGAGAAACCACATTATCAAAATCTGCTTTTGGGTGATCCAGCTGGTTTACAATAAAAATAACAGGTTTTTTCAACCGTTGTGTATATCTCAGTTGGTTGATGGTTCCCACCTCAATACCATACTGAGCATTAAGTACCATAAGTGCAGTATCTGTTACATTGAGAGATGTAACTACATTACCCACAAAGTCATCCGACCCCGGACAGTCAATAAAGTTTAGTTTACGATTCATCCATTCCACAGAGAAAATGCTGGAAAAAACGGAATATCCGTATTCTTTTTCCACGGGGAAATAGTCCGAGACAGTATTTCCGTCCTTAACACTTCCTCTGCGTTTTATGACACCCGCTTCATAGAGCATGGCTTCGGCGAGAGTGGTTTTGCCCGCTCCCGAACTACCAAGAATAGCAATATTCTTGATTTCTTGTGTTTGGTAAGTTCTCATGGCTAAAATGTTTTTACATGGTTAATATTTATGTACCTTTTACCAAAAGAGCCTCTTTTTGGAGGCGATATTTCCAAAATTAATGAAATGTTTTGAGGAAACGGTTATATTTTAGGCTCTAAAACACCAAACATGTTGAATAATATCTTTTTGCTATTATCTTATATTACAATATACTATCAACATGTACGACAATAGACTGTAGATAGCATACCTGATCCATCCAATGTTATTATCTGCACAATATATATATTTTAGACTATCCATAAAATAACAAATTTAGTTTTCTGCTACAAAATGATAGTAAAGTCATAATTTATAGTCAAATAAACTTTTTCGTTGTCACTCTTTTTATTTACCTTAGAACAAAATTTGATGTATCCTTAAACATTGAGACCTATGGAAAAAATCACAACCTCGGAAGTCCTTGATTGGGCTAAACAATTTTTAGACAAAGCGGAAAAAGAATTAACTACCGAAGAGGTAAAAGAACAGAAAAAATTTGCTTCATTAGTACAAACACCTTCAAGTAAAACTCTATTATCCAAAATGTTGGATGAGTCGTCCCAAATAAGGGACAATAGCAAACTTGTAAAACGAATGACATTATTGATCAAAGAATACGGAATACCCGATTTCTTTAATTCTTTCGATCGATTTCAATTGCAACTATTTATGAATTTCGGTTTTTTAGCACCCAACATAGCTATGCCGTTATTTAATCAAAGACTACGAAAAGAAACAAATAAAATAATCATATCAGAAGAACGACCAGCTCTTACCAGCCATCTATCAAATAGATGGAAAAACAAGATAGGACAAAATGTAAATCTGCTGGGTGAAGTCGTTTTGGGAGACGGAGAAGCTCGTAAACGATACGAACATTATCTGGAAGCATTAAAAGAACCGGATATTAATTACATCTCTATTAAGCTGTCGGGCATCTATGCTCAAATACACTCTCTCAGCTATGAGCAAAACAAAAAAGAACTTTGCGAATTAGTAGCAACCATATATCAACAGGCCATAGATAATCCTTATACAGAACAAGACGGAACAAGCAAACCGAAGTTTGTAAATCTTGATATGGAAGAATATAAAGATATGGACTTGACTTTAGACGTATTCCGCACGGTACTAAGCATGCCTCAATTCAAAAACTACACAGCAGGTATAGTTGTACAGGCATATCTCCCTGATGCAGGGCTATTGCAAGAAAAACTATTGAAATTTGCAAAAGAGCGTTATGCGAATGGCGGAGCTCCTCTAAAGATGCGATTGGTAAAAGGAGCCAACCTACAAATGGAAAGTATCATATCGTCCCTTAAAGGGTGGCCAAACCCCATTTACCCGACAAAAGTGGAAGTAGATGCTAATTATATGCATATACTCGATATAGCTATGATTCCCGAAAATGCGGAAGCATTACACCTTGGAGTAGCATCGCATAACTTTTTCAGTATAGCATACGCATATTTACTCAGCGAGAAAAACGAGGTTTCCAATTATGTTACTTTCGAAATGTTGGAAGGTATGGCTAACCATTTGCCGCGGGTTATGAGAAGTCTGGGTAAACAAATTATATTATACACACCTGTAGTAAAAAAAGAGCATTTCCTCAATGCAATATCATATTTAGTACGGAGATTGGACGAGAATACAGGAAAAGATAACTTTCTGAGTTATTCTTTCAACCTAAAGTTGGACAGTTCGCAGTGGAATTTCCTTGCGCAACAGTTTTTAGATGCTTATAAATTAAAAGACGGCATCGTTCATCAAGCCTTCCGTACTCAAAACAGAAACGACAAACCAATAGCTGTAAAAGACATCAATGTATTCAAGAATGAACCAGATACAGATCTCGATCTCGACCAGAATCGTGAGTGGGCATTGGAATCGCTAAGAAAATGGGGTACACTGATTAATGATAAGAACTTTGTTGTTCCTGTTCAGATTGGGGATAAAGAAATTATTACAGAAAATAAGAAGAAATACTTTGACCGAAGTCGTAATGACGAAGTATGCTTCTGCGAAGCAAACCTTTCTTCTCTCGATCAGCTAAAGGAAATAATAGCAATAGCGGAAGAAGACAAATCGGAGTGGAGAAAAACAGGCATCGACAAACGCAACGAAATACTTCATCAGGTAGCAGACAATCTGAGTGCTAAAAGAGGCGATCTAATCGGCTGCATGGCTTCCATAACCGGAAAAACCTTTACCGAAGGAGATGTGGAAGTTTCGGAAGCAATAGATTTCTGCCGCTTCTACCCTATAACGATGAAACACTTCGAAGAGCTGAACACTATATCCTACTCTCCCAAAGGAATAATACTGGTAATCCCGCCTTGGAATTTTCCATTGGCAATACCTGTAGGAGGAGTAGCAGCTGCCTTAGCAGGAGGAAATACCGTTATACTAAAACCTGCAACCGTCGCCTTACCTATTGCATGGGAATTTGCAAAATGCTTTTGGGATGCAGGAGTGCCAAAAGATGCTTTACAAGTAGTATGTAGTGCAGATCGTTCTTCGCTCAACTATCTTACATCTCATCCTTCGGTGAAACATATAATATTAACAGGAGGTACGGATACGGCATTCAGGCTCTTAGAAAACAGCCCAAAAACTCCACTCTCTGCCGAAACAGGAGGGAAAAATGCAATAATACTGACCGGAAACGGAGATCAGGATCATGCTATACTAAATGTAGTGGCATCTGCCTTTGGCAATGCAGGACAAAAATGCTCGGCATGCTCATTACTGCTTGTTGATAAGAAAACATATAATGACGAAAATTTCAAAGCAAAACTAAAGGATGCAGTAATAAGTATGCGCACCGGTAGCGTATGGGATACAATGAATATGGTAGGTCCTATGATTACCAACGATAATGAAAAACTGCTGCATGCTATCAACAATCTCGAAAATGGTGAATCGTGGCTTGTGGCTCCCGAATTTGCAGATGAAAAGAAATATATTCTCAAACCAACGGTGAAATGGGGAGTAAAACCGGGAAGCTTTACTTTTACCAATGAATTGTTCGCTCCGCTTCTGTCTGTAGTATGCATCGACGATCTGGAACAGGGAATAGAATATGCAAACTCTTCAGAATACGGACTTACAGCAGGATTGCAGAGTCTGGATGAAAATGAAATTGAAATCTGGAGAAACAGTATCGAAGCCGGCAACTTGTATATAAACAGAGGCATTACAGGAGCAATTGTAAACCGTCAACCATTTGGAGGGATGAAACGTTCTGCTTTCGGAGGTGGTATCAAGGCCGGAGGCCCAAATTATGTGTCTTGCTTTGTCGAATTTACAGAAGGACAAACTCTATCTGTCACAGAGAAGTCTCCTTTAGCCGATCTAGTTACCGATGAAAAGGATAAAGCTCGATTAAGTTATGCGTGGGGTAGTAATAAACAAGCTTGGATAACTGAATTTTCACAAGAAAGGGATGTTAATAACCTATATGGAGAAGAAAATATTTTCCGCTACCTTCCTCTAAAAAACATAGGACTACGCGTACAAGAGAGCGACAGCCTTACAGATATATTACTCATACTAAGTGCTGTAAAAATAACGACAACACCTCTTATTATAAGTCTTTCAGGAAACGACAGCAAATTACACGCTATAGAAAAAGCTGCCAGCCTCTTGTTGGGTATAGTGATAAAGATCCAAGAGGAGAATAATTTTATCGAAGAGATGCACCAATATGAGCGTGTTCGTACGTGTTCAGCAAATCTATCCGATGCTATTTATGAAAAAGCTGCCAAACTAGGTAAGCACATAGCATCAAACAAACCTCTTGTAGAAGGTAGGTTAGAATTATTACATTATCTGAAAGAACAAAGTATTGCACATGAATATCACCGCTATGGAAGTATCTTCGGCGAAGATAAATAGGAGTAATTTGCATTAAATCATAAGAGAGTTATAGGTTACGAAAAAACTTATAGCTCTTTTTTTATAAAAACACACTTATTGATGTTACAAATTTTCATTAGTATCGTTATCTAAATAAATGGAGTTGGAAAAATTTGAAAGAATAGTCGCAACCACAAGGAAAAATCTGAAAAGCTTTGCTCTAAGCATGCTAAAGGATGAAGATGAAGCAGAGGATGCTATTCAAGAGACATATATGAAATTGTGGAAGGTTAAAGACCAGATCTCTAACCATCCCAATATCAAAGGCTATGCTATGCAAACGCTAAAAAACATATGTATCGACAAGTTAAGAACGAAGAAACATAATATTTCTTTGGATGATTTAAGTATTGCCGAAACGACTCTAACACCATATACATACACTGAACAACAAGATAATAACTCGATTATTAGAAATATAATAGAATCACTACCTAAAATACAGCAGCAGGTAATAAAAATGCGAGATATAGAAGGATTTGAATTGGAAGAAATAGCTCAAATAATAGGAATCGACGTCACAGCTGTAAGAGTAAATCTCTCGAGAGCTAGAAAAAATGTAAGAATCCAATTTTTGGAAATAAATAAGATATGAAAAATATAGATAAATTACTCGAAAAATATTTTGAAGGAGAAACCTCTTTACAAGATGAACAAGAACTTCGTGAATATTTCTCCCGACCTAACATCGAAGAAAAATATAAAAGCTATGCTCCTATGTTTAGTTATTTTTCAGAGAATCAAAAACCGCGATCAAAAAGCAAATCAAAGAGAAGAAATATTCTGTTCATCTGCACCAATATTGCAGCCAGTATAGCCTTACTGATAGGAGCTTACATTGTATTTGTATCGCCATTAGATAGCAATACAAGCCAATCGGTAGTCTATATTGACGGAAAAAAAAGTACTGATTTAAATATTATAAATAACAAGGCATTAATATCCATAGAAAATATATCCGAGATGAACGAGGATGTATTGAATTCCCAAATAGATATAGTAGCCTCTTTTATCGAATAAATATATAAGTATGGTAAAGTATAAATTATTAATGATATTATGCCTTCTTCAGGTAGTGTGTGTGTACGGCAGAGCACAGAATCATCTGAAAGTCAAAAATATATTTGACAAATATGGAAAGAGAGAAGGATCTATACTTGTTCAGTTATCAACAGATATTCTTGCACCGAAAACAAATATCACATTATATAAAAGTCTGATCATAGGTTGCAGAGGCGTAGTAGAGGAAGATATTGTAAACGCAATCAAAACAGATATAGTGGATGGTATAATAATATCGGAAGCGAAGAAAAATGGAAAAATAGAATATCTAACTTATTATATAGAAAATAAAATTTCGAAAGATAACGAATTTATCCTTTATAAAAATAAAGGGGACAAAATCATATTGGTCTATTTGAATGGAAAAATCACACCCAAAGACCTTGAAACAGAATTAGGAAAACTGAAAGATTTACTAATCTATGTAAATAATAAACGTATAAAATTACAATAACACTATGAAAAGATTAACAATTTTATTTCTATCCGTATTTTTCATTTTATCAATAAGTGCAAAAGAGTACATCTGTCTCCAAGACACTATTACCGAAACAATAGCTGAGGCTGAACAAACAGGAAGTAGTGAAAATAGCAGTGTAATATATAATGGCTCGTCTTACAACGTCATCTTTTCATGGAAGAAGAACAAGAAGCATCTTAGTCCGCATTGGACAGGAATAGGAATGGGCTTTATGGATTACAACAGCGATAAAATACCTAATGGAAGTCTCAAGATGAGTACATCTCATAATTTCACAGTCAATCTGTTCGACTCTCATAAGCAGTTAAGTAACCATTGGCTATTAGTTAGCGGTATAGGTACAGAGTGGTCACGTTACCACTTCGATGAGAACGCTACCTTGACCAAACAGGACGGAAAAACACTCTTTGAACCAGCTCCCGAAGGAATAAACTACAAATCGACCAAACTACTTGCCTATTATGTTACAGTACCTTTACTGTTCGAATATCAAGCCTCTAATTTTCATATCTCAGGCGGAGCTGTTGCAATGTTTAAATATTATTCTAAATCTCAGGTAAAATACTACATTGAAAATAAAAAGTATGTGGAGAATAAAGGAAGAGACCTCAATATACGCCCGATAGATTTACGATTAAGGATTCAAATAGGATTCAACGATATTGCAATATATGGTTATTATGCCCCTATATCCATGTTCAAAAAAGACAAAGGTCCCGAATTAAGAACTTATACTATTGGTTTAATGATTGGAGTATAAGAAAGAATAAAACAAGATAAAATAAATCCCTGTGAAAATATATCTCACAGGGATTTAATCATTATGGAACGGTCACTAAACTTTTATTAATCTATATTTATTTCTTTTCCTTGATAGAAATCGAGTATTTTGGCTCTGAATATAAAATCATATTTAGCTTGTATACGCTCAGATTTACTTGTCAGCAATTTTGTCTGTGCTTCATTAAGCTCAAAAACTGTAGACTTTCCGGCTTCGTACCTCTCGCGTGCATATTTAAAAGATTCTTCGGCAGCATCAAATGCTTTTCCTGTAGAGGTATATTTAGCCTGTGCATTTACCGCACTCTGATACGCTTGTTGAATATCTTTAAACAAGGCCAGCTTAACATTTTCGAGAATCAAAGATTGATTTTCTATATTCAGACGGGCAGAACGCACCTGATTACGTGTTTGGAAACGGTTGAAAAGAGGAATGCTTAGGCTAAAACCTAATGATTCGGAACCACGCTTATTCATCTGATCAAAAAAACCCATACCTCGTACTCCTGATAGTTTTAAGTAATATGTTTGATAGTTTGCTTCAAAATTTAAAGTTGGCCAATATCCGGATTGCGCAACTTTCAAAGATTTCTTACTACTCTCTAATTTCAACTCTGCTTCTTTAACATGTGGCTTTATACCTAATGCCATCTGATATACATTGTTAGGAGGCAACACACTTCCTATATTATTATCTATTGCATCATCACCCAAGTCGGGCTGAACAATATCGAATCCTTCCGAGACCGGAAGATTGAGAGATTGCGACAGGTTAAGTAAAGATAAAGATAAATCATTAGATGCCTGTATTATATTCAACTCATCTTTAGCAGCCTGCGCTTTTATATCATATAGCTGCGATGCCGGAATTTTTCCTGTCTGCAACAGTATTTCAGTTTTATCTACCTGAAATTTACTTTGATTAAACTGTTCCTCATAAGCTTTTTGTATTTCTTTCTTGAAAAGGACTTCCAAAAATAAAGATACTACCTGCAATTCCAAATTTTCCTTTGCTTTCTTCAATCCTTCAGTTGCCGCTTGCAAATTCAATTTATCAACCTTTATCTGATTCGGAATCTTAAATCCTGTAAATAAAGGAATAGATGTTTTTACATTAAACGAAGACCTTGAAGAGTTTGAAGCTACCGACGTATTATCGTCTGAAATAGAACGTCCAAAATCAAATCCTTGTCCTAAGCTCGCATTCAGGTCGGGCAATCGACTATTCTTAGTTGTACTAAGATCTATTTCTGCACTTTTCACATTCAAGGACTGTTGTTGCAGTTCTATATTATTTTCCACAGCATAATCAATACACTGACGTAAAGTCCATTTATTCTGAGCCAGAGAAGAGAGACTAAACAATAAACCTATAGCTATTATATATGTTTTCATATCCTATTAGTTATTTTTTTTCTGTCTTTTGTTTCGACTTATCCAAAACTTCGTTGCCTCTGATTCGATCTCCTTTTTTCAAGCCGCTTTTTACCTCTACTTTAATGCCATCCGACAATCCAATTTTAACTGGTAATTTATCAAAAACCTGCTTATTATCTGTTGAGTCTTTCAAGAGATAAACAAAAGTAGAATCGTTACTGAAAGTTATAGTACTTTCGGGGATGGTAAGCACTTTTTCTGCCTTGGCTAATACTATAGCTGCATTTGCACTATATCCGGCACGAACCACCACTGTATCAGGGATTCTAGCAGCAGCCTTTATTTCAAACAAAATAGCTCCATTTTCCTCAACCCCTTTTGGTGCAATATATTCTAACGTTGCATCAAACTTTTGTCCATCTATGGCACCTACCGATAGTTTTATAGGCATACCTGTATGCACACGCCCGACTTCTGTTTCATCAATTTTTCCGATGAATATCATATCATTCATGTTGGCAATAGTAGCAATAGTAGTACCATCGTTGAATGTATTGGCCTGTATTACAGAGTTACCAGCTTTTACCGGCACATCGAGTATCATACCTGTAATAGTAGAACGTATCTGAGTATTACTATATTGAGCTGTCTTTTGTGAAATACCTGTTTTCACAATATCAAGATTATCTTTTGCATTCTGCAATTCTTCCTGAGCTTTTTTAAAGTCGGCTTCAGACTTATCCATTTCTTCTTTTGCAATAACACCTTTTGCAAATAATTCTTTTTGACGATTATATTCAGCCCTTACTTGAGTCAGACTAATCTGAGCCACAGTTACACGCGATTCAGAAGAATTGAGCTGTGCTACATCAGGTACGACTTTTACTGTTGCAATAATATCGCCGGTTTTTACAAAGTCTCCGGCCTCTTTAAGCACCTCTGAGATAATACCCGATATTTGAGGTTTTATCAGGATTTCGTCGCGAGGCGAAACTTTACCCGTAGCCACTGTTGTATTCTCTACATCGCCCAAATCTGCCGATACAATCTCATATACCGCCTCCTTTGGTTGACTTTTTATTGCAAGAAAGACGAATGTACCAATGAATATAACACCAATGACTACAATCAGTATAATCTTAAAAGCTTTTTTCATATTATTTAGTTTATAATTTTTTATCGTTTATTATCTTCTATCATTTATCGTTTATTCTTCCCTTATTGCATCAATGGCTTTGATACTCAAAGCTCTCATTGCAGGCATGAGACCAGACAAAACTCCGGCGATAATCAATACACACATCGCCTTAATTGCTGTCCAGAAAGAGACGAACGGAGGTATAAGGAATACATCATCGCCTATATTTCCCGTCATAAAATAACTTACCAGTTCGACTAAAGCTACTCCTGCAAAAAAGCCAATGAACCCAGCCAAAGCTGTGAGGACAAAACTCTCGCTCAATATCTGTTTTACAATAGTAACAGGCTTAGCCCCTAGCGCTCTTCTAACACCGATTTCGCGGGTGCGCTCTCTTACTGTTACAAGCATAATATTACTGATACCGATAATACCTGAAAGTAATGCACCACCACCTACAAACCATATTAGAAAGTTTATTCCGGTGAAAAGATTATTGAACATCTGAAATTCTTTCTCAATATTGAAACTTCTTACTGCTTTATCGTCAGTAGGTGCTATATCGTGAGCAACCCGAAGGATATTCTTTACTTCCTCTTCAACCATTGTTCCGGTATAACCCGATTTTGTTGTACAAGCAAGAAAATGAATTTTATCTCCCTGATTGAATGCTCGCTGCATTGTAGAAAACGGAATAAAAACAGTAGATTCGACATCTCCCCCGATAGAAGCTCCTGATTTGGGTCTGATAACGCCTATAACTTGAAAATAGATGCCATTGACACGTATATATTGCCCTTGAGGGTTTTCGTCAGGTTTAAAGAGTGTTTCATACACCTCTTTACCTATCACACATACTTTCCTGTAGCCTTCGATATCCAGATCATTGAATAGTCGCCCCGCCAAGATATGTTGCTGTTCGATCTGAAAATGTGCCGGATATACACCTCTTGTTCCATACGAACCAGATTTGGGGCCTCGTACAACATTCTTATCTCCACTGTCGCCAAAAAGTACAGGCGAAATAAGTTCTACCGATTGAGCTTTTTGCTTAATCAGCGTAAGATCTCTATTGTTCATATTCCACCAACGTCCTTTCCGATATCCTTTATAAGCCTCGCTGGTGCGATCGGTGAAAAAGAAACATGAGTTGGCAGCAAATCCATCAACGTTCTTCAGAATTCCTCCTTCGAAGGAATTACCTACTCCAACAAGAATGATCAGCATAAACAGCCCCCATGACACACCTAGTCCGGTAAGTATACTCCGAAACTTATTTCGGGTTATGGTTGCCCATATTTCTTGCCAATTATCTAAATCAAACATATTTTATTTCTAATTTTATTCGGCTCTCATTGCTTCTATCGGACTCACTTTTGTTGCTTTCAGTGCAGGAATTAATCCTGCAACAGTACCGGCCACAACCAACGCCAAAGTAGCTATAATGACTGTGGTAAGATCTACTGTGGGATCTTTAAATATACTGGGGCCGTCCGATGCTCCGGCACTAGCCGCCATCATATTGCTAATAAGCTCTGTTAAAGCCACTCCAGCTACCATTCCCATATATCCGGCTACAGATGTTATAATTATAGACTCAAAGATAATTAGCTTAAGTACTGAAAAAGGTGTTGCTCCTATTGCTTTGCGTATACCTATTTCGCGGGTACGTTCTTTTACTGTTATCAACATAATATTACCTACGCCGACAATTCCGGCGAGTAAGGAAGAAATTCCGATGACAACAATAAATGCAGTAATTATAAAAAATATACTTTCAGCCTCGAGCATATCCTGAGCTGTATTTCTCACATACAGAGCCGATCGGTCTGCGGGATCAAAGTTGTGCAACTTGCCCATCTGCATACGCAGACGTTCTATAAACTTCTCATTTTTTTCTTTCGAATCAAGTCCCACAACAGTGAAGTCTATACTCCGAAATCCCCATCCTTTATTATACAACATTTGAGCTGTAGTAAACGGTATATATGCCGGAGGGTTGTTGCTGAATGTATTAGAATCATCATATACACCAATCACCCTGAAAGCTATAGAGTTGTTTGCGACAATATACTTCCCTATTGGATCTTGATCTTTAAACAAGACCTTTTTCATATCGGGACTTATCACTACAACCTTCCTGCGATTTTGTACATCTATTTTATTAAGGAACCTTCCATTGCCAGTCAATACTTCTATATTGTTAATATAGGCCGCCTCTTCAGTTACTCCGTTCAGAGACCATGCTCCGTATTCTTTTTCATAAGATATAGTTACACTCTGATCTACCCGTACCGAAACATATTGCACTTCGGGTATTTTATTTCTTATAAGGTCGTAATCTTTGTAATCGAATTTTATATTCCGGTTAGAAGGCATTCCATTATACGGCATCGAAGTCCATCCCGGCCACAGTGTCACCGAATTTTTTGCACGATGCGAAAAATTTGAAGTTACTCCATTTTTCAGACCATTACCTGCTGCCAATAAGATGATAAGCATAAATATACCCCATGCCACAGCAATTCCGGTAAGGAATGTCCTCAACTTATTTTTACTGATAGTGGAAAGGATTTCTCGCAAAGAATCGAAATCGAACATACAGGTTTTTTTTACATTTCTATTATTGGATTCTCATTGACTTCTATTGCACCTATTACGCCATCTTTGATATGTATCACTCTATCTGTTGCATTAGCTACAGCTTGCTCGTGGGTAACAATAAGCATAGTGATGCCATCATTTGTATTTATTTCGCGAAGTAATTGCATTACCTCTCGTGAAGTTTTACTATCGAGTGCTCCGGTAGGTTCGTCGGCCAATATTATTTGAGGTTGGGCTATAAGAGCACGAGCAATGGCCACACGCTGCTTTTGTCCACCCGAAAGCTCATTAGGCATATGTAAGGCATGACTAGCCAATCCCATCTTATCCAGATATTCCATAGCCAGTGCATTGCGTTTTTTACGGTTCACTCCTTGATAGTAAAGAGGTAAAGCTACATTTTCTACAGCGTTTTTAAAGGAAATAAGATTGAAAGACTGAAATATGAATCCTATTTTCTTATTTCTCAACTCAGCAGCTAAAGTTTCACTGGGATTTTTAATTAGAACATCATCTAAATAATATTTCCCTGTATCATAGGTATCCAAAATTCCTAAAATATTGAGTAAAGTCGATTTTCCGGAACCCGAAGCTCCCATTATGGATACCAATTCTCCTCTTGCCACTTCCAGGTTGATCCCCTTCAAAACATGTAAGGGTACAGGCCCATTATAATACGATTTGTTCAGATTTTCAATTTTTATCACGCCTGTCTATTTATTAAATATATACTTTTTAATATCCAAAAATAGAATATATCTTTTTATTCAGCTTATATTCTGAGATCTTTATTATTTATATGTCGTAATAAACTAAAAAAGGTTACACTATTTTCGTTATTTTAACAAATAAAAAATCATATTGCCATTCTTATCAGAAAGAATCTCTTCATTCTATTTTTCAAGTATTCGGAATAATCCCTTTATAATCAAAACAAACACACTCTGCATAGCTATTTTACGTATCTTTATAAGTAATTTGAATATAGTATATACAGTTTGATATTGATTAAAAACAGAACATTATGTTTACCATCTTCGAAACTTACCCCTGGCTATTACCCATTGTTATTTTCTTCGGACGTATCTGTGATGTTACATTAGGTACTTTACGCATCATTTTCGTATCAAAAGGAGAGCGTTACAAAGCGCCTATTGTAGGTTTCTTTGAAGTATTCATATGGGTTGTGATTATTTCCCAAATTTTTGCTCATGCTGATAGTATTGTGGCCTATCTAGCTTATGCAGCAGGATATGCAGCAGGGAATTATGTAGGTATTTTAGTTGAGAATCGTATTGCTTTTGGTTATCAGCTACTTCGGGTATATACAAAAAAAGATGCTACAGAGCTTATTAAACTATTAAACAAAAAAGATATTGGAGCCACTTTCATCAGAGGAGAAGGAGCTATTTCTCAAGTTCATATTGTAGAAATAGTTATAGACAGAAAGTCGCTGAACGAAGTAGTAACAATCATATCAGAGTTTGACTCCAACGTTTTTTATCTGGTCGAAGATATAAGGTCTAAGAAAAAAGGAATATTTGCATCTAAAAACTGGAATAAGCAATCGTTTCTAAATCCAACAAAAAAATAGAGAAGAAAAAGAATTGGGAGTAACCTCTCAATCCTTTTTCTTCTCTATTTAAAACACTTATAATTAATAAGCTTATTTAACTTTCGAAACTTGTTCTTTTCCTGCTTTCCAAATTTTATATTTTACTTCAAAACCTTTTGGAGCATACACTACTATAGGCAATTTACTATTGTATCTTACAATTAAAGTCTGTCCCGAAACGAATTTGTCTACATTAGGCTTGTTGCAAGCCATCAGAGTAGATGTAGTTTTACCATCTGAAGAAAACTCATAATATGTATAGCCCCATCCTTCCAGATTTTTTTCAGTCAGAGTACCCATCAGACGATGCACATTGCAATCTACACTCATTACTTTACCCGGAACTATCTCTACTTTGAATGCAGATTCATCCGATTTCTTACTTAGTTCTATCACATGCCTCACCATACCTTCGGGGGCAGCAGGAAAGGGAGAAACATCATCTCCACCTTTAGCTGACGCTGATAAGGAATGAGCAGTAAATAAACAGATTGTAAGTAAAGCGGCTGCGAATTTCGTTAATTGTTTCATTTTTGTTTTATGTTTGGTTAATATACTTCTTACAAAAGAACAAAATACTAGAACAAAAGATCTCCAAATAACAACTTTTAACCAGTGGCGAAGGCAATAAATTAACGGTATTTAAGATACATCCCGAAGAATATCCTTTTTATAAATGTCATTTGCAATAAATACCCTAACTTTACACAACCAGAAGTCAGTTATACATTTCAGTAAATTGTATTATGAAAAAAGTTGAATTAATTCAATTGGCAGAGCTAATTGTAGATATAGAGAAATACTCGGGACATCAGGTAAACGAAATATTAGAGCTATTGCAAAGAAATATTTCTGAAGCGGAATTGGATTGCGAAGACAATTCTATTTCGGAAGAGAAACCTGATAATAGTATCAACAATTAAAACAATTCGGGATAGTTTTCTCTTGATATACAATGAACCTGTGATTTTATATCTTCATCCAGAAAAATATTCCACTCTAAACGTTCAAATTCTTTTTCTAGTGCACAACATGCCTTAAAATCCTCATCTGATACTTTATAAGTCTGACCGTCTTTAGTACCGGAAATAGAAATCTCAAAACGGAAATCCATTACCCATACATGAGCCTTATATCCAAACAGTTCTACATATTGTGGTTGTTCTACATCAGTATAACAGGGTATTACTATTTTCAACTTATCCAAATCATCAAAGGAATATGATTCGAGAGGATCGAAAGCTATATCTCCTTCTTTCAGGTTACTTAAAGTAATACTTAATGCACCGAGTTTAGTCTTCAAATCGCCTAGTCCATCGTATTTAAAATAGACACAAAAAGAATCTCCTTCGCAATTATGCCCTCCTCTCGATCTCATGTAGTGAAAGTATTGCAACTGCTTACACCATGAACTTATTTCTTCTTTTGTATTATTCTGGAAAAGGCGCTCATCCGAAATTTTGTCTAAACCCATATGTCAATATAATTAGCAATACTGCTAAGTTATCACATTTTTTCTTAATTGCGATTATAGGACGGACAATTAGAAGAAAAAACTCAATTGTTACTGCTATACAAAGGCATGAACAATTGAGTTCTCTATATTGTAAATTTCATATACAGACATTAGTATCCTACAGTAAAATGTTGTCGCGAATGCTTTCTTTCATCTATTTCATCTGCAACTACTACTGCTAGATCTTCGACCGAAACAGATGCTGTTCCATCTTTTATTACCGGTTCGTCGCGACCGATACGATACCGTCCTGTACGGCCTGTTGTTATTTGGTCATTCATCTCTGTAGGGGGTGATAGGTATACCCAATCGAGATAAGTCTCACGCCTCAATTTATCGAAATGGTCGCGAGATGCTCTTGCACCCTCTTTCATCTTCGAAGGAAAATTTTCGGTATCTACCAGTTGTTTTCCTCCAATATATAAGCTCCCTGCATTGCCTACTACAAAGAAGCGTCTGATGTTTGCTGCTCTTGTCGCTTTTTGTATCGACTCGTAGGCATCGACATAGTTATTGTAAAGATCGGGATTGTCCCAACCTGCATTATAAGCGCATATAACTAATTTATTTTCTCTCAACACTTCTGTCAGGGCTTCTGTGTTCATCACATCGACACCTACAGCAGAGAGTTTGTCATCGGTCTTTTCTATTTTTGCTACATTGCGGGCAATAGCAGTTACTTCATGACCTCTTGTTAATAACTCTTTTAATACCTGAGAGCCTACAAATCCGGTAGCTCCAATTAATGCAACTTTCATAATATCAAAACAATTAAATTTTTATTAAATAGTTTTTTAGAGGATAATTACACCCCAACTTTTATCTTCGTTCCGGTTTTACAACCTCTTTGCCGGTTTGAAATTCGAATTTTTTAAATAATTCTCGATTCTTTCATTCCTGTCGGCTTCTGACATATTAGCAGGTAGTTCGATATGAGTCCGATCATCAATTCTTACCCAGACAACATCTCCTAAACTTTTCTTATGATCGTCTAATATTTTTTTTAACATTTCCTCCTGACTTATACGTTCAGGCTTTTTCATAACGCGTCCTCTCCCTTTCGAGGGAGTTTTACTTTGCACATCCATTTTAGTGATTTTTTAATTAATAGAAATTCAACAAACCTAAAAAGGTAAAATTAATTCATCTCTTTATACAGTGTAAAAAACTATATAATAGCGAATTATATAAATTTAGTCCTTAAAAGTCAGATAACCAAATATTTTATATAAACTTTACAAATAGCCCGATTATCGTTCAAAAAATAACAAACCTTACATATTGTTAAATGCTTAATTTCTTTAGTGATATCAATGAGTTGTTAATTTAATACTATTCATCTTTATTTCTTCTTCAGAATAATTTTCCAAGAGCGTATTACCGAAATTTACACCATGCTCGAATACAGAATCTTTAAAATCGACTTGATTAAAGACCGCATCTTTAAAATTGACGGTATTAAAAGTAACTTCCCAATAATCAGAGTTCTGAATAGTTGACTGCACAAATTTACAGTCCCGTATATATGAATGGTCGAAAACAACCTTATTGAAAACTGTTCGTGAAAAATCAGTTTCATCAATAAATGTTTCTTCCAGATAGCACGATGTAAAACGGGCATTTTTGAAACTGGATTTAATAAATTTAGTCCGGGAAAAATCTACGCCGACCAAATTGGCTTCATCCAGATAGATATCTTCAAAAACGCAATCAGACAAGTCTGTGATCAGATCACTATATATAAATCCATCATTTTTGAATAATACCTTAATTATAGTCTGGATAACGATTGTCGGCTTCTCATTTATCCGCCAGGCTTTCCCGTTTTCCTCATTTTTAATGGTTGCTGTATTCTCTCTTATATATGCACAAAGTATATCATGCACTATATTTATATACCCTCTCTGGCTCTTATGTCCGGTCGAAGTTTCCATTGCGATTTGGTGCAAAGCATACACTCCCGACAGAATTGTACTTACATGCTCTGCACCTAGCAGAGTCGCTGCATCTTTAAACCGAGTATTTATCTGCCCTTTTTCGGCAATATTGTTCTGTCGTGTTTGCTCCACCACTCTTCTATTGTTTATCCACAGACCAAGAACAACTAAAGCTCCACCTAAAACCGTAGCCATAGTCTTTACATACTCTCCTAGTGCTGTCTCATTATCTCCAAACAGTATAATATGAGTATCCATAAGATACAGTATTACACTCACCAAAATTGTAGAAAATATGATAACCAAAAAGATATATTTATAATAGAATTTGGAAATAGCCTCTTTATTACTCTGTATTATTGTCGAAAATGTTTTTGTCTTTTTGTGCATAAGGATCTTAATTATAGTTTTATGTAAGCGATTCCTTATTCCTACCGGACACGGAAATCACTAACTAGCTCAAAAAATCAATTTTAAGCTATTCAAGAGATAATTACATCTGTGGATATTAATCTAAAGAGATGCAAAGATAGCGAAATTTATCGAGAGAATAAAATTGCATGCCGGAAGCCTGTCTGTCGATGGTATAGAACACAAATGTTTAATACGATAAATTTATAAGCAATTACGATAAAAAATAGTTCTGAAATTATTATTAACTGTCTGTTTCAGACCGCTATCTTTGTATTTCTAAAAATCACAAAAGATCACTGCATAATTTCTTTGTATAACAAAAGGCAATTTGCACATCTGGAAAAGCACAGATATCGAAACATTTCAAAAAAAATAAATATATAAAAAATCATGAAGAACTTGAACACTTCTTTTACAAGAAGAATGGCAATTTTGATTGCTTTAGTTTTGCCTATGATATTTTCTAATGCTTCTGCGCATCTCAAACGCGGAAACAAAAACATAGAAGATATACAGCAAGAGATTGTTACCGGAGCACAAAAGATTAATCCGACTACTATTGAAGTATTACTATCCAATAATCAAAGAATGGTTTTTGACTTTTATGGAGAAAATATTTTTCGATTATTCCAAGATAATTCCGGAGGAATAATAAGAGACCCCGATGCTAAGCCCGATGCTAAAATATTGGTAGAAAATCCACGAAGAACATTGTCTGAACTTTCTTTTACAGATGAGGGCAATGATATTTCTATATCAACTAAAAAAATCAATATTCGAATAAACAAAACAACCTCTTTGATGAGAGTGACCAACCTCACCTCTAATACCGTTGCATTAGAAGAGATTGCCCCTGTTGCATTCGAAAAGAATAGAGTTGTTCAATCTTTTAAAGAGAATGCCGAAGAATATTTCTATGGAGGAGGCGTTCAGAACGGACGTTTTTCTCACAAAGGGAAAATTATAGCTATCGAAAACCAAAATAGCTGGACAGACGGAGGTGTAGCCTCCCCTACCCCTTACTATTGGTCTACAAATGGCTATGGAATAATGTGGCACACGTTCAAAAAAGGAAAATATGATTTCGGAGCTGAAGAAAAAGGCACAGTAAAATTATACCACGAGACTAACTATCTGGATGTTTTCTTCATGATAAACGATGGTGCTGTAGCTCTTTTAAACGACTTCTATCAGTTGACAGGAAATCCTGTCCTATTACCTAAATTCGGCTTTTACCAAGGTCACTTGAATGCATATAACAGAGACTACTGGAAAGAAGACGAATCCGGAATATTATTCGAAGATGGCAAACGCTACAAAGAAAGCCAGAAAGATAACGGAGGTATAAAAGAATCTCTGAACGGAGAAAAAAACAATTATCAGTTTTCGGCTCGTGGCGTAATAGACAGATACAAGAACCATGATATGCCATTAGGTTGGTTGTTGCCAAACGATGGATATGGAGCCGGATACGGACAAACCGAAACGTTGGATGGTAATATTCAGAATCTGAAATCGTTGACAGATTATGCCCATAAAAACGGAGTGGAAATCGGTCTCTGGACTCAATCGGACTTACATCCTAAGCCTGAGATCAGCGCTCTGCTGCAAAGAGATATAGTAAAAGAAGTAAGAGATGCCGGAGTACGTGTATTGAAAACTGACGTAGCTTGGGTTGGAGCAGGATATTCGTTCGGGCTGAACGGTATTATGGACGTATCGCACATTATGACTTACTATGGCAACAATAGCAGACCTTTCATTATCTCGCTCGACGGATGGGCAGGTACACAGCGTTATGCAGGTATTTGGTCGGGAGACCAAACCGGCGGCGTGTGGGAATATATCCGTTTTCATATACCTACCTATATAGGATCAGGACTTTCGGGACAGCCGAATATAACTTCGGATATGGATGGTATCTTCGGAGGTAAAAAGCCTATTATAAATACAAGAGACTTTCAGTGGAAGACATTCACTCCTATGGAGCTCAATATGGATGGATGGGGCTCTAACGAAAAATATCCTCATGCTTTGGGCGAACCAGCTACATCGATAAACCGTTGGTATCTGAAAATGAAATCGGAACTTATGCCATACGCCTATAGTATTGCCAAAGAAGCCGTTGACGGAATGCCTATGATAAGAGCTATGTTTTTGGAGTATCCTAATGCATATACCAAAGGCAAAGCAACCCAATATCAATATCTTTATGGTCCTAATTTCCTTGTAGCACCTATTTATCAGGACACAAAATCGGACGAAAAAGGTAACGATATCAGGGACGGTATCTACCTGCCCGAAGGAGAATGGATAGATTATCTCACAGGAGAAAAATATGCAGGTAATCGTATCATCAACAACTTTGCTTCTCCTCTTTGGAAGCTACCTGTGTTTGTCAAAAACGGAGCTATCATACCTATGACTAACCCGAATAATAATGTGTCTGAGATAAACAAAGGTCTTCGTATATATGAGATTTATCCTAAAGGGAACAGCTCGTTTACGGAGTACGACGACGACGGCACTACAGAAGAATATAGACTAGGTAAAGGGACTACGACTCTTATTGAATCAGCAGTAGACAATAAAAACAATGTATCTTTCACTATTCATCCAACTAAGGGCGATTTTACAGGTTTTGTTAAAGAGAAAGCAACAGAGGTTAAGATAAATGTTACTGCAAAACCTAAAAAAGTATCGGCTAAGATAGGAAAGAATAAGATTAAACTAGCTGAAGCAAACTCAATAAAAGAATACGAGAAAGGCAACAATGTTTTCTTTTATGATGCTGCACCGAATCTGAACAAATTTGCAACCAAAGGAAGCGAATTTGAGAAAGAGGTTATTCTAAAAAATCCGCAGGTACTGATCAAATTAGCATCTTCTGATATAACATCAGCTGTGACAACTGTAAACGTTGAAGGTTTTGTTTTTGAACCAAACGATAGCCATAAAGTCACTTCAGGAGCATTGACCGCCCCTTCCAATGCTGTGATAACAGACGAAAATACAGAGGCATATACACTAAAACCGACATGGAACAAAGTAGACAATGCCGACTACTACGAAATCGACTTCGATGGTATGATCTACAGTACTATCAAAAATACAGAGCTGTTTTTCGACGGGCTGTCAGCCGAAACTGATTATACATTCAAATTACGAGCTGTAAATAAAGATGGATATTCGGACTGGACAAGCTTCAAAGCCACAACTAAATCGAATCCTCTCGAATTTGCCATAAAAGGCATAACAGGAGAAACCAGTGCTGAAAATCAGAGGGGATATGCTATTAATAAACTATTCGATTTCGACGAAAGTAATCTGTGGCATACCAAGTGGGGAACAAGTTCTATTCCATTCGATATCGTTATAGATCTGAAAACAATAAATCAATTGGATAAGTTCCATTACTTGCCACGTACAGGCAGAGGCAACGGAAACCTTCTGAAAGGAACAGTATATTATAGCAACGATAAAGAAAACTGGAACGAAGCCGGAAACTTTGAATGGAAAAATAATGATGAAGTGAAAATATTCAACTTCACTAACAAGCCTACAGTACGCTATATAAAATTATCTGTAACTGATGGAGTCGGAGGCTTTGGATCGGGCAGAGAACTGTATGTATTCAAAGTTCCAGGAACAGAAAGCTATCTTCCGGGAGATATCAATAACGACAGACTACTCGACAGAAATGATTTGACTTCATACACCAATTATACGGGACTAAGAAGTGGAGATGCCGACTTTGAAGGATATATTAGTAATGGGGACATCAACAAAAACGGACTGATTGATGCTTATGATATTTCCGTATTGGCTACTCAGCTCGATGGAGGTATAGATAATAAGAAAGTAGACAATGTAGAAGGAAGTATCGAGCTTAGTACAACAAAACAAACCTATAACAAAGATGAGATTATAGAAATCCATGTAAAAGGAACTAATCTTCTATCTGTAAATGCGTTAAGTTTTGCTTTGCAATACGACCCTCAGTATTATGAATTTGTAGGTGTACAAAGTCTGAATATGAAAGAAATGGACAATCTGACAAACGACCGTCTTCATACCAATGGTGTGAAATCTCTCTATCCTACATTTGTAAACATCGGAAACAAAGAAACTATTGAGGGAACCTCTGATTTATTTATAATTAAACTGAAAGCCAAAAGAAAAATAAAATTTGAGCTGAAAGCTACGGATGGTTTCCTTGTTGATAAAAATTTGAATACACATAAGTTTTAATAAATAGTTAGTTTAGTCAAAAGACTTGAATAATTTTCCCAAGTCTTAAAGTTTGTAGTTTAATTTATTGTGAGAGCTCGGTATTTTACCGGGCTTTTTTCTTATAGCCAGTTCTATTATCTAGATAAGGCAACAGTTTATTCATTCTGTTATTTCAAATAATAATTTCTTAACACCCTCCCAATATTACATTTATAATTATTTTCCTTTGGAAATTTGTTTTATCGGGAAATATTATTTTCCTTTGCATATAATTTCCATAAGACATAATTTCCTATAGAACAACAAATATGGTTAAGAAAGTAAATTTAATAACAGCCATCGCCGCAATACTACTTGCCGGCACTCTCGAAGCACAAAATAAACACTATATATCTGTTGCAGAAGCCATAGATATAGCAGTAAGGGACAACAGCCAAATAAAGATGGCCGAACTGGAGCAAAAAACAGCCAATGCACGATATAGGCAGACTGATGCCATTTTTCTTCCGTCAGTAGATTTGGGTTATACAGCATTGAGCACAAACAATCCGTTGAATGCTTTTGGTTTTCTGCTGCAACAACAGACTGTAACGGCTATGGACTTCGATCCTAGCAAACTAAACAATCCGGGAGCAGTACAAGATTATAGTGCCAAAGTAGATGCAAAATTACCTTTACTGAATATGGACATGATATATTCCCGAAGGGGAGCAAAAGCACAAGAGGAAATGTATAAACATAAGACACAGAGAACAAAAGAATATATCGAATTTGAAGTAAAAAAGGCATATACACAACTTCAATTCTCATATATGGCAAAAAACATTTTATCAAATTCGCTAAATGATGTAAAGCTGATTTATGAATCTGTTAATAATTTCTACTATCAAGGCTTAATACAAAAATCTGACTTGCTAAATGCTCAAGTACAGGTAAACACCATAGAAAGCGCATTATCTAAAGCCGAAAGCAGTATACAAAATGCATCGGATGGTCTTGCTTTACTGATGGGAACAGAGGTAGAAAGTACAATATACATATCCGACACACTGTCTGAGACAGAAAGAAATTTCACTACAAATGAAATATTAACTAACAGAGCTGACATCAGAGCTATGGAAAAAGCTATTGATGCCACAGATATGATGGTAAAATCGTCTAAAATGGCTTATCTACCCCGTATCAATGCCTTTGGTACATATCAGCTAAATGATTCTAAGCCTTTTGGATTCCATGCCGATTCGTATCTGATAGGCATAAATCTTACATGGAATATATTTTCAGGCAATCAGAACAGAAGCAAAATAAAAACCTATCAGTATCAAAGAGACAGACTCAGAGAAGAACAAAAGTTTCAGATCAAACAGAGTAAGCTCGAAATAGAGAAAACGAATAGAGAAATAAATGACTTACAAATAGAAATAAACAAGCATACAATAAGTGTAGAACAGTCGGAAGAAGCTCTGCGCATCCAAAGCAACCGACACAAAGAAGGACTGGTAAGCACTACAGACCTGCTGATGTCTCAGGCTCAACTCTCGCAACAAAAGCTTTTGCAAGCACAGGCTGTAATGACATATAATATAGCGTTGGCATATCTCATTTTTTTATCAAAATAGATTATTAATCAGACAAATATAAAGTAATGAAAGCATTAAAGAATACAATTTTGGGCATAGTCGGATTCGCTGCACTATATTCCTGCTCAACAAACAACCAAGAAAACAAAGACGAGAAAGCCACAATAGTAGAAGTATATTCTCCGACCGAAAACAACAATAAAGGCTTTAACCTCAGTGGAGAAGTAACTGCAAAACAGACAGCGACTATAAGTACCCGCACAATGGGCTACATACGTAAAATATATGTAAAACCAGGCGATAAAGTAGCAGAAGGCCAGCTTTTAGTAGCTATCAGTAGCGACGATGTGTTGGCCAAAAAGGCACAAGTACAAGCTATGATTCAAGAAGCTGAAGCCGCAGTCAAGAACGCACAACGAGACTATGAACGTTTCAAAATCCTGCGTGAACAAAACAGCGTATCAGATAAAGAGCTGGAAAATGTAGCACTACAAAACACTTCAATGAAGGCTAAATCACAGATGGCACACCAACAAATGAACGAAGTAAATGCAATGCTGGCCTATACAAGTATCCGTGCACCATTTTCAGGCGTTGTAACACAAAAAATGGCAGATGAAGGCAGCATGGCAAATCCGGGAATGCCAATACTTGCATTAGAACAGCATGGCGAATTACAAGTATCGGCTACTATACCCGAAAACTATATACAATATGTAAGAGTGGGCGATACGGCCCAAATAGAGCTCAACTCACAGGATATAGCAATAACCGGCAAAATAGTAGAGTTAAGTCCATCAGCATATCGGACCGGAGGACAGTATTCGATGAAGCTGGCTATAAACAGTAAAGATAAAACGAACATCCGTCCGGGTATGTATGCCAGTATCTTCATTCCCAACAATACAAAAGAGAGAACTTCTTCTCGGATAATGATAGAAGAGTCTTCGATTGTTCACCGCGACCAACTCACAGGGGTATACATTGTAGACGAAGAGAATCAAGCTATACTGCGCTGGATACGCTTAGGCAAAAAGTCGGGCAATCGGGTCGAAGTTCTTTCGGGGATTAGACCAAATGAGAGAATTGTACTAAAAGCCGAAAGGAAATTATATAACGGTAAGAAAGTTGCAACATCTAAATAAGCGAGCAAATTATGGAAAACGGAATTTCAGGAAAAATAGCCGGAGCATTTATTAAATCGAAACTGAGCATTCTACTCATGTTTGCTTTCATACTCCTTGGCATATTTAGTATATACTTTATACCAAGAGAAGAAGAGCCTCAGATAGAAGTTCCTATGGCCGATATTATGATCGGTTACCCGGGAGCTACACCTCTGGAAGTGGAATCGGGTCTGGTGCAGCCCATCGAAAAAATAATATCAAATATAAAAGGCGTGGAACATGTCTATTCTACCTCAATGAACGGCATGGCCATGCTCACTGTCCAGTTTTATGTGGGAGAAGATGTAGAGCGCTCACTGGTGAAACTCTACAACGAAATAATAAAGAATATGGATCGCATGCCACAGGGAGCGACTATGCCTCTGGTAAAAACACGGGCTATTGACGATGTACCCGCACTGGCATTTACCCTCTGGAGCGACAATGTAGGCGATTATCAGATACGGCAAGTAGCAGAAGTGGTTGGCAACGAGATAAAAAAGATACCAGACGTTTCACAAATAAATATTATAGGAGGGCGAAGCAGGCAAGTGAAAGTGATGCTCGACAAAGATAAAATGGCCGAAAACAAACTCGATTTCGGTACTATATCTCAAGCATTGCAGGCTAATAATGCACAGATGCACAGCGGAAACATAGTTACAGTCGATATGGTATATTCTGTTCGTACAGGAAACTTTTTTGCCAATGTAGACGAAGTGAAGAATCTGATAGTAGGAACAAATACCAATCAGCCTGTATATCTATATCAGATAGCCGAAATAGAAGACGGTCCTGAAACAGCTCAACGCTATGTTTCCTTCGGATATGGAGCTAATTCAGTCGACAAAAGAGCAGCTATGCCAGACGACTATTCGGCCGTAACAATTTCTGTTGCAAAGAAAAAAGGTGCAGACGCCATGAGACTCGCCGAAGTAGTCATCGAAAAAGTAGAACATTTAAAAAAAGACGTGATAACGAACGACATACAAGTAGAAACCACACGCAACTATGGAGAAACAGCTTCACATAAAGTATCTGAGCTGCTATGGCACTTGTCTATTGCTATCGTCGTGGTCACACTTTTCGTAATGGCAGCAATGGGATGGCGTGGCGGACTGGTGGTCTTCCTTTCCGTACCCGTTACATTTGCACTCACACTATTTGCCTATTATTTCTTAGGATATACCCTCAACAGGATAACTCTGTTTGCATTGGTCTTCGTTACGGGTATTGTGGTTGACGATTCCATTGTCATTGCTGAGAATATGCACCGCCACTTCAAGATGAAAAAATTACCGCCATTGCAAGCAGCCTTGTATGCGATAAATGAAGTAGGTAATCCTACAATATTGGCTACACTTACCGTTATTGCAGCTGTATTACCTATGGCATTCGTCTCTGGTATGATGGGCCCTTATATGAGTCCGATGCCCATCGGGGCATCCATAGCCATGATATTTTCATTGCTTGTAGCCCTTACCCTCACCCCCTATTTCGGATATCTATTCTTAAGACATAAAGAACAAAAAGGAGGCTCAAATACAGAAGGAGCTGAAGATTCCGAACAAATTTTGCATAAAACCAAAATATATAAAATATACTCGCATATTGTTTCCCCTTTTCTCGAAAGCAGGAAAAAGCGCTGGACTTTTATGATTACACTAAGCGTTGTTCTGCTAGGTTCTTTTGTTCTGTTCTACACAAAATCGGTACCTGTAAAAATGTTACCGTTCGACAATAAGAACGAATTTCAGGTAATTATAGATATGCCCGAGGGTACAACCCTTGAGCGTACTGCTGCCGTAGCCAAAGAACTATCCATATATATAGGAAGAAACAACAAGGTTACTAACTATCAGACATACATAGGCACATCAGCACCTATCAGCTTCAATGGCTTGGTACGTCACTACGACATGCGCATGGGCGATAATGTAGCCGACATACAAGTAAATCTGGTAGACAAAGGCAGCCGAAGCGAACAAAGCCACGACATAGCCAAGTCGATGCGTTCAGAATTGCAAAATATAGGTAAAAGATATAATGCCAATGTGAAAGTAGTAGAAGTTCCACCGGGCCCACCGGTAATGTCTACCATTGTTGCCGAAATATACGGGCCGGACTATACGCAGCAAATAGCAGTGGCAAAGCAAGTGAAAGACCTGCTGGTAGCAACGGAAAATGTAGTAGATGTAGATTGGTCTGTAGAGGACAACCAGACGGAATACAAATTTGAAGTAGACAAAGACAAGGCTATGAAGCTAGGAATACCTAATGCTCAGATAGTACAAAACGTACAGGCCGCTCTATCGGGTATGCAGGTGGACATACTACATCACCCTTCGACTGTAAATCAGATAGGAATAAACCTCCAATTACCCGACAAGGATAAATCGAGCATAGAAGAAGTACTTAGTATGAAAGCTATAAACCAACAAGGAATGACTATCCCGATAGGCGATCTGATAAATGTAACAGAGGGAGAAAAAGACAAGAGCATACATCGTAAAGATCAGAAACGTGTAGTATATGTTCTTACTGAGGTGGCCGGAAATTTGGAAAGTCCTGTTTACCCGATTACAGAGGTGTCGGAAAAGCTATCGTCGATAAAACTACCCGAAGGCTATACCCTATCGGAAGAGTATAGCGAGCAACCCAAGTATGAAGACAATTTTTCTCTGAAATGGGATGGCGAATGGCAAATCACTTACGAAGTCTTTCGTGATTTGGGACTGGCATTCTTATTTGTGCTTATTATTATCTATGTGCTCATTGTAGCATGGTTTCAGAACTTTATCACCCCATTAGTACAGCTATCAGTTATACCACTATCTCTGATAGGTATCATATTCGGACATTGGATTATGGGGGCTTACTTTAGTGCACCTTCTATGATAGGTTTCATCGCCCTGGCGGGTATTATGGTACGAAACTCAGTACTCCTGATAGACTTTATAGATATACGCCTGAAAGAAGGTGTTCCTCTCAAACAAGCAGTAATAGAGGCCGGTGCTGTACGCACTACACCCATTATACTTACCGCCGGAGGAGTGGTATTGGGTGCTATAGTAATACTTTTCGATCCCATATTTCAAGGATTGGCAATCTCTCTGATGGGAGGAACAATAACCTCTACAATACTTACCCTTATTGTGGTTCCTCTGTTGTATTACAAAATGCTGAAAAATAAAATAAAATAAACTGTTATGAAATTATTAGTCGTATTAAGCATAAAAGAGCATCAGGAGCAGGTAGCCGACCTGCTCCAAAATACAGGTATAAAAAGATTTAGTGTAAGTAATATTATTGGGTACAAGAAAAAGAAGGAAAACCCGGGTTGGTTTGCCGCCAATGCCGGCGATGCCAAAACAAATTCTATTATGCTATTCAGCTTTACCACCGAAGAAATAGCGAATAAAACCATTTCAAAAATAGACAAGTGTAACGAGGAAACCCAAAATCCGTTTCCGGTGCATGCGTTTATACTAGATATAGAAAACTTTTCAAAATTTTTATGATATGAAACGAGAATATATTATCCGAATCGTGGCAGGAACACTTGTATTAACAGGAACTATCCTTGCATATTTAGTTTCGGCAGGTTGGTTATTACTTCCTGCTTTTGTAGCAATCAACCTTATTCAGTCATCTTTTACTAAGTTTTGTCCTCTCGAATTGATCTTGAAAAAGCTTAATATTAAATAGTTGTTACAAACAAGAAAAGATTTATCAACCATAGAAAAAAACTATATAATATTCCTATAGAATTATTTTCTTATGGAATTTTATTCCTATATTTGTATATAAAGAGATTTAGTCGTTGAATTTAAAAGATTTATCTATAGAGAAGCTCTTCGAACTTCTCCGAGGTAGAAGCTTGAGCGAAACCAAGAGAGCTGAATAATGATAATTGTGAAACAGAAGAAAATGTGTACAACTTTGTCAGGTTTTAGTTAAAACGGATAGAAAAGCGACAAATAAAAACAGATAAAAACAGTTACTTTCATTACTTTTTAGTTAAAAGCGATGACTATATAAATTCATAAATCAGTAGTTTCAAATCAAAAATACTTTGATAGGACAATTTAAAATGGACAAAAAATGGACAAAATAATCAGATTAGCAAAAAAGAACTGGCCCTATCTGGTAGGAGGGCTCATCGGAGGAGCAGGAGGATACATATATTGGTACTATATAGGATGTAGCACAGGTACATGCCCTATTACCGCATCTCCTACCATGAGTATATTATGGGGGACACTATTGGGAGCCACATTACTGAGTATGTTTTTTTCAAGAACAGATAGACAACAATGATACAGTTTCTAAAGAATATGTTTAACATGAATTCTAAAGCTGAGTTAAGAGAGCTTTTAGAAAATGGTGCATCTCTTTTGGATGTCCGGACAAAAAGTGAATATGCAAGTGGGAATATCAGAAACTCGAAAAACATTCCTTTGGATGAATTGAGTAAGCATTTGCAAAAGCTAGACAAGACTCAATGCTTTGTTGTAGTATGTGCCAGCGGTATGAGAAGTTCCAGTGCTGTGAGCCTGATGAAAAAGAATGGCTTCTCTAATTGTCACAATGGAGGTAGTTGGATTAATTTCAGATTGATAATTTTATAAAGCATCAAGTATGAACGGAAGATGGGACACAAAATATAGTGGTAAGGAATATGCCTATGGAGAAGCGTCAAACAACTATTTCAAAGAAATAATCGACACTTTGCCTCCCGGTAAAATCTTACTCCCGGCTGACGGAGAAAGCCGTAATGGTGTCTACTCAGCAAAAAAGAGATGGACAGTAGATGCTTTCGACCAAAGCAAACAAGCCAAAGAAAAAGCGATGCAGTTGGCAGTAAAGAACGGTGTAAACATAATGTACAAAGTAATTGATTTTGAAGAAGCAAAAGAAAATTATATTCCTGATTATTATGATGCAATAGCACTTATATATGTCCATATAGCACATAGCAAAAGGACTGAATACTATAAAATGTTATTATCTTTGCTAAAATCGGGAGGGTATATAATTCTGGAAGGATTTAGCAAAGAGCATTTAGAGTACCAGCAAATAAATTCTTCGGTAGGAGGACCTTCCGATGTCGATATGTTATATTCTACAGATGAAATAAAAACAGATTTTCCCGAACTTGAAATTATCAACCTGGAACAAATAGAAATAGAACTAAGCGAAGGAGCTGGACATAAAGGGACAGGATCAGTAATACGTTTCTTTGGGAGAAAAAAATGATACAATAATCTAATAACACAGATAATAAATGAAAAAAATAATTACAGCGACTTTAATAATCATCTCGAGCATGCACTTTATGTCTTGCAACGGACAGTCTTCATCAACAAATAAAAGTGAAACAAAAATAGTAGAAAATAAAATGAAAACAATAAAATTAAATAAAATCGACTTTCTTACTAAAATAGCAAATTACGAGGCTAATCCTAACGAATGGAAGTATCTGGGCGACAAACCGGCAATCATAGACTTTTATGCAGACTGGTGTGGCCCTTGTAAAGCAATAGCTCCTGTATTGGAAGAGTTGGCCGAAGAATATGATAAAGAAATTTATATCTATAAAATAGATACAGAACAAGAACAAGAACTGGCTGCCGTATTCGGAATAAGAAGTATCCCCTCTCTTTTATTTGTTCCAAAGAACGGAAAACCACAAATGGTTCAGGGTGCTCTGCCTAAAAGTGAATTTAAGAAGTTAATAAATGAGATATTGTTAGAAAAAAAATAAGGATGAAAACGCTTTGTACCATACGGGATATTTATCGTTCGATAAGAGAGTTTGAAGAATATTTTCAGCAGAAACATGATCTGTCTCTAAATGAAGGTATGCTTTTGTGTAGCCTGAAAGAAAAGAAACTTTCTTCTTCTGAACTCGCCGAAGCTTTGGCTTTGAGTGGCTCCAATACATCGAAGGTTATAAAATCGGTAGAAAACAAAGGATTCATTGAGCGGGCATTAGGGAAAGAAGACAAACGTCAGATGTATTTTACCCTGACACAATTGGGCAATGATATTCTCAAAATGATAAAAAAAGAAGAAGGTGAGATTGCTAGTCTTCTGAAGCAGATAAAGACACTAACTTAATCAGATAGCAACAAATAATCCGGACATAGTCTCATTGCCTATGTCCGGAAACGTTGTTACAAGGTTGGGCTTGCTACCATACCAATTCACCTACATCGAACATGCTACCTTTAGTCGTATTCGGATGTACAGCAACAATAGTTCGTTGCTCTTTGAATGTACCAAAGTTTTTATAGACCTCTACCATAATCATAGCCGGACCTGCGACTTTCTGTATATTATCACCATAGTAGTTAGTCTGAATGCGGTAAGTACCCTTTACAGCTTTGTGTTGTATAAATTCACGAGGTCCATATCCTCCTGCAAAATCGGATGAAAACTGTCCTCCTGTACTGGTATTCATATTTCTGTAATCGCAAAGCTCACTATTAGGATCGGTGATATGCAGGTCGATATAAGAGTCGGCAAGATTCCAGCTGAGTATCACACGCACATCAGAGTCTACAGGTTTTACATATTTCCGGAAATCCTCCTTTACTTTAAGATCGGGATATCTGGCTACTAATCCATTTATGTCGGTAAAGAATATTTCTTGAACTCCTCTAAAAAGATTTGGAATATTAGCAGCATATTTACGGGTTATACCTTCAATCAGCATATCTAACCCTTCTTGCAGTTTACCTTCATCAACCAGCGAAAGTCCGTAGTCTCTATATGGTTGAGGTTCCATAGGACGCCATGCCAAAACTTTTTTGAACACATAGCTGGCTGCATGATGTTGTCCCATAGCCTTTAGCTTGTAACCAAGACCTTTGTATAGTTCATAGTTTTCCTGATCCAGTTCGGCTATGTTAGACAATATACGCAAAGCGATTTCTTTCTCATTCCTGTCGGCAAAGAACTGAGCAACATCGAAATAGAATTTAGTCGAAGTACGATACTCGTTCCTGCATTCCAGATAAGCAATATAGCTATCGTCCGCATTTTCTATCGTAGACAGATATTTCCTATTTTCAGCGACATGAGGTTTAAATACACTTGTAGGTATAGTATTATTCTCTGCTTGTTGTACATTTATTGAGATATCTTTATTACTTGCATCTGAAACAGCATCTTTAGATACCGATTTCTTTTCTTCTGCATTAGTAACAGATACTCCGGCAACTTTACCACTCAGTGCCGAACTCAATTCAGAAGAGTGAACAGACGATACACTTCCTGTAGCATGTGATTTTTTCTGTGTTCCATATCCAACGACTACCACCTCTTCTAAAATATCAGAATTATCTTCCATAACAAAAGAACTTTCTGTAACTTCATTGTCACTTACAATAGCAGGAGGGACAAACTTGTTATTATTCTTCACAGAGTTGTTTATTGGTCTTTCTTTTTTTACTACCGGAGTTTGCCAATTATACCATTTATCGAGACGTGCCAACAGATATTCAAGATTGAAAATAGATTGCTCAAAGCTATTCTTATTATTAGGAGTTCGTCCCCT
The DNA here is from genome assembly GCF_001261735.1 of Dysgonomonas sp. BGC7. Taxonomy (GTDB): domain Bacteria; phylum Bacteroidota; class Bacteroidia; order Bacteroidales; family Dysgonomonadaceae; genus Dysgonomonas. Next base: position 242,005 of record NZ_CVRP01000001.1, on the reverse strand, counting down.
TAGTTGATCATACTCAGCCCTCAATTCAGCCGGAGGGTCTATATTATAACGGATATAGTCACGAACTTCTTCAAGTACCATCAATGAAGTATTACGAGTAACAATACCATATCTCCGTCCTAACTCCTCTATCTCTTTTCTGTTTTTATCATACTCCATATCCAACTCATCAATCTTTTTGCCTGCCCATATACGGCTAAGGTCGAGTTTGTCGGTTGTTTTCCCTTTTATTTCTATAGTACGTTCAACTGTTACATCTCCACTATATCCAAACTGAAGGGTAATCGCCTGCCCGTAGTTGGCAACACAACCTGCAATCAGTATATTATTGGAAACGGCAGTAGGTATGGAGGGATAATACTCATTTGTATTCTGAGAAAGCAATAAAGCTCCATTATTTTCACTTCTACTCTCTTTTACTCCCAAAAATTTAAAAACCTGAGTGCTTAACAGGTCTACTGCCTGTCCTGTATCTAACACATTGAGATTAATAAATTCACCTTTCGACCTAGATGCAATACTTTTAAGTAAAGAGAAATTACTCTTAGGATTGGAGGCTATAGTATATACAGCCGATCTACCAATTTCTAATTCTTCACCTACATAATTGGCCAATCCATCACTAAAAAGAATGAATTCATCCGTTCTATATTTTTTTAGTTTCAATGGAGCATAATTAGTCGCACCATCGTAAATTGTAGCCCTCAGCCGCTTTTCCAAATTGCTCCAGTCTGTTCCGTTCACAGTATAATCTTTATCTTCTATTATATCGTTGCTGAAAGCAATCAGACGTACAGTTGCGGGCTGCACTTTAGTTATATAAGCGCCTAGCATTTCCAGCTCTTTTTTTAGATTACGGCTTTCGCAACTAAGTGATTGATCCCAAAGAATAGTTATATGTTTTGGTTGAGGCTTAACCCGTTTTTGTCCCTCTATCATTACATTAGCCAGAAAGTAATAACTATTGTTCAGCTTCTGTATACTAACTTCAGGTACATTCGAACTTTTCGGAATAACAATATTTATCGAGTTGTCAGGTATATAATCTTTAAAAGTTTTGCTTAGGCTATATGTTTGTTCAGCTTTTTCAAAAACAAACTGACTACTGTTTACTATCTTAGGAGGTAAAGCACTCTCTATAACATCAATATTGACAGTAAAGTCTTTTAACTTTTCTTTAAATGCAAGAGGAATGTTCATCTTCAGCATATTATCTTCTACTGTCAATTCCTCATTGAATCCTATAGAAACCGTACGAGTTCCACCCCTTGCTGCTATAGGATATATTCGTGTGCGAAAACTGTTTCCGTCTATTTTTTCCAATATACCCGGATCGACTTTTCTTCGTGATATGTCCTCGAATACAGTTGTAGCTTTTGCTTTTTCTACAGGAACAGCATTACGCATTTTCCCATTTATGTCGATAGCATAATTGTCTACAGCAATGCCTTCACCCAAAGGAAAAGTAAGATTTCCTTCCATCGTGCGATGAGATTTATTCTCAAACGTCATTGTCCATGTGGATGAAGCTACATTACCTACAATCTTGACATCTATTCGCAACTTTTGGAATACAACTGCATTATCTGCACTCGCTATAGAAGGCATCTGAGCGGATATAGTACCCGAACAGACTAAAGCTAACAAATACATAAAAAACTTTTTCATAGGAGTTATTGTTTGTGTGAATATTTAGAATCTACTTTACAAGTTATAGAGAATAATGCTCTATATATTCCATAATACAAATAAGATTAACATCATTTGAAATAATTACTCTATCTGTTTCGACAATCGAAATTTTAACTAAAACCTGACAAACCTTACAGGTTTTCATTCTATTTTCACCTTTCGTTTTACACTTTTCACGAATCATCGTTTTAACTAAAAAGTAACGAATGTAACGGTTTTCACTCTTCTTTCGTTTATTACTTTAATCATTACTACAAGAAATATATTTACCTTATAGATAAATCTTTACAAACAATAAAATAATTTCAGATGCAGATTTGTATTACTAACGAATAAGCTCTCTTATCCGAACTTTAACCCTATGACAATTGAAAATAAAAATACCCCTAAAGATTTAAAACATAATTTACATCTTTAGAGGTATAAAAATATAGCGGCCTAAGTTTCCTTAGTTCATTTATTGTACACCATAAGTTTTGGAAGGTGTATTACCCATCTCTATTTCCAATAGTCCGCCTACTGCAATATCTTTGAAATCAATATAATAACTATTGTAGGCTTTTCCATTCAATTTTATATTTTGTATATATTTATTCTCAGAGCTATTATTTTTAGCGATAATAGAAAAGACCTTACCATCTTTTACTTTTATTTCGGCCTTATCAATAAGAGGACTACCAAAAATATACTTACCTCCTGCCGGTTCTACCTGATAAAAACCCAGAGCAGAGAGTATATACCATGCTGACATCTGTCCGACATCTTCATTTCCGGACAATCCTGCCGGACTATCAGAATAGAATGAAGACATCACCTCCCGCACCTTATCTGCGGTTTTCCAAGGTTGACCAACATACGGATAAATATACAGAATGTGATGACTAGGCTCATTTCCATGAGCATATTGTCCGATTAATCCACTAATATCGGGAGAAGCTTCCTTACCCATATCTCCTTGTATGGTGAATAAGGAGTCCAGTTTATTGATAAAAATATCTTTACTTCCCATTAGATTAATAAGTCCCGGTATGTCGTGAGGCACAAGCCATGTGTATTGCCAAGCATTACCTTCGGTATAATCATCACCCATGTGGATAGAATGAATGGGATCGAAAGGTTCACGAAATTTCCCTTGTGAAGAAACTCCTCTCATAAAACGAGTTTGCGTATCGAAGTAGTACTTATAAGACATTGCCCGTTTACTGAAGTATTCATAGTCATCGTTTTTCTCCATCTTTTTTGCAATCTGAGCCAACGACCAGTCTGCTATGGCATATTCGAGCCCCTTAGCTACTGTCTCAAATGATTTATCCTTATCGTAAGGTATATATCCATACTTCTTAAGAAGATCGAGACTCCTGTCATCAAACATAGCAGACGCTTTCATTGCATCGTATGCCAGATTATAATCGAATCCGTCATAACCTTTCAGTATGGCATCAGCAACTACAGGAATAGCCGGATTACCAACCATACAATCTGTTTCGCACCCCATAAGATGCCATACAGGCAGCTTGCCTTGCTGGCTATATATATGAAGCATTGTATTTATTATATCCTTCATCTTTTCGGGGTGAATAATCGACATCAACGGATGTGCAGCCCTATAGGTATCCCACAAAGAAAAAGTAGTATAGTTGACAAATCCGTCGGAAGAGTGATTCTGTTGATCAGCACCATAATAGTCTCCATTTACATCACAAAACTCAGATGGAGCAATCATTGTATGATACAATGCTGTATAAAATGTACGCTTGACATGTATATCATTAGTTTCTATCTTCACTTTATTCAGTTCCTCATTCCATGCTTTATCGGCCTCGGCAACCGTTTGATCAAAATTCCAACCGGAGAGTTCTTGCTCCATGTTCAACTTAGCATTATCTATACTAACAGGAGACAAAGCTACTTTTACAAATACGGGTTCATTCTTCAGACTTTTAGACAAATGTACTTGGGCAAAAACACTATGCATTTCCTCTTTGCGAGTATCGCTTATCCGGGTGGTATCGAGTACCGAAAAACCCGTAATTGGTTTAGAAAAGACAGCTGTAAAATATACTCGTTGATCTTTAGCCCACCCCCTTGAATAACGGTATCCTGATACAACAGAGTCGTTCTCCTGAACAACATATCCTTTTGTTGGTGTATCCCAGCCTATGCCACGTTCCAAATCGATAATAATCCGGGCATCATCCGACTCGGGAAATGTATATTTATGAAAACCAACCCTCTTTGTAGCTGTCAGTTCTACATCTATACCGAATCTATCGAGATGAACAGCATAATATCCGGCTTTTGCAGTCTCCCGTTCGTGTGAGAAAAAAGAATACAGCCCGGTAGAAGGATCGGGTAAAGTACCTTTCTCTAATTTTACATCACCCAATACAGGCATCAGGCTTATATCTCCCAAATCGCCTATACCCGTTCCACTAAGGTGCATATGACCAAATCCTAATATTGTAGAATCGGAATAGTGATAACCCGAGCACCAATCCCAACCTGTACTCAGATTCGTAGGGCCTAGTTGAACCAATCCGAAAGGAACATTCGCTCCCATAAAAACATGCCCGTGATCTCCCGTACCGATGTATGGATCAACATACTGCGTGAGTTCGGCTAAATTGTTATTTTCGTTCTGTTGATTGGCACAAGAACAGAATAGTCCGCCGAGAAGAACCCCACACGTTAATATTTGTTTTAATATATTCATGATACAATGATTTAGTTATTTTACATTTAGTTTACCTTCAAGCCTAATATCGTCGGCTGAAGCTCCTATCAGAAGAGAGAAAGTGCCCGGCTCAACAATTCTCTCCATTTTTTCATTTATGATAGACAAATCGCTATTGGATAGAGAGAAAACAATATTTTTAGTTTCCCCTTTTTTCAGTTTAACTCGTTCGAAATGTTTTAATTGCTTTACAGGTTGTACCACAGAAGCAAATTCGTCTCTAATATAAAGTTGCACAACTTCATCGCCATCGTATAGCCCGGCATTTTTCACCTTTAAGGACACTGTATATCCACTTTCACCTTTTTCTGTTATCTTCAGATCTTTATATTCGAATGAAGAATAGCTTAATCCATAACCAAACGTATATAAAGGTTTAGATGTGATTTCAACATAATTATGTCCCCACGGATTTTTACGATTGTAATATACAGGAATCTGTCCTACCGATCTCGGCACTGATATAGGTAATCGTCCTGCCGGATTGTAATCTCCGAAAAGAACATCGGCAATCGCTAAACCGCCTTCTTGCCCCGGATACCATGCTGTAAGTAATGCCTGAGCATTATCAGCCGCCCAATTCATATTCAAAGGACGTCCTTGTATATAAATAACGATCATAGGTTTACCTGTTTCTTTGATAGCCTTGAGGAGTTCCTCTTGCTTTCCCAGCAAATCAAGAGTTGATCTGTCAAAACCTTCCCCACTCTCCATATCAGAGACACTTTCTTCGGACGCAACAGCAGCTCCTGTCTCAATATATTTAGTCTTAAAGTCGCGAGCACTGGAGCCTCCAACCACAACAATAGCTATATCGGCACGCTTAGCAGCTGCAACAGCCTCGTCTATAGAAAGGTTAGCAGTATCGCGTATGGCACATCCTTTTACATACTCTATACGACTATTTTGCGTTTTACTCTTCAAGCCATCCAGCACAGTTTTAATATTTTTTGTTTCTTGTGGAGCAGTATAGTCTCCCAGCATATTGTATATATTATCTGCATTGGGGCCAATTAAGGCGATCTTTACCTTCTTGGATAAAGGAAGAGTACCATTCTCATTCTTTAATAAAACAATAGATTCCTGTGCTACCTTGCGGGCTAATGTAACATGTGAGTCATTTCGAACTTCTGTTGCCGCTTTTTTACTATCTACATAAGGATTGTCGAACAACCCCATTTCAAATTTGAGACGAAGAATACGACAGACTGCAGTATCAATCACAGCTTCCTGTACTTTGCCTTCACGAACTGCATCTATCAATTGCAGATATGCTTTTCCTCCCAAATCGGCATCGAGTCCGGCATTAATAGCCAAGGTGGAAGCTTCTTTCACAGACGAAGCGACAGCATGATTTTCATGAATGCCTTCTATACTACCAAGATCGGAAACAGAAAATCCTCTGAATTTCCAATCATCACGCAATATATCTGTCAATAGGTATTTATTTGATGTACACGGCACTCCATCTATAGAATTATAGGCCGTCATTATAGATAAAGCTCCTGCTTCGATTGCCTTCTTGAAAGGGGGTAAAAAATTATCCAAAAGTTCGCGTGGGCCGACAGTAGCTGTATTCCCATTATGCCCTCCTTCGGGTATACCATAAGCGGTGAAGTGTTTCAGAGTGGCAATGGTAGCAAATTGATCTCTAATATTTCCTTTTCCAGTACCTCTCACTATAGCAGCTCCTATCTCGGCAGTAAGTACAGGATCTTCTCCAAAGCTCTCTTCTACCCGAGACCAGCGTGGATCACGAGACAGATCGAGTACAGGCCCGTAGCTTATATGTCCTCCCTGCAAACGTATCTCTTTAGATATAGCTTCTCCCATCTTCTCTACAAGGGAAGGATTCCACGTTGCAGCCTGTCCTATCCCCGAAGGAAACACCGTAGTGCCTATAGCCATATGCCCATGAGGAGCCTCTTCGGCCAAGAAGACAGGTATTCCCAAGCGGGTATTTTCCATAACATAACGCTGCAAAACATTTCCTGCTTCTGCTGCCTGAGCCGGAGTTAAACCATTCTCAAGTGTTTTTTTAGTCCAAGGATCAGCTCTGTAGGTAGCCCATAGCATACCAATATGTTGTTTGCTTACATATTCTTCAAACTTGGCAGAATGTGTTATCTTACCTTCTTTTTTCTCATACATTTCCCATCCCAAAGGACAGAGAAGCTGTCCTATTTTTTCTTCCAGAGTCATAAGCCTCAACAGGTCTTTAGTACGTTCTTCTACACTTAATGTAGGATCTTTGTACTTGAAAGATTGTTGTGCCGAGAGAGATGAAATACTAAAAAAAAGAATACAAAAAAGATATATAGTCGTTTTCATGAGATTATTTTATAAGTAGTAAGTCCGTTAATAAGCAAACCAGCTATCGGGTATATCTTTAGGTTCGGAACCATTGAAACTATACTGAAGTCTTAAGGTAAAGCCTCCACCACCTTCCACAAAGTTGAGTTGGAAAGCGTTATATCCTTTTGCTAAAGCAGCCTGCCCACTTTTTTCGATAGCAGAATGCAATCCATCATTATCTACAACAACTTTATTGTTGATGCTAAGTACACCTCCATCGTCGCAAGTAAGGAAAAAGGTATAGATGCCTGTTTCAGGCACATTGATATATCCTGCGTATTTCAGGGCAAAAGCTGATGTTACAAAATCTTTTGGAACAGTAATAGATGCGACTTGTTGCTCTTTATCCCATTGTTCTTTAATTTCTGTCGTACCTTTTACAAGACCATCATAGAAACGACACAACAAACCTTGCTTCACCTCTGTTGCATTAAGCTTTATAGCTTTTGGCATCGAAACTCTTCTGTAATTAACGGTATAAATATCTCCTTTTGAGCCGGCAGGGCTAAACAATGCAAACTTTAACTGTATAGGTTCGGTTATTTTGATAGGGGAATCAAGTATAGAGGAGTGCAGGCTAGGAACACTACCGTCGGTCGTATAACGCACTTGCATCTCAGGAAGAGGATTTTTAACATTGAAGAAAGCCTCCTTTGTAAATACACTTTCCATAGCAAAGCCAGATAGATCGGGAAGGCGATACTTAATTCCTAATTTATCGAAAACAGGAAAATGAGTTATGAGACGCTGACTATAACTATCATACAAGTTCTGATTAGTCCATACTCGTTCAGACAATGCGGTCAGACGAGGAAAAAGAAGAAAGTCGGCTCTGTTCTCTGACGGAATCTGTTCTGTCCAAAGATTAGCTTGTGCACCCTGTATAAGATGAGATTTTTCGGCAGGTACATTTTCATAAACAACATTCATATTGTAAATGCTATGTAGCGAACTTTTATCGGGAGCATAATCAAAATAGAGAGGGTTAGTAGGAGACATAATCACTTTATTGTTATTCAATGCCGCTTTTCGGGGAGAATCACCTACCCATCCACGCCAATACATAACAGTAGCATCAGAATTAATTCCACCATCTAATGCCTCATCCCAAACAAGAATTTCTTTTCCTTTCGAACGAGCTATATCTTGTACCCGATGAACAAAGTAGCTTTGTAGCTTCTCAACATCAGTAATATTTTCTTCCTGCATTAGCTTTTTACACAATTCTGACTCTTTCCATGTTATTTTATCTACCTCATCGGCTCCAATATGGATATATCGGGACGGAAATATTGCTGCAACTTCGTCCAGTATATTTTCTATAAATGTATAAACACCTTCTTTGCATGGACATATAGGTGTAGAAAATAACTCGCCCCACCCTATTTTCCCATCAGTAAGTTCGGGATAGGTAGATATTGCCGCCATCATATGTCCGGGCATATCTATTTCGGGTATAACTTCTATATGGCGTGCTGCGGCATACTGTATTAAATCGCGAAGTTGATCTTGAGTATAATATCCACCATATAGATCCTTCTCTCCTTTTTTTATAATATAACGAGAGTCGATCTCAAAGTCCGGATTGCTTTTCGCCAAATTCATACATATAGAATCCTGATTATTGTATGTGCGCCATGCGCCTTTACCGGTGAGCTCCGGATATTTTTTTATTTCTATTCTCCATCCTTGATCATCGGTGAGATGAATATGTAGTTTATTCATCTTGTAAAATGCCAGCCTGTCGATATGTTTCTTCAAATATTCGATAGAAAAAAAATGGCGTGAAACATCTATCATAGACCCTCGCCAATCGAAAGCTGGATAGTCGGATATATACATTGAAGGAATAGTTAGCCCACCTTCGCTGTTTCCCGATATTTCAAGTAATTGCCGAAGGGTTTGTATACCATAGAACATTCCTTTGGTATCAGCAGCCGATAATTGTATCTGAGCCGGCATTATGTCTAACTCATATCCTTCGCTTTTGGCAATCTTGTCAGAATAAGTAATAACAATGCGATTATCACCTTCTTTAGCAGACAGACCTTGTCCGACAAGAGAGTTTATTAAAGACTGCAAATAAGCTGCTTCTTGCCAAAACAAACCTCTATCCTGCAGCACCAATTGTGTCTTTGATGATAGAGTAAAAGCTCCTGTTCTTACCTCTACATTTTGAGGATAAGGGATTAAGGGAATATCTTTTTCCGCATTCTGAGCTGAAATAATACTACTAACTAATAGAAAAAAAGAGAATATAATTGTTTTATTATTCATTATGGCTTAATTATACCTAGTTCTACAATATTGTATTTATCCCCATCATTAGTCAATTCGAGAGCTTCGAATTTAATAAACCGAGCTTTAGTTTCTTTGTCGAAAAAGACATCCTGTCGTATTGGATTATTCCTTAAATTATTAAACAATGAATTTGATTTCAATTTAATCCAACTTTTATTATCATCGCTAACATAAAAATTGTATCGTGAAACATTGGCTGCACCCACTGAGTTTTGCGGAATATAGAAAAAGCCTTTAAACTCAACCCTCTCTCCCAAATCGACGATAACAGGGTATTGTATAGCCAGAGATATAGGGTCATCATCTTTTCCATCAATTATTCTACCAACATTCTCCAATGCAGGCGAAAATACAGACCATTTAGCTGTCGATATACCTCCATGAATATCTATTGATTCTTTTAGACCGGAGGAAAAATTGAGAGCATTGTATATTTCCAGATTATTAATAATAGGGCACGCAAAAGAATTTGTTATATTAATTTTTATTCCAGAAGTAGTTATTGACGGAAAACATAAGATACGTTTATAACCGATTGTAGTTCCATCGGATAAGAATTTCCAAGAATTGGTATCATCATCCCAATATTCAATATTAAAACGGGCTATTCTCTGTCCAAGAGGAATATACTCTTGTAAAAGAATTCTGTTGAAAGTACGGGATGAAGCAAATTGCAACTCTATAGATGCAGTGGTAATATCATCATCGGTAGTCCAATAACTATCATAATTTCCATCCAGAATATTATCGGGAGAATAACTTTTAGAATCTCCCCGAACAGAGCTGGCAGAAACAGCTCCTTTTGCAAGATTCGTTTCGAACGATTTGTCCAAAGCGTTTCTAAATTCCATTAAACGGGTAGAATCGTTGGGGTGAATACGTCCTCTTCTGTCAGGCGGTACATTAAGTAATAGGTTTGCATTTCGTCCTGCCGAGGCGTAATAAATGTCTAAGAGTTTTTCGAGAGACTTCACCTTATCATTTGTAGACGGGCTAAAGAACCATCCCGGACGGATAGATGTATTTGCTTCAGCGGGCACCCATTTTTCACCATGTGTATTTCCTATATTTAATGTATCGAGAGGAGGCGATTTTCTTCCGGCTTCGAATCCTTCTACATTCAATCTCGACCAGTTGGTTTCGCTCATATAGCCTTCTTCATTGCCAACCCATCGACATCCGGGACCTATATCACTGAATATAATTGCATCCCGCTGTTTTTTATACACAGTATTATTAAACAGTTCCCAGTCATAAATCTGTTTTTTACCATTATGACCTTCTCCATTAGCACCATCAAACCATTGCTCAAACACATCTCCGTAATTACTCAGCACTTCATCCAATGTATTGACAAATGTTTGATTATACACAGGGGTTCCATAATCAGGATGGTTCTGATCCCAAGGAGAAAGATATACGCCAAATTTAAGTCCATATTCTTTACATGCATCCGAAAGTTCTCTGAGCAAATCGCCCTTACCTTCTTTCCAAGGACTTTCACGTACTGTATGTGTACTATATTTACTAGGCCAAAGACAAAAACCATCGTGATGTTTTGCTGTTATTATTATCCCCTTCATACCGGCAGCCTTTGCTGTTGCAGCCCATTGGCGACAATCTAAATCGGAAGGGTTAAAAACCTTAGGATTTTCTTTCCCATCCCCCCACTCTACATCAGTAAATGTATTAGGCCCAAAATGAATGAACATATAGTATTCCATCTTCTGCCATTCGAGCTGAGCAGGAGAAGGTATTGCTCCATATGGGTTGGGAGGAAGAGTACTACTACATGAAGATAGCAGTAGTAAAAAAACAGAGTAAAATAAAATTGAAATATGTCTCATGTCTATTTATTTTAATTTATTCAGAACAGGGGTTTTCACTGTTTTCACTTCACTTTTCAACTCACTATTGATCTGCTCAAATATTACAATCTTATTGCTCCCCTTATTAAGCCAGACTCCGGGAATAAACAGGGTTTGTTGTGGGCCTACATGCCAATAACGCCCGATATTAATGCCGTTGATGAACACAATGCCTTTTCCCCAATTTTCCATATCAAGGAATGTATCTCCGACTTCGGACAAGTCGAAAACTCCTTCATAAATAATAGGTTTCCCTTGTAACTGTTTCGTTTTAGCAGGTACATTAAACACATCATTCTTTTTTATATTATCTAAATCAGGAGCTTCCTGCATTGGCAATGTGTACATTTCCCAGTTGCCTTCGATCTCTATATTATTAATCTTTACAGGGCTTATTATACCTTTTTTATTGTTTACTATTTCAGGTCCATAATTGATGCGCCCCATATTTTCAACAAGGATTTCTAAGGTAGAGTTGAACGGGACATCAATCTCCATAGTATAATTATTATAGTACCTGTTCAGTTCTCCTACTTTCTCTCCATTGATATAGACAACAGCATAGTCACGCAATCCTGATACATCAAGAGTGCCGCTGATAGGCTGGTTAAACTTACGAGAATATAAAACATATCCGTATCCCTGATTCAGTTGTTCGAATGTAAGAGGAGTAGTGCTCTGAACACTTTTCTGCTTTTCGAGAATACTCAATACATCACCAACTCTTGTTAGCTTTATCGATGGTATCTCTATTGTAGAGAAAGGTGCCGGTATATCCGGAATATCATATTGAGCATATTTTTTAATCACAGCACGCAACGAATCAAACTTAGGTGTTGCCCACCCCGCCTCGCTTATAGGGGCATCGTAATCGTAGCTGGTAAGATCTGGTTGTATATCATGTTTTTTATCGTAATTGGCTCCACTGGTAAATCCCCAATTTGTACCTCCATGAGCCATATAGAGATTGAATGAAATATCATTTTTCAGATATTCCTCTGTTTGTCGGGCAATATTAGAAGCATCTATAGCCGGATGTGGTTCTGCCCAATGTGCAAGCCATCCCGGATAAAATTCTGCTACCATATAAGGCCCTTTATTGCCATGATACTGATCAACTGCTTTTTTCAGATTTAGAATATTACCTTCTCCATTAGCCGTTGGTAATACTCCATCTATAGCTCCGCCTTCGAATAACCATGTTCCATCCGAGGTAAACAATGGGACATTGAATCCAGCTCTAACTAACTGGTCTTTTATTTTTGCATTATAACTACGATGCTCATTTAGAGGAATGTCTTTCCTTTGTGATACATAAGAGCCAAACTCATTTTCCACCTGTACCATAATTACAGGACCACCATTAGTTATCTGTAAGTGTCCTATTTCTTTAAATAAACGATTAATATAAATTTCTGTACGTTTCAGAAACTCCGGATTATCTCTGCGAAGCTCCATACCGGATATGTTTTGCAACCACCATGGATAACCTCCAAATTCCCATTCGGCACAGGCATAGGGCCCCGGGCGCAAGACAACAAGTAAGCCTTCTTCTCCTGCAATCTTAATATACTCTGCCAGATTTTTATCCCCTTCAAAGTCCCATTGTTCGGGTAAAATTTCATGATGATTCCAAAATACATATGTGGCAACGCTGTTCAACCCCATTGCCTTCAACATTTGCATACGATGACGCCAGTATTGATGGGGTATTCTGCTATAATGCATTTCACCCGAATGAATTTGGATTGCCTTACCATCATATAGGAAATTGCCTTGTTTTATTTCAAATGTGTGTTTATTTTGAGCTACACCATCGAAAGAGAGAAAAGCAGAGAAGAAAAATAGTAAATAAAAAGCACTTTTAAACTTCATGTTATATATCTTATAATTAATCACTTATTTCAGTTACTTTAACAATTATCGGGGTTGACGTTTTTTTTTCGTTCACATAAGGATAGATATTGAAAGTCAAGCGTTCTTGTTTTTTAGATGAAGAGGTATATTTGAAGTTTATTTTCCCTCTTCCTTTCGGCGCTAGTTTGCCCGGATTAGTAAACGTTATATTGGAATGATTACCTTCTACAATAAAGGTAAGATTCATTTCTTTTTCTGTATTATTGGCATAGAACATGCCTATTTCTTTGCTTTCGCCTCTTTTCACAGAACCAAAAGTAAGTACCTTGAGACTAGAATGAAGTCCACTTCCTAGATTGTATGGATGGTCTTCTTCTACCGGACGCAAGGAAGGAACTACTGTTCCTTTTACCCATATACGGGTATAGTTTTTCGCATTATTAGAAAAAACAACTATTTCTTTAGAAAAAAAGCCGGGACGATTTGCAGGATTATATGTTACTGTCACTTTTCCTGTACTACCTGGTTTGATAGGTTCTTTAGTATAGTCTGTCGAGGTACAACCACAACCGCTATGAGTACCACCTATTACAACAGGAACTTTACTGGTATTGGTAAAAATAAATGTATGGGATACTTTTCCATCCTTCTCTTGTATTTCTCCAAAGTCGTGGATACGCTTATCATATGAGAGTTGAGATGATGGAGTTTGTGCAAAAAGATTTGCACTGAAAAAAAACATTAGAAATAGATATAAAAAATTGTTTTTCATGAAATACTAATGTTATAGTAAAAAAAGAGGCGGTTTTCGGTTTAGAAGGAAACCGCCTCTTTGATAGACCAAATAAATCTTTATCTACATCTGATTCTCAGTATAAAGATTGAACAAAACTGAAAATTTATTATGACTCTAAAAGAGTCTTGAATATCTTATTATCAATAGAGTTACCTATTATTGATAACATTCGTTTTTCTCATCCTTAAGCCACTTCACATAACTGCTCTTATTGTATGGCTGATAAACATCATCTTCTTTCGGAGAACGCCAAGTATCAGACCAATCTATATCATAGCCATTCCCTGTAGCATCATGGAAAATAGCTCCTGATGTTTCATTCATTTTCCAATAAGCAACAAGCCCTTCTGTCTTAGGATCGAGACCGCACATTCCAAGCTGAATTTCACTTGATACGAGAGCTTTCTTCCATAGCTTAATCTCAGAAATTCTACCTCTTACTCGCTGAGAAGAAGTATAGCCAGCCCAAGACATTCCTATTTCAAATTTAGTGAATTTAAATGATTTATCTCCGCCATTGATTTCGTTATCCTTTACCCCGTCAACATACATTGTATATCTGCTTCCATCGAAAGTTAAAGAGACAGTATACCATCTATTAGGCGAGAATAAGGTTTTGGAAGGAATACTACCGGCAGGAGAAACCCATTGCAACTGATCCCCATCCATACCAGATTCTCCAAAACGGAGCATATTTTGTCCATTTACACCACCCCAGTTACATAAACGTCTGATTCTACCCGGCTTGCTTTCGGTAAGATATACTTTTATTTCACAGGTAAATTGAGGAAGATCAATAGGAGTAAATCCTTGTTTTGATTTTTCAAACAAAAATTCACTGTACAAATTATTATCCGAAACATCCAATGAACTGAACATTATTTTGCGAGAAACTTTCAGAAATACAGTCTTAGAAGAATTTAGCGCTTCCAGACTTCCTCCCGATATGTTCTTAACCGATACAGGAACAACATACGTACGTCCATCTACCCAATCTTCTGTAGAAATAATCTGAGCTCTGGCACCTGTAGATGCAGCCTTTCCAGCATAAATGGTATCGTGATTTTCCAATAATTTCACAGATGACTCGGGCACAGCAAAATAAGTAGTCTTATTCTTCTGATTATACTCTTCGAGTGCAGCATTATCTATCTCATAATAAACAATTGCATTCTCTGTCAATTTTCGTGTAGAAGAAGTAGTTACAGTATGAGATGATGGTGTATCGTCTAACTGGAACTGAACAAAAGGTTCCCTCTCGGTACCTGTAAACATCAGATAGTTTTTGTTAGGATCAAATTTATCATCTCCTGTACAAGAGCCTAAGATGGCTACGAGACATAAGAGAATAATATATATATTTTTAGTTTTCATATTAATTTACCATTTAAAGTGAATATTAATGAGCTGCAGGATTCATTATTTGAATAGATTGACGGAATTCATTATAAGGAATACCCGATGCAGAATAGTAATTCCTTCCTAAGAAGAAAACACCACAGCCACCTTTACGACCTGTTGCCGGCTGCCACCTTGCATAGTCAAGGAGTTTGCCTCCATCAGCATAGAAAACACCAAATGACTCGCAATAGATCATATTCTCGTAAGGAAAACCAGATGGATGATAAATACCACCGGTCTGATTAGAATAAGACTGGCTGACAAAATAGTCGCAATAAGGTATTATATCTGTTGGCGGAACATGACTAAAAAAGTCAACTATAAGCAGTTTACTCGGATCTGGACTCTTTGGCCCGAAATATTTGGCCAGTTCTTTTATTAACCTTGACAAATCGGGAGATTCCCAGCCTTCCCAGTCTACGTCTACACCATCAAGACCCGGTTCTAGTACCTGATTTACAATCCATTTTGCATATGCAGCCATCATTTCATCGTTAAGATTGTTACGATTATTCCCCATATCATATTCTTTTCCATCAACAGTAAACTTATGTCTGTAGTGAGAAGCATCAGCATGCATTACAAAGCGAGTACCTTTCTTCTCTTGACAAAACTTCATATCCTGATAGGCTAGAGGATGTGTACTTGCTGTGGGTATTCCCATCCATAGATTTACGATATCAATACTATCAGGCAATCCCATTATACGTTCGCCCCAAGAAGACGGATATTTTGTTCCTTCTACACCTTCTACAGGAGACCACGCTTCATAATACGCATAACTAATCTGATGGTCAGATTTTTTGTATTCACGCAAAGCAGCATAATACTCTTCGCTATACGTATATGGCTTCTGTATTTCTAAAGTCTCGACATCGGTATCGCAACTGACAAAAGCTAATGCTGCCACCGTAACTGCGATTAAATATATAATTCTAAATTTCATAATATTCATTTTTAATTTTTGAATTACTTTTTGTCCCACCATAGTTTAGTACCTCCATTGTCGGCACCTCCAAGTTTAGCTATACCAGATTGTACTCCTGCTTCGTTCTTATTATACTCCGATTGTGGGTATGGAATACGACGAACCTGAATATCTGTATTAATAGTACCGTTACTTCTATTACTTACTACAGGAAATAGCTTAGGATATCCGGTGCGGCGAAATTCAGCCCAACCTTCCGGTCCATTAGGAAACATAGCAATCCATTTTTGTGTAATAATACGTTCCAGCTTCTTTTCATTAGTATCTGTTTCAGACCATTTTATAGCAATAGTACTAGGGGCAACCATTCCGTTCGAACCTTTAGCATTATCTACATAAGCCGCAGGAGTGGCAGAACTGGCAATATAAGTAGTAGCTGCTCCGGCTCCTGTTTCTTCGAAAGAAACAGCAATACCTTTCTCATAAAAGTCTTGGGCAGTGCCTCCCATACTCCAGCCACGTATAGCTCCCTCTGCTCGAAGAAAATATGATTCAGCAGCACTCATCCAAACTATTTCTGTAGAGCTCTGATCCATATTGAAGCTCGAGATTTTGTTTCCTACATAATCACCCCAGCTTGTTGTAACAATACCTAAACGTACGCCATGATATCCTCCATCCGAAACAGCAGGAGTAAAGTATCTAGCACGACGCGGATCTGCATATCCATTCATATAAGCATCCATACTGGCATTCATTCTAGCTTCTCCGGCATTAAAGTCTTTTATCTCCCACAATGGGTGATAATAGATAAGATCTGACGAATGCTTCAGACTTGCTTTTTCATTAGATGCAGTAATCACTCCAATAGGATTATTTATTGACTTTTCAGCCTCTCTTTGAGCTAGAGTAGCATCTGCATATACTACACGCATTGCTAAACGAAGTCTTAAAGTATTAGCAAACTTCACCCATTTTGTAGCATCACCCTGGTACACATAATCGAAGTCTTCCATGATTTTGACTCCCGGATTACCTATTACATAAGCAGTCAATTCATCTATTGATTTATCCAACTCCTCGAAGAATTTTTTATAGACATCTTCTAACGAATCGTATCCGCTCTGTAATTCACCTCCTCCAAAGTTAACGTAAGGGATAGGACCATATGTATCTGCAACTCTATGCATTCCTGCAACTTTAACAACTGTGGCCAAAGCAGCTATATGAGGAAGTCCTTGATCTTTAGAAATTTTCGAAACTGATTGCCATGCAGGCATAACATATACAAATGGTTTTTCGAACATCTGAGCAATCCAGCCTGTCTGAAATGCATACGATCCATTATGTACACCACCGAGCCATGTTCCTGTTGGAGCTACATATCCGGCATAAAGATCGGAAGAAAGCCCTTGAGCAACCTGATAGTCACTACTTGCATTTACTCCATCTTTAAATATTACTACATTTCGTTGCATTTGAGAAAAGAAGGCTCCTGTCTTAAGGTTGTCCAAAGACATCTGATATTCACTTGCCTGATGTTTGTTCTCATTATAATCCATATATGAGTCAGTACATCCCATGGTAAACGTGCCAACAATAACGCTTGTGGTTATCAGTTTAGCATATTTATATAATCTATTTGTTAACATAATCATATTTATTAGAATTGAAGTTTAACAGAAAATCCAAGATTGCGAAGGCTTGGCTGCATAAAATAGTCTATCCCTTGGAAATATGTTCCTGTACTGGCTGTTACTTCCGGATCGTAAGGTGCTTTTCTATACAAGAAGAATAAGTTTCGACCGATAAACGACACATTCAATCCCTTAATAACATTTGTCCATTTGCTGACAGGCACATCATAGCCCAAAGTAAGTTCTCCCAATCGTACGTTAGTTGCACTATATGTATACATAGAAGCAGCTCCACCATTAGGTGCACCAATTGTTTGATAGTAATCTTTAGCAGGAATACGGTAACCGTTAACCAAAGCACCTCCGGCATCACGAGCATCAGCTGTCGTTTTAGATACTCCATAATAATCAAGAAGAGCTTGTGTATTAGATACCACAACACCACCTACACGGGCTGACACTAAGAAACTTAAAGAAATACCATTCCAACCAAAATCTCCACCCCATCCAAGGTTGTATTTTGGAGCAGCGTTACCGGCATAGATAAACTTGTTAGACTCTGCCACAACTTTATTGGATAGAGGATCGACATAGATAACACCATGTTCGTCTGTTCTTATCGAACTTACATATATATCGCCCATTGATCCACCTTCTTTGAGAGAGATACGATAGTTACCTGTTCCGGCCATATCGAATGATGGTAATGTAATATCATCTCCATTTACAGGATTTTTTGTATTCTCGTCAATTAATTTAACTATCTTATTCTGATTCAATGAATAAGTAAGATAAGTACTCCATGAGAATTTGCCTATCTTATCTCCATATCTGGCAGAAAGTTCAATCCCACGATTGTCGATCTTTCCTGCATTCAGGAAGATACTTGTATATCCAGAAGTGGCAGCTAGAGGCACATCAAATATCTGATTGTAGGTACTTGATTTGTATAATGTAGCGTCTACCTTTAGTTTATTTTTGAAAAGGCCAAAATTAGCTCCTATTTCCCATGCTTTTGTACGCTCAGGATTCAAATAAGGGTTATGCAGCCTTGTTTGAGTATATGGTGTACCATCTGCCACAAGATAAGTTGGAATAGTAATATGATACAACGGTTCATTTCCCACTTCAGAGTAAGAAACACGCAATTTCATATATGGCATCACCCATGTGTCGATCTTGAACATTTCTGTTATAATTCCAGACAAACCGACAGAAGGGTAAAAGAACGAAGAGTTATTAGTATTAGCTAGTGTCGATGGCCAGTCGTTACGGGCTGTAACATCCAAATACGCCATACTCTTATAACCTAATTGCATACTGGCAAAAACAGATTGTTTTTGTTTAATGTAACCAGTCTGAATCGCCTCAGCAGTTGATCTCGCCACATTGCTATATGAAAACATATTAGGTACTTTAGCGAGTTTACCTCCATACAGATCGCGATCGAAGCGAATATCATCAATACTTGCTCCAATATTGGCAATCAGATTTAGTTTATCTTCTAAGAAATAACGGTCTATATTCAACAATGCTTCTCCATACATCTGACGGCTAGTAACATTATCTAACGAATAGTATCCGGTTTTAGAAGCAAATAGATTGTTTGTTGATGCATTAAATTTCTTTTCAGATTTCTCATTTGACTGATCCAATTTGAAACGTCCCGACAGGTTGATTCCCTTTGTGAGTTCGTATTTCAAGGATGCTGTAGTCATATGACGGTTCTTTTTGTTTTGGAACAGCTCTCTATCTGTTACCCAATAAGGATTTTGAAGTCCCATACCGTCATCGTAATCCCAATACTGTACAGGGAAGTTTCTCGATGCATCGTATCTTTCAAATGCTTTTACTTTCTGAAAATCTTCTCCTGCAGGGAAAAGATAAACAGGAACAATCGGGTTGTGATATTCACCCTGAGCAACCATGTTTTCTTCCTTAATATTACTCAATGTATACTGCAAATCGAGAATCAATTTATCATTCAAGAATTTAGTCGTATTACGGAATGTAAAATTAATTCTGTTGTAGTCATTATTCCTGATAATTCCTTCCGCCATCATATTACCAACAGAAACATAAGTCTGATTCTTATCTGTTCCCGTAGATAGATTCAACGAGTTAGTCAAGGAATATCCTGTCTGGAAGAAATCTTTTGGAGAATAAGAATAAGGTGTAGCGCTTTTATCACCCCAGCTATAAAAATCTCCTGCACTAGATGTTCCGTAAGTATTTTGGAAATCAGGCAATACCAAAGCTTCAGAGAAGGTGGTACTATTAGAGAAGTTGATAGAAGTCTTTCCTTCTTGACCTTTCTTTGTAGTTACCATAACAACCCCGTTAGCAGCAGCACTACCATACAATGCAGCAGCAGAGGCTCCACTAAGTACCGAAATACTTTCAATATCGTCAGGGTTAATGTTCGCAAGAGCATCTCCGGACTGTCCTGCTCCGGAAAAACGATCTGTGATTTCACCTCTTTCTACGTTAAACATAGGCACTCCGTCTATCACATACAAGGCATTATTACTTCCCGATATAGATTTTGTACCACGCATTACCACACGTGAAGCACTACCTACCCCGGAAGAGGCACTGTTGATTGTCACCCCGGCTATTTTTCCGCTAAGACTATTGATAAAGTTGGCATCCGGCACTTTAGTAACCTCACTGGCACTAATCTGTTGCACATTATAAGACAATGATTTTGCTTCTTTTTTGATACCCAAAGCTGTAACAACGACTTCATCCATCAAATGTGTATTTTCAGCCATTGTTATCTTTAGTGGATTAGCATCAGCAACTCTGATGTTTTGTGTTGTATATCCTACATAAGAGAATTCCAACCTGTTGCCGACAGAAGCTTTCAATGAAAATTTACCATCAATATCAGTCACAGTTCCATGTGTTGTTCCCTGTACTTTTACGCTCACCCCTATTAGAGGTTCTCCACTTGCATCAATAACAGTTCCCGTAACGGTAACCGGAATGTCAGCTTTCACATCTTTTCCTTTTTCTCTTTTCGCCAATATAATATGATTGTCTTTAAAAGAATAAGTCAAATCTAGCGGTGACAGTATTTGTTTCAATACGTTACCTACTTCCTCGTTTTGCACATTTATAGATATGCTTTTAGCTAGATCAAGGTCATTAACATTGTACACAATAGACAATTGTGTTTGCTTTTTGATTTCCTGTAAAATATCTGTAACAGGAGTGTCTTTAAAATTTAAATTGACACGGGCCGTTTGGGCAAAAACGGAAGTCGTCAAACCCGACAAAACAAGTAAGAGAAGGAATAGCCTTCCTCTCAGGCATTTCGATGCCTTACTACAACAAACAGCAATTTTGTCTGTTGGTTTTTCCATAGTTTTCATCATTTAATTCAATACTTTAATAAATAATAGTTTAGAATAAAGGAATTTGCTGTCTCTTTTTTGTGTACAGCATTAGAGTAGAAATTCAATGTTTCATACAATTGGTTTTTAATGGATTGTTTTTATTATTTCGAGGTAAGCTTTTACATAAACTAAATATGGGGCAACACAACCACTTTAATTTTCAAAAATGGTAACCCGTCTGTTTTCTATCTTATAATTGAACTTATTGGTTAACTTGAGAATAGAAAATATTTGATAAATATTATCAGATGTTTCAAAATCACACGTAAAACGTTCTTCTTTCAGTTTATCGGTTGTTATAATTATTTCTACATTATAATACCGCTCCAGATCTAAAGCAATTTCAGCTAACGTCGTTTGCCTGAAATGTAAAGAACCATCTATCCAACTGACAAACTCTTCGGCATATGAACAATCATAAAGTTCAGATTTCCCTGTTTGAGTATCTATTCTGAATTGTTGGTTGGGTTTCATATACACCCCTTCTTCTGCTAATAAAGGAGAAGTTAGCTGTATGCGTCCTTCAATAAGAGTTGTAACCATATATCGGTCACCTTTATTAGCCCGAATATTAAATTTAGTACCTAAAACTCTTGTTGACTGATTTCCACTATTGACTATAAACGGATGAGATTCATCTTTCTTTACTTCAAAATATGCTTCGCCTTCCAGTTTCACCCTTCTTTCTTTCGAAAAAGGATAAGGATTGTAGTATTCTACTTTACTATACGCAGCAACCCAAACCTTACTTCCGTCGGGTAAAATAGTATGTGTGCGTTCTCCTAAGTCTGTAACAACAACAAAGGGCTGCGATAAAGTATCGTGCATTTCTTTTATAAATAATCCGGCCATAAACAGAAGACCCACAAGTGCTGCTGCAACGGCTATGCGTCCACTATATTTCAGAATCCTCATATAAGGCTTAGGCCTTCTACTCTTAATTTGTTTTTGCAGCTCTTTGAAAGAGGCTTCCACATCAATCTGGTTCATGGCATACAAGCGTTCTCCAATGAAGAGAGTATAATATAATTGTTCCAGAAGATTCTGATTTTTTCTGGATGCCCAATACCATGCTTCTACTTCTTCGGATTGAGATGCATCTAGCTGATTGTTCAGATATGATATTAATATTTGATTATCTATTTTTTGATCCATTTTTCTTAACCTCTTTGTAATTGATACAATTCAAAAAAGAAACATACTAAACAGTTTTGTCTTTTTTTTTAAATATTTTAAAGTCTCTCGATAAAGCACAGTATTTTTATAAAGAAATACTGTAGCAACTTTAGAAATCACAAACATGATTTCTAAGGTCATATAATTCTATAGTCCATATTAATGATTAGAAGGGAAGTATATTGAAAAGATACACAGCTATTATAATGACTACAATTCACTTTAGTTTAAAAACAAAGAATCGAATAAGTGTTCAATGTAAGGATTATCGCTTGCTGAAATACAAATAATGAACAGAGGCAAATAATCCCTCAATTCTTTTCTAAGAATTTTCAATGCTTGTCCGATACGATAGTTAATTGTTTGAGGCGAGACTCCCAATTTATCTGCTATTTCTTTGTGAGTAAAGCCGTCAAGCCGATTCATCTCAAAAGCTTTACGAAATTCTTGAGGAAGTTTTTCCAGTGCTTGCTCATACAAACCTATAAGCTCTTTTTCTAAATAGAAGTCGGGGTCGCTTAGCTGTTCCTGATATTTTTCTTCTATAATCTGTAATACTCTGCTTTTGGTTTCGATATGAGTTATTTTGTTCAGAGATTTATTCTTTACAATAGTAAACAACAGCGATTTCAAAGACAAATTAGGATTTAACGAGGTTCTGTTTTCCCATAGCCAAAGCATTGTTTCCTGAACAATACTTTTAGCATCCTCGAGAGAAATATATTGTGAAGCGAAGGCAGTCAACCCTGCAAAATATTTTTTATATACTTTTTCGAAATAGAGTTCATCTCCTGTCCGAAGACCAATTATGTCTTGATCATCGTCGAATGTTTTTTGCCCCATAAGCTCTGATATTAATTTAATATCACCGAAGATTTCGATTTAATTTATTAAATTCTAAAATAGCATTACAACTCAGATCTACGCTTAGCTTTGATTATATCGGAGTCAAAAATATTAAAATTTATCCAAATACAAAAATATACTTATTCAGTACAGTTATTATAGATATTTATAATGTTATACAACAGCAAGTGTAAGAATGAAGTAGCAATATTGAATTATTTTCAAAGTATACCTTACACTATTTTAACAAAAAGCGACTAAAATATAATCAAAATTACACATCGCATAGCGAAGTCTGAAAACTTTTCCGATATTGAGCAGGCGTAGTATCAAAAAGACTGATAAATTGGCGTCTTAAGTTCTCTCCTGTTCTTAGTCCACAATGATAAGCAATCTCGTCCAACGACAACTCTGTTTCGATCAAATGCCGGCTAGCATTCTCTACTCTAAGTTTATTAATGAATTTGGCCGGAGTCACCCTTAATTCCCGAACAAAAACCCGAGCAAAATTGCGAGGGCTCATAAGGGCATATTCCGCCAGATTTTCTACTGTTATATCTTCTCGCAAATGCTCTAAAATCCACTCACAGACTTTTCGTATAGTCGGATTACCTATCTTTTTACAATCTAAATGAGTGCTAAATTGAGACTGATTTCCGGGGCGCTTCAGATATAGAACCAACCATCGTGCAACTTGCAAAGCAAATGACTGTCCTAGGTCTTCTTCGATGAGAGCCAAAGCCAGATCCATCCCCGAAGTAATACCTGCTGCCGTATATATATTATTGTCTTTGACAAAGATGCGTGCTATTTGCACATCTATCAAAGGATACATTTGAGCCAACTCTTCATTCTTTGACCAGTGCGCTGTAGCTTTCTTTCCATCTAACAATCCTGCTTCAGCAAGAATAAAAGCCCCTGAGCATACCGAACATATCCGACGAATAGCCTTCGATTGTTCTCTTAACCAATCTAACATCTGCGTTCTTATATCTATCTCGATATCTCGTGCTAATCCTGTTATAATAAGAGTATCTATAGGATAATCTATCTTCGAATATGATCCTTCGCTCATAATAGGAAGACCTGAAGAAGTGTTTATTAATTTCTCCTTTTCCATAGATACTACATGTGTCTGATATACAAAGTCCGGCTTCTCTTGCGCACAAGAAAACTGATCTATTGCTTTGGTAAAAACTTCTAATGGGCCTACAGTAGTCAGTAACGTAGAATTTCGAGGGACTAATATTACTATATGTTTTATATTTAACGCCATAGTCATATTTATTTTACAGGTTTATCTATAAAGGAAATATCTTTTTTAGAGAATGTCAAAAGGTATATGTAAAAAGTAAGTAAAATATGTCACTTTTGTCACCTTTTAGTTAAAAAGATCGATACTCAGTCTTTGTTATTTAAAAGTAAATATTATTTATCAGAGTACAATACGATTGGCAGAAATTACATACTTTTTGTCATTTCAGACAACAATATTATAATGTATCTTTGTGATACAAAAGATAACAGAATAATTTATTCACTAAAAACCAATTCATTATGAAAGTAATTAAAGTAGGCATCAACGGTTTTGGACGTATCGGACGTTTAGTATTTCGGGCTGCTCAAAGTAGAAACGACATACAAATAGTAGGAATAAATGACCTTATAGATATTGAATACATAGCTTACATGCTAAAGTATGATAGCATTCACGGACAATTTGACGGAAGCATTGAGATTAAAGACGACAAACTGATTGTGAATGGGAATGCGGTACGTGTTACAGCTGAAAAAGATCCTGCAAACCTGAAATGGAGTGCTATAGAGGCTGAATATGTTGTAGAATCTACAGGTCTTTTTCTGACTAAAGAAAAAGCACAAGGTCACATTGCCGCAGGAGCAAAATATGTAGTAATGTCAGGCCCTTCTAAAGACGATACTCCAATGTTTGTTCCAGGTGTCAATGACGATAAGTATATAAAAGGAACTCAGTTTGTATCTAATGCATCGTGTACCACCAACTGCCTGGCTCTAATAGCCAAAGTATTAAACGACAAATTTGGAATAGAAGAAGCCCTGATGAGTACTATACACTCTACCACAGCTACACAAAAAACAGTAGATGGTCCATCTATGAAAGATTGGCGTGGAGGCCGTGCTGCATCAGGAAATATTATTCCATCTTCAACAGGCGCAGCAAAAGCTGTAGGAAAGGTAATACCCGAACTTAATGGTAAACTTACGGGTATGTCTTTTCGAGTTCCAACTCTCGATGTATCTGTAGTGGATCTAACAGCACGTTTAGTAAAACCGACTACTTATGATGATATATGTAAAGCAATGAAAGAGGCTTCGGAAGGCCCACTGAAAGGATATTTGGCATACACAGCAGATGAAGTGGTTTCTTCTGACATGATAGGCAATCCTAATACAGCCATTTTCGATGAAAAAGCCGGAATTATGCTAAGCCCTACCTTCGTTAAGGTAGTTGCATGGTACGATAATGAATGGGGATTCTCATGTAAAGTACTGGATTCCATTGCAGGAATGAAAAAAGTAAACGGATAAAAGATAAACTTATCGAAATTAATAATCAGGCTATATTCTTAATATAGTCTGATTTATTTTATACAAAACTGATAAACAGAGACGTAACACTATAAAAAACACTATATTCTCTGCTTATATTCTTTTACAAAACTCTTCTAATTATAGACGGCTTTCATCATTTTTGACTATATACAAAATATAGCCTTTTTTCCTTCATCTATAAAAAGTATCAAACAAATATAATGGTTCAAATTAATTATTTATTGGGAGACTTAACAAAAGATGGCCTCCAAAATCATTATTTTTAGGTATTGTGCCCCCGCCTATAAACTTTTTCCTTTGCATAAAATTACGACAACTAATTTTCATAAATATTATTTAAAAATGAAGAAAGCAATTCACATCCTATTATTTGCATTGTTACTGGTATCTTGTAGCAGTGATGATAATAATGAAGTTTTGAGTCAGTTAACGATTAAAATAACAAGTGACGAAACAATCAAAGATTACTCTATATTTCAAATATCTATTACAGAGTCTAGAACCGGAACAAAATCTACTGGAAAATCTAATGCAAGTGGAACTTCTGTTTTTGAACTGCCTATGGGTACATACGAAATTACAGTAGAGGATCTAATCGATGGAGCCAGCATTATGTATGCAAGTGTAGAAAACTATACTCTAAGTGGATCTCAAGCTACACTATCGATAAAGGTAGAGCCTCTAATGAACACTTTGGAAAAAACATTTGTCCTCGACGAATTATATTTCAATGGTGCCAAGAACGGTAGTTGGAATTATACCTACTACGAACAATATTTCACAATACGTAATATCAGCGACAGAGCATTATATGCCGATGGACTTTCATTTGGAGTGGCAGGTGATTATAATGCATTGGAAATAGGAGACGACATGTCTAAATATCTGCCCGACAATGTAATTATCAGCCAGTTTTATACAATCCCCGGAGATGGAAGAACATATAAAATAGAGCCAAACAAAAGCCTTGTTATAGCTTTCTCTGCTATCAACCATAACGAAAGCGGAAGCAAGCCAAAGAGTCTGGACCTTTCAGGAGCCGATCTTGAAATTTATGTAGAAGGAGGGATGACCGCAGACAATCCGGATGTTCCTAACGTGATAGTAAACTACTCTGTATTTCAGGCGTTCCATTGGCAATATTCAGGTGCTGCACCTATGATCTTGTTCCGACTTGAAGAAGATGCTGCAACATTCCTTGAAAATAATAAAGTGAACCTACCAAATCCGGCATCGATGGGAATAATGAATCAAGATTTCGTAAAACTACCGACTAAATATATTATTGATGCAGTAGAAACAGGATGCGCTGACGAGTTTTATGGAAAAGTACTCCCTCTTATTGTAGACAGAAGTTCTATCCGTATAAATGATGCATTCTATGGAGGATTCAACGAACAGTTTGTTCAAAGAACACCAATAATAGACGACAAAGGTAATAATATCGTACAAGACACTAATGACAGTGCTAAGGACTTCATTCTAAATATCGGAGGTCAAAAAAGCTACCCTAAAAAATAATTCCTCACAAAATAAATAAGTAAAAGGAGATACATTGCTTTGTTCAGTGTATCTCCTATCTTGCTGAATATACAATATGGATATAACAATCCGGCGATTATTCCTTGTATTCTTTTTTTCTGCATTTTGCGCCTTCGGTATTATAGCACAGAACGGTGGTTCTACATACCAGATTAAAGGACGGATATTAGATAATTCTACCAAGATGCCCATTCCTTTTGCAAATATATATATGCCCGATATAGAGAAAGGAACAATAACCGATGCTGACGGATTCTTTTCTTTTTCTGCAACATACAGAGATAATTTGAGAATAAGATTCAGTAGCTTAGGGTATGCAACCCAAAATATTACTATAAAAAAGAATCCATCCCAAATTGAGATTCTTTTAATGCCACTGAGCATCGAGTTGGAAGAGTTTTCTGTTACAGCTAAATATTCAGAGAATATGGGAAGCGATGCAAAAATAGGGCAAGAGGCGCTAGAATACATTCAACCGACATCCATAAAAGATATCTTCCTTCTATTACCGGGTGGTACAATCGGCAGCAACAATATCCAAAATCGTTCGCTTACATCGTCCCGACAAGCAGGCAGCGACCAAAGCACATCCTTTGGCATGGGAGTATCTGTAGATGGAATGCCTATGCAAAACGACGGAATACGTATGCAAATGGGAGGATATACCGGTCAATCGTCTACTGACCCGTATGGCAAAGTTTCTTCTCTGAATACAGGTGTCGATCTGCGAACAATATCAACAGACCATATCGAGAGTGTAACTGTAACGAAAGGTATAGCTTCAGCAAAAGAGGGTAATCTGAGCAGTGGTTCTATTAAGGTATCATCTAAAAAAGGGAAAACACCTCTCAGAATCAGAGCAAAAATAGACCCATTGAATAAATTAGCTTATGTGGGAAAAGGATTCTTCTTATCCGAAAAACTGGGAACCTTACATACAGGAATAGATATAACAAAGTCGGCCAGCGACCTCAGAAGTACGAAAGACGCATATAACAGAATTACAGCTCAGGCAAACTACAATAATTTGTTTTATCTATTTGGAAAGAAAATAGACTTTAACCTAAGAGGTAGCCTTGTCTCGTCTTTTAGTAATACAAAGAAGGATGAATTGACCGAAGAAAATACAGAGCACTATAAGACAACATATAAAAGATATACTGCATCTTCCAAAATAATAGCATCGCTTGACTACCCGATAATCGACGAATTGGAAGTGCTTATATCTGCCGACTATTCAAAGGATATTCTGAATCACGACAAAAAGGTTTCGCTTACTACAGTTACAATCTCATCAACAGCAACACAAGAAGGAATAAATGAAGCCATATATCTGCCCGATTTGTACAGAACAAGTTATAAGATAGAAAATAAACCTCTGAATATTTTCAGCTCAATAAGCGGAACAAAGCAAGGCCTAATTGTTGAAAATTTGAATTATTCGGTACTGGCAGGAACTTCGTTGAGCCATGTCAAAAATCACGGACGAGGAGTAGTTGTTGATCTTTTCAGACCACCATTCCCTTCAGATGCTTATACCAGACCTCGTGCAAACTCAGACATACCTGCTCTTGTAAACAGTGCATCTTACATAGAAACAAAGCTTCGCTACCAAAAAGGGAAAAACGAGCTAAATACATCTATCGGGCTAAGAGGTACACAGGTGCTAAACCTGCCTAAGGATTATGCCTTGAATGGATTACTATTGCTTGAACCCAGAATACAGTTTTCCTACACTCTGCGGAATAAAATAAAGGAAGAGCGCATGCTTTCTAACACCATCCGGTTCGGATTTGGTATTGAAAATAAGCTTCCGTCATTAGATTTTTTATATCCGGATAAAGTGTATAAAGATTTTGTCGCATTAAATTATTACAGCAATACATCTGAATTAAGAACAGCCTACGTTTATTCAACGGTACATGATCCATCCAATTCGGGCATAAGGGAGAATCAAAACAAGAAAATAGAACTGGGCTGGGATATAAAATATGACAAATATATATTTTCACTTACATTATTCAGAGAGAAAATGAAAGGAGGCATAGAATATTATCCGGGATATACAGCCATATCTTATACAAAGTATGATGGTGAAAAACCGAAAAACCCTCCTATTACCGAAAAACCAAACATAGATGATTTCGAATCTAAACAAATATCTGATTATATAATCAGTAGCAACCTTGTCAACAGTGCCAAGATTATAAAAAAAGGTCTTGAATACCGGATTAGCATACCTAAGATAGATATTATAAAATCAGACATTGAAATAAACGGGGCCTATTACAAAACACTATATACAAGTGGAGTACCAGGGATGGAACGTCCAAGGGGAATAGATGCTAACGGATTTTACCCTTATATTGGGATATATGATGGTTACGAAAAAACATACTCAGATCGCTTCAATACAAATGTATGGATAAATACCCACCTGCCTAAACTGAAATTGATATTTACAAATTTTATTCAGTTGGTTTGGTTCGAGTCTTCACAGTTAGGACGCGATGTAGATCCTTATCCAAGTAAATACATGGATTTGAATGGAAACATTATAAATATTACTCCACAAGAAGTGGACAACGACTCTCAGTTAAGAGCAATGAAAAGAGTTTTTAACGATGCTAGATATGAAAAAAATAAACGACCTGTTTCGATGTTGATAAACCTGAAGCTGACTAAAGAATTTAATCGCTCGGTTAAACTTTCTTTTTTT
This sequence comes from Dysgonomonas sp. BGC7, assembly GCF_001261735.1. Classification (GTDB taxonomy): domain Bacteria; phylum Bacteroidota; class Bacteroidia; order Bacteroidales; family Dysgonomonadaceae; genus Dysgonomonas. Next base: position 212,160 of record NZ_CVRP01000001.1, on the reverse strand, counting down.
GCCAACAATATACTAGAAATCAGTCCTACATATAAAACTAATTTTCAAAGAACCGAGAGAGACTGGCATTCTCCATTTTTTGGTACAGAACTAATCATTAATCTATGAATAAGAAAAATTATATTGTTCTGGTTTTATTGTTTGTATCACTGTTGTGTAAGTCACAAAGCGACCTCAGTTATCAGTTGAACAAGTTTGAAAAAAAGGTATCGACTTACGAAGATGTATCTTCACAAATATTCGATATAGAAAATAATTATATATATATCCTCAGACGAAATCCGGCATTTATCGACTTATATTATAATAACGCCGACAGTACACTAAATAGTTATCAGATAAAGCGAATGAGACCATCAGCAATCCTTTTGGGTTCAGCATCGTTCGACAAAACAAATGGAGACTATGTCTTTTATGATGGTAACAAACAATTCGAAGGCTCAGTACTAGCCGGAGGCGAAAAGATAATTGACGGTCTGGGTACTCTTTACGGCTCAGCCTCTTTTTCTTCGGGACGTAAAAAAAATATCTATTCCAATTATGCGACTAACCCTTCGGATTATTACCCATATCTGGTTGGAGACACTCTTGGTGTAGGAGATATAAACAATGAGAAGTATGAGATAAGTGGAGGTTTCAGTTTCAAACATAAAGGATATTACTACGGTTTGGGAGGTACCTATACAGGTATTTCATCGTCAAAAGTAACCGATCCACGCTTATCTGTGTACAACTCGTGGTTAAGGTTGGATTTTGGAATAGCTAAAATAATAAAAAACAATCTTTACTCGGTCAAAATATATCCGGAGCTGAACCGACAAAATATAGATGCTAATAATTATACACAAAAGGCTGCTAGCTATTTTCTTTATTATGGATTCGGCGAATGGAACCGAAAAGAAAGTACAATAGACAATGCCTATAAGAAACTCATGACTATTAACGGAATAGGTGCAGACATTACTTACAAACGGCTCTCTACGAATGATAATTCTATAAATTACACATTCAACTTTGTATATAATTATAGGAGTATGAACACTGAGGATCTCATGGGGACAAGTTCATTGACAAGTAGAGCATACAAAAACCTATTTTCCTCTACGACTCATCACTTCAGTCCCAACCTTATTCTCTCTAAAAGACACAAAGACTTCCTTTTCTTTTTGTTGCTAACAGGTAATAATAACATCAGAAAAGGAACAGAGCATGTTTATGAAAAAGTAAGTTCATCCGAGAATAATTCATCTCTAAAAGATTACGTGAAAGTAGGATCAAATAAACTGTACAGTCAAAACTCATATTCCAATTCTGCACAGTTTAAGGCTATTTATAATCTTTCGCCTATTCGTTCTCTACATTTCCTAGGGAGAATAAATTACGACTATTATGAAGAAAAGTATATTTCTCCCCACAGAAGAATCTGTAATCAATCTATTACACCATCCATAGGAATAGGCTATAATAGCATCTTCAACAAAAACAGTCTCGAAATAAATCTAGGATTTTCTGCTAAACGAGCCATAGACAATGTATTCGACTTACCTGCTGTAGATAAAGAAACAATTATTCAGCAGGCGTATATCCCATACCTTATCAGAGGAGAAGATAATAATACATTTTCATCAGAGATCACCTACTCTCATTCAGTGAATCAAAAAAATAAAATTGGTAGCAGAATATCCTTTTTGTACGGGCAACGCACAAAAGCCCCTTATATCACTTCTTTATCTCAGTTCGCAGAGCCGGATAGAGAATCTTTAAGGCTAAATCTGAACCTCTTTTATATATTTTAAAAAAGTATGAACCACTCTTATATAACATACATTATGAGAAAATATTTTCTATATATCATCCTTGGTCTATTGTTAGTTTCATGTCAGGATGATAATTTTTCCGATATTGGAAATCAAGATACAACCACGACAGAAGAACCTAGTTCTATTCCGGGTATGCAGTCTGTCAAGCTACAAAGCCAAATTATAAAAACAATTGATAATAAGGCTGGCGAATTGGCAATCCCTACGGGCAATCCTCAACTAGACGAATACTTAAATTCTATCGGAGCATATAAGATGCAAAGAATATTTCCATATGCGGGAAAATCAGAAGATCTACAGATATCTGAAGGTCTTAATGCGTGGTATACAGTATGGTATAACGAATCTAAAACGAATGTAAAATCTTCAGTGTCTGCCAGCATTTTCGATTTTGTAGAGCCGGTATATCATCCCGTAATTGGAGACTATACAGTTTCTGCGGTTCAAAATCCTTCTACTAAAAGTTTATCTCAAATCTCCTTCAACGATCCGGGCTTTTCCAGACAATGGAATATGTATAATGAAGGAAAAGTAGGTAATTATCAGATAGGCAGTGAAGTTATAATTAGCTCTATAACAGGAGCAGATATTAATATATTACCAGCGTGGGCTGAAGAAAGTGGCAATCCCAATGTTATAGTAGCAGTTGTTGACGGAGGAATAGATATTTACCACGAAGATCTGATAGACAATTTGTGGATAAATAAAGGAGAGATCCCCGGTAACGGAATAGACGATGACAATAATGGTTTTATAGACGATGTATACGGGTACAACTTTGTAAATGGAACAGGAATAATCGAACCTCACGATCACGGAACACACGTAGCAGGAGTTATTGCTGCTAAAAATAATAATGGAAAAGGTATTTGCGGTATAGCAGGGGGGGATGGTTCTGCAAATTCGGGAGTAAGGCTTATGAGTTGCCAAATGTTTATGACAAATCCTAACTATGATCCTAACGATCCAGATTCGTCCAGCAATATATCTACAACAACCAACCAAACCGCAGCAGCGATTGTCTACGGGGCAAATAATGGCGCTGTAATAAGCCAAAATTCGTGGGGATATGATATTGGTATATCTACGCCGCAAGTAGTAAAAGAAGCCATTGCTTATTTTACGAAACATGCTGGAGGAAGTACAAACTCACAGATGAAAGGAGGCTTAGTAGTTTTTGCAGCATCTAATGATTATACAGAATTTAAGGCATATCCTGCTGCCGAAGCAGATGTTGTTTCTGTTGCAGCTTATGCTCCCGATTTTTCAGCAACATGGTATACAAACTATGGTGACTGGGTTGATATAGCTGCTCCGGGAGGAACCCAAAAAATAGGACAAAAATATCCTTACGAAGGAGGAGAAATGACTTCCGGAATTTATAGCACTATCGTTTCCAAAAATGGGCAAAGCAGATATGGATATATGCAAGGAACATCCATGGCTTGTCCTCATGTATCGGGAATAGCAGCATTAATTGTATCAAAATATGGAGGAGATAATTTTACTGTAAGCGAGTTAAGACAAAGACTCCTTACCGGAGTAAAAAAGATAAATCCAAATAATTATAATACTGAAAAATACCACAATAAATTGGGTAGAGGCTATATAGACGCTCAAATTGCTCTATCCGACTACGATAATAATATTGTACCTGCCAACCCGGCCTTTATTCCGGATCAGACTGAACGGAGTTACAGCTCAATATCATTAGCATGGAAATCTACATCAGAGAGTAATGATGGTTCTATACAAAGCTATATTTTATACTTTTCTGATAAAGAAATAACAAGCTCTAATTATCTAAATACAGATGTTAGTCAAATTGAAGTGACTGCAAGTTTCACAAGTCCGAATGATATATTGAAAAGAAGCCTAAAGAGCTTAAAAAGTGGAAAAACATATTATTTTGCAATTCAGGCCTTCTCCAGAAATGGAAATTCTTCAAATCTGGTAATATACCAAGGAGGAATATCGACTCTTACAAATACCCCTCCAGCAATATCGTCCAGTGTCGACCTGAATAATACCATTGTCTTGGCTGGAAACGATGTACAAGAGATTATTTTCGAAATAAACGATAAAGAAAATCATGCATGGACTTATAACATAACTTATAAAGAACAACTCTTTACCGAACAATCAGGGAACACCATTAGAATCCGAATTTTCGCTAATAAGTTTGCTTCCGGAACCCATACTATTCAGTTGACTGTTAATGATGAATACGGAGCTTCTTCATCTGCAAAATTAAATGTAAAAATAGAAAATGATAACCCTCCGAGACTCGTAAATAGTATCAGTTCTATCAATGTACATATCGACAGTCCTAAAACAATTTCTTTAAGAAATCTCATCGAAGATGAAGACAAGAGTTCGTTAATATTCTCTCTTGGTGTTTTAAAGAATGAGAATGCCAGAGTATCTCTCCTCAACGATCAACTGACTATTACCCCTAAGAAAATTGGAGAAACGGAGCTGTCTTTTTCTGTTACAGACAAGCATAACCAAAAATCAGAATTGACTTTACCAATATTTATATATCAAAACGAAGGTATCTATAGTTTATATCCGACATCTGTATCACAAACCGTGTATGTGAAGCTGGGAGATATTATTAATGGAGATATCCAATTAAGAATACGAAACATTATGGGCAAACTGGCATTAGAGAAAACATACAACACTAATAGTATTGATTCTCAGAAACGCACTTTACTCGTGAATGTGGGTTCTCTTTTCCCCGGAAAATACGAACTAAGCATAATAAACAACGGCAAAACATATAAAGAATCTTTTGTAAAAGAATAAATAAAGAAAAGAAATGAGAATTTATATATTACTATTATTTGCTATAGTAGCTTTCTTTAAGGCAGAAGCCCAAAGTAGAATACTACCTGTGACAGAGTCACCCTCTTCTCCTAAATCTTTGAGTTTGGGAAACTCTAAGATGGGAAATATAGACAATGCATTTATATACAATAATCCGACAGCACTCTTTTATTCAACCTCTAAAGCAGTAGATTATTCGCTAGGAATCATTCCTTCCGAAAGTGAAAATACATATCTATTACATACATTGACTACAGCATACCGAAATGGTAAAAGCGCTTTTTTTGTGGGAGGGCGCTACTTGTCGATGGGCTCTTTCGACAATTGGCTCAATAACGACATGGAAGAAAACAGCACACTTGGCAAAATCAGTTTTTACTCATATACTATCGATCTGGGCTATGCATACAAACTTAACGAAGCTTTTTCTTTCTATTCGACAGTAGGCTATGTAAAAGAAAAAACTGTAGCTTCTATTTGGGCTTATCGGGTAGATCTTGGTTCTTATTATAATGGCAACGGTAATCTCTTCAACAAAGATGTAACTTATTCGGTAGGTATCTCAGCCGGTAATCTTGGAAAATATTCTTATAAAAGCAAAACTGATTTCTTGTCACCAAATGTAAGATTAGGAGGATCCATTATGATTCCAACAGCAAGTAATCAGACAATAGAAACTTTTTTAGACGGGGGAGTTTTTCTTCCGGTAGCAGACAATAAATCAACCTCTTTTATTAGCATTGGATTCGATTATTCATTCTTCAAAAAGTACTCTCTTCGTATAGGAGCCCATTCCGGCGACAATGACGATTTCTTCTCTGCCGGATTCGGGGTTAAATACAAAATATTTGATTTTAGCTTCGGATCGAAGATAGCTCTTCGTAAAGATTTGGAAAATATGTATATGTTAGGATTAAAAGTAGGAATATAAATCTATTAATATTATAATTATGAAAGTATTTAATGTACTATTGGCAACTCTATTTATTGCCTTCTATTCTTGTAAACAAAACACTTCTGAAACAACAGAAAAAGTATATACTGTAGATGAACTCACCGAAGCAGCTTACGATATAGTAGGCGATACTCTTTCTGTATCCGGTTTCTGTGCCGATATGTGCCAGGGAGGAGATTGGATTGTATTGCAAGGCAGTGATTCGACAAAAGCTATACAGGCTATTGCAAACAAACAGCTTTCGGCATTCAATTCTGAACTAAAATTCAATAATCTAACGGTAAAAGGCATATTGCACGAAAAAAGAGTAGACAGTCTTTTTCTTGTAGATTGGGAAACAAAACTTGACGAAAGCCTGAAAGGGCCTAATGGTAATCCAGCCGCAGTTGCGCAACTGAAACAGCAAATATCTCAGATATATGACGCTATGCGTGAGAACAGAGAAAAACACGGACGTAACTATTGGAGCCAGTTTACTCTCGAAGTATCCGAATATACTACTGACAAAAAATAATATAGAAGTGAAAAAAATTGGAGCTAAAATCCGTAAATGGAGTAGAACTATCCATCGCGATCTTTCGTTCTTCTTTTCCGGTATAATTGTTATATATGCGATATCCGGTATTGCACTGAATCACAAACGCGATTTCAATCCCAGTTACAGCATTTCTCGTCAGGAACTTACCTTATCCGGTAAGTTCCCGATGGCTCCAAACATAAATGAACAGGCAGTTAATAGTTTACTAAAACAAATTGACGAACAAAATGCTTATGCCAAGCATTACTACTACGAAGAACAAAAAATGAAAGTCTTCCTCAAAGGCGGCTCTTCTCTCGATGTGAATATGAATACAGGGAATGCTATTTATGAAAAACTACAGAAACGTCCTATACTGAATACTTTCAATCGACTACATATGAACCCCAATCGCTGGTGGACATGGTTCTCTGATATATTTGCCATATCGTTGCTTATAATAACTGTTACAGGAATAATTATGTTAAAAGGGCCAAAAGGTTTCTGGGGACGTGGAGGTATCGAATTTGGAATAGGAATACTTATTCCAATACTATTCCTTTTATTCTTACTCTAGTTCTATTCGTTTCCTAAAGAAAGCTACTATCAAAACTTTGCTATTTTGAAGATAAAATAAAACCCTCGAAAGCTTTAAGCACTAATATATCAGAAAGTGTGTCATCACAATTGTCGAGGTCAGATATTGAATATAAATATGAATAATCTCTTAAGCCGGATATTTCTACTTTTTCAGAGTTATTACTAAAATTCAATATTACAACAATAGATTTATTCTCAAAATATCGCCGATATGACAACACTTTAGGATTGCCAGAATCTATGAATTCAAAATCTCCATATTGCAATATGGTATATTTTTTTCTTAACTGTATCAATCCTCTATACAAAGACAGTATAGAATCTCTCCTACCCTCTTCATTTTCTACATTGATGGTTTTATAATTTTTATGCACGGGCAACCATGGTCGTGTTTTACTAAAACCAGCATTTATCTGACTATTCCATTGCATTGGTGTGCGATAAGCATCACGCCCTTTATAAAAAGGATAAAATAATTTCCCATACATATCATGAATCTGACTTCTAGAAATATTTACATTCTCCATTCCTATCTCATCCCCGTAGTAAATAAAAGGAGTCCCCTTTAGTGTAAGAAGAAGCATAGCTCGTACTTTAGCTTTCTCTATTTTATAGAAACTAAACATCCATCTGTTAGTACTACGCCCCAAGTCGTGATTGGAGAAAACAAAACAAGGCCAACCATCTTTAGGTAGAGCCTGATAATAATTTTTTATCATTTCATAATATGCTTTTGCACTCCATCTCGAGAAAAAGGCAGAGAAATCAAAAGCCATATGAAGCATATCTGAACCGTTTCCCTGAAATCTAGCTGTCAGGTCAGGATCACCCGGAGGAGGGCTATATATTTCCCCTACACTTGTTTTATGAGGATATTCATCAAGTATACTGCGAAACTCAGTAAGCACCTCACATACTGATGGACGATTTCGGTTATATACTTTCTTCTTACTAAGGAGAAAACCAATCGGGTTCTTCCTCAAATGCTTATCTTTAAAAATCAAGTTTATAACATCGAGACGAAACCCATCAACACCTAATTCGAGCCAAAAGCGTATAACATCGTACATCTCTGACCTCAACTCGGAATTTCGCCAATTCAGGTCGGGTTGTTCTTTAAAGAACGAATGATAATAATATTCATTGGTGAAAGAATCGTATGTCCATGCACTTTGTCCAAAGTTAGTCATCCAATTATTGGGCTTTTTTCCCAGTTTTGGTGGTTCCCATATATACCAACCTCGTTTAGGATTATTTTTTGAACTTCGGGATTCTAAGAACCATGGATGCTGATCCGACGTATGGTTAAGCACTAAGTCCATTATAACTTTTAGCCCTCTAGAGTGGGCCTGTGCTAATAGCTGCATGAAATCATCTATATTTCCATAGAGAGGATTAATATTTTTGTAGTCTGTTATATCATATCCAGAATCTACCATCGGCGATGGATATATGGGGGATAACCATACTGCATCAATACCCAAGGACACCAGATAATCTAACTTTTGAATTATTCCTTTCAGATCACCAAACCCATCCTCATCCGAATCCATAAAACTTTGGGGATATATATGATACACAACTCCATATTTCCACCAATAAGTTTGCTCAGTATTATTGCTGCTCATCTCCTGCACCAACAGATTGTAACAACTCTTTTATTATAGTATCGGCATCATAATCTTTTGCTCGTTTTGTTGCAGCTGATCTAAACGTTTCATTAAGATCCGAAGACAAATACTCTATTGTTTTCTCCGTCATTTCAGATATTGAATTTACCAGATAACCACATTCATTATCCACAATAATATCTTTAGGCCCTTTCTTATTATATGCTATCACAGGTAACCCACAACTCAACGATTCTAGTACAACATTGCAGAAAGTATCAAATTTGGAAGGTAATAAAAGGACATCGGCAGAAGAGTATATGGCCGGTAGCTTAGACTGATGAACCCAATCGATGAATATTCCATCAGGAATATCCTGTTGCAACTGTTGCAATGCCGGCCCCTTTCCTACTATTACAATTCGTACATCTTTATGTACTTCTTTGACCCGTTTATAAATTGGAGCAAGTTCTAAGACTCCTTTCTCCTTGCTTATTCTTCCCACATAGAGCAAGATTGGCGTATTAGTCTCTACCCCGAACAAAGAAGACTTATCCGATGGCTGAACAGTAAAGCAACTATTGCTCCAATGAGCAGTCTGAAAGACTTTCTGATCCTCAAGATTCATATCCGATCCGGTAAGCCACTTCTTCTGATCTGAGTTGAGTACCAATACCCTGTCAAATGATCTGTAAAAGAAGCGAAGCATACGACGTACCCTGTCCAGATTATGCCCTGTTATTCCCAATGCCTTACGGGCAAACATTAGCCAGTCTGTATGCATATAAAAATTAGCCTCTACGGTATAGGCATGTTTCAGATACAGTCCGCACATCCCCATAATACCTTCAGTAGAACATATGATACGATCATATTCTCCCTTAAGAAAGAGATTATGTAATTCTACAAAATTGGGGATATTAATTTTTTGATCTTTATAGATAGGTGTTGTAAATTCTCCAATAGGCTTTAATACAATCAGATTATCGTCAGGCACAACTTCGTTACTACATGTAAGAATATCTATAGAAAGTCCTTTTATTTTTATTTGCTCATGCATTTCGTGCAGAAACATAGACACTCCATTCTTATCTCCGAATGTATCAGTTAGCCAAAGGATTCTTTTAGGCTGTTCAAATTTCTTCAATTGTTCAGAAAATCGTCGTAAAAAAGGACGAGTATGAAACATTGTCTTTGCGCTGGTAAAGTGTGCAGCTAGAATAAATACTGAAGCAAAAAACGGGAATGAGAGACCATCCAAAAATTTAGAAATATCGATAGAAGAGTTATTATTACTCTTATCTATATATGAACGAATGCTTATCGGAAGTTCTAAGCTCTCGATAATAGAGTCTAACGATTTCTCTCCAATTTTATCATCTAGATGCAAATTAGTTATCTTCTTATCTAAGCGATTAGCCAACAAATCATTCAATTGGTTATTGATAGTCAGTATCGAGTTATAATATCCGTCTACCACATCTTTATCAGTTGTCCCTTTCCCTATTTCTGCTATTTTCACAGCCTCTTCGAATATTGGTTTATAATGTGATGGAAGGAGCAGTTTTTTGAAAAAAGAGGGCTTCTCTCCCATCATACAATTATAGAATAACCTGATGAAAGACATTGTCACTTTATGTTTTTGCACCTCACTAAACATATTGGAAGCCATGAATGAAACGACCTTATCCGACATATCTCCTTTATGCAAAAGCATGCGTATAAGCCCTGGATCTTTATAATTGAGGGCTATTTGACAAACATAATTGAGAAATGCAATAGTCAGTTTCTCAGTATTCTGATGTGCACCGAAGGGAGCAATATTACCATTGCGCAAGGCTTCTAGTACCAGTTCCGATTTAGATACGGTTTGCATCCTGCTCTTGAGATCAGGCACATAGAGATAAGACCCTGTCATCCCTGCAAATATCCCCATATGACTATCAGAACCTCCAGTCAAACTCTTTTTATATGGATCGACGCAATATATTGAGGGATCTATCCCAAATTCTTTCGAATATTTTGCAACTTGTTCTTCATCTACTTGATCTATCCATTCTTTCACTAACATATTCTGCCATGTATCTCTCTGTCCGTTGAGTGTTTCAAATCGTTCGAATATCAACATCATCTTATCAAAGAAATCTTTTGGGGGCATTTTCTTTACAGAATAATGGTAAAGGGGGTGTGCCCAAACTGTGGGAATATTATGTATGCGAGTATATTGCAAAAAGAGGTAAACATTTTTCCTCAATTTGTTTAGTTGTACTTCCTGATCGGGAGTAAAACCATAAGTTAAAACATGTATTCCTATTTCAAAGTCCGGTACCCAGCAACTAAATTCTGCAGCAGTGAGCACATCAACCCCTTTGTCTTGTAATATATAGCACGAACGTGCATTATTGTGATTTGTTATAGTTAAAGCGTCACATCCGTTTTTCTCCAATTCTTGTAGTAGACGTTCACTCGAAAGCCATGTTTCAGGGACACGCAAAATACGTCCTATCAGTTCATCCGGAACATCGCTATTATAATCGTGGCAATGAAGGTCTATCTTAAGTATATCTTCCTTGGGGAATCTATTCTCCTGAATTGATAAAAATTTATCCAATTCATTCTTTAAATTTTCTTGAAATTTCATATTCATAAATACTTTTTTTCATCCTTATCAAAAGTATTATCAATCAATTACAATACAGTTAAGCGGTTGTTGCATTTATATTAAATACAACAAAGGGGAATATAGCTTTGAATTCAGAAGAGTAGCAGCAGAATTATCTGCTATTCAGGTGTTACTCATTCCAAGTATTAAATTTATCTTCAATACAGACAAAGAGGATTTAGTAATTTATAAATCACTAAACCCTCTTGAAACTCTTATAATATGTAATATTCTGTCCTAATATAAATTACAACGAAAACAGAAACTTTTTCAATCTTATCAAAACTATATAATTAGCTATTGTGGCATTGATAAAGAATAAGGTTTATCTTCAACCTGAACGCCCCTTTCCTTCTCAGGATTTTTCGACATTTGATAATTTATATTGGCTCCATCCATTAAATCTTCATGAGTGATAAAGTTTTTTAAATATGGTTTACCATTTACACTCATAGTTCTTATATATCTATTCGATTTACTGTTATTGTTTGCCGTTATACCTATTTGTTTACCGTTCTCTAAAGTGATAGTAACATTCTCAAACAAAGGGGAACCAAGGGCGTATTGATTCGTTCCAGGGCAAACAGGATAAAACCCAAGAGCAGAAAACACATACCAGGCAGATGTCTGACCATTGTCTTCATCCCCACAATATCCATCCGGTGCAGCAGTATATAGCCTATCCATAACTTCGCGTGCCCAATATTGTGTTTTCCAAGGTTGCCTTGCCCAATCGTAAAGGTATATCATATGCTGAATAGGCTGGTTACCATGCGCATAATTACCCATATTCATTATCATCATTTCGGTTATTTCATGTATCTGATATCCATAATAACTATCATCGAATATAGGTGGAACAATAAAAATAGAGTCCAGCATTTGGGTAAACCGGTCTTCACCTCCCATAAGATTTATCAAACCTTGTACATCATGGAAAACACTCCATGTATAATGCCAGCTATTACCTTCGGTAAATGCGTCACCCCATTTATAAGGACTAAACGGCTCTTGAAAACTTCCATCTTTGTTGCGTCCTCGCATCAGGTTTGTTGTAGGATCGAATACATTTCTGTAATTTAATGCTCGTGAAGCCCATTTATCTAATTCTTCCTGTGGCCTTCCTAACTTTTTGGCTAATTGAAGAATGCACCAATCGTTATAAGCATATTCTAGCGTACGAGCAGCATTTTCATTAATATTAACATCATATGGCACATAACCTAAAGTATTATAATATTCATGTCCCAATCTGCCTGTCGAACTAACACTCGGATATACATTCTCTGTTCCATGTAGAAGAGCATCATACAATACCTTAAGGTCTTGTCCTGTGACTCCTTTAATCGCAGCATCAGCGACCACAGAAGCTGAGTTATTTCCTATCATACAATCCCTGTGTCCGGGGCTAGCCCATTCGGGTAAAAAACCACTCTCTTTAGCAACATTTTCCAAACCTTGTTGTATTTCCTGATTGACAGAAGGGTAAACAAGGTTAAGCAAAGGAAAAAGACTACGAAATGTATCCCAAAAGCCTGTATCGGTATACATATATCCCGGAAGGACTTTTCCATTATAAGGACTATAATGCAGAACTTCACCTGCTTCCGTTATTTCATAAAACTTGCGTGGAAATAAAAGACTTCGGTATAAACAAGAGTAGAATGTACGATATTGTTCATCAGTACCCCCTTCAACCTTTATACGCCCTAAAACATCATCCCATCGTTGCTGAGCAATATCCTTTACTTCATCAAATTTGTGTCCGCTTACTTCTTTCAGATTAGTATATGCTTGCTCCGTACTTATGAATGAAGATGCTATACGAACATTAACTTGTTGGCCTCGCTTTGTATCAAAACCAATTATTGCTCCGGCATGATTACCTTTATACTCAGTAGATTCTGTGACAATATCTCCTCCATCTTTCCATACATTGGCAACAGTAAAAGGAGTATCAAATTCTATGACAAACCAATTACAGAAATTGTCTGGAACACCTCCGCTGTTTCTTGTAGTATAACCTTCTATCGTGTTTTTATCAGGAATAATCTTTATGTAAGAACCTTTATCGAAAGCATCTATAACAACTGCACTTTCATTACTTTCTGGAAAAGTAAATCTCATAATAGCAGCCCGTTCCGTAGGAGCTACTTCTGCCATTATATTATGACTACCTAAATATACACTGTAGTAATAGGGCTTAGCTATCTCGGACTTATGAGAAAATTTACTTTTACGGCTATCTTGATCTATTTTATTTCGTCCATTGACAGGCATTATAGCAAACTGTCCATAATCGTTTATCCAAGGACTCGGCTGATGCGTTTGTTTCAATCCTCGTATCTCACTTTCAGCATAATTATATACCCATCCATCACCCATTTTACCTGTTTGAGGAGTCCAGAAATTCATTCCCCAAGGCACTGCTGTAGCCGGATAAGTATTGCCTGTAGATAGAGAAAATGTAGAAAGTGTACCTACGAGCGTACTCACATAATCTGATGGACGAGTTTCATCTTGTTTTACTTTTGTAGAATCTGTACTACAAGACAGATTTATAAAAGAGATAAAAACAATCAACAAAAGAGATAAGTATATTTTTCTCATAATATCAGCATTTTAAGATATAGAATTTAAGATATCAAGTTTTCCTTCATTGACCAGCTTTATTATAAGTTCCCCGAAAAGTGTATTTTGCCAGGCAAACCACTCTCTTGTAAAGTCATCAGGATTATCTTTATTAAAAGACTCATGTATAAAGCCTTTGCCTGCATCAGTATTCAATATAAGTTTTATACAATCTTTAATTTCCTCATCACTTTGTGAAGTAAAGGCTCGCATCATAATACTCATAGGCCATATCATATCATATCTGCCAATATGAGGGCTTCCAATACCTTCTCCTGCTAGTCCTTTAAAGAAATAGGGGTTTTCTTGACTGAGTACAAAACGACGTGTATTTTGATAGATAGGATCGTTAACATCTATATCTCCGAGATAAGGCATCGCAAGTAAACTAGGCACATTCGGATCATCCATCAAATAATAATTACCAAAGCCATCAACTTCATATGCATATATAGTACCATACTCAGGATGTTTGTATGTCGCATATTTTTTGAGAGCTGTTTCCACCTCTTCTGCCAAAGCAGAACATTGTTGGGCAAGTTTATAGTCTCCATTGACGGATGTAAGAACTTCTGACGCTTTTCTCAATGAAGTCACAGCCATAAAATTGGATGGAATAAGGAATTCGTAAGTAGTAGCATCATCTGAAGGTCTGAACGAAGAAGCAATCAGCCCAACCGGCCTAACAGGATTCCCCCAACCTCGATTATTCTTAGTATCAAGTTGACGATCTGTTATCCGCAAGAAGAAATATTCTCCGGGATTTTCCTTACGCTGCTGCTCCCGCATTGTCTTCAAAACATTCTGAATAGCTTTTATCCAATTATTGTCAAATACATTTGTGTCTCCTGTCGTCTTCCAATATTCATAAGCTAAGCGAATAGGATAACAATGTGAATCTATCTCCCATTTACGCTCATAAACTAACGGATTTGCTTCTTCATTAGTTACATCACTGTTCCAGCGACTATTTTCAATATATCCATCATTAAAGGCATTGGCATAAGGGTCTATTGTCAGGCAGATAAACTGACGATTTATAACGCCTGCTAACATTTGTTTCAGTTCAGGATCTTGATTTGCAAATTGAACGTAAGGCCATACCTGAGCTCCTGAATCACGCAGCCACATTGCATGAATATCTCCTGTGTAAACAAAAGTATCGGGTTTTCCGTCTTTGATACGATAATGCACTGTAGTTTCAAGCGTATTAGGAAAACAGTTAGTAAACATCCACTTCAGTTTAGGATTGTTCAATAACCCAGATATACGATTTATTTCGTTCTCAATAGCTTGTGAGGAGAATAACCGCTCTCCGACAGGTTTACGTTGAGATACATAACTTGTCGCCATTTGGCCATTTACACTCAATGTTCCCTGTAAAATGAGGAGAGAGAAGGATATGATATATAATTTAAATCTCATGTTATAATGTCTTAGCAAGAATGTACAATTAGCGATTCCTATAAAAAACTATACTTATAATAAATATTATTCAAACCATACTGTAGGATTGGCTCCCATCTCTAATTCGAGAATTCCACCAGCAGATAAGTCTGTAAAATTTATATAAGCCTGCTTATATAGATTGTTATTCAATTTTATTCTCTGAATATACTTATTTTCTTTAGAATTATTGACAACTTTTATAGTTAATGATTTGCCATTACCTACATTTATTATTGCTTCGTCAATTATAGGCGATCCAAAGAAGTAACGACCACCGGCCGGTTCTACTTGATATAGTCCTAACGCAGACAAAACATACCATGCCGACATTTGTCCTACATCTTCATTTCCTGACAATCCATCTGGTTTATCATGATAAAGGGTTGAAAGTACCTGTCTTACAAGATCAGCAGTTTTTCCCGGCCGGCCTGTCATAGTATACAGGTAAAGTACATGATGGCTGGGTTCATTCCCGTGTGCATACTGACCTATTAGACCACTGATATCAGGAGAAGCCTCCTTACCTAAATTCCCCTCAACAGTAAAAAGAGAATCGAGTTTATTATGAAAATTCTCCTGCGAACCAAAAAGTCCCATTAAGCCTTCAATATCGTGTGGTACCAACCATGTATATTGCCAGGCATTACCTTCTGTATAGTCATCTTCTCGATGTGTAGAACGAAAGGCATCGAAAGGTGTACGCCATTTCCCATCAGAGGAAAGTCCCCTTAAAAAAGATGTTTCTGTATCAAAATAGTATTTATAAGCTCTGCTCCTATCATTGAAATATTGGTAGTCTATCTTTTTCCCGTTTCGTTGAGCAACTTGAGCTAAGGACCAGTCAGCCAAAGCATATTCGAGACATGTGGCCACAGACTCATTATATTTATCGAAAGGGATATAACCATATTTCTTATACAGATCTAATCCTCGTTCATCGAGCATAGCAGAAGCTTTCATTGCTTCGTATGCTAATTCTGAATCGAAACCATTAAAGCCCTTTAATATGGCATCAGCCACAACCGGTATAGCAGGATTGCCTACCATACAGTCTGTTTCACATCCCATCAGATGCCAAACAGGTAGTTTCCCTTGCTGCTTATAGATATGCAGCATAGTATTTATTATGTCATTCACCTTTTCGGGATGAATTATAGTCATCAGTGGATGTGCAGCACGATAAGTGTCCCATAGTGAAAAAGTTGTATAATTAGTAAAGCCTTCATTTCTATGATAATTTCCATCTGCACCCCTGTAGTCACCATTGACATCACAGAAAACTGATGGTGCTATCATTGTATGATAGAGCGCTGTGTAAAAAATCCTTTTTACGCTTTCATCTTCCGTTTTTATCTTTATTTTAGACAACTCTTCATTCCATGCGCTATATGCATTTTTCTTAGTTAACTCAAAATCCCAGTCTGGGAGTTCTGCCTTTATATTCTGTTTTGCATTTTCGATACTGACCGGAGACAAAGCTACTTTAATATAAACAGGTGCTGAGCCAATGGATGATCCAAAACAAGCCTCTCCGTATACCTGCTGTGAAGTATAAACAGAACCTTCTTTAGGAGTATTTTTATCGTATATCTGGAATTTTTCGAATGGATGAGAGAACTCGGCAACAAAATATATTCGCTGATCTTTAGCCCAGCCTTTCGAGTAACGATATCCGGCAATAGTACGATTATCTAACACATGCAGGTTACCTTCTATAGGAGCATCCCAACATGTACCATTTTCCAAATCAATAACTACACGGGCATCATCAGCATTTTCCGGAAAAGAATACTTATGAAAACCAACTCTTTTTGTAGTTGTCAGTTCCACACCGACCTTATAACGGTCTAAAAATGTAGCATAATAGCCAGGAGCAAAATGCTCATTTACTCGGCTGAAATAAGACCACATTCCTGTATCATAACTATCATTTGTTCCTCGATTGTGATTAACAGCCCCTGTTGTGGGCATCAGGACAATATCACTTAAATCACCAATTCCCGTACCACTAAGGTGTAAATGACTAAAACCTATCACAGTAGTATCAGAAATATGGTATCCCGAAGTCCAATCCCAAGTTTGCGGAATACTGGTTGGCCCTAACTGTACAAGTCCAAAAGGAACATTTGCTCCCATAAAAACATGTCCATGCCCACCTGTTCCAATACGTTGGTCTACATATTGTGCAAAATCGGATTCTTCAGGATGACTATTCATTCCCTTACAAGAAGAGACAAGCATAACCATACCAAAAAATAGATAGCCTAAAGATTTCCTTAAAACATAAATATAATCTGGTTTCATTTCATCATTATAAATTGACATATTAATCTAATAAATAGACTTTTACAACCCATCCTTATTCTTGATAGAAAAGGAGTATTATGTGTTTAAAGAATACCCCTGCAAATATGCAGGGGTATTGAATAAGTAATTTATATTATTTTACAACAATTCCTGTTGTCTTATCAAAATTAGCATTCGTTGTAATAGCAAGGGTACCACCATCATACGCAGCTTTCTGTGCAGCAGTCACATAAATGAACTTCAAGTTGCCACTGTTACGATTGCAATTAAGAGATGTTAGTGCAGGACATCTAGTAACATCAATCCATTCCACTTCATCATAAGATGCAGTTGAAGTATGAGCTAATGAAAGGCTTGTTAATTTACTACTCGACGCTGTAAACGACTTAGCTCTATTTGTATTATTGTAATAATTATACAAATAAGTTATAGAACGAGATGTCAGAGAAAGATCTCCTAAGATGAGTTCTTCCAGAGGCAAATAATTGCTTGTCAGGGTCGTAATTTTAGTATTTTTACTCAGATCCAGTTTCCTTACATTCACATATTGCAAAGACAGAGATGTTAAGTTAACAAAGCGTTCAATTCCTTCCACAGACTCCATTGCTGAATAAGAACTAGAGCCAAATGACAAAGATGTCGCAGTATAACCCAAATAAGTCATATAATACTTACTATCTTTAGCAACAATGTATCCGAGAGAAACCAGACGATCGGCAAAGACTTTGTCTGGAACACTAAATAATTCGGGATTCGGATCTACTTGAGATATATTTATCACAGCAGATGTTCCTGATATAGGAGACAGCGTTACAATCCCATTACGAGTCCAAGCTCCGGCTGCACAAGTAATTTCAAAAGTTTTTGTTATAACATCAGTACCCGATGAAGATGTCTCTACAGCACTTATCCATGCAGCATTAGCTGTCGTTATAGAAGTACTAAAATTGACGTTTGCACTTGCTGTTACAGTTACTTTTCCTCCTTCTACACCAAATTCATAGTCAGATGTTCCTGTTATTATAACTCCAGTAAATTTAGTCTGAGTTACAACAAAAGATTTCTCAAAATCAGTTCCTTTAAACATCGTAATAGTCACAGGTCTATCATAGAACGTTTTGTTCGCATCAAAAACAAACTGTACCCATTTCGTTTCCGAATTATCTTTCTCTGCACGTATCGATACCCAATCCTCTGATATTTCAGTATTAAAAACATCAAGATTAGTATTTACCTTTACAGTCATCCGTCCCCCAATGTTACTCATCGTATAAGTATCACTCAAGTTTATGAACTCAACTACTCCTTCAGGAAACTGTTTCACTGTAAATTTCTTAGCAGCATCGCCACAAATGAAAAATAAGTTCACTTCTCTGTATTCTCCTGTATTATTTTTTTCAGCAGTAAAAGTCACTGTTGTTCCTGTATTGCCTTTAGTAACAGAAGGAGTGCACCAAGAAACATCTCCGGTTAGTTTCCAGTCGGCCGTAGATGTTACAGTAATAGTATTTTGAGCTCCTTCTGAGACGTTACCCTGCACATCTAAAATAATAGCTTCAGCACTCAGAGAGAGATTTTGGTTTTCAAAGCTGCCTGTATTATCATTATCGTCACTACAGCTTATAAGAAACGCTGCTAACGATATTAATATAATTAATAACTTTTTCATACAATAATCATTTTTTAGATATAGAATATTACCATTCTACAGGATAGCTTTTCCCTGTATAATAAAGCTCATCTTTGAACATTGTACTCGCAATAGTCCTCAATGCCGGAAGTCCGAATGAGTTCCAGTTACTGCGATGTTCACTCAAAGCAAATACCATAATACCTCCCCAGTTACCACTGACAATAGTCGATGGAGAACCTGTGCTTTGTAATGCAAACTCATATGGTCTTGGCATTCCTTGCTTAGTAGTTGATCCGGGGAAGTTTCCTACACCAATTGTACTACCATAATTGGAAATATAGAAGTCAACATACTCTCCGGATTTAACACCATCAATCTCATTTAAAGATGAAATGGTAGAATAAGCAAATACCATATTTAATTTATCGGGCATGGCTCTCTTTGTTTCAAAAATAAGCCTTGATGCATTGGCTTTGCTCGCAGAAGAAAATCCTGGAATAGATGCATTAGCCGAAGTATATTCATCATCCCAAAAGACACCATCAAGGCCATAAGCTTCTATAGCCGGCTTCAATTGAGAATTAACAAATTCAATGGCCGTAGCTTCTTGTAGATGAGATACTCCTGCCGGATCATGATTACCCATAAGCCCAAGGATAACTTTTATACCCATATCTTGTAGTGGCTTTATGTATCTGTCTCTATTATTCAGTATAGCCCCAACACTATTGTTAGTATGAAGATATACCTTACCACTAGAAGCATTATAATTTAAGTTTCCTGAGAATAAGATTACATAATCGAAAAGAGGTTTACCTTCATTAGAAAGAAAGAATTCACAATGAATACGAGGGTCTACATCTCCGGTTTCCATACAACTAACAACTTTATAGCCTGCACTTTTTTCAGGATTAAGACGTTCTCCTTGTGCTACAACAAAGAAGATGTATTGTTTTTGAGAATCTGTCAGCTTCACTTCACCATCATTTGTTGATATACGTAAAGGTATAGCATAAGTCTTTCCTTCAACAAGATCAGCCGATGATGAAATTGTTATATTTATTGGTTCGGAAGTCGTATATCCCGGAGGAATAACAATATCTCCACTTTGACCAATAGTGACTAAAGATGCCGGCAACATTGGATAGTTCTGATTGTTGGTACTGTTATAAACAGCAAGAATACTTTCATCAACAGAAATCTTCATATCCACAGCATGATTCATAGCCTTAGTCAGACCTATTTGTACTTTCCTGACTACATTTGTTTGATACAAATCGACTAGCCTCTCTGATGGAGCAATAGCATTTTTGATATACCCATACGGACTGTTTACGGCTTCATATTTTCCGTAATCTCCGGTTGTAACCACGACATCATCAGTGCATGACATCACGAACGACATTATTGCCATTATACTGGGTACAAGTATATATGTTTTGAATATTTTATAATGTTTCATTTCTTGATAATTTTTATTAATAGACATTATTCTTCAGGTAACGACACGCTGGTCCATTTCAATGCCGAATTTGCCGTAATAGAAGAGTTATTGCCACTATAATCGGTTATAGTATTACCATTACCCTCATCAAATTTCCAATAAGCAACAAGTCCCTCTGCATCTGAGGTTACACCATACATATAAGTAGTAATCTCGTCCTGTGTCCGGGCTTTATTCCATACACGTGTTTCTGCAATCATTCCCGGCCACCAGCGATTGGAATTATATGAATATCCAATATAGCAGCTAGACGCAAGATTAACTGTTCCACTAGAGGCTGTACTAGTTGATTTCAACACACCATCAATATATATCTTAATAAGATTTGACGAATCGTATGTTACAGCTAAATGGAACCATCTTCCGACAGGAGCTTTTGTACGATCATTCGCATTATCCGGATATTTACCAGATCCTTTTACGACCATTATTTGTCCTGCTTCGAAGGTGTCGCCAAGGCGGATCAAGAAACCATTTTCTACTCCGAAGAATGTCATAATATGACTATCAGATCCATCTCTTTCAGCTTGGCGTAGATATAGCATACTCTCTATAGTTATCTCGCTCATTCCGCTAACAAGTGAACTGTTGCCCCATTTTACAGGGAAATAATTCTCTTCGATGTCTCCTGCCCAGTTGATAAGAGCTCCTCCTTTAAATAAATAATAATGTGTACGGGCACTTTCTACCAGCTGCATACCAGCATTGGCTATAGTAACAGGTAATACATATACAGTATTACGATCAAGCTGATTGATATCATTAAATTCAATATCTATATCAGTAGAGCGTACACTTTCCTTCGCTATCTTCACATTTGCTTTTGATATAGTGTAATAGTCGGAAGGAAGTATTACTGCATTGTCTGAGAATATATTATTAT
This sequence comes from Dysgonomonas sp. BGC7, assembly GCF_001261735.1. Classification (GTDB taxonomy): domain Bacteria; phylum Bacteroidota; class Bacteroidia; order Bacteroidales; family Dysgonomonadaceae; genus Dysgonomonas. The sequence continues at coordinate 190,757 of NZ_CVRP01000001.1, read as the reverse complement.
AAGACCCAACAAGAGATGCATCAGCTTTGAAGGTAAACTCAACATCCTGTGTAGCTGGTTTTGGAACAACTATATTCAAAGAAGCAGAATATGTAGATACATCAGGCTTAATTAAATATGTGGTCAGTTTAGAATCTGAATTAATATATGCCTTGCTCTCAAAATTTTCAAAATCTTCTTTACAGGAGAATAGCATAATAGTCAATAGACATAATATGCATATTTTTATTTTATTCATATCTTTCATTTTTTTGGTGAAGGATTCATTGTACTAATAGCATTCCGTATGTTTTGATAACTATTACCTGAGTTGTAATAATCATTCTGTACGTTCAATATACCCAATCCTGCTTTAGTAAATTTCGATTCATATGTAACAATCCACTCGGCTGCTAAAGGAATACAAGAGACTAATTCATTCTCTGTATTGTAATAGTAGCCTGTCTTTAGATCTGTCGGATCAAGAGACTTCGTAGATACTGTTATAACAAAGCGATCAGTAGGTACTCCATCTTCGATAGAAAGAAGAACTTCGTAACTAAGCCCTGAAGCATATTTTAAAGATTCGGTACGAATTACAATAAACTTAGCTTCTTTTAGGATAGATTTGTCTGTAAGGTTCTGAGGATATCCTTCGAATATAAATAATTTATTAGAGTTCTGACTAACCCATCCGCTTACCTTCGACATAAATGCATTCTCTCTAGCCAAATATGCTTTTTTAGCAGCTTCAGTCAAATGAGTTGTTTTCATTCCATAAAAGAGGACAGAAATTCCATCGTAATTATACTTATCAATGATTGAGAGCTTCTTGTTCACAAATTCCTCGGCATATGCCAAAAATCCATCGACAGTCTCATCTCCCGTTTCTCCGTTTTGCAAAAGATATTGCTCATATTCTTTCTCCAGATCAGGATAGCTTATAGTGAAAACAAATTTCATCCCTTTATTTTCACGAACACTTTTCATATCAGAAATTACCCAAGAAGATAATTCTTCCGGATTTGTTAAGTTCACCACATCCACACTATCCGGTATCGCATTTATACGTTGCCCTCTACTATTAGGCATATCCTTAATATTGTCAAACCAAACATATGTCATTTTATGGTCTATATTTCGGTATGCACGAAGATTACTCAGATACTGAGCATAAAGTTCCGGATTATCTTTTTCTATATCAGCCTCTACCAGATCGAGACTTTCGGTTTCAGTCCAATCACTACAAGCGGTAAAGACTAACAAGAGACTAAAAACAGTATATATAACTTTGGATTTAAGCATTTTATTCATGACTTATCATTTATTAGGTTTACAATCCCACCACACACGAGTAGCAATATTATCAGCACCACCTAACATAGAAACTGCAGCAGTATAATTAGCAGTGTTGTTAATTGCTTCCTGTGCAGGATAAGGACATCTTCTAGGAATATCCGAATTAGCTAATATGCTATTTGGACTATTATTTACTACAACAGGAATCATAACAGGATATCCGGTACGGCGACGATCTGCCCATGCCTCTTGCCCTAAAGGGAAATTAGCCAGCCACTTCTGTATAATAATACGTTCAAGACTCTTTTCAAAGTTAGCTTCATCATCTGTATTCCATTTTACTGTTACAGTCGATAATTGTGTATTATAAGAATATTTACCACTTGGGTCTGTATATCCATTAGGAAAAGAAGTAGCATCTGCTAAATATGTGTCTGCACCAGTTACACCCCATTGACTAAAAGACAATGTAACGGCCTGATTGTAAAACGACTCTGCTGTTCCGCCCATATTCCAGCCACGTAAAGAACCTTCAGCTCTCAGGAACATAACCTCTGCTACATTCATCCACTGCAAAGGAGTTGTTCTATTTATATTAAAAATAGAATAGTCTTTAAACTCGCTTACACTACCAATAGAAACTCCCGATCGATAACCGGCATAATCTACTCCAGTAAATCCTGACTTTAAGAAATACGCAGCTCTCCGAGGATCTTTATAAGCATTCATATATGCTGTCATATCTGCTACAGAGCGATTGTCTCCATCGTTATACTTAACTGCTACATTTATAGGATTACCATCAATGCCAAAAGTAGAAAGAGCTGCATTATCATCATTCGACGTCATAACTCCGATCGAATGATTTACAGCCTCTTCAGCTTTTGTCTTAGCTATACTCGGTTCAGCATATACTATGCGCATAGCAAGACGTAGCTTGACAGAATTAGCCAGCTTTATCCATTTTACAACATCTCCACCAAAAATAAGATCTGCATTTGTACTTATTGACCCCGTTTGTCGCTCTGTCAAAGCATCTATTGCAGCATCAAGCTCTTCAAACATCTTCATATAGACATCTTTTTGAGAATCATATGGAACCTGAATTGCCCCATCAGCACCAATCTTTGAGTATGGTATAGGACCATATGCATCAGCAACCCGGTGTATAGCTAGCACTTTAAGAATCTCGGCTATAGAAAGTGTTATCTGATCATCGGTAAGACCTTTCAGCTTAATATACGCGGGATATACCTCTGGGATAACCTCATCAAACATCACACTCGACCAACCGTCCGGAGCATCGAAGGTTGAAAATTTGTTCGGCCATGAACTTGCTTTAGATTCAGAGGCATATCTACCATAAGCCCCACCTAGTAATATATCAGTCTGATGACATCTATTCACATCTGTTGAAATCACATTAGATTGCATTGTACGTAATGGAGCTGATATATTATATCCATCACGACCTTGCTCTTCCGAATCTGTAGAATAAGGATTCTTGTTAATATCTTCGTAATTAGCTGTACATGCAACAGTTGCTAACAGTACGACAATTACAAAAAATATGTTAGATATTTTTATTTTCATAATCTTTGCTAATTAAAATTTCACTCGTACACTAAAACCAATATTTCTTGTACTCGGAGTAATAAAATAGTCCATTCCCTGATAATAATTGTCAGTAATTGTAGAAACAGATTCAGGATCGAATGGAGCTCTCTTGTAGATCATCAATAAATTACGGCCAACTACCGATACTGTCGCATCGCATATTTTAGTCCATTTTCTTGGTATTGTATAACCAATAGAGGCTTCTTGCAAACGAACATTAGTTGCACTATATGTATAGTATTGAGGTATGCCATCAGAACTAGCTACGACACTATACCAATTATAAGCATCCAACATATTTCCATCTATCTCGATTCCTCCATTATCACGAGCTGCAGCTGAGGCATCTGAAACGCCAAAATAGTCGAGAGTAGCTTGTGTACGAGAAAATACAACCCCACCCAAACGTGCAGTTACAAGAAAACCTAAACTTATACCTTTATAGCTAAAATCATTTCTCCATGCCAAATTCGCTTTAGGGAAAACACTCCCCAATTTTTTCCACTGAGAGATATCTTTTATTCCCCGGATAGCTTGCACCTGACCATTTTCATCAACATAAATTTTCCCATCGCTATCGCGAACTAAATCTGCTGACGAATAAAGATCACCTAAAGTACCTCCTTCTGCAACCAAGTAATGAACATCTCCAAGATTACCCATATCGAGATGAGAGAAAGAGAAGGTTTCTCCTGTTTCGTAATTTGTTACATTCCCCGCAAGCTTCATTATTTTATTCCTGTTAGCACTAAAAGTAAAATTGCTGTTCCATGCAAAATTTTTCCACTTCTTAGCATATCCCAGGCTAAGCTCAATACCTTGGTTACGAACATCTCCGGTCTGTATATACATGGTGTTATAACCTGATCCGGGTGAAATCCCTGTATTTATAAGCTGATCTAAAGTATTAGTATGATACAAAGTAGCGTCAAAATTGAAGTCATTAAGGAATTTTGCGGTAAGACCTATTTCATATGAATGGGTGCGTTCCGGTTTCAGATTCTTAATAGGGTAAGAATCATAAGTCGTAGACCATTGTGTTCCTGTCCATGAATAGGTAGGATTTGACAAATATCGTTGAAATGCTAACCCTACATCTGCATAAGAACCCCTGAGCTTAAGATAGTTTATTACTTTGGGCAGCTTGAATATTTCGGATAATATCAACGAACCTCCTACCGAAGGATATGTAAAAGAACTATTTACAGATTCGGGACCAGCTAACTGTGATGGCCAGTCTGTACGCAATGTAGCTGATAAGTAATATGAATTTTTAAACCCAACCTCTGCACTTGCAAAAATAGATTGTTGTTGCTCTTTTATTCCGGAAACATCTCTTTTAGAAAGAGAATTACTTATTTGAAGTATATTAAATACATTTGGAATAAGAGCAGTTTCTCCATCAACAGAACCATCACGTATAGGGCCTGAGATACCATTTACAAATGTTCTTGTATCTTGTATAGAAGCGCCGGCAAAGGCATCTAAACTCCAATCTTCATTAAAACGTTTATTTACTCTCGCCATTGCATCGGCATATATTAGCCTATTGTCCAGCGTACTCTCTCCGTAAAGACCATTCGTTGAATTCTCGGTAAGCTGAGTATTTGTTGTTGCATAATATTTCTTTGTAGACTTTTCCTGAGAATCATCTAAGCGAACACGACCAGAGAGTGTTAACCAGTCAAGCACTTTATAGTTTAAGCCGGCATTTAACATGTAACGATCTTTCTTGTTCTCTCGTAAGTTTCGGTAATTGACCCAGTATGGATTTTGCAAGACATATTCGCCGGGAGCCATATCCCAATTTTGGGTATATATCTTACGTTGGACATCGTATTGCTCAAACATTTTCACATTCTCCCAATCATTACCACGAGGATAAAGATAAGCTGCTGCTATTGGATTGCTATAAACTCCTTGACTTGTCATATTCAAATCGGTCTGCTTAATATAGCTTGCTCCAATATCCAATGTCATCTTATCGTTCAGAAAAGAGGTCGTATTACGAAAGGTAAAATTATAACGATTATATTCGTTGTTAGGTATTATACCGTCTGAGTTTACTACAGCAGCAGAAAAGTACGTTTGGTTTTTATCGTTTCCTGTAGAAAGAGCAACACTTTCTGTGGTAACTGCACCTGTTGTAAAATAATCTTTATATGGATCATAACCCATATAATTATAATTATTGAGTCTATTGCCCCAGCTCATATTTGTATCGTTGGCACTTGTTCCATATCTGTTCTGAAAGTCGTATTTTACAAAAGGTTTTAGAAACTCAGTATTTTGTGTAATGGTTATACTGGTTTTCCCGATAGCTCCTTTTTTAGTAGTAACTACAATCGCACCATTAGCAGCGCTACTTCCATAAAGCGCAGCTGCAGACGCTCCGGTAAGAATAGATATAGACTCGATATCTTCGGGATTGATGTCTGCCAAAAAATCTGAAGAGCCTGCTGAATCAAATTCAGTACCTCCAGTCCGAGTGACATTATTCATTGGGATACCATCTATAACATAAAATGCATTTGAAGACTGTTCTATAGATCTTGAACCACGCATTACAACTTTACTGGCCCCTCCAACTCCTGATGAACTGGCATTAATATTAACTCCGGCAACTTTACCATTCAACGCATTTATAAAGTTTGCATCTTTAACCCCAACAATATCGCCGGAAGTTATTTCCTGAACATTATAGCTCAAAGCCTTTTTGGAGCGTTCGATACCAAATGCTGTAACAACAACATCGCTCAAAACAATATTCTTGTCAGGAAGAGTTACATTAAAATGAGTTTGATTTCCTACGGTGACACTTGCAGATTCGTATCCTACACACGATATTGCAAGAATAGCACTAGCCAAAGGAGGACTGACTTGTAAAGTAAAGCCTCCATCAACATCAGTTATTGTTCCGGTAGTAGTCCCGCGTACACTCACTACAGCTCCAATAACAGGATTCCCCTGATCGTCAGAAACAATGCCCGATACTGTAACAGGTTTATTATCCGAAGGGTTTTGTTTGGAAAGAAGAATATTAGAGTTACTAATTTTGTAAGAGACATCTGTTCCTTTTACCATTTGAGCCAAGGCATCATTAACAGATTTGTCCTGTACATTTACAGTTATCTTACGCTTGATGTCAATATCATTATTAGAGATAAACAGATATTTTGTCTGTTTTTCAATCTCGTTCATGACACTTTCCATGGGGACATCTTGCATTTTTATCGTCACACGAATATTTTGCGCATGGAGCGGTAGGTTTATCAGAAAAAAACTAATAGCCAGCACATACGCAAAAAGCCTTTTTTTTTGCTGAATATTTTTATTATCCATAACTTTGTGAAATAAGAATCATTAGTGGTTAGAACTTTAAAGTTAGTTGCTGTGATTCGTTGGCCTGCTAATGTTACAGCATTGGCAGGCTTATTTTATATCACAGACTTTGGTTGTTTTTCAGGTATTAATCCATAGGCTATAATAATTTTATGAATAAAGGTTTATAATATTGTTATTATTCCGGTTTCAGGATCTTTATTATAGGTAAAATCAGATGCGGATTGTAAAACCCGTAAAGCATGATCTATACCATCCGAAACACGTATTTTTCCTCGAGTATAATTAATTTTAGGTATACTTTTACATTTTATTTCTATCTGAACATTGTATATTCTTTGAAATTTTGTGATAAGTTCTTCAAATCCAATATTATGAATACTGATAATTCCCTCAGGCCAAAGGTATTCATCATGATTTAGTATTTTCCCTAATTGGAAATGTCCGTTAACAAGCTCTACCTCTTCATTTACTTTCATTATAATGGGATTCTCTTCTTTCAATCGGCTTGTTAGTTTTATAGAGCCTTCCATGAGTGCTACAGAAAATACTTTGGACACTTCTTCTGCTTCAATATTAAATTTCGTTCCAAGCACTTCCACATCACAAGCAAAAGTCTCTATAACAAAGGGGTGTTCAACATCATGTTTAACATCAAACATAGCCTCACCTGAAACACTAACACGACGTTGCTTTCCTGAAAACACAGATGGGTACTCTAGTTTAGAGCCTGCATTGAGACAAACTTCAGTACCATCACTCAATGTTATATTGATACGCTGTCCATCAGGAACCTCAACTATTGTTTTCTGATCCGATAAGCTTTTTATCTCATTAGTAAAATGGAAGTAGCCAATACCAGCAGCTATTATTAATAATATGGAGGCAGCTACAGATATTTTCGAAAGTTTTGCAAATATTGTTGTTTTGGGAGAATGTGTGGATGTAGACATATCCATTCGTTCGATCTTTGGTGCATATAAAGCCAAACCTTCCATCATCAACTGCATTGCATCCAGTTCTTTCTGATTTTCGGGATCAGCGTCAAGCCACTCTGATAGAAGAGTCTCTTCATCCTGAGAGGTCTCACATTTCAAATATTTTAACAACAATTCTTTTTCCATATATTATAAAGACACACAAATAATCTTGGTTTGTAATATAATTGATATTTTTTTACTTCAAATTTAAAATATCCATCATATTATAATAAACACACAACTCTTCTGCATTTGTAATAAAAAAACATTTATTTACGCCGATTATCAATAAAACGCATTATTTCAACCATATACAAAATATACTAGAATAAAAACGGGAAGATATTTAATAAGGCCAAAAGAGGAAGATAATCTTTAAGAGATAAACGAAGGATCTGTGTTGCTTTTCTTATTTCAAAGCTAACCTGATTAAAAGACAAACCGAATAATTCACCTATTTCATTATAAGTCTTTTCCTCGAAGCGACTAGCAATAAATACCAGTCGAGTCTGATTCGGCATTTTCTCTAATTCATGCTCTATAATACCTGATATTTCTTCAAGAAAAAGAGAACTGGGATCATTTGCCTCCAATGTTTCTATACGTGAAGATATTAACCGCAAGGTAGAGTTATGAATATCTTCCTGAATTTTCAAATGGATACTCTGATCCCGCAGCCAATTTAAACAACGCCGCTTTATCGAAACCAATATATATGAAGGTATATTTTGAGATGATTCTATTTTATCCCGATTCTCCCAAAATGAGATAAAACAATTCATTACTAAATCTTCAGCAACCATAGCGTCACGTACGTAAGAACGGGCTATAATTACAAATTGGGATTTATACTGTTGAAACAGTTGACCAAATTCTATAGAGGTTATATGCATAGACGGTTCTTGAGACATATTAACCAATTTTACTCTATTTTTCTAGTTATTAGATATTATATTTAGCTCTGTAGAGCTTTGGTATTAGTACAAAGACACATATATGCGCCTTGTTTGTAATAAAGATATATAAATTCTTTATTTATTACTCTCTATATCTAATCACAGATTAGTTATAGGGTATAAAGATCAACAATCTTTTGATAACAAAAGTATAATAAATATACGATAGAGGCAAAAGAATCTAGGACTACCCTTTATATCATTTCGTCATAAATATCAACAACAAGCAACTCACAAACACAAACAACCTAGACAAAACACCAACATCTCAGCGAACGGAAGACCAATTTAACACAAATAACATAACTCCTTAAATTATTAGGAATGAAAAATTGTAATATTTCTTTTTCTTTTAGAGATATTTTTCGGAACATTTGATGAATAAAACAATAGCTTCGGGATATTTCATACTCGAAGATATTTCTTCTCCGAATAGCGAGGCTATGAAAAGTATAGATTTTGCAATGGCAATGCTTATTTATGGGCTTATACCATCAGGTAGCTTGCTAACGATCTACTTATATGCTGCTGTTAATATTCTTGTAGTGTCAAGATTAGGATTGGTTATTTCCAACTATTCGAACACTATGCAACAAGCAATGTTTGTAATGTTCTTCTTTATGCTTATTCTCATCTTATTGAGCGGCTTGTATACTCCAATTACAAGTATGCCTGAGTGGGCACAAATAATAACAAAGATAAATTCATTAAACTGCTTCATACAGGTAATGAGATCTATCTCAAAGGAAGTAGTATAATGGACTTGTTACCTCAGCTCTTTGCCTTATGCGGGTTTGCAATAGCGTTTAACTTGTAAGCAATTATCGCTTATAGAAAAAGCAGTTGATATAATTACAGAAAGAAAAGAGAGCCCTTTGCTGACTCTCTTTTTAAACTACCCACAAATCTAATTTACAGACATACCTAAAGCTTTGGTATATCCATTATTTTGAATACAATTACGAAATTTCATATTATTCAGTAACTCAGTCATTGCTTTCCTCACTGTTTCCGGATTTGGACGTGCTTCACGTATTTTCGCATAACTGCTTCTGTCTGCTTTTGTATATTCAACGATTACATCCCAATTCTCAGGAGTTGGAATAATTGTCATACATGCCCTTGTTGCCATTTTTTTGTAAGGCCAAAAATGCCATCCTATATTATTATCTTCCAACAAACGCCTGAAACCTCCAACCCATTCATCCGTGTTCTCTCCTGTCTCGCCCATATACATAGGCAGGTTGACACTATCTCGAAAGCTTATCAAATCCTGAATACTTGATTTCAATATATCACATTTATATCGATGACAGGTATACATCATATTATTGTCAAATTTTGAATCTGTAAATACTTTAAAATTACTGTTCCATTGCGCTCCTCCCAACAATACTATATGATTTCGGTCTACAGTACGTATTGAATCTACACATCTCTTATATAAAGGCTCGAGTGCAGTATTCAACTTATCATAATCCGATTTAAAATAATGAGCTATAGGTTCATTTACAAGATCATAGCCTAACACAATAGGGTCGTCAGCATATCGGGTAGCTATTTGTTTCCAAATATTACAAAAAAGCTCTTTACTTTCCTCGCTTTCAAAAAGCCATGGATAGCCATAACTGTCATCGATGTTGTCTCCTGTCTGTCCTCCCGGTGCTACATGCATATCAAGAATCACATACAAGCCCTCTTGACGGCACCAATCGAGTAAACGGTCAAAAATTTCAAAACCGATCTTACCTGTATTCTTGCCCATATAGTTATCGTCGGTAAATAATTTATAATGAAAAGGAACTCTCACCGAATTCATTCCAGTTTGTTTAATGTATTTTATATCTTCATGCGTAATATAATTATTCCGAAACTCCTCCCAGAACCAATTTGTAAAGTCAGGGCCTACCATCTCACAAAAGGCATCGTTTATCAAGCGATATGAATTTACATCCTTAAAAAAGAACATATATCCTTCCGGATTCAACCAATTACCTAAATTAATACCCCTGATAAAAAATTTGCTGCCATCCGGCATAACCAGATTTTGATCTTTTACTTTTATAAACTTATCGTTCTGAGGGTTCAATACATGAGAACTCAAAACAATAAGTGCTAAGGGTATCAATAAAAACAATATTCTTCTCATTCTATCTAATTAATTATACCGATCAGTAGTCAATCTTTATCCAAAACAACGACTTGACCAGTTGCTTTCAACTATAATTTTAACTAAAACCTGACAAACTTGTACACTTTGAGCCCCTCTTTGTCTCCCCCAGAGGGGAGAAACTGTTGACGCTATCAATTCATTGCTCCTGTGCTAACTGTTGATTGATCAATATCATCAATTCTCCTGGCTTTGCCCTAGCCTCCCTTCGGGGAGGTTGGTGGGGCTATTTTAACTAAAACCTGACAAACTTGTACAGTTTTTATCTGCTTTTTCAATTGTAATTATTTAATCATCTCTACTTCGCCTAAGCCTCCCTACGGGAGTTTGGAGAGCCATTTTATAGATAAAGTTCTGTTATCTTTCAGTAAAAGTTTATTCGATCTTAAATTTTGTCATAAGACCTTCTTTGCTGCTTCCGCCAACCCAAAGTTTGAAATCACCGGCTTCAGCCTTTTTCTCCAGATCGCGACCATAGAAAGCCAGATCATCTGTAGTTAATCTGAATTCGACAATTTTACTCTCCCCTGCTTTCAGTGATATACGCTGAAATCCTTTCAACTCTTTGACAGGACGAACTATAGAGCCTACTAAGTCTTGAATATAAAGCTGCACAACCTCTGTTCCGTCTATTTTACTTGTGTTCTGTATAGTAGCTTTTACTGTTAAAGTTCCCCCCAAAGCAATGCTACCGGATGACAAGTGCAGATCTGAGTAATCGAATTTACTATAAGAGAGCCCATATCCAAACGGATATAAAGGATCCTTACCCGAATCCAGATAGAAAGATGTATTACCCAGCGATGTTTGCGGAGCTTCTAAAGATATATCATCTAAGGTCATAACCTTATCAGGAGCAGGACGCCCTGTATTGTTGTGATTGTAATACATGGGTATTTGTCCCACCTCTCTTACAAACGTTACAGGTAGTTTTCCACCTGGGTTTGCTTTGCCGAATATAAGGTCAAGAATAGCAGGTCCTCCCATCGTACCGGGATGAAAATTGTACAAGACTGCATCGGCAAAAGGAAGATCTCGCTCAATAGTCAATGGACGCCCTGCCACAATAACTAATACAACAGGTTTACCCGCACTTTTTACAGCCCTGAGCAAATCAGACTGTACTCCTATCAGATCGATGTTAGACAAAGAGTGAGCCTCTCCCGATAGGATAGCTTCTTCTCCAAGAAACACAACCGCAACATCTGCCGATGCTGCCGCCGCCTTTGCTTTATCAAATTCCGAGGTATTTTTATCCCGAGAGTATTTTAATGCAGGCTCATACAGATAGTTGACATGGCTATATTCACGCTTTAAAGCAGTGAGAGGAGTAACAGTATAATTCTTATCCCCATCAAATACCCACGTACCCATCTGATCATGCGGAGCATCTGCCAATGGCCCTATAATTGCTATCTTCTTATTCTCCGCTAAAGGTAAAAGACCATTATCATTTTTCAACAATATTGCCGACTCTATCGCAGCCTGACGAGCAGCCTTCAAATGATTCTCGGCATATAACACCGATTGCCTTTCTACATCTACATATGGATTCTCAAACAATCCCATTCTGAATTTCACACGAAGAATATTACGCACTGCACCATCTACCACATCTATAGACACCTTTCCATCTTTTACCAATCCGGCCAGATGTTTAATGTAAGAACCGCTTACCATCTCCATATCTACTCCGGCGTTGGCTGATATTTCTGATACCTGCTTAGAATCTTTGGCATAACCATGAGCTATCATTTCGGTCATCGATGCCCAATCTGATACAACAAAACCATCAAAAATCCATTCTTTTCTCAAAATAGTCTTCAATATATAATCGTTGCCGGATGCGGGTATACCATCATTATCGTTGAAGGATGTCATCAGAGTAGCAGCTCCGGCTTCGATAGCAGCACGAAATGGAGGCAAATATGTATTCCTCATCAAATGAGGGGGTATATTAGTACTGTTATAATCACGTCCGCCTTCAGATGCTCCATATCCGACAAAGTGCTTTACGCAGGCAGCAATTGCATTACTATCTGATAAATTTCCATTTCCTTGAAAACCCTTAACCATAGCAGCCCCCAACTGTCCGCTCAAATACGGGTCTTCTCCCAAACTTTCGGCTATCCGCCCCCAACGGGCATCACGGGAGATATCGAGCATGGGAGCAAATGTCCAGTTTATCCCAATAGAACGAGCTTCTATGGCAGCAATACGTGCACCGTTTTCGACTAACTCCGGATCGAATGACGCAGCTTGTCCCAATGGTATAGGAAATATTGTCTTAAAGCCATGTATTATATCTCGCCCTATAATAAGAGGAATACCTAAGCGGCTTTTTTCCATAGCCGCTTTTTGTATTTCATTTATAGCTATAGGATCAGTTATATTCAACAAAGAACCAACCTCCCCTCTTTCCACTCTGGAAGTTAAACTTACTCTTTCTCCTTTACTGTAGTTGAGTTGATTCATCTGTCCGATCTTTTCTTCAAGAGTCATTCTAGACAGTAACTCATCAACTCTCTTTTCAACATTTTGTTGTTGAGCATTTATAGAGAAAATACAGAAAAAGAAAAGAAGAAATATAATAATTTTATTCATACCTGCTATAGTCTTTATTTTTTCTTGAACCACTCTTGCAGTATAAAAAAAGCTTGCTTGCGATCACCTCTATCGGAGATAATACCCTTGCGGTTAAAGCCATCCTGAATATTAGGCAATAGACGTCTCGATGACCTGAAATCTTTCAGTATCCATGGAGAAATACCGGCAACATAGCCCATTCTTTCATCTACCATATTCAGAGTCTTACGATATAGTTCCGCCTGATATTCTTCTGTCCATATCTGACTTGCATCTCCGTGGTAGCCTGCTACAGCCTCTCCGCCAAATTCACTTATCATCAACGGCTTATCATAATCAACCTCCCATCTTACACGATCCAGCTTTTCATTAGTACCATCGTACCAACCCACATATTGATTGACACTGACAATGTCAACATAGTTGCTCATATTATCTTTTATAGAAAGTACTTCTTTCGATTTATCATTACGCTCCATAGCCATACTTATCAGACGAGTATCATCTTTTTCGCGAGCATATTTAGCCAATGATGACAAAAACTTATCACGAGCATCTCCATGAGGTGTTTCATTTGCAATAGACCAAACAAAGACATTAGCCCTGTTTTGATCGCGCTCTATCATTTCATCTAATTGATTAAGTGCATTTGCATATACATAATCTTTTTCCCAGTGAATTGTCCAGTAGACAGGTATTTCTGACCATACTAACAAGCCCATTTTTTCTGCCAAACGTACCATTTGCTCGTTGTGCGGATAATGCGCCAGACGTACATAGTTACACCCTAATTCTTTAGCCCAGTTCAACAACGTAAGATCTTCATCCTCGCTAAAAATACGTCCGTTGCGGAAAGCTGCTTCTTCATGAATACTTATACCCTTCAGAAAAATAGATTTCCCATTCAGCAAAATTTCCCGCCCACGAGTCTCAATCGTTCTAAATCCGATCTCATCGTTTACAGCATCTTTACCTGATACGATTTTTACGGCATATAGTTTGGGCGATTGCGGAGACCACAGCGCAGGATTAGCTTTTACTTCTGTTGTAGCAAGACCCGAGGCATCCGTTGTTATAGTCTGTTTTATCTTGAGTTCGGGAATTTCTATATACACAGATTGTCCTGCCATTTTCTCAGACATTTGAGCTTTTACTTCCAAAATATTGGATGTTCCTTTTTTCAACTGAACTTTATAAGACTGAATAAAAGTCTGCGGAACTTCTACAAGCATTACATCACGTGTTATTCCTCCATAATTGAACCAGTCAAAGTTATTAGTCGGTACAGCATCTGCTCTGCGTTTATTATCTACTTTTACAATCAACTTATTATTACCTGATTTCACAAAGTCTGTTACATCAAAATTGAAAGGAGTATAACCGCCTTCGTGCATACCTACTCTTTCTCCATTCAGATAAACTCTTGTTTCATAATTTGATGCACCGAAATACAAATATACCTTATTGTCCGATTTAGGAGTATAAAGAAATTGTTGTCTGAACCATACAGTACCCTCATACAAGAACAGGTTATCAGAGAAGGTATTCCAATCTCCCGGTATTGGCATTACGGGAGATGTATCAAAATCGTACTCTTTATATGTATTAATATTATCTACCTGATGGTCTTTAAAAAAGCCATCGGGGTTAGGACGACGTCTATAGTCATAATATCCGGTTTCGAGAGGATCTACGGTATAGTTCCAGTAACCGTTGAGGCTTATGCGTTGTCTATCATAAACATTCTGGATCAGAGGAGCTAGTTCTTTCGAGGTCTGACCGAAAGACCATAGATTACAGAATAAGATTCCCAATAATAAAAATTTCCCTTTTAAATTCATTACAATGTATATTTTTTAATTAACTAATTCTATATTATCAAAGTAGAATATACCAGGACTGGCACTTGTTCCTTTTGTATACTGTCCACCAAACTGTATGACCCAAGTATTGAAAGAAGTGATGGCAGAACTATCAGAAAAATCGAACACAACATCTACCCATTTACCATAATTAGATGATAAAATTGTTTGAGTCTTCACGACAGTCAATGCCGAATTTTTACTATCGACCAAGCTTACTGAAACTGTCGGCTTAAGATTTACTCCATCATAGTTGTTCGTTTTCGGTAGATAGACCTGCATTTTCAATTTATTTTTTGAAGAAAGGTTGAATGTATAATTACGACTAAGAGTCAGTCGCTCATTGTATCCAGATCCTCTAACTACACGAGCTATAGAATCTGAAGGGTTTGGCTCTGTCATGCTTACATTTCTCACAGTCGAATATGAAGGCAAGCCCCAAGGATTAGACTCCATATCGGAAAGAGTAAATGCCAAAGATTTAGATGCACTTTCAAAATTTTCTTTTATAGTTTCTTCTTTTGGAGGGTCTGGTTGAGTCGGAACTTCAGGCAAAATAGGATACCCTTTTGGAACAAGTAAATAATGATCTTCCCATTTCGCTGTTGCCCTAGAAGCCGGATATGTTTCTGCATGTACCACCCGCAGGTAGTTATCTGCAATCGAATCTATCCGGTACTCTATATCCGAAGGAGAGTTTCCTCGATAGAAAAACATATACGCCCCTCCTGTAAGTTTGAGATAGTAATACATTTTACCGTTTAATTCTCGCTTGGTGAGCGACCACTTTTGAGGCTGCATACCCGGAGTATAATTAACAATAAAGTCTCCTTTTGGCGAAGCCGTAACTCCGGTTACAGAACCCATTTGCCTCAGTTGTTCTATACGGTATTGAGCTACTCCATCTATTGTTCCACCATGAGAATACGATTGTCCATGATTTTCGTAAGTACACTCTGCACCTAATAGCTTAAATCTTATTTCATCGTCATACATTCCTGTACCGGCATAAAATAAAGGTGCTTTTTTATCATCTGACTCCTGCCCTGTCTGGCGTCTCCACAAACGTATATGCCCTGTTCTCAACGAGTCTAGCACCCATGTTTTACCATTCAGAGCATCTATTCCTCCGGTAAGCATATTATACACAGGATCACTCACAAGTGCCATATTATCTTGTGTAATTTTGATGCTCTTTGATACGGAAACTTCTTTTGTCCCATTATAATAGGTCATCGTTACAGTATAAGTTCCGGTAAACGCATAACCTGCATATACTGTATCGCCTACAGCCGTCTGACCATTTCCCAAATCCCATTTTGGGGGAAGAACCGCCCCTTGCAAGCCATTGACAAACATAAAAGAATTATCATCGGCCACATCGAATACTTTTATACGTCCATCGTCAGGTATAGAGCCAAAATCCATACTAGGATTATCGGGAGTACAAGCCCATACATATAAAAGGGCTATAATTATAATTGATATTATCTTTTTCATTTTCTCTATCTTTTAATAATTGATTATAGATAACCCGGATTCTGCTTAAGTTTATATTTACTGTTGATTATTTCCGAAGTAGGTATTGGTAATAAACCTTTTGCTTCATAATTAAACCTTTGTACATAAATTCCATTTGGATCAGATTCGTCGATATGTTGTTTTGCATAGTCAATACCTCTACGCATGAGATCCCAATATCTAATTCCTTCACAGGCAAACTCCAGATCGCGTTCTGTATATAAAAGATCCAAATTGACAGAGGTCACATTCGCAGAAGCACCCATAGCCCTCTCTCTAACCTTTTTATAATAGTTGAGAGCTTTGCCCGGATCTCCACCACTTTTTAAATTCAATTCGGAAGCCATCAACAGAATATCAGAGAAACGAAGTACAGGATTGTTGTATGGATAGTTTACCCGCACATCTCCTTTATTTGTCTGAAATTCTTTTAATGCAGCCCACTTACGAGGGAATATTCCTGAATCCTGATAGCCTGGCTTATAATTAATTCCTTCACTTTTAGGTACAACAAAAGAAGCAGCTTTACGAGTGTCTACATCACTAAATATTGCGTAATATGCTTTCGATATTGGAGCAAAAGACCATCCGTCGGCATATTTAGATTTATCTCCGGGGTTAAGGCGCATCGACCACAACAATACGGATAAATTACCATCAGCTACTTCCCTATTGTTATTGTCCCATCCCTGATATGATTTTTCTGAAAATTGAATTTCAAATACAGACTCTGTATTGTTCTTATTCAATGGAGAAAATAAGTCTCCATAATCAGGCAGTAGTTTGTGACCGCTATAATTGATCAGTTCTTCGCTTATATCTAATATATTCTGAAGAGATACTCCTCCGAGTTGGCTCTGCCCATAGTATCCGGTATAGTATAGCCATACACGCATCAATAGACCTTGAGCTGCACTCTTAGTTACTCTGCCCAGCTCGGCTGAAGGAAGTTCCTTGTATGGAGAAAGCACCGATATTGCATCTTGCAAATCTGTTGCTATCTGCCCATAAACAGCCTCAGGAGCAGCTTGGGCTTGTGAGTATTCGCTACTCGAAAGAGTCTTGGTTATAAGAGGAATATTGCCGAACAAGCGCACTAAGTCGAAATAGAAATAAGCACGTAAGAATTTTGCTTCGGCAGCATATCTTTCTCTGTTCGATTCTTTATCAAATTTGGCATCAGGCAACTTTTCAAGCAGTAGATTAGCCCGATATATTCCCGAATAATATTTTCGCCATAGAGAGCGTACATTAACAAGATCTCCATCAAGAGTTCCTCTATTGAAATGTTCCATAGTAGCTGCATCAGTTGCATTGTCTCCACCGGCATAACAGCGGTCTCCCATAATTTCACTGATCCACTCGAAAGGAATACTTCCGGCACCCGTACCCGGTGTATTTAGTGCCCCCCATTGCAAAACATCGTAAGTAGAGACTAATCCTTGAAAACATTCCGAATCATTCTTATAGTAATTAGTTTCCAGTTCTTCTGTTATCGGCTTAAGATCAAGTAAATCATTACAAGCATTCATTGACAAAAGCCCTACCAGAACGATTATATATTTTATTTTAGTTTTCATATTCTTATATTATTTAGGTTCGACTTAGAAAGAAAGATTTAAACCAACTGTAAATGTTTTAGGCTGCGGATAGACACCTCTGTCAAGTCCTTGCGAAAGAACACCTCCGGTCACTTCCGGTTCGTAACCTGTATATTTTGTAAATGTGAGTAGATTAAGAGCTGATACATACACTCGGCATTGTTTAATATTGAATTTATTCAATTGCTGAAATGTGTAGCCCAAAGAGATGTCTTTCAATCTTAAAAATGATCCGTCTTCGAGAAAGAAATCAGACGCTGTAGTAAAATTTCCATTCTGATCGTCAGCGGTAATACGTGGGTAAGAATTTGATGTGCCTTCTCCATGCCAGCGATTCATAGCTGTTGTTTGAAAATTACTAGTCTGTAGATCCCAACGGCGCAATCCATTAAATATCTTATGACCAATGAGCCCTGTCCAAAACATTGTAAAATCGAAATTCTTGAACTTAGTAGATACGTTTACTCCAAAATTGAATTTGGGATGAGGGCTTCCACAATATTCCCGATCATGAATATCTATCACTCCATCATCATTTCTATCCTTAAAGATTAAGTCGCCCGGCTTGGCTTTTGGCTGAATAACTGTTCCGTTCGAACTCTTATAATTATCTATCTGAGCCTGATTCTGAAAAACTCCTAATGTTTTGACCAAATAGAAATATCCTATCGGTTGCCCCGGCTCCATCATAAGCAGATTTTGCATCTGAATTACACTACCTCCTGTAATATAACCATTCTCATTGCCCACTTCTATTACTTTATTCTGGTTATATGCAATGTTTCCATTGATATCAATCGACCAGTCTTTCTTGAGATCTTTGCGATAACCTAAACTAAATTCAATCCCTTGATTGCGTACACTTCCGGCATTGCCCCACGGAGGCTGATTACCGATATACATTGGTGCAGGAATAATAACCAACAGGTCTTTTGTCGTTTTACGATACAGATCGACAGTAGTAGTAAAATTTCTAAGAAAGCGTGCGTCAAAACCTATATTAAATTGCTCTGATGTTTCCCATTTCAGATCAGGATTTGCTGTACGTCCCGGAGCTGCACCAATTGCTTGCTCATTGTCACCGAAATAATAAGTTTTCCCCCAAGTACTGATAGTAGACACATATTGCCAATCGTCCAAAGCATCATTACCGGTCTGTCCCCAACTAACGCGGGCTTTCAGCATATCTAACCACTTTTCATTTTGCATAAATTTCTCGTTCGACACATTCCAGCCGGCTGAAACAGAAGGAAAATAACCAAAACGATTGTTAGGCCCGAAACGATATGATCCATCGGCACGATATGTTGCTGTCATCATATAGCGACTATCAAAATCGTAACTAACACGACCAAAATATGACACAAAAGCCTGTTTGAAAGCACCACCACCAGCTCCATCACTACCTTGAGTTTTGGCCAAAGCAATATATGCATATTCAGGATCATCGTACAATAGCCCCTGCTTGCTTGCCGATACGTCTGTTCCATTACCCTTACGAACAGAGTTACCAATCATAGCCGAAAAGTTATGTACATTTACCTTATTAGCATATGTCAACGTATTATCATTGTTATAATAAAAATTCTGAGACATAGATTTACTTACACCTGTACTGTTTGTAAAGTTTGAACTATTCAGACGGTACAATGGAGTATAACCTCTCGATTCTGTATAATTTATAACTTCTCCCAGATTGGATCTTAAGGTGAATCCTTTATACGACAATTGAGCAAATCCCATTAGATTGATACGGGTATAACTAGATGAGCCATGTGTGTAATAAATACGTGCAACCGGATTTACAACTTCTGTAGCTACATATGGCGATATTCCGAAGTCGCCCATATTGTCATATACCGGAGTAATTGGGTCTATATTAATAGCTGAAGATATGGGCCCTGAATTACCCTGATTGGACGCAACTGACTGTTTCTTGACATGAGACACATCGGAGTTGGTACCAATTTTCAGCAATCCATTCAAAAATGTAGATTCATAATTAAGGCGTGCAGTATAACGTTCATACTTAGATTTGCCAGGAGCAAAAATCCCTTCCTGCATAAAATATGAGAGAGATGAACTATAAATTGATTTTGTATTGCCTCCTATTAATGACAATTGGTGATTGGTTATAGGTGCATTCTTATTGGTAATTTCCCTCTGCCAATCGGTACCTTTTCCGAATGATACTATCTGTTCTTCCGAATAAGGCAATGCTTTTGCAGAATTATAAGCTGCCTCGTTTTGTATACGGGCATAAGATTTGGCATCGAGAAGATCGAGATAGCGCCGTGGATTCTGTATTCCATACGAACCGGAATATTCTATTCTATTTTCTCCATCTTTACCTTTTTTTGTTGTTATCAGTACAACACCATTTGCACCCTGAGCTCCATATATAGCAGCGGAAGCTGCATCCTTGAGGATTTCCATAGATTCTATATCGCCCGGATTGAGAGATTCTATACTACTCATAATAAAGCCATCTACAACATATAACGGATCGGTGCTGTTGTTTGTGCCCGCTCCACGAATGCGAATGCTTACCGCCGCACCGGGCTGTCCACTGTTATTCATTACTGTTACCCCCGGAACACGCCCCTGCATAGCCTGATCGGCACGCATAAGACCAGTCTGCGCCAAGTCTTTGGACGAAATAGAAGAAATAGCTCCAGTTACTAAACTTTTCTTTTGTACACCATAACCAATTACAACAACTTCGTCCAGTTCATTATTTTCCTTAAGTTGTACATTGAGTTCCCCTCCGGATGTTATTCGTATTTCTTGCGGAGTATATCCTATATAGCTAAAAACCAGTGTAGCGTTAAGGGGTGCATTCATAGTATATGCTCCGTCAACATCAGTCACTGTAGCCACAGAAGTACCCTTTTGAACGACAGATACTCCAATAAGAGTCTCCCTTGTCTGCGAGTCTGTTATGATTCCTTTTACAGTTACATTTGTAGCTGTTCCGCCACCCGGTTGTTGAGCAAAAAGGCAACAACAAGAGCAGATCAGGAGTAATACTGATAGAATAAAGATTCTGTTCATAATATTAGTATCTAATTGATTATTATTATTTTTCGTTTAAAATTGAGCTAAAATTATCATTCGCATCCAGATTTAATTTTTTCCTTAACCTATACTTTGCCATTTCCACGCTGCGGTACGAGATATTTAGCAAATTGGCTATCTCTTTATTACTTAGATTTAGTTTAAGGTAGGCTAACAATTTCAAGTCTCCTTGCGACAGCTGAGGGTATTTGAGTGCCAGACGCTCGAGTAAGCCTCCAAATACAACATTGAAATACTTTTCGAATATCTCCCAGTCTTCGTTATTATCCAGTTCTCCTTCTATTTGTCTGATTACTTTTTTTAGTGCTTGCTTGGCTTCTTTACTTTGATCAAATTTTTCGACTTCCTGCATTTTCTGTTTCAGTTCAGTCATTAGATTACTACGCTTAACACCGTTCATTGTAATTATAGCCAACCTTTTATCTTTCTCTTTGAGTTCTATTCCTAGTTTATCTTTTTCGAGTTCTAATATATTCTTCTCCAATCTATCTACCTGAGCTTGCCTAATACGTTCTATACGCCTTTTATCTTTTTCAGCTTTTCTTTTGTAGATAAGCAATATGAAAAGAATGATGCAACCAAGTATTACGAGATATACGAAAATCATAAGATTGCTTATATACCATGGCACATCTACTCGGACAATGATCTGAGTGGGAGTACCTTCTACGTCATTTGCATTTCGTAGTTGTATGGTATATGTTCCCGACTCGAGATGAGTTAAAGTCAGAGAATTATCAATATTTTCTTTAATCCACGTTGTGTCTATTTCCATTACCCGATACTCTATTACACAATCTGCATTGAGATCTATGGGATAGATATTTATTATCTTTTTATTGTTAGGAAGCTCAAATTGCTTTTGTTCAAAATCATAATAAATAGGTTCTCCAACCCCGACACCTTCCACAAATCTTATCCTGAGATGATTTGAGATAGTCTTATTTAGTCGGGAAAAAGCTATGCCATTCTGATATCCCACAGCATACGTATTCAAATCTAACTTTGGTATTGAAGGAGATATACGTTTGTTATAGATATGAGAAAATATACCTGAATATTTTTCAAGTTTATCTCCTCTTCGGGTAATATAACCGATATCTTTAGGAGTTTGATACCAAAAGACATTATCGTACTGATTCAAAGAAACCAAATTGGAATTGCAAAGATGGAACAACTCTGCTAAGCCATTATCAGGAATCATTTTCTGTGACTGTACATTGTACATATACGGCTTTTCGCCATCATAATATACAATATGATCATCGAGCAGAGACATCAATAAGTAATCCTTATTTTCGCTTTCAGACATATTATATTGTTTTATATCCTCTACAGTTGTCATATCTTTAGATAAAGTCAGACGTACGAATCCATCCTTAGGTATCATAAGCCATAAATAGCCATATTTATCGAACAGTATATGGCGACTGGCACCGGCATAATTCTTTATTTTGGCAATGAATGTAAGCTTTCCTTCAACCATCCGATAAAGACTCAATCCATAATAATCCGTACCAACATAAAAAGAGGGATTTGTAAAAGACTGAGCAAGAGTCGTAGTCCCTCCCTCCTTAATACAAACGGGCGTATCTTTCACAAGTCTAAATAGTCCCAAATCATGGTTATAGACTAATTCTCCACCTATATTATACATAGACCATACAGAGCCGGAAGTACCTTCTATAGGATAAAGATTACCTGTAGATGTAAGTTTAAATACCCCTTGATTAGAACCTATGTACAAATCATTTTGCAGAGGTACTATACTGCGAATTATACCAATAGAAGGTTTTGGACTGAAATATGTTTCTTTACCTTCAGTATCTAATTTTACGACACCTGCATCAAGGCCCATCCATATATCATCATGATTATCAAAGCCTACACTTAAAACTGTAGATGTCGGCAAGCCATTATTTTCTCCAATATTCTTTATAATATCACCATTCTCATTTATTATATACAAACCTCCTCTGGTAGTACCAACCAAATACTGTCCTTTACGGTTTTCGCAGGCAGTAAAAATTTTAGCCTTGCTCAATATCATATTTGTTTCCTGGCTAAAGGGTAGTATTTTTGTATAATCATCAGACAAAATAAAAATACCTTTATGTTCTAGAAACAGGAGCACCCTATTGTCAGAGTTCCTTTTTATCATATGCATAACACGGTCGTTTACCGGTACAATCTCATGAAATTTCTTATCAGAGTCTATTCTATACATAGTATTTTTTACCTGAACCCATATGTCTCCGGATACTATGTGCATATAACTGATATTATCTAAAGCCTTTATTGTATCAAGCTTTTGTGTAGCAATATCATATTTAAGAATCATTTGATGTGATTGTGCATAAATATGCCCTCCATTATTTACAGGAGAATCAACCCTCCAGAATTCGACAGATATATTACGCTCCTTATTTGTCCAGATAGGTGTATATTGAAATTTCCGATATTTATCCTGAGTCCACTTTCCAAATTGATTAACAGAACCACTATATAAAGTATTTGTTTTCGCATCGAAATACAGATTTCGTATTATACTACCTCCATGAGGAGAATATACTTCCCAACGTACACCATCGAATACACCTAGTCCATTATTCGATGCAAAAAACATATAACTGTCATTTCCCGGCACAATACTCCATATCTGAGACTTTTCCAGACTACCGCATTTATCCTGAAAAGTTTCGAGATAGGTATTACCTATATTCACAGGGAGCTGTGCCATTCCATTTATAAGTGGAATAGCTAGTAAAAAAAACAATATAATATTTCTATTACTAACCATCTGTATTATCCAATTTATTTCCCTGCTGTCATTTGATTATTCGGATGTAAGCTGCTGTAATAGTCACCGACAATAGTAGGTAGTCCATTAGCATCAATCAATGCACATGGCCATAAGCCTGACATAGTTGGTGAAGCATTAAACCAGACATATCTGTCTACAGCCTCCATATTTTCCAGTTGAGGAAGAAGTGTTTGAGCAAAAGATAACATCTGAGCCGGAGTATAGCGATTCTTCGACACATCACCTCCTGTATTATCATCCCTTACTCCAAACTCTGTAATCCATATTTTTTTGCCCCAACGATCATATACTGCTTTAACAGGATCGGTAAACAAGGTTGTTGTATTAGGCTGATAGATATGAATCGCAATATAGTCAACACGCAAGTTTTGTTCGGCAACCCCATTCATAAACTGTACCATCCAGCTAGTTTCAGTTAACGATGGATAAGATGTAGCCGGACTGATAAGTTTTATTCCCGGATTAATATTGTCACAAATAAATTTCCATTTGGTCAAAGCATCAGTTACAGACATATTTGCTTCATTTGTCAAATCTGGCTCATTAAATCCCAATACATAATTTATCTTACCCTCTTCGTACAGAGTATTTAATTTATCGATATTGTCTTTAGTAACAGCCGCCCCATTCCAGAACATTGGCACAAACTCCACATTATCCGGAATGTAATTCGATTGACTATCCGGAATAAATGTACCCCATGTATAGAACCAGTGAGGCTTTAGATTAATAATATTTTTCCACCATACACCTACCGTAGTAGTTGTACTCATACCGACTCCCTTTTTTACAGAATTGTCCACTATCGGAATTTCGGGATCTTCTGTTTCGGGAATCTGCTTCACAGGAGGTATTATTTCGGAGCTATCGCAGGAAATGACTAAAGTCATAATACCAAACATAAGAAGAAAGAAGCCGATATAATGTATCAGACTGTTTTTCTGAAATTTTTTCATGTTATTTTTTTGATTTATTGTATTATATTGAAATGGTACCTTTATAACCGACATTGATAAGTACAGGCTTACCATTATCCCACCTCCAAATATTTTCCATATCGAAATCCCGAGCACGATAAAACCGCTCATACAAATCAGCTGGATTCTTTATTGCACCATCCAAACTGTTTTTATTATCTGAAGGGGTATAAGAACTGACATTACCATTCTCGAAATATTGTATTTCGGATACATAGTTTTCGGTATGTGTACCAGTACCATTTGCAATAGTACCAGCTACCGCATGTATTGTGGAACCATTTAAGAGAACATTATTAAGAATACATTTTGTGACATATCCATTGTTTTGGAATGTAGAAGAGATACCTGCAATGGGTAGAGCAGCAGTAGTTACCCCTGTGATTGCAGAATTGCGAACAATACATTTTTCAAGTAACCCTTTTACTGTTCCGGCAATCCCCCCTCCACTGGAAGTATTTATTGTACCAGCTACTGTAATCTGAGGCAAAGTCAAACTTGCTCCCTGCCCTTCAACTAAGCAGTTACTAATATTAGCTGCAACACCGGCAATGCCTCCACACATGAAAACATTACTAATAGAGCCTGAGAACATGCACTCTGTTATACTCATATTGTCATTATTATTTGCTCCAAAGATGCCACCAACACCATTCACCCCGCTTACTGCTGCCTTTATTGTCATTTCTGAAAGACAGTTTTCAATTGCTACAGCCGATTCACCTCTGCCTACTATACCTCCAATTCTAGTTTTCAGAGCTTTGAGAGTAATACTGCCTTTAGTAGTACAATTCGAAATCACACTAACACCGCTTTTTGCTCGTCCGACTATACCGCCCACCATTCCACAAGTTGCATCAATAGATAAATCAGCATATATATTTGATATTTGTCCTCCGGATATTTCGGCTGCAATACCACCTAACAGGTCTCCTGTGTTGTTTGAAATGACGGAGCCTTTTAATACAATATTATCAATAACCCCTATATTGTGATCGCCCACCAAAACGCCAAAAGCAGATGTTGCAGTTATATTTACATCCGAAAACTTAATATTTCTTATACTCCCTGTATTAGTCGTAATCAGCCCTCCCTTAGTACTAATAGATGGATAATTAAGTCCCCTTATTTGATAATTATCGCCATCAATAACTCCGGAAAAAGAAGCGATAGGCACCCAAGCAGGAACCAGAGTGCTTAAGTTGATATCTGAAACTAACTTAAAATTCTTATCTGCATAATCGCGTATACGATTAAACTGGCTAGCATTTGATATAAGATAAGGATTGCTAACAGAACCATCGCCCCCAACAAAGTTGCTATCTTCAGTTATCCCTAAGTTACTATAATATTCACCTGCAATAGTAAGCGCTCCACTAGCATCAACAAGCCCGCAAGGCCATAGCCCAGCCATATTAGGCGAAGCATTGAACCAAGCATAGCGCTCCACTGCTTCCATACTTTCTATTTGAGGAAGTAGAACTTCCATAAAAGATAAAATCTGCTCTCGTGTGTATTTATTATTAGCCGGATTGCCTCCTGTGTTTTCATCTCTCACACCGAACTCTGTGATCCATATTTTTTTGCCCCATTTTGCATAAACTGCATTTATCGGATTGATAAACAAAGAAGCTGTATTGGGCTGATAGATATGTACAGCAATATAATCTACACGCAGATTTCGTGCTTCTACTCCCTGCATAAATCGTACCATCCAACTTCCATCCTTTACTGATGGGTAAGAAGTTACCGGACTAATTAATTTTATTCCCGGATTGAGATTATTACACAAATATTCCCATTTATCCAGCGCTGTTTCCACAGGCATATTTGCTTCTTCTGACAAATCCGGCTCATTAAAACCGAGGACAGAATGAATTTTCCCTTGCAAATAAAGAGTATTAAGTTTTGCAATATTTGCATCTGTAACAGACGATCCACCCCACAACATAGGTACAAACTCACTACCTGTTGGAGCATTTGCCTGTTGATTGTCAGGAATAAAAGTACCCCATGTATAGTACCAATTGGTATTTAAATTATTTATATTTCGCCACCAAACTCCATTTTGCGTACTTGTACTCATACCTATACCTTTTTTAGAAGAAGCAGTACCAATAATAGACTTTGAGTTAACAGAACCTGAATTATCCTTTTGTATAAGCATATCTGTAGAGTCGCAAGAATATAAAGCAAATACAATGAATAAGGATAAAAACACATATTCAATTTTATTTTTCATGTTTTCTGTATATTAGATAAATAGTCTCTACCCTCCTATTATATCAGAATAGAGACCTAATTAGATTAAATTGATTATCTTTTAGATTTCATTGATTTTGTAAGGCTTCCATTATAGCCGACATTTCTAAGAACAGGTTTATTATTTTCCCATTTCCAGATATTCGTAAAATCAAAACCTAAAGATTCGTAGAATGACTGAGTAAGAGCTGATGCTGTTTTAACTTCTCCATCAAGGCCGGTAGCACTATTATCAGGTGTATAAGCACTAGCCGCCCCATTTTCATAATACAAAACATCTGAAGAATAATTACTACTATTTATGCCCGTACCATTAGCTACTGTACCTGTTATACCATGAACCGTTGTTCCATTTACCAAAATATTACTAACAACCGAATTTTTAACAAATCCATTATTTTGGAATGTAGATACAATTCCCGATATAGGAAGCGTAGCTGTGGTAACACCCGAAAAAGAAGCGTTACGAACAATACAATTCTCAGTAGCTCCCTTTCCTGTACCCACAATACCACCTCCGCTTGAAGTATTTATTGATCCACCTACAGTTATCATCACCGATGTCATATTTGCACTTTGCCCTTCGGTTACACAGTTTCTCATATTTGCTGCTACTCCGGCAATACCTCCACACATAAATACATTTGTTATTTTGCCGGTAAACATACATTCATCGATACGCATATTATCATTATTGTTAGCACCAAAAATACCACCCACACCATTTGCTCCTGTACCGGTAGCCGTAGCAGTTATATTCATAGACGACAAACAGTTTTTGATAATTACCCCCGTCTCTCCACGTCCAACAATACCGGCTATACGGGTTTTTCCGGCTTTGATAGTAATACTACCTTCTGTAGTACAGTTCGAAATTATACTTGCACTTGTTTTTGCTCGTCCGGCAATACCTCCAATCATACCACAGGACGCATCTATACTAAGATTCACATATACATTCGATATTTGACCTCCGGATATTTCTCCAACAACTCCGCCTAGTATATCTGTGGTATTAGTAGAGCTAAGTGTTCCTGTTATAAGAATATTCTCTATTTTACCAACACTATGATCTCCTGCAATAACACCAAATGATGCTGTTGTTGTTATATTGATATCCGGGAAAGAGATATTTTGTATATTACCTGTATTTGTTGTAATCAGTCCTCCCTTTGTTGTTATATTTACATATTCCAATCCTTTTACCTGATGTCCTCCACCATCTATAGTTCCTGAAAATGAGGTGATGGGAACCCAAGGGTTTTCTAATGTTGAAAGATCTATATCATTCGTCAATAAGAATTTCTTATCTGTATAATCACGTATTTTACTGAATTGGCTGGCTTTAGAAATTGTGAACGGATTGGTAACACCATCTCCCGAATCAAATTGCTCTTCTGCAAATAGCTTTATTTCTTTTTCCCTTGAGGATATTTTACCTAAAGTTACCTTTATTGTCATATCAGATGAAACAAAACCTGTTTTTGGTGTAATAACCAATGATGAACCCGAAACGGATGCATCTGCATTTTCCGGGGCTTTTACTATTGTAGCAATCGCTGTTGCCGGCGTATAATTCAACGGTTTAGTCACAGTCTGGGTAATCTCTGATATCAATGAAGGAAAATTCGCAAATGACAGAATATCCATCGGAGAAGAAGACGATATTGTTCCTGTATTTTTAGCAGCAACTCCTGATAAATAATTATCACCTGTAATATTCATATTAGAGGCATTGCATGCTGTTATAGTCCCGGCATTTACAGCCACCAGCCCGGCAACATACTCTGTTCCTGCTACTGAACCAGAAATGGTTAAACTACTAATTTTAGCTGAAGATGCCGTATAGCTGAATAAAGCTGCATTTGTTGTTCCTTCGATATTAATATTGGAGATTGTCTTTCCATTTCCGTCCAATGATCCGGTGAACTTTAAAGCTTCTGATCCTAAAGGCTGCCATGCTACGCCTTCCAAATCAATATTTTGAGTCAATTTAAAATTTCGATCAAGAAGAAACTGTATTTTTTTCAATAATTGTGCATTATTTATTTCGAACGGAGATTCTACTGTTCCGTTACCATTTACAAAAGGTGAAGTAGTTATAGTTACAGGAACATTTTCACGAGCACCGAAAGAGACTATAAGATTTAGTTGACCTCCGATAAAGTCATCTCCCGGAGTTAAGGTTAAAACACCATTACCGGTTTTCTTGTCTATAGTAACTTTTGTATTTAAACCCGTAACAAATGGTTCTACTGCCACAAGGCTCGACATAAACGGATCTACAGTAAATGGAATATCTACAGGTGAAACTAAACCTGAAACAGTATTATATTTAGAATCCATCTCAAATATAATAGGAGATGAAGGATCTGTATCCTCAGCAACTTCGAATATCTGACTACAGTAAAATATTTTTCCATCAATAAGAATTTCCATTTTTAAAGTAAATTCGCCTAATTCGATCGGCTTGCCTTCCAGTGAGATCTTTACCGATCCACCTGTTGGTAAATCTAATTCTCTTTTAGAGACATATATTCCATTTGCCTCTTTTGCGCTAATAGTGGCAATTGTACCGCCTCCTGTATAATGTAAATCGAAGTTATTAAGAGATGTCATCAAGACATTCTGCACAAAGCTTCCCTCAATAGAAGAGTTATCGCTATCAATTTCAAATCTTACAGGTATAGATGATTCATCTTTTTCACAACTAATGAAAGTCATTAATATTAGAAAAAGAGAACAACAAATACGAGAGATTCGGATCAAGTTGTTGTTTTTCATTGGTATTTGATTTAAATTTAGGAAGTTGATTTGTTCTTTTTATTTTCAAAATCTAAATGCAAATATTATCATTGGAACAAGTATACCAATAAAAAAGAACCCCTACAAATACCCTACATAAAAATTAATACACCCCAACAATAAAAATAACCATCAGGAGAAAAGTACTCCCGAAAGCAATAAGAATGGGAAAATACGAGATAGAAACATCCCCTTTATTACAGGAATGTTAAAGGCAGATTAAATATTTAAAATTGAAGCTTGTGTTATATAAATAAGAACAGAAATGATAAAGATGATTATAAATAGATATTGTATAATTTGACCTGATTAAATATTTCAATCAACTTATCCGCATTATTTTTGTTTTTCGTAATTAATAATTCGAAAGAATTTTCATCTTCTTCGATTACCGATAAAGCCACTTCTAATATATGTTCCATTTCTTTTCTTGCATCATGTAGTTTTATCGACTTATCCTTGACTCTGCGTTTGAGGTGTTTTTCCAACTTTCGGGTTGAATAATAGATATTAGGTTTCAGTACAATCGTACGCATCATGGGATCGCCCGGAACAATATCCTCTTTAGTTACATAATACTTATCCAGTAAGATCTTCAGACAAGCAACTCTTTTTCCAAAATCATGCTCAGAAGCTTTATTTTCCAGTTGTTTATCAAAAGATTCAGGAATTGCAGATAAAAACTCCCAATTATATTCTTTTTCCAAAGTTTCATTTTTTAATAAACTTTTCTCTGAAACCGCTTTATTCCTGATATTTTCAGAGGGATCGTTATAAGCAAGATAGGTTTGGGCTGAAATATTAATTAAAGAATTGGATACAAATATAAATAGAGCTAACATTATCGCTTTCATATGCTTAATCTTTTAATACTCCCCAAAAGTATATAGTAAGTATTTCGTTATTGGAAAAGAAATGTTACAATGCTGTTATTTTACAAATACAATAACAAAGGCCTGAATTGTCTTCAAGCCTTTGTATATTTATGCACAATAAAAAAGAAATAAATTTTATTGTAGACCGAGTAGTGATTTTATTTTAACTACAAATTCGGTATTATCATAATATCCTGTAAAGGTTTCTGCTCCGGGACCATAAGCAAAAACAGGAACAGGTGTTGCAGAGTGGTTGGTAGTTGCAAAATTCTCCTTAATTTTATTGTCTTTTTCTATAATAGACATTCCTCCCGTTTCATGGTCTGCTGTTACTATGACTAAGGTATGTCCGTCTTTAGCTGCGAAATCCAGAGCTCGTTTTACAGCCTTATCAAAATCAAGCACCTCATTAACAACATACTCTGCATCGTTAGCATGCCCACCCCAATCAATTTGTGAACCTTCTACCATTACGAAGAAACCTTTTTTGTTTTCTTTATTCAATAATGATAACATCTTAGAAACAGAATTGGGCAACATATCTCCACGACCTTCTGACATTTTAGGGAGATGTTCGTCTGCTAGCAAAGCGATTACTTTTGTGCTATAAATATTCTCTAAATCTTCTTGAGATAAAGCAATTTTGTATTTTTGAGCCTCCAACTCTTTCAGTAAGTCGCGATTATCTTTACGATCTGTAAAGAACTTCTTTCCTCCACCAATACATACATCTATATTAGATAAAAGTAGGTCAGAAGCGATCTCTTCATGCATCTCCCTATGAGGTTGATGTGCATAATAGGCCGCTGGTGTGGCATGTGTTACTGAACAGGTTACTGTTATCCCTGTAAGAAATCCATTCTTCTTTGCAAGTTCCATTATCGAGATTGTCTTCACACTGTCAGGAGTCAATCCAAGCATACCATTTTTTGTTTTCACACCGGAGCTGAGAGCTGTACCGGCAGCAGCCGAGTCTGTAATATCATTATTGCTCGAATTTGTTTTTTGCAATCCTACATAAGGGAATTGGAGTAAAGTCAAATCTCCTTTATTTTGTTGAGTCCGGTATATTTGAGCTAGCCCCATACCATCCCCAATCATAAATATCACATTCTTTACTTTTTGTTGGGCATTGATTACTGACGAAAGCAGGATCAACCCCAAAAGGAATATATGTCTTAATTTCATTTTGTCTAATTTATTTAAATAACCAAATATTATATGTTACATCATCAGTTCCACCATATTGTTGTTGAATAGATGCTTTATAATGTTCATTATTGTATGAGATCTCATCTACCGGATACATCCACCTGCGAGATAATTTTTTATTTGATGTTCCAATTCCGTTCCCTCCTTCCTGAAGGGTTGGATAGCCTGTTCTCAACCAATTATAGTAGGCCTCAAATCCGGAATTACAAAAGAGAGTCACATATTTTTGAGTAAGAATCTGTTGTATCCCATTTTCATTATTCCCCTTATATGCAACATTACTATTATTCAAGAAATCTTCCGTATTTATAACAACACTACCAATAGTACCTCCTAAACGGTCTCCTATCGTTAAAGTAGTACCATGCGTTAATCCATAAAAACTCAAAGATGCAGTAATCCCTTTATTATACCAAGACTTAGCATCTCCACTAAGCCACCCTTTTGCTATAGCTTCTGCTATATTGAAACACATTTCAGAATATCCGATAACAATATACGGCTCAGCAGTAGATCCATCTTGTGAGGAAAAATAACGTTTATAGTTGATGTATGAATAAGCACCTTTATCCTCATCTGTAGTTCCTTTAGTATCAGTCCCGGAGTAGAGTTCCGCCTGAGTAGAATTGGTACTTGCTCCAACATAGGAAGAGAAATCGGAAACCGATTTTCCTGCCACTTTGTACTGTGCCGGAGCAGGAGTTGCAAAAACAAAAGTACGGGGATCTTTATCTGATGTTGTTATATCCAATATACTTTTTCCGATGTTCGCCCCATAAGTATAGGATTTACTACTGAAAATAGGATATGGATTATACGCAGAATTATAACGATATACCATATTATCACTATTACTCTGCATCAACGGATAGGCTGTCGGATTATTTACTATTTCAGCAAATTGTTCTTTAATCTTTAGATCAGGTGTATCATCTGCACGTTTACTTAAGCTTACAAGTATTCGTAAGCGAAAGGTATTGATAACCTTTTGCCATTGCAGATTACTCATTCCAAAAACATCTCCATTTTTATCCAGAATAGAATTAGCAGATACACTATTTGTAGATTGCTTAGTAATCAGATTATCCATTATTTTATTAGCATCGTCCAATAAAACAAGCACTTCTTTGTAAACATCTTTCTGCGTATCAAACTTAGGTGTCAGATTATCTGGATTTCCAGCTTCTGCAAAAGGGATATCCCCCACACGCTGCGACAACCAAACACCCGAATAAGCCCGGTAAAATTTAGCTAAAGCCATATATACATTTTCATTTTCTCCATATTGGCGATAAGCTTCTTCTTCGAGCTTTATTGCATATTTTAATAAGTCGTAACGCTCTGTAGTATTAGTCCAGTTATAATAGTTACTTCCCCAATAGTATGAATAATTACTCACATAATATTGATTGGTACGATGTGCTCCACCAAAAGCCATTTCATCTTTTGAGACCATTGCTGCGGTTAGATGATTCAATACCACAGTAGAAGTAGCCCTGTCCGACGCATTGGGATTGAGTAATAAATCGTCATCGAAACAAGACGAAAATGCAGTACATATCAAACAAATAACAAGAGCCTTTCTTAGAATATATAATGTTTTCATTTTATCTGTTTTATAATTAAAAATTCATTAAAAACTCAAATTCAGGTTGAAACCAAATCGGCGGGTAGTTGCACTTTGCAGTCCTATAGAACCCTGACTTCCGGTTGCAGTTCTATCTGAAGAGTTGAAGCCGGAAGGAAAACTGTCAATATCCATATCCTTACGTTTTGCAAAGTATAGAAGATTACGTCCTACCAGCGAGATTGTAGCAGAATGGAAAAATCCTTTAAAAGCACTCTTTGGCAATGTATAACTAAGACTTAACTCCCTGAGTTTTGCAAATGAGCGGTCTATCATAAAGTATTCGGTATTTCCATACAATCCGTTCGATCCTGTTATATAACTTTGGACAGTAGTAGCAACATCATTCTTTGCAAATGTCAATTCATCAAGATTCGCTATCTGCCCATTTTCAAACCTTGGTGTCCCTGATACAATTTTCACACCTTCTCCAACATAACTAGGAGTTACAGTTCCGTTATCGCGCAACGAAGTCCATTCTTTCTGTCGGGCTTCACCAAATGCACCCTGAGTTGTTTCTACGGCAGTACCTCCATTCATCGCCTGAGCATACACAAAATCATATATTTTGCCACC
Organism: Dysgonomonas sp. BGC7; assembly: GCF_001261735.1. Taxonomy (GTDB): domain Bacteria; phylum Bacteroidota; class Bacteroidia; order Bacteroidales; family Dysgonomonadaceae; genus Dysgonomonas. The sequence continues at coordinate 156,608 of NZ_CVRP01000001.1, read as the reverse complement.
AAAGCGTCCATCTATCTGGAAACTTAAAGCAAAGTTCTTATATGTAAATGTATTCATTATACCTAAGGAAAAATCAGGATTTAGATGTCCAAGAAAACCATTCTGAGAGACTCCTGTAGGAGCCTGATAAATAAGTCCGCCGTTATGAACAATATTGCCTTCTCCATCACGAACTAATTTTCTTCCGTATAAAGCATCGAGACGATCTCCTTTTTTATAGTTATGTCCATTCAGGTTTAGAATGGTTTCATCTCCATATATTTCTTTCAATGTTTCTTTATATGTACTCCAGTTGCCGGACAGATTCCAATTCAGTCCTTTTTCGTTCTTTAATATGTTGGCAGAAAGGGTAAATTCAAAACCCTGATTCAAAGTCGTTATACCATTTATAGCTCTATATTTATAGCCTGTGGAGGGGGCTACATTCAGATTGTAAATCTGCGGACCATTTACTGTCCTGAAATAAGTTGCATCCAGGCTTATACGGCTATCGAATAAGCGAATATCGAATCCTGTTTCAAGAGATTTTCTGCTATATGGCTCCAAAGACGGATTTGCTATAACATCCGAAAAGTCTACAGATGGCAAACCGTTGTAATAGCTAAAAATAGTATATACATCCTGATTAGCATAAGTTGGACCATCATAAGATGTTTGTAGTTCTGTTCCGTAACCTAACAAACCAGAGTTAAGAGATTTTCCGGTTATGGAAGAAAAAGCCGATCCTATTGAAGAAGAAGTAAGCCCTCCTTTTACCTGTGCGTAGGAGATTCTGGCTTTCAACATATTTATAAAATCAGGTAGATTTACATATTCATTGATAATAGAACTTAAAGACACTGACGGATAGAAAAACGTATTAGAACCTTTTGGCAACGTAGATAAGTTATCGACACGACCTGTATGATTTACATTAAAATAATTTTTGTATCCAAGGTCAAATGAATAATATCCACTATACACCTGCATACGCGATCCGAAATTATAATTCAGCACTGGATTACTTGAATTAGAAAAACTATATAATCCAGGTATAACTAATGCTTTTGTTGTACCCCATGTAGAATGATACTTAAACAAACGCAGACTACCTCCAGCTAAAGCACTTAAAGACCAATCTCCTAACTGCTTATTGTAATTAACCGTAATATCCGAATTATTTTCTATCAGTTTTCGACTATCTTCGCGATAATCTCCATACCATCCAAAATAATACCAAGGCACATAGTCATTCAGATTTATTGAAGGAGGAACTTTCTCTGTACGCAACTGATCCCAAGTCGTCAACTGAGAACGTAAGCTAACATTCAGATCTTTATTGACTTTGTATAATAACTTGAGATGCCCATATATATCTGTCTTGTCATGTGATCTCAGCCATTTCTTAGCCATATACCATGCACTATTCAAACGTCCATATTCAGGAGCATATTGAACTAAGTCTTGTACACCTTGAGGTCCTTTATAAATATCTTCCAGATCTCGGATATCATAATCTGAAGAACCATACACTTTGAACATATATGTATAACTATTAGGTCCGTAGTTTACATCGGGTATGTTAGGGGTATATTGTACACTTACATTCACATTTCCTTCTACACTCAGTTTATCGGATATATCATAAGATCCTCCAACACTAAAATTGTCTCCATTTAGTTTTGTATTAGGGAATATACCTTTTTGATAACTATGAGTATAAGACATACGTATCGAATGATTTGCACCTCCATGAGAGAATGCTATATTATTGGTAGAAGTGATCCCTGTCTGAACGAAATTCTCAAAGTTGTCTTTCCCGCGTGCCAACCAAGGGGTCGCTGTTCTGACTTTAGTCGTAGGATCCCACGGACTATCGTATTGCTTTATAAGTTGCCCTTCGAAGCGAGGACCCCATTCCGGAAGACGTTGATTATTATCATACAATACGTCGCCATAACTGTATCGAAAGCCAGTTCCCCGACCATATTCATATTGGCTTTCAGGTAATGTCAAGAATCCTTTTTCCATTTGGTTAGTACTGTTAAACTCTATCAGCCAGTTTTTTCCAAGACCCTCTCCGTTGCCGGTCTTCAATCCTTTTTTTGTTGTGATTACAACTGCTCCGTTTATTCCTCTCGATCCGTACAAAGCAGCTGCATTCGGCCCTTTCAGTACAGAATAGCTTTCGATGTCGTCGGGGCTAATATTCCATGTATCTGAATTTATAGGCACTCCATCTACTACAAATAGTAAGTCTTTACTACCACGTAATACAATTTGAGGACGTCCCAAAAGTTCTGTGCTGGCTCCAATAGACAATCCGGCAACCTTCCCTGCCAAAGCATTCACAGGATTCGCATCTCTAACTTTATTCACTGCATCGCCTTTTACTTCTTGTACAGAATAGCCCAGCCTTCTTACTTCTTTCTTTATGCCCATTGCTGTTACAACAACCTCATTCAATTGGGTACTCGAACTTTTAAGATCTACATCTAATGTATATACCTCTCCTATTTTCAGTAAGATATTCTTAAAAATAGCTTCTTCGCAGCCAACATAAACAACTCTTACTGTATAGGTTTCTCCTCCTTTTAAATCCTTAATACTATAATTCCCATTTTCATCCGTAACTGTTCCTGTTACAGCTCCGGATGCAGCTATAATTCTGACTGGAGCACCAATCAGATCCTCATTGTTAGAAATTACTCTACCTCTAATCTCAGCGGAAGATTCCTGAGCGAAAGCAATAAGATTAAAAGAGATAAGAAATAATAATAGATAAAGCGTTTTCATCATTTTTTCATATTATAATTGTGATTTCGAGGCAAAATTATATGCAGATTATTACCTATCCGTTACATAAAATTTAATAAAAAACATCTTTTTTGTTAAAATAGACAAAGGGTCATCACAATATAGTAACAACCCTTTTTTCATTTTAATTTGAGATCATTTCCTCTTAATTGACATATCGTTTTCTGAGTAAAGACACTTTCTCAGGTCCTATACCACACTCTTTTTCCAAAAAGGACTCCACACTACCATAATGAGATTTGATAGTTGCAAAAAAGCTTCGAATATGTTCTGGTTTAAGCCTCATCTTATCCTCTACATCAGATATAGTCAATCCGGATATCTTAGTCAATGATTCATACATTCGTGCATTCATAGACCTTAAATAAATATTCGATGCACAAAAATCATCTTCAATTGTAGACATTGGTACATTTAAAACATATAGAAGTAAAGCCGCTGCCATACCTGTACGATCTCGACCTCCTGTACAGTGGAACAATAGAGCTTCATCATCGGGGAGAGTCAATAGTTTTTGAAATAAAGGTTTGTAACGTTCTCCATAATATTGAATACTTTTATCGTTATACATATTTATAAGAAAGTCCGAATTCTTAATCATATTAGCTATTTCTGCTGGTGTAGGAATACTATCACTCCCAGCCGGACACAAAGTATAATCGGTATTAGATAGCAGCCTGTCTGGAGCCAATAGGGCTTCTTTTGTTCCACGAAAATCGATAACTGTTCGAATCTTCAAATCTTCTATCGTTTGTATGTCTTTGTCTGTTAGGGTAGCAATACTTGCCGATCTGAATATCTTGCCTTTAATAACTGTCTTATAATCTGCTGTCTTATAATTCCCGGCATCTCTAAAATTAACAGCTCCTTCCATTATTACAACCCGCGTAATGCTGTCTTTCAGCTGAGCTTGCAATGTAAATGGGATAATAAAAAACAAAAACACAAATCTTTTCATCTTCATACATTTCTTTATTTAAAATTTTCAGAAAGAAACGTACTACTTGCTACAATAGAATCAATAAACTATTTTATTAATGTTAAATAAGAATCGTACTTTCTCGACAAAATATAGAAAATACGCTTCCTAGATATACCTTATTTGAGGGACAGACAATTCAGTCTCCTGGCACCGTATAAATTAAGAACTCATATTTAATATTAACACATTATGTTTGAGTATTCCTATACTAATTGTAATGAGATAGACAAATATGAACTGATATAAAAGAAACCCTCCTTCAGGATTCGTTTATATTATTAATAAATTAATATAAAAATCATAAATGAATTAATAGAAAATAGGATAAAAGCTGTTTTGTTTGAAGGAACTTCATATTCCGGTTTCCGGGAGGAGCTCAGCTACAACCTTTATTTTAAATACGGGTTGATTAACAGTAAGGCCGGAGTTTCAACTCTTAAAATATCAGAAGAAAAATACAATGGAACTGATGCTCTGAAAATGACTATGACAGCCTATTCCACAGGTATTGCATCCCCAATATTCGAATTGTCTGATACTCTATCATGCTATCTGACAAAAGATATGAAGCCTCTGTATTACACAAAAAATGCCCACGAAGGCAATGAGCACACCATAGAGGCGATCAATTACAACTATACAGATGGAACAGTTAATATAAAAAGTAAACGAATAAAGAATGGCATATTAAGATTTGATGAAAACCTGACATCTCAAACAATCATCTATGATATGATGAGCATAATCTATTATGTACGGACACTGGATTGCGATATACTAAAAGAATCCAAGGTATTAACCGTGGATTTTCTGTCCGGAAAAGATATTGTAAAAATGGATATTCATCATAAAGGGCTGGAAATCATCAAAGCTAATGACGGAAACGAATATGCTTGTGTCAAATTAAACCTGGTCATTTATGATAATGCTTTTGCCGACAAAAAAGAAGCTATGAGAGTGTATTTATCCAATGACAATAAACGTCTACCAGTTCGTATTGACTCTAAGCTAAAAATAGGATCGACGAAAGTAATAATGAAAAAAGCAAAAATATAGATATATTTGTCAATCTAAAAAAGCAGTGAATCTCAGCCCCGTCGACATATTATTCAGGCTGAAGGATGTCCTCTCTTTTATGTAATCCAACTGGGTGCCAAATGTCTTTTCTGACGGTCTGATATCGAAGCTGATTTTCGTGTATTTATAATCTACAAACCAAGACAAGCCAACTCGGGGTGTCATCATTACCGTAAAGTTAACCCCTGTACCCAAAGCCAGACCGGGGCGAGCTTTATAATCTACAAAGGGAAGGGTAATATCACTTTTTATTCCGGTATTTTTATTCTCGGCGACCCCCACAAGGCTCATCTCGCCGTTTGTCCCTATAGTTATTCCGGTTGTCAACTTAGCCTGCAGAAGAAATTTTGATCCGATAAACTTAGTATACTGAGGCCCTACCATAAAATATAGCATGCCCATAGATTGAAAGTCCTGCCGGGGACTCCTTATTATAATATCGGATAATTCGAGGTCATCTACAATATCTTCACCATTTTGATTAAGTGGATAATGTCCGAATGTAGCTTCACCAAGGAGTCCCCATCGCCTGTTGAAATAATAGGCTCCTTCCAATGTCGATTCAACTCCTAAGGCTTCAGGTTTTGCATCCGTCATATCAAACGAATAGCCTATACGGGCTGAAAGATAAGAGGGCTTGTTTATCTCTTCTTCGATTGTAAAGCCGGAAAAATAATCTCCTTTATTCCCATAGAAATGATCGGTAATGGCATATGACAGTTCTGTAGATATAATACCGATAGCAGCCCCAACTAGGATATCAGATATCCAATGCCTGTTATTAAGACTTCGCGAAGCCCCTACATACGAACTGCTTGCATAACCGGCAACACTATACAATGGATTGATATGTCCGTATTCCTTATGCAAAAAAGTTGCATTCATAAAAGCTGTGGCTGTATGTCCTGAAGGAAAAGAGTTACGGCTGGTACCATCTGGTCGCATGACTTTAGATGAGTATTTGACTGAATTGACTAAAGCACCCATTATAAGCATACTGCCACTCCAATTAAGGGTTTGTCTTTTCCAACCGTTACGTCCTTTCTGTCCGGCAATATTCAGCCCCATTACTCCCAAAGCCGGAGCATATTGTAGATAGTCATCCAAATGATTCGAAAAGTTAGGGACATACCGGTTACGTACTTCCCTGATATTTCCACGTTCTCCCCATGTCAGAAAGCCTGACGTCAGTAGTGCTGCCGGAGCAATTCCCTGACGAACCCATTCCTTGCGCAACAAAAATGGCTGGTCGGATATCTTTATTGGATCTTCTCTTATACCGGAGTATACTGGTGGTATACTGTCACAAGCTTTGATACTGCTTATGGGACAAAGCAGCATTATAATAAAGCTTGTGATAATTACTTTAGTCATCAATATTGTTTTCCTCACTATAATATAAATTAATACAGACAACCGAGAATAGATTCATAGGAGATAAATCCTGAATTTCTTCAATCGATTGTCTGTATCTGTTAATCTACTGCTGATGGCTAAAAATAATTTTGCCATTTTTTTGAAGTTCTATTTTTCCCTGATGCTCACTAAACATATAGTCTGTATTACTGTATCTGATCCCGGAAGCAGTGGGATCGGCCTTTAATTCTATTATCTTGCCATTGAAGACCAATGAAGCTGTGTTATTCGAATTATCGAATTTCATTTCTAGCGTTTTGCCTTCCGGGTTTTTAACGATACTTTCCACAAGGGTTGAATTATTATAAAAAATAGTTTTACCGTCCTTTTTCAGTTCAGTTATGCCTTGCCAGTTTGTGTAACTATAATTGTCATTTTTATAGTTTGCCCCTGAAGCTTTCGTATTGTCGGCCTCCATTTCAATTTTTTCCCCGTTAAAGATAAATGTTGCCGTATTTTTCGTGTTATTGAAAGTATACTCTAGATTATCTCCCTTTTGGTTGGTTTCAACTCCTTGTTTAATTTCATCAGGTTTCTGTCCCACTACTTCTTTTTGACTTACCTTTTCATTGTTTGATCTGCTGTGGTTGCAGGAAGTTAGTGATATCAGAATCACGCAAAATACTAAAAATACTTTTTTCATCTTTTCAATGGTTTTAATAGTTTATCTTAAATTTTAGAAATCAGGTGAATAAATAGTTTCTGTCTATAAAAAGGGGGTGATCAATGTGTTTCACCCCCATCAACATGTAATTTGAAAGTTATTCGTGCAAAAAATGTTAATGGCCGAAAAGTCTGAGTATTAAAGTATACTCTTATTTATAATATATAATGCAGAAGCTGCTTATATTTTGTATTGTTACTATGAATATTATTTCCCGTTGTATTTCTCTAAATACTCCCTGATGACAGAATCTGCATCTGTCTTTCTAACACCGAGAATACGTTGCAATGTACACAAAAATCTCTTCAACAATCTATAAAAGCGAAATCTATAGCTTCTGCTGTTTTTTTTCATAATTTATACTTTCTCAATTTTAAAATCTAAAAAAAGTTCATTTCTGTTAAAGCTAAATAAACTCCAATGAAAATAAGAGTAGCTTATAATAAAGATTAAACAGAGTAACTCTTCAGATATATAAATAAAGAGGGTTTATTCTATTTTACTACACCACCCCTTCTGGCTATTTAGTTTCATCTTCTCTTCCGCAAAACAATAGTTACCAAAGCCTTCAGATAACTGCTATAGAAGAAACTGATTAATCCTGTAAAATAAATACATAGTTTCTTATTCCTAATATGCTAGTATTTATCAAGTAGTTGTGAATATTATTTGATTTTGTCTATTCTCCAAATCTACAATCTGATCTTTATACTATATTGACAAAAGAACAAAAAAACAGATCATTTTGATTTGTCAGAATAAGTCATATTAGAGCCTCCCCTTCTAATATATCTCTATATACTCTATATATCTGCATATTATACATTCGTTATTTATTTTTATATTAGTTTAGATAGAACAAAAGCAAATGATAAAATTTGTTTTTGTTAGTTCTGAATCTATAGCAATCTATATTATAATAATACAGAACCACTGCTATGTCATCTATCTTATCTGTGTGATTCCTGTGCCGACCGTAAAGCATTTATATAATACAGTTTAAATTTTTCAAGCCTTATTATTTTGTGAGCATTATCATTACAAAAATACACCTTACTTACTATGAGATCTTTATATATAACATGTGCATATTTGTATATGCACATATACAAAGTTCTTATCATTAGAAATATAACATTTAAGAACAGAGGGTATTTTGTAAAATTGTAAAATATCATTGTATCTGTTAGCCCTATCTAAATTTATCGGATCGAATCCTGTGATTATTCATCTTTTGCCATGGGTAAATACATTACTAAAATGAAAGGTTACTAAAATTATCTGGATATAAGTGTATTTCTGTATCGAGAATATAAGAAGAATCCGGGCACTGATAACTTTCTCTTTTAGCTTCTTTTTAGTTGATTTTTTCATCATAACAAAAACTGTATTTAATTAATCATTCTCCTTAAAGCTGCGACTAACGGTAGCGGTTTTCCCTCCGCCAAAGGCAGAGCAAGGGAGGAAATGTATACATTTCCATAACTTTGCCACACGCTATCCAGAAGAGCTTCGCTTCCGTTTGGAATTGCAGAATATTCAAATGCCAATACACAAAACTCAGGACTTTAGCACGGATGATTCTGCTAACCAATCCATCAGAGCCGAATGGATCCCAATAACTCATCGGTCGGGGAGCGCCCAGCGGCAAGGGGGGAGACCACTCCTCCCGACGAGCGAATACTTAAGTCCGTTTTTGTTTTTTAGCATCCAACATCTTATTCACATCTTCAAGTGAATAGAATATCGTACCGCCAATAAGTGTAAAAGGTATTTCTTTATTATTACGCATGGTTTGTAGTTTTCCATGCGACACTCCGAGCAATTTCTTAATATCGGAAGAGCGTAACCATTTCTTTGGGGAGATAGAAGGTAAGACTTTCTTTATCCCCTCAAACTCTTTTAAAACCTTTGCTTCAAATTCCTTGAAGTCTTCGTACGTTAGAATCTGTGACATATTCGATTATTTTAAATGAAACATGGCACAAAAAAATAAAAATATGTTTGGAAAAATTGTTGACCAGAATAAACTACTTTAGTGTACACTATAAATCAGGATAATAAATATGACTTAATTTTTATCGAAATCTATATTATTGAGTTTATTCAATAAATCATTGTATGCAGATTTAGCTAAAAATGTGTCATTTTTGAAGCGACTATAACTTTTGTAAAAAGAAGTAAAGTTTATGTTCTTCCCTGATAAAGTTATTTGTGAAGCTATCTGTCGTATAAATTCTTTTTCAGATATGGATAAGTTCAAATTATCAGATAATATTAGAGCGGTTAACAAGGCACTTATTTCACTTTGTGTCATTCCTGTAATATCCGCAATTGCTGTTGTTACTATTTGGATATCCGAATCGAAGGCATCTTCTATTATTTCCGACATCTTCCCCTGAATTTCCATTCTATTCATCCATTGTAAATAAACAATACAATTATCTCTATCTGCTGTAAAACCATAGCTAATCATCCAATAGGGTATTAATAGCCATGCTCCAATAGAAAATATTGAAAAGGATAACCAACTTTGCAAAAAATAACAAATAATAGCTATGAGAATAGCTACTATTATAAGTGGAAGCGATATTTTACGGAGATTTATTAATTTTGAATATCTTGATATTCGCCTTTTTTGTTCTTTCTTTTTCATCAGTCCAAATATGAACAAAATATTTTTCATCTTTATTTTTAGGGTCATTCTGAATATTTTGATAAAAAAACTTTTGTTTTCCACTAAATGAGCTATCAAATGCTCCTAAATAATCAAAAAAGCTATTCCATTGATATTTGAACTTTGTTTTCATGATGTATCCTGTTAATTGTGGCTAATTTAATTAACTTTTTGCTTCAAGATAATCTGTCAATTCATTGATTGCATATAGAGGCATGTTTGTTAACCATATTTCTTCCCTGAAATCTGACATTGAGGTACGGATAGCCATTTTGGATTTATTCTTTTCGACAAAAGCCCATAAGCTTTTTGCCTGAAGGTTTTCGGCGGCTTTTACCTCTATTGGAACAACCTCATTTTTGTATTGTATAAGTAAATCTATTTCTCCATCTGATTTCTCCGACGACCAATAGAAAATTGAGATTTCCGCATCTGTAACCAATTGTTGTAAAACATACTATTCGGTCAAAGCTCCTTTGAACTCGGTAAAAACCAGATTACCATCAAGTAAGGTTTTTACATCAAGGTTTGCCATAGCTCCCAGCAAACCTATATCAAGCAGATACAGTTTAAAAGCTCCCATATCTTCATAGGCTTTCAAGGGTAAGGCTGGTTTAGATACTCTATGATTTTATGTATTAAACCACAGTCCATCAACCAAGCTAATGCTAATTCAAATTCTTTGGCTCTGGCTCTTTGTTTTATCAAGCCATAGATAAATTTTCGGTTTTCTTTCGATAATTGTGCAGGAACAGAATTCCAGACCATGCGAATACGTGGAACGACATCTGTCGGAGCATGTTTTGAAAAATCCTGTTCGTATGAATTAAGTATTTGTTGCTGAATTTCGCGTACTTCGCTAAAATCCTGATTAATTGCATAGTTTGAAACCACTTCGGGCATACCTCCCCCATAGTAATATTGCTTTAACAGTTCTATGTACTTTGTTTTAAAGGTGTTTATCATTTCCCATTGCTGCTTCTGAATTAAATCGATCAAATCGTGTTCTCCTAATGCTTCTAAAAATTCAGTAAAACTTAGAGGATATAAATCTAAGAACTCAACTTTACCCACTGGAAAAGATGTATTTTCATGTAATGCAATTCCCAGTAAAGAACCTGCTGCCACAATATGGTATTCGGGAGCATTTTCTCTAAAATATTTCAATGAGGTTAAAGCTCTCTCTGCTTCTTGAATCTCATCAAATATAATTAGCGTTTTGTTTGGCTCTGGCTTTATTCCTGTTGCGATCTGGATAGCCAATAAAATACGTGGTATATCAAAATCGTTTAAAAACAATGTTTTTAGCTGCTGATTGTCTTCAAAATTTATATAGGCGAAATTTTCATATTCGTTTTTGGCAAATTCTTTCATCAACCAAGTTTTACCAACTTGGCGAGCTCCTCTAATAATAAGAGGTTTTCGTGTCTTTTATTGTTTCCATTTCTGTAAGAAACCTAATGCTATTCTTCTCATATATTTGGTCGTTTTTCGCTGTTTACATAAACGCCACATGACTTTGCGTATAAAGATACATTTTTACCCTATGACTTTATGTAAAATGATACATTTTTTATCTTTTTCGCTTATTATTCCTATTTTTTCTGTGTTTTGCATCTGTTCTTTTTCATATAAAAACAGTTGTCTAGGATTTCTTGACAACTGCAAATCGAAATCAGATAAGGGGCTATATGTGTATTGTTGTATGTTAGGCTTTTTTCTTTCTATTTTTAAAAGCAGCCATTTCTTTAGCTATTTTTTCTTCAGTCACTTTAGCATATATTTGTGTTGTTCTTATTTGATTATGTCCTAGCATTTTACTCACTGACTCTATAGACATTCCATAGTTTAGGGCGAGGGTTGCAAACGAGTGGCGTGCGAAACGAAATGTAAGATTCTTCGTAATCTCTGCTAAATCAGCAATTTCTTTTAGATATGCGTTAACCTTCTGATTGGATGGTACTGGAATTATATAACCTGTTTCTCTCAAATGAAAATAAGAACTATATTTTTTGATTATTTTATCTGCTTCCGGAAGAAGGGGTATTTTAGAAATAATATTTGTTTTTTCTCTATTAGCATATATCCACTGTTCTCCATCAACACCTGTAATTATATTCTGCTTTCTTAATTGCTTAATATCAATATCGGATAAACCAGTGAAGCAGGCTAAAACAAAAGCATCTCTTACTATTCCTAATCGTTCAACAATTATCTTCTTATTTTTGATTTTTAAGACTTCTTCTTCCGTAAGAAAATCTCTTTCTACTGGTTGGATTTTACAAGTGAATTGACGAAATGGGTCTTTATCTAACCAATCATTCTTTAAAGCAAGATTTACAATAGCTTTCAGATTTTTCAAATACTTCATCGAAGTATTATGATTGCATTTACGAGTTCTTTTAAAATAGTTTTCAAATTACGAAATAAACTCATAGTTAAGGTCAGTAATAAGAATATCATTTTTCCTGTATTTCTTCTTTAAAAAGGCTTCTATGTGTCTTTTTGTGGTTTGATAACGTGTTAATGTAGCATCAGCATATCCATTATCAATAAGGTTTGATATTTTGGAAATATATTTATCACAAAGCCATAATAAAGTTTTATCACTGACATTTTTTCCTTTCATTAGGTCTGCAATCTTCAAAACTGTTACGGATTCGTTTTTGTCATATAAAAAACGGTAATACTCTTTTGCTTTTGCCATATAAGAGTCTAGCAAATCATTTAAATTTTTACTCTTAATTGAATTCCCTGCTGCTCTTCCATTCAGTCATTTATCTTCTTCGATTTTTTCTTTTATTGAGAACTCTGCTCGTTTACCTTCAATAGTAATTCTCATAAATACGGGAATCTCATTTCCTTTATTAATACGCTCTTTTCTTGTGAAAAATGCAATACTCATTGTTTTCATATGCAAATCAGTTTAAATTAATACTAAATAATATATTTCGATTTAATTAGATAAGAATCAAACAGTTGATCTTATTGAATTTATAAAACAATATTTAGTAATCAAAGAATCTGACAGTTGCATACCAGAACCTAGAAAAAGAATGTAATGAATATTTAGTATTGGATTAAACTAAAAAATAGTGAGATTTTGAGGTGTACATCAAATTTCAGTATGAAATCAGTATGAAATCAGTATAAAATAATCCAATCACTATGAAACTTAAAAATTAATAATTATTTGATTACTAAATACATACCAGTGCATTCGGTGTCATTTTTTCAGAATTGAAATGTACACCGAATAGTACACCAGAAATATGAATTTAAACGGATTATTTTAGATTGTACACCTAAAAAAATTCCGCATAAATCAATGATTTATGCGGAATTGAACTCTTTTGAATTCTGAAAAGTGGAGCTGGAGGGACTTGAACCCTCGTCCAAACAAGGAACTAATTTGCTTTCTACATGCTTATCCTCGCTTATTTTTTCGTGAATGAGCAAGACCGAAGCCACCAACTCAAACCTTAGCTTTTTAATTTCAGATAAAGACCAAAGCCTCCTCTATCCTATCTCCGATTTACCTGCACCACCTGATCGGCACGCTTCGAAGCCACAGCTTCCGGGTGATGTCCTGTCCTTACACCTGTGCAAGGATTAAGCTAGAATCTACTATACTTCGATTAAGCAGCAAGAGCGTAATTGTTATTGCCAGTTAAAATTTTGACGTCTGAGATTATAGTGCCAGCCGACTACGCACTGCATGCTTACAAACCATTTCATCTCGCTGTCAAAGCCAGTCAGCCCCATTGGTTTATTTTTCGTCTGATAAATAACGCTTTAATATCAAACTTGAATATTGAGTAACAAATGAATAACAAAAAGTAATGAAAGTCTGTTCTAACAATATCCGCTACAAAGATAATTCTTTTTTTGTTATATAATGAAAGTTTCTTCCTCCCGAAGAATAAAAAGTAACAATAACTTTTATCTCCACCAAATAAATCACAAATAAAAAATTAACATATAATAGAGAACAAACAACTAAAAAAAGTTAAACAACTATGTATATTTGTCCCAATTATAAAAAAGTATTTATTTTGTATCCGTCCAATATTAAATATTTAAGGTATAGAATTACACCAATAGTAAAAAAAATGCTCAACAAAAACACAAATACAAACTATATTATTCTCTCTGAAAATTTGGAGATTAGGTCTGTTTTCTTAGAGAGAGAGAGAGAGAGAGAGAGAGAGAGAGAGAGAGAATTTTTATTAATACACTTTTCCTCCTATGCGCATTATGCGCATAATATAATCAGTTGTTTTATAAAACACAAACTCAGTATAATTTTTTATTATACTCATATATCATACTGCCCAACCTTGATTAATATAAAAAAAATCAGACAATTTTTCAAAATGTATAATTTACTGTTTAAAAAAACCGTAGGTAATAAAATTTGTCTCTTTTCCTCTAATAAGCATTTTACCTCTTGTAATTTGTCTTCGCTGTTTATCTTATTGTTTGGGAAAATAGTAAGTAAACATGATGCATTATTAGAGGAAAAACCTACGGTTATAAATATAGTATTTAAATATAAACATATACGACAAAACCTTTATATTAACATTTCTTACAAAAAGACAAAAGACTTATTTCATTCTATTCACTCGACAAATAAAACTATATTATTCACACCTATTTGGTTCAAACACAACAATAGAGCATATAACTTTATATGAGGTTATAATATTAATACTTAGACAAAAGACAAATAACAATGAAAACAAAACTATTCTCTTTTCTACTATTAGGATTATTGTCCGTACATCTTCAAGCACAAGTAACTATTGGCTCAAACAAGCCTCCTCACAATGATGCATTACTAGATCTGAAAGAAAACTCTGGGAATACTTCTTCCAAAGGACTTTTACTGCCACGAGTATCGCTCTCGTCAACAGTGTCTCCTTCTCCCCTATCTGCACACACAGCGGGGATGACAGTTTATAACATTGCGACTTTAGCAGATGTGAGTCCGGGATATTACTACAATGACGGAGCTAAATGGGTAAAATTATTTGCAGAAGTCAATTCTGTTATTCCTAAATTCTTTTATATGCCATCCATCGTATTACCAACAGATATTGCTGACGACTCATATAATTCGTTAACAGATCTATTTTCGATTAATTTATATAATCAATATTCCGAACAATTTGCGTTAAACAATTTGACATCATCGACCAAAAGCCCAGGAGCAACAACATTGCCTATATTAGGCAGTTCTGCACTTGAATACTTTATTACCTATTATGACAACACAGTATTTAAAGATGTCACTCTTACTGATGCAGGTGTCCTTACCTATAGACTAAATACCATAATTACCCCATCGGAAAAGACATTTATGAATATAATATTCAAAGTTAAATAACACAAATTAGAATCAAAATAAATATTGAAAATGAAACTATTATACATAATAATATTGTGTTTATTCTCTTCTTATATATATTCACAAACAAGTAAAACCATTAGAGAAGAATCTAATGCGGATGGCAATTATACATTTCATAAAGCTACTGCAACAGCCTACAAGAATAACAATACTGAAGTATTCTCCCATGTCTTTAATGACACAATATCGTTGAAAGAACTGCAAAAACTACCATTTCCTATACAGCCGGTGTTACTCTCTGCACAGATACAAAAAGGGCGCTTAGTCGGTTGCAAACTTTGGAACAACAACAAGGAGTATTATGTAGTAAATGAAGGAATGCTACTGGTTCCTGCAAAAGAGACAGAACCAGATACTAATGATGCTTTTTCAATACCCTATCAACTATCACCTCTTTATACACTGAAAACTGAAGGCGATACGGTTATTTGCACTTTTACTGAACCATATGGGAATAGTTCTTTCGATTTTACACTGAAAGGAGAACTTGTTATTGTATTGGTAAAAGATAAATTCTAATGAATGAATATTATGGAAAAGCTTATTTATACACTATTCACTATATATACATTCTTGTTGATATCAGCATCAGCAAATGCACAAACCTGTAATTCCAATTTTACAGTAAATACTCAAATTAAGAACTCAACCTGTCTTTCTAATGGAGAAATAGCAGTAATACTCTCAGGTGATACAACTAATCTTTTCAATATACAATATGGTTTAAGTTCAGAAAGCGGCTTTTCTATTAATCCGCAAAGTGATCATGTTTTAAGAAATATTCCTCCGGGAACGTACCAACTAACAGTACGCGCTTTTTGTAAAGTAGATAGTGAGTATGACGTGGTTAAAAATATATCAAACCTTGTAGTTGGTGGTAATTATAAAGTGCCGAAAGTTTCATTTAACTCCAGCACTTCGCGTAAATCATATGCAGGATGCAACACTGGTATTATTGCATTAAATGTCACAGATGGTAGTGGAACATTCTCATTTACCATCACTTCTGCTCCGGCAGGGATTACCACACCTATAGAAGTAGTACCCACAAAGAATGGTAGTGTATATACTTTACCCGGATCAAACTATCCTGCTGGAGACTATATTGTCATGGTTGATGATGGCTGTTATACTGCTGCTTGTAACTTCTCTTTAGAGGAAATCTCTGGATTCCCCCCTATCAGTACAAGCTATTCCTCTTTTCTTACCACTTTTGTCAACTACGATTACAATAATATTTCATGGGCGCCAGGATCTGTTTCCAATACGACCTATCCCGACTATTACCGTTATTATTCAGATGGGATGTACGAGGTTGGGATAGCCCCTAAAGATAGCTCTCCAACAGTATGGAGCGTTTGGAATTCATCCGCCAGAAAAATCTTAGACATAAGTCCGTATACATATAAAGATCTCTATGGAACAACCGACAAATTATATATATATACAAGAATAAAAGGATGTCCGGATATACACACTTCATCTGCGGCTTCTTTCAGAACCCCTTCCTTCAATAATAGTAGTACACGAAACTGTGGGACTTATTCTTATACTGTCAAACCATGGACGGATTACGACGGGCTATTATGCTACCCCCTTTCTATACTTGTCACAGAGACCAGTTCGGGGAACGAGGTATTAAATAAAAGTAATTTATCCTATGTTGTCTCTGAAACAGTACAACTTCAGTATAGCACTTCCTATTCAGTCAAGCTAACGGATGCCAATGGACATACATTATCCTCAAGCACGAATATGAGTAGATCTGATTTTTCCTTTTCTTATACTGATGACTTTTGTAACAATCAATATAAGGTTTCATACTCTGCATACGAGCCCTGCTATCCCATTGAAATAGAAATCTCAGATCCAGAAGGAAATATAGTGTGTACAAATACTCTAACAGGCTCAACAAATAGTAGCTGCTATCTAGAATATGGAAAAAGCTATTCGTTCAAAGCAATTTATAAAGGATCTAGTCCGAAACCTGATTATTCAACTACTATAAGCAGAACTACTACAATTCCCACATCATATACTTTGACTCTATACTCTTCTGATCAATGTTCTGAAGATAGAGGATATTTACGTATCTATAAACAAAATGGGGGGTATCCTCCTGCAGGAACAACCTATACTATTAATGGGCCAACGGGATATATAACTCAAACCGGAACGATATCCACAACAAACTCTAGCACCTATGCATCAACAACATATCTTCCTGCAGGGACATACACAGTAACTATCATTAATGGCTGCGGCGACCAAACTCCAATAATAGCAACAGTAACTCTTAATGGTATATACAGTGGAAAAAAATTAGATTATACAACAGAAATAACTTGTGCAGGATTAAAATTGACACCTTCCGGTTACATAACGTATCAGGGAAATGACCAAACAGCAGGTACTTTTTATCGTTTAACGAATGGTCCTACAGGCTATGATAAAACCGTAAAAAAGCCGGGTGAAGCCTTTATCCTTTCTAGTAAAGGAACCTATACTTTAGGCATCATGACTACTAATAGCACATCTGGATGTGTAATAAATACTGTTACTATTGATTATACAGCTCCCCCTTTAGACCTAAATCCTTATGCAACTTCAGCATATGTATGTGTAGGAGGAAGTGTTGGGAATATTTCAGTAAAGGCGATAAATGGAGTAGCCCCCTATACTTACGAATTGTGGAATAAGACTAACACCATAAAAGAAAGTATAAGCAATATCACAACAAATGACATAGCACATTTTTCTTACGGAGAGCCGGACTCAACTTATACCGTGCGCATAAGCGATGTGTGTGGAAATAAATTTAGTCAGCAAATGACTCTTGCCAAGCTATCGTCTGCGCGCGTTGTCTATTCTGTCGAAAACAATTTATGTACAGGAAGCTCCATACAGTTGAAATGTATCACATTGGGTGAGACTAACTATAACTGGACAGGACCTAATAATTTTACTTCGAATGTTCAAAATCCGGAAATTACTAATGCTACTGCAAACATGTCCGGTTGGTATAAAGTATCAGTTATGCCCGAATTTTGTGGAACTCCAGTACTGGATAGTGTCTTCATCAGAGTATATCCGCCAATAACGGCAGGAGCTACAGTTGGGAATCAGGAATTATGCGTCCGTACTAAACCTACAATACTAAAAAGTGATGCATCAGGCGGCAGTGGAGCTTATACTTATCAATGGCAATCGAGTGCAAATGGGACATCCGGTTGGACAAATATACAAGGTGCAACAACACCAGACTATGAGTCTCCAACTCACATAAAGTCCGGAACATACTATTACCGAAAAGTCACTACCGATCGCTGTGGAGTCGTTTATAGTGATCCTATTGCTGTAGTTGTCAAGGCTTGCTATATACCTGTAAATCCTGACATAAGAAATATAGGGATAAAGTGAAATTCTAAATTTAAGTGTACATTATATGGTAAAAGGTAAGCCGGATATTTCCGGCCTACCTTTTTTTATTCACATAGCAATTACAAAAATTACCTGTAGAACAGAATATTGAACTTAAATACATCTATACAAGTGACAAATCAGTTATTCCATATCTAAAAGAGCCTATTATTCTTCCCAAAAAGAGGGTATCTATGAAAAATAAAATATATTTGTCTTATATTACAAAACAACTCAACAAATAGAATATGACAATATTCCAATCTCAATTTGAAGAAGCGAAGAAACTCATCGACTATGATGATTTCAATTTCTTGACCAAACGACTAATCGACTTTACTCTAGACACAGAGAATAGTATTTTCTACACAAAAACGCTGGATCTATTAAACTGGCTCGATCAGAATGCAGAGAATATAAATGAGAAAAAACAAAAATTCTCTTTCCTGTTAGAAGAAATCTATAAAGAATTAGTAAATAAGCCTATTACACTAAGCACAAATAAAAGCCTTTTATCAGTAGATAAACTAATCAAATCATACAAAAAATCGGCTTTTGCACTAGGCCCTATTAGCTTTGATATAAAAGAAGGACAGATAGTCGGGCTCGTAGGGGAAAATGGCAATGGAAAAACCACTTTACTTCGCTGCTTGTGTAGAGAACTACAGCCGACAAGCGGACAAATAAATTATTTGTTTCCGCATAAAGATAGTTCTTCTTTACGCTCTCAGTTGATATACATTCCTCAACGAACCACATCTTGGCAAGGCTCTCTTCTTTCTAACCTTAAGTTCACAGCCGCCACATATGGCATTACAGGAGAAGAAAACAGCCTTGTTGTAGAATTGATTATAGCAAGAATGGGATTAAGAAAATATAGAGCATTTAGTTGGAAAAATTTATCATCAGGATACAAGATGCGGTTCGAACTGGCAAGGGCTCTTTTACGTAAACCCAGACTACTATTAATAGACGAGCCTTTAGCTAATCTTGATATTCTTGCCCAGCAAATAATATTGGATGACTTTCGGGATATTACACGTTCTCCATTTCGTCCAATGGGTATTATTCTTAGCTCCCAACAGCTTTATGAAGTAGAAAAGGCTTCAGACAGTGTTATCTTTCTAAAAGATGGATTTCCATCCAATTTGCAAGAAAGTGATACCCCTGAAAAGACAGACAATATAACAGAGTTAATTATAGAATTTGAAAGTGAATGGACTCAAGAACAACTTAGAACAGCTTTTGCGCATCTTAATCTCGAAAAGTTGCAAATAAACGGAGGAACTTATGTAGCTCATTTTCCAAAATCAGCATCACAAAATGATTTCTTACAGGTATTTTTAAATAATAATATACCCATTGTCTATTTTCGAAATATATCAAATTCGACTCGCAGATTTTTTCTTTCTTAATAAAACGTTGTAACAATGACAAACAAAATACAGAAATATTTACTGTCAAACTATCCCTCTATATGGAATATAAAGATAGTACCGATGATATTCATCCTTCTATCCCTACACCTTTTATTTGGGGGAATCGGATATATATGCACTGATACTTCATTCGAATCCACATATTACCGATCCTCTTCTATGGATGAGTTAGCTCTCGTATATGTAGGAAGCATTCTTGCATCTATATTGATACTAATAGGATGGTTGATATTCTACAATAGAAACAATGCTTTTAAGAATTTCTACCCATCCACATCTACCCGATTATATTCCGAATGGCTAATCATATTTATTATCTGCATAGGGATTGCTTCTGTACCGTTATCCATCAATAGTGGGCATATCTCTAAATGGAAATCCATTGCATCTTTGGATGAAGCCCGCGAAGCATTAGATATCATATATAAAGCAGAGCTTATGATTGCCGGATACGATACGCCATATCTATATAACAACAGATTTGACCAACCGATTCCAATTTCCACAGCTAAATTGCAGAAAGACTCTATAGATATGGATAAGTTTGCTTTTGAATCTACAAAAGACGGATTCATAATAAAAGGTTATAAAGGACCTTCATTTCTATTTTATAAAAGCAATGACTACGAATATTGTTACGATAAAGAAACGAACGAATACTGTGATCCGAATAAACAAAAGCATATTCAACAGCATGAAATTATAAAAGGTTGGTTTCGAGATGGAGATACTGCAAAAATAATATCTGTGATGCAGGATTTTGAATCTCTTTTGGCTAAGCATAATCTAAAAATCAATTTAAATACTCAGCAATGGTTTAAGAAAATATATAATCCGCCGTTTTTTCCTGTCAACGAAAATACAATGATTACAAATTACTCTCTTGCAGGCTATGAAAATTATGAAATAGAAGATGTACAAGCCTCTCCTATCCATACAGAAGAATATAGATATATAAAAACACCACCACCTTATTTACAATTCAGTGAGCTACAGTCAGGATACGAACAAGTGCTGAGACGTTATCAGGACAATAAGGATATAGAGTCTATTGCCCTGCTTTGCATTTGTATAGCCACTGTCTTATCCGTTTTTGTATTCTCATTCAGAATAAGCAATGGTAAACAATGGCTTATTGCATTCATTACAACAGGTATACTTATATTTATAATTACGCTGTTTACTGTCACAATAGCAGAGTTTTGGTATAGCTACGACAAAGAGCTAATAGTCATGATTATCCCTGTTTTCTGGATAGGTTTATTTATAACACTTCTCGCGAAAATAATCTTCAAAATAAGGTCTAAAGGGAATAAGGGAAAATCTACCATTTACATAAATATCTTAACATGGCTAGTCCCTTGTATCTATCCACTATTCTTCCTGTTTGTCCTTCTATTTGATGAATATACGGATAAGAATTATCTAGATATAGATATGAACTTCCGACTAACAAGATACATGTTTTGGACAAATATAATTTTTGTTGTTTTAGCTATGTATCCTACATCTATATTGATAAGAAAATGGAAGGGTATTGCTGATGAATAGGTATCTTTATCCTTTAAATAACTTTTAATAAATAAAGCAGCCTTGAGTTTGATACTCAAGGCTGCTTTATTTATGTCTACAAAAGAGTTACAATAATCAGCCCTGTAAGGCAGAAGCTCCTCCAATAATATCTAACAATTCGTTTGTTACAGCTTGCTGACGTGACTTATTGTACTGAATGGTCAGATTCTGAATCAAATCATCTGCATTGTCCGAAGCAATCTGCATAGCCATAGTACGAGCTGCATGTTCCGAAGCATTAGCATCGAGCAACGCAGCAAATAGTCTGGAGTAAAGCACAGTAGGTATCAAGCTTTCCAGAATTTCTTCTTTAGAAGGTTCTAAAATGTAATCAGTCTGAGCAACTTCTTTTTTACCTGTTACTACACTATTACCAGCCACCTGATTAAGATCGAAAGGCAAGAGAGGAACTGTTTGCAGTTTCTGTGTACCTGTAGATACAAAATGATGGTATATCAGAATCACATCATCAATCTCCTTCGACACATACTTAGCAATCAGCTCTTTTGCAAGATCCTGTACAGCCTGATAAGAAGGCTTATCGGCCATTTCTTTGAAATCCCCCTCAGCTTTTAACCCTTGTTTTTTCAGTGCATCTGCAATCTTTTTCCCTACAGGATAGAGCAGAATATTCTCTTTGCCTAAATTTTTGTACTTAGCATAAGTTGTATTAAACTCTTTAATAACATTGGAGTTATAAGCTCCTGCTAATGAAGAGTTAGATGCAAAAGTTACTATAGCGATTCTCTTCGTTTCTCTTTTCTGAATAAAAGGTGATTCATAACTTGTATCAGAAGCAAGAAGATTCGTCAAAATAGAATCTAACTTTTGCTGATAAGGTAAAAAATTACCTATTGCATTCTGAGCCCTGTGCAATTTTGATGAAGCGATCATCTTCATTGCCGAGGTAATCTTCTTTGTGCTTTTTACCGAGCCAATTCTATTCTTTATTTCCTTAAGAGATGCCATAGCCTAATTATTGTTTATATTGAGATGCTAAGTCTTTAGCTACTTGCTTAAGTATATTCTCAATTTCTTCGTTAATAACTCCTTTTCTAAGTACATCTAGCACATTAGCCTGATACTTCATTTCTAATGTTCTTAAAAACTCTGTTTCAAAATCGTGAACTTTATCAATAGGTATTTGACGAAGCAGGCCGTTTGTTCCACAATAAAGGATTGCAATCTGTTTTTCGACAGGCATTGGAGCATACTGAGGCTGAACCAACAGCTCTGTATTTTTCTTTCCTTTGTCTATTGTCATGGCAGTTACAGGATCTAAGTCTCCCCCAAACTGAGTAAACGCTTCCAGCTCCCGATACTGAGCCTGGTCTATTTTCAATGTTCCGGCAACTTTTTTCATAGCCTTCACCTGTGCCGATCCTCCTACACGAGAAACCGAAATACCTACGTCGATAGCAGGACGTTTACCTGCATTAAACAAGTTACCATCGAGGAATATCTGACCATCAGTAATGGAAATTACATTGGTAGGAATATATGCAGACACGTCTCCGGCCTGAGTCTCGATAATAGGTAATGCTGTAAGTGAGCCGCCTCCTTTCACCTTACCTCTGAGGCTAGGTGGCAAGTCATTCATTTGTTCGGCAACTTCCTGCTGATTAATAACCTTAGCTGCACGTTCCAACAAGCGAGAGTGCAGATAAAAGATGTCTCCGGGGTAAGCTTCACGTCCCGGCGGACGACGAAGAATAAGAGATACCTCACGGTAAGCAACAGCCTGCTTCGACAAGTCATCATATACCACTAGGGCATGACGGCCTGTATCGCGAAAATACTCACCGATAGCAGCTCCTGCAAATGCAGCAAAATATTGTAAAGCTGCTGGTTCTGCTGCTGTAGCCGAAACTACAGTAGTATAAGCCATTGCGCCTTTTTCTTTAAGAGTTTCCACAATGTTGGCTACAGTAGATGCTTTCTGACCGATGGCAACATAAATACAATATACCGGATCACCTGCTTCAAAATTTGTTTTCTGATTGATTATTGTATCAATTGCAATGGCAGTCTTTCCTGTTTGGCGGTCACCGATAATAAGTTCACGCTGCCCTCTACCGATAGGAATCATAGCATCGACTGCTTTCAATCCTGTCTGTAGCGGCTGAGTTACCGGTTGACGATAAACTACCCCCGGAGCTTTTCGCTCCAACGGCATTTCGAGAAGTTCGCCAGTAATGGGTCCCATACCATCGATTGGTTCCCCAAGAGGAGTAATCACACGTCCGAGCATACCCTCACCTACATTAATAGAGGCAATTCTATTGGTACGCTTTACAGTGAAACCTTCTTTAATCTGGTCGGAAGGACCAAGCAATACAGCACCCACATTGTCCTCTTCCAAATTCATAACAACGGCCATAATACCATTGTCGAATTCCAAAAGTTCGTTGGCTTCTGCATTTTTTAGTCCATATATACGAACAACACCGTCTCCTACTTCGAGTACAGTACCAACTTCATCGAACTGAACCCGGCTACTGATATTCTCTAGCTGCATCTTTAATACATCGGAGACTTCACTTGCTTTTATATTTTCAGACATAAATTTTTATTTGATAGTTTGATTATTAGCAAATCAGTTAAATTAGCAAACTATTTTTATAAATAATTATCAGCTAATCTTCAAATTTGCTTATTGTAGCACATAGGCTTATTTCGAAATCTTACTGTTTTCGGCGATAAACTGTTGTTTAATCCGTTTCAATTGAGTTTTCACACTAGCATCTAAACGATAGGTATCTACATAGAGTATAAACCCTCCTTCGATGCTAGGATCTACAACGGTCTCAAAATCGAGTGTACCGGACTTAACCTTCTGCAACAAGCTTTTCATCTTATTGGTTACGGTACTATCTACAGGTGTAGCTGTCACAAGTTTTCCTATATTCATCCCTTTCAGTTCACAATACAAGTCAACATAAGACAATGCTATATTCCGCAAATATACCTCTCGTCTATTATTTAGAACGAGTTCTACAAAACGGTTTAGTTGGTCACTGATCTGTCCTCCAAGTGCAGCTTCTATCAGCTTCACTTTATCCTCAGCTTTCAATGTAGGATTATCCATTGCCATACGCAATCTCGGTTCTTTAGCAAAAGCAGAAGCCAGCTTCTTCATTTCAGAATATACTATATCTTCAGCTTTTTGCCCCATTGCATACTGCAACAACGCTTTCGCATATCGCTTAGAAATCATCCCTTCATTCATAACAGTTAAGATTTAGAAACCATAGCCTCATCAACCAGGCGATCAATCATTGACATTTGTTCTTTAGGGTCCTTCAGAGAATCGCGGAGTACTTTCTCAGCCACATCTATAGACAATTCGGCTACTTGACGACGTATATCGCGTATAGCCTGTTCTTTTTCTGCCTGTATCTGTTTCCTTATTTCGTCCATCTCTTTAGCTCCTGCAACTTTAGCTTGCTCACGCGCTTCGGCAACAATGCGTTCACGTGTGTCGGCAGCTTCCTTCAAGATTTTCACCTGTTCTGCTGTGGCCGATGCCAATATAGCATCACTTTGTTCTTTTATAGAAGCCAACTGTTCATTCGCTTTTTGAGCTGCATCTAACGAGTCCTGTATATAATTTTTACGTTCATCTACCATTTTAGTAATTGCGGGAAAACCGAATTTAGCTAAAACAAAGAAAACGATACCGAACGAAAGAAGCATCCAAAAGAGAAGCCCAGATTCAGGTAATAATAAACCCATATTTTATTATTTTATTCGATTAAAGAATAAATCCGCATACTACAACAGCAAACAAGGCAACCCCTTCAACTAACGCAGCTGCGATAATCATAGAAGTACGGATATCTCCTGCTGCATCGGGCTGACGAGCAATACCTTCCATAGCCGAGCTACCGATTTTACCTATACCGATACCTGCCCCGATCACAGCTAATCCTGCTCCAAGTGCTGCACCAAAACCTGTTAAGCTAGTAGCAGCTTCTGCTGCTTGTAATAAAGTTGATAGTAACATAATTTTTACTTTTAATTAGTTAATTTATTTATTGTTTTCTTATTTCTATATACTAATGTTTTTCTTCTGCATGGTGTGGCTCTGCCTGTGCCAATCCAATAAATACGGCCGATAGCATAGTAAACACATAGGCCTGGATATAAGCAACCAATATTTCGACAAAACTGATGAATACAGTAAGTAGTACCGAAACCACAGTCATGGATGTATTTATAACTGCACCCAGATTGACTGTAACGAATATCAAACAAGTGAGACCTAATACGATTGAGTGCCCTGCCAAGATGTTAGCAAAGAGACGAATCATCAATGCAAACGGTTTAGTGAATACTCCAACCAGTTCGATAGGTATCATCAATGGCTTGAGCCAAGATGGCACATAAGGATTGAATATCTCTTTCCAGTATTCCTTTGTTCCTGTAAAATTGACCACCACAAATGTAGTTAGAGCCAAAACAAGCGTAACAGCAATATTTCCTGTCACATTTGCTCCTCCTGGAAATATCGGTATGAGCCCCATTATATTGTTGATAAATATAAAGAAGAAGACTGTCAGCAGATAGGGCGAAAATTTTCTATAATTTTTACCTACACAAGGTTTTATAATATCATCCTGAACACTGACTATAAACATTTCCATAAAACCGACAAAACCTTTAGGGGCTTTATGTTCTCCTGTTTTAGCCATATTTTTATACCACTTGGCTATACCCATTACTATAACAAGCAAAAGAGCAGAACTGATAATCAGACTTAACGCATTTTTCGTAAGTGAAAAATCCCAAGGACGAATTTCTTCTCCTGCTGCATTCTTTTCTACTATCTTACCTTTGTGATCGCCCGCCTGTGAAATATAAAACCCTTGATATGCCTCATGCCCATGGTGAAATTTGGTTGACATAAATACATGCCATCCGCTTGTTTCTCCTTTGACAAATACAGGCAAAGGAATAGAAACATGTGTATCTCCCCATGTAGTCAAATGCCATTCGTAAGAATCGGCCAAGTGATCGAGAATCAATTCTTTTACATTCAACTCTTTCTCTTGTCCGGCCTCAACTTTTCCTTCTGCCGCAATAGGTTGTACACCTATTGTTGCATTCAAAAAAATCAAAGCTAAAATGTATCTCAAATAGTGTTTCATACTACTATTGTTTATTCTTTAAACGTTTTTCTATTTTTAGGAATAAAAAAGATTCTATTGCTAAAAACAGAAGATAGAAAATCATGAAAGTAAGAACAAAGCTTTTTATATTTTCCTTTACTATTATAGCATAAGCACCAACAAAAATGAGTGCAGCAAATATTTTAAATACTTTAGTCAGCATATATGTATTCAACATTTGCCGCTGGGTAACCCTACGACTCGAAGATTCGACATAAACGAGAACTAAAGGCTCAAGAATCAAGTAAAAGAGCAGAATACCTTCATACCACTGAGGATAATACTGAGGGAATACATAATAAAGCAATGCTCCTACAAGTGCTCCCACAATCAACCCATAAGCGAGTAATAAGGTTATTAACTTTGCTCTAAAAAAGTCCATTATTTCAAATCACACATATTGTCACAACCCCATTATTTACTTCTGCTATTCCACCATGTACCTCCAAAGACTTTTCGGTTCCATTTTCCAAATAGGTAATGTCTCCTTCGGTCAAGGGTGAAATGAGGGGTGCGTGATCGGGATAAACACCAAAACGCCCCGAAATACCAGGTATAACAACAGATGCCACTGCTCCCGAAAAAAGCTTCTTCTCTGCTGAGATTATATTTAATTGGAGTTCTGATTTTTTCATACCTTATCTTTTATTCAGCTGCCTGAGCCAAGATTTTCTCACCTTTGGCTATAGCATCTTCTATTGTTCCCACATTAAGGAAAGCCTGTTCGGGTAAGTTGTCCACTTCTCCGTCAAGAATCATCTTAAAGCCTTTTATTGTATCCTGAATATCCACAATAACTCCGGGAACCCCGGTAAATTGTTCAGCCACATTGAAAGGTTGAGAAAGGAAACGTTGGATACGTCTTGCCCTATTTACTGTAAGTTTGTCATTATCAGACAATTCCTCCATACCTAATATGGAAATAATATCTTGTAATTCCTTGTTGCGTTGAAGAATCTGTTTCACTCGCTGAGCTGTATCATAATGATCCTGTCCAACTACATTAGGGTCTAAGCTTCGTGAAGTAGATCCCAACGGATCAACAGCCGGATAAATACCCATTTCTGTAATCTTACGATCAAGTACGGTAGTGGCATCCAAGTGAGAGAAAGTTGTTGCCGGTGCAGGGTCTGTCAAGTCATCGGCAGGTACATATACAGCTTGCACTGACGTAATAGATCCATTCTTGGTAGAAGTAATACGTTCCTGCATGGCTCCCATCTCAGTAGCCAAAGTTGGCTGATAACCTACTGCTGAGGGCATACGCCCTAATAGAGCCGACACCTCAGATCCGGCCTGAGTGAAACGAAATATATTATCTATAAAGAACAAAATATCTTTAGGCCCATCAGTTTTTGCATCACGGAAAGATTCTGCTATTGTCAATCCGGATAATGCTACAGCGGAACGTGCTCCAGGAGGCTCGTTCATCTGTCCGAAGACAAGGGAAATTTGCGATTTTTCCAATTCTTTAGGATCTACTTTCGATAAATCCCAATGTCCTTCTTCCATACTTTTTTCGAACTCTTCGCCATAGCGGATTACCTTCGACTCTATCATCTCCCGAAGAAGATCGTTACCTTCACGTGTACGCTCTCCTACTCCAGCAAAAACAGAGTAACCATTATGCTTTTTGGCAATATTATTGATCAATTCCATAATCAATACAGTTTTACCAACACCAGCTCCACCAAACAGCCCTACTTTACCTCCTTTTGCATATGGCGCTAGTAGATCGACTACTTTAATACCAGTAAAAAGAACTTCTCGTGTAGTTTGTAGTTCTTCAAATTTTGGAGGTTCACGATGAATAGGGTTACCGCCTTTTTTATCTAAAACTTCCATTCCATCAATAGCCTCACCAACAACATTCATCAAGCGTCCTTTAACCTGATCACCAATAGGCATTCTGATAGGAGCTCCTAGAGGAACGGCTTCCACTCCACGGCTAAGTCCGTCGGTACTATCCATAGCAACGGTACGTACTGTATCTTCGCCTATGTGTTGCTTTACTTCAAGAATCAAAGATCGGCCATCAGGCCTTTTAACTTCAAGGGCATCATTAATGTTTGGTAAGTTCAAAGATGGATCACTGGTATTAAAAAAAACATCCACCACTGGTCCAATAACTTGAGAAACATGCCCAACTGTTTGTGACATAAGCTTTTTTATTTATTATATATTTCTATTTCTTTTCAAAATATTATATCTGCATACCATCTTAAAGGATTGTAATCTTACAATCCTCTCACTTTTTGAACATTAATAATTACTATTGTTTTCAACAAGTGATTAAAAAGTTAGACAATTATTATAATATATCCACCTTCTCTACTAAAATGTAATAGCAAATATAAACAATAATAATTCTTTTAAATATTTTTACCAAGAAAAAAAGAGACTACCCTTACTTTTTTAAACTTAAGTTAACTACAATGTTTTTAATAGTTAAATACCTCGTATTGTTTAATGATAGAGGAACAACGGATAAGTGTCTAATAGCACGTAAAAGCATAGTTATAACGGATTTTCAACCTAACAAAAGAATTAAATACAATAAACGAAACGATTCAAGAAGAATTCGATTTTCATTATTAAATTGTACTTTTGTCCTATATTTATAGAAACGGAGAATAACGTAAAGCTACTCAAACACCTTTAACTGCAAATGATTACTACCCTATTCGCTTGGACTGTTATGTTTTTAGTCATATTTTCTATTGGCGATATATTTGTTTCCCTATATAATAGAATATGCAGAAATAAGGAAAGCTATAATCTCTTAGATACGTTTATATTAGGAATATGTTTTATTTCTATTCTTTTACCTTTCTCTTCCCTATGGTTTCCTTCTAATGAGTACGTTTTATTTGCATATATCTTAGTGAGTGTAATTTATTGGTATATAAATATAAAGAGATTACTACAATATATTTCTAAAATAAAAGATACAATAAGGTCTTTCAATTTGAAAGAAAAGGTACTCATTATTGTTCCGGTGATTGCTGTACTTATATATGTATATATATTTGATCATCATTATGATGCTGAATATTATCATTACCAACAAATACGCTGGAATGAAGAGTTTTCTATTGTACCCGGATTGGGTAACCTGGAAGACCGATTTGCATTCAATTCAAATTATCTCCTTTTATCCGCAATATTTACGTTCAGATTTCTCTTTGGCAATCATGAAGCAGTATACCTGCTACAATCATTGTTTTATACGCTCTTGTTTACTTGGGGGCTAATTAAATTATTTTCGTCCCAGTACGATTTAAACTATCTTATTTTAGTTATATTCCTACCACTTCTTATATACATATATGGATTTATGCTAGGCAGTTCAGCGACCGACATATTTCCCATACTATTTGTATTGTATTATGCTATCAAAACAGCAGAAACGCCCCGTTGGATACACCAATATCCTCTGTTAGCTTGCCTGTTGCCTGTTGTATTAGTTACATTCAAATTGTCAACTGCACCATTCTGTATCATAAGCCTAATAGTAATGATAAACCTTATAAAAGAGCAGAAACATAGAACCCTTTATTTTATTATAATCTTGTCGTTTCTTACCATTCTATTTTGGTGCATAAGGAATATTATCATATCCGGCTACCTCGTATATCCTGTATATCAAATTGATCTCTTTTCTTTCGACTGGAAAATGCCTGTTGGAACTGTAGAAAAACAAAGTCGTCATATTAGCGAATGGGGAAACCGAATATTCCGCACCGACCTTAATACATTCCAAAACTTCATCAGTGGGAAAGATTTTTCCACAACAGCTTTAAACTGTTTTATTAATTTCACATTACTGTTTTCTGTCATTTTCTCAGCTTTTATTATAACATATAAAGCTATAAGGAAAAAGATAAATCCCTCATTATTTTCAGTCTATTTGATAACCTTATTATGTCTAATTTTCAGCTTATCAACAGCTCCCGACTTTAGATTTAATTA
Source organism: Dysgonomonas sp. BGC7 (assembly GCF_001261735.1). Classification (GTDB taxonomy): domain Bacteria; phylum Bacteroidota; class Bacteroidia; order Bacteroidales; family Dysgonomonadaceae; genus Dysgonomonas. The sequence goes on along the minus strand of NZ_CVRP01000001.1, from coordinate 126,006 downwards.
TGGGTATATACTGGGAAGCCTTTTGTTGTCAATTAACATCCTTACAGAAAGTCGGGTGGTACAATTTCCCCGATGTGGGAAATTTGTCCTCATTTTCATCCTGTGCTGTCTTTGTATCGTTTCTACATATAAGTTTATAACAGCATCGAAGAGAATAGGCATGAAATTTGAAACTATGATAGACTTCGTAGCCTTATACCATCACAGATCTTCCAAGAATATAGGGAATTTTCAAGAATACAAAATGGGAAACCAGACAATATATGTAACAGTAGATGAGAGTGACTCTCGGAGTTTTGACCTTCTACCTGCCGTGTCTAAAGGAGGTTTTCCATTCAGTCGCTCATTCAAACTACAAGACATCAGAACTATAGAGATGAGGGGAAATACGTTACAAGAGGGGTTCAGAACAAAAGAAAAATATCTTAAAATACTAAACAGTGAGCAAAACAAGAACCTTATTATTCCAAAATTTGAATAAATAAAGGAGTTAAAGAAAGGTTTCCACCTTATTAAATACTATTTTTGTATATTAAATTATAATTTAATAGGATAATAACATGGGAAAAGTTTTAATTATAGGTGCAGGTGGTGTAGGAACTGTCGTTGCACATAAGGTTGCACAAAACATGGATGTTTTTACAGAAATCATGTTAGCCAGCCGAACAAAATCAAAGTGTGATGCGATTGCCAAAGCTATTGGAGGCAACAAGATACAAACAGCACAGGTAGATGCAGACAATGTGGAAGACCTCAAAAGACTATTTAGTTCATTCAAGCCAGAACTGGTAATTAACGTAGCACTTCCGTACCAAGACCTTACAATAATGGATGCATGTTTGGCTTGCGGGGTAAACTATCTGGACACAGCCAATTACGAACCAAAAGAGGAAGCAAAATATGAATATAGCTGGCAATGGGCTTATCAGGACAAGTTCAAAGAAGCCGGACTTACCGCTATACTCGGATGCGGATTCGACCCGGGAGTAACAAGCGTGTTTACAGCCTATGCTGCTAAGCACTACTTTGACGAAATGCACTACCTTGATATTGTAGACTGTAATGCAGGAGACCATGGTAAAGCATTCGCCACAAACTTCAATCCTGAAATAAACATACGTGAGGTTACCCAAAAAGGGAAATATTGGGAAGATGGTAAATGGGTAGAAACAGAACCGCATGCAATACACAAACCATTAAACTATCCAAACATAGGACCTAAAGAATCTTATGTAATCTATCACGAAGAGTTAGAGTCTCTTGTTAAGAATTTCCCAACACTTAAGCGGGCACGTTTTTGGATGACATTTGGACAAGAATATCTTACTCATCTGCGAGTAATACAAAACATAGGGATGTCCCGCATCGACCCTATTATATACAATGGAGTTGAGATAGTACCAATTCAATTTTTAAAAGCGGTTTTGCCTGATCCGGGAGAGCTTGGAGAGAATTATACCGGAGAAACATCTATCGGATGTAGAATTAAAGGCATCAAGGACGGTAAAGAACGCACATATTATATATACAACAACTGTTCTCACGAAGCAGCTTATAAAGAAACGGGAGCTCAGGGCGTTAGCTACACAACAGGTGTTCCTGCTACAATAGGAGGCATCATGTTTATGAAAGGCTTGTGGCGCAAACCGGGAGTCTTTAATGTCGAAGAGTTTAATCCTGATCCATTCATGGAAGAACTTAACAAACAAGGATTGCCTTGGCACGAGATATTCGATACCGATCTGGAAATGTAATATAGAAATAAAAGCCATGAATATTCATGGCTTTTATTTTATTTCTGATTATTGAATAGCATTATCAAAAAAAGTATCTAACTTTGTATCCGATAATAATTAGATTATGATGAAAAGGAGGAGTTTGTTAAATAAAAGTTTTTTTCAAATTTCCCATCTTTTTATTTTTTCCTGTTCTGTTAATAAATTTTATATAGTATCCTCGAAGAAGTTATCTTTTTCGAGGATTTTTTTATACTCTAAGTTATAACCATATGTGTAACAAAAGTCTGGTATCTATTACAGATTATTCGAAAGAAGACATTATTCGAATACTTAATCTGACAAGAAAGTTTGACGAGAAACCTAATAGAAGGTTACTCGAGGGTAAGGTCTGTGCAACTCTGTTTTTTGAACCTTCGACGCGTACCCGTCTTAGTTTTGAGACGGCTGTAAACAGACTGGGTGGTCGCATAATAGGATTTTCCGATGCAGCTACTACAAGTTCGTCGAAAGGAGAAACTCTTAAAGACACTATATTGATGGTGAATAATTATGCTGACATTATTATAATGAGACACCACCTTGAAGGAGCTGCGCGTTATGCTTCGGAGGTATCATCCATACCGATTATTAATGCAGGGGACGGAGCCAATCAGCATCCTACTCAGACTATGCTCGACCTATATTCGATCTACAAAACACAGGGAACATTAGAGAATCTTACTATAACAATAGTAGGAGACTTGAAGTATGGAAGGACAGTACACTCACTGATAATAGGAATGTCACACTTTAACCCTACTTTTAATTTCGTTGCTCCTGAAGAATTAAGCCTACCTGAAACATACAAGAATTTCTGTGATACAAAAGGAATAAAATATGAAGAACATGTAGACTTCTCTCCGTCTGTAATCAACAATGCGGACATCCTCTATATGACACGGGTGCAAAGAGAACGTTTTACCGACCTGATGGAATATGAAAAAGTGAAGAACATATATATTTTGTGTAAAGACATGATAAAAGATTCTAAAGAAAATCTTAAAATACTACATCCGCTACCTCGCGTCAACGAGATCAATCAAGATGTGGACGACAGCCCAAAAGCATACTATTTCGAACAAGCAAAAAACGGTGTATTCACTCGTGAAGCAGTTATATGTGATGCCCTAAACATTAAAGTAGACTAAGTTATGAAAGAACAAAGAAAAGAACTACAAGTGGCTGCATTGTGCAACGGAACAGCAATAGATCATATACCTTCCAATGTAGTTTTCAAAGTAGTATCGCTACTGGAACTAGACAAACTGGGAAATCCTATTACAATAGGAAACAACCTTGAAAGCAAAAAAATGGCTTCGAAAGGTATCATAAAAGTTGCAGACAAATTCTTCGAAGAAGATGTTATCAACAAAATAGCATTGATAGCCCCTAATGTAGTGTTAAACATAATCAGAAACTACGAAGTTGTAGAAAAAAAGAGAGTTATACTTCCACAAACAATAAAAGGAATAGTGAAGTGTAACAATCCTAAATGTATTACAAATAATGAGCCTATGCCAACGCACTTCAATGTTATTGACAGCGAAAGTATAGAATTGCGATGTCACTATTGTGATATAAAAATAAAGAGAGACGAGATAATTTTAAAATGAAACAAGACTGGAAGCCGGGAACACTCATATATCCACTGCCCGCAGCAATGATTTCTTGCGGATGCAACCCCGAAGAGTACAATATAATAACCCTTAGTTGGTTGGGTACCATATGTACCAATCCTCCAATGTGCTATATCTCTGTTCGTCCCGAACGGCATTCTTACGAAATTATCAAAAGGAATATGGACTTTGTAATAAACATTACAACAGAAGAGCTGGCTTATGCTACAGACTGGTGTGGTGTAAAATCGGGTAAAGATTTCAGTAAGTTCGAAGAAATGAAGTTAACGGCAGGCAGAGCCTCTGTTGTGCGATCGCCCATCATCGAAGAGTCACCTCTTAACATAGAATGCAAAGTCAAAGAAATATTGAGTCTGGGCTCTCATGATATGTTTATAGCAGACGTGGTAAACGTAAAAGCAGATGAGAAGTATATCAATAAAGAGACAGGCAAATTTAGTCTTGAAAATGCAAATCCTATTGCCTACTCGCATGGACAATACTACAATCTTGGAGATAAAATAGGCGGTTTTGGTTGGTCTGTGAGAAAAAAGAAAGAGCAATAGCTATAGCTGCAATCACGACTTTAAGCTATATTCAAAGTATAAAATGCGAATAACGCTATAATAGTCTGATATTATTATAGCGTTTCTTTTTTGTCTTATCAGGATTCGTATAGTATCTGTCTTTACGAAGCTATAAGCCCAATTTATCTTTTAGGGACTTATATCCCGACATACTCATTTTAACCTGCATACCATCTTTTAGCCTAAGCATCTGACTTTGCTTATTATATAATTCTATTTGGGCAATATGGTCTACATTTATAATACTCGAACGATGAATTCGCACAAACTTGTCCTGAGGCAAACTACCTTCTAAAGATTTCATTGTCTGTTCTTTTAGGAATTTCCCTTTGTCGCAATATATCATAACATAGTCTCCTTCGGCCTGAATACATATAACTTTATCGACAGGTATCACTTCTATTTTTTGACCTTTCCTTACAGCTATACGCTCCAGTATCTCTAGCTCACTTTTATTATTCTCATGTTGTATTTCCTCACTAACCGGCAAATCCTCTTGCATATCTTCTATCCCAATATCTGCCACATGTCCGGGCTGTCGTATAGCGAGCAGATATACGAGTAATGCTACAACAATACGTATGGTTAATATAGATGCAAAAGATTGGTATTCTTGATATTCAAAAATAAAGTACAAGAAAAGATACTCAGCTCCAATCCAGATAAAGACAAACAGAATCGCCAGTGCCACATAGTTGATATACTTTTGTCGTAACGGCAATGATGGAGGCAAGCTGAAAACTATAATTTTCTGCAATACGAACAAGAGTATAGATAAAACAATTCCGGATATAACAGAATCTGTTATTAACACATCATCTCCAACAATATTTAGAGGCTTGACACTCATATAAAGTATAAGTGCAGCAAGCAATGCAATAAAGATATGTATATATATGATTCGCTTATTTCTCATTAGTCCCTAATTTCACAACCGCCCAATACACAATTAATCTTCACTGTAAGATGAAATTGGTCATTTTGAGGTACTTCATTCTTATATATACGTCTGTCTTCTATACTTCCCATTACCGTACTACTCTGTATTTCCACATTCCAACCCGATGGTAAATATAAAATACCACTGGCAAATGCCACATTCATTTCGAGGCAGTTATTACCTTCTGCAGGCATCGCCTTACGCAAATCAATGATCATTTCTCCAAAAATAACATTGGCTTCCCCTCCTCTAAAGTTCTGGGACAATACGATTTGTTCGGTACTGCCAAATATCAGGTTTTTATCTATTAAATCAGACTTATTGTAATTTGAAGAAGAAGAGCCTCCACTTATCCTCTCATTATCACCTTTTTTTTTACAGTATTTGTTTGAAGAGGGGAATAATCTGCCGGATACTAACAATAACCCTATAATAATGAGTATAACAGGCCAATAAGTTCTGATATCAAAATCAAAGTCGAAAAAATATTCAGGAAAAAGAGATGACAACGTCGGATAAATAAAGAACCCTCCTACAACTATAAGTATTATACCTGAAATAAAGCGTTTTCTGATTAGTGACCAAATACCTATTCCGATCAACAACATTTGCCACGAAATTAATAATGACTTATATTCGGAGGGAATTACTCCAAGATTGAGTAATAAATATATTCCGCCGAATAAAATAAGAAATATAGCAAAACCGATACCGTTGCCTCTATCTCTTTTCAAAAAGTATTTATCATGTAAATTAGTTTCCATAAGAATAATTTAAATTAGTTTCGAATACAAATCTATGTATAGAACTGATTACAGACAATCGAAAATCGACGAACAAATATTATTTGTCGACTAATTGGCCTCTACGTAGCATTAAAGATAATCTAAATAATGAAGATAGTAGAAAAAATAATATCCATTATCTACAATTAGATATCATAGAAACACCTTTTTCTCATTAAGATTTATTGACAGACTTAAAATATTTATACCTTTGCATCTGAAATAAAAATAAGACTATATGTTGACGCTAAAAACGATCAGTGATAATCCCGAATTGGTGATACAAAAACTGACTAAGAAACATTTTGAAGCAAAAGAGATAATAGAGAAAGTTCTAGATTTAGATCAATTGCGAAAAAAGACACAAACTGCTTTAGATGCAAGTTTAGCAGAATCTAACAGCCTCTCGAAACATATAGGGCTGATGATGAAAGATGGCAAAAAAGCAGAAGCCGAGGCTTCAAAAAGTAGAGTTGCCGAGATGAAAGGTGAGAGTAAGATATTAGAAGATACTCTTCGTCAGGCAGAACAAGAACTACAGGACTTACTTGTGCTTATACCCAATCTTCCATCCGACGAAGTACCCGAAGGACGTGTAGCTGAGGACAATGTGGTAGAAAAAACAGGTGGCACAATTCCTGATCTGGACAGCAATGCAGTTCCTCATTGGGATTTGGCTAAGAAATATGATTTGATTGATTTCGAGTTGGGTGTTAAAATTTCCGGAGCAGGCTTTCCTGTTTACAAAGGTAAAGGAGCTCGTTTGCAACGTGCCTTAATAAATTTCTTCTTGGATAAAGCTCGTGATGCAGGTTATCTTGAAGTACAACCTCCTTATGTAGTAAATGCTGCATCGGGATATGGTACAGGACAGCTTCCTGACAAAGAAGGCCAAATGTATCACGCTACTGCTGACGATTTGTATCTGATTCCTACAGCGGAAGTTCCGGTAACGAATATATACAGAGAGGTTATTCTCGACGAAAAAGATTTGCCGATCAAAAACACTGCATATTCGGCTTGCTTCCGCCGCGAAGCAGGATCTTACGGTAAGGATGTACGCGGGCTAAATCGTCTACATCAGTTTGACAAAGTAGAGATTGTACGAATAGACAAACCCGAACATTCATACGATTCGTTAAAAGAAATGGTTGCTTATGTTCAGACTTTAGTTGAAGAATTGGAGTTGCCTTGGAGAATACTTCGCCTCTGTGGAGGAGATATGAGTTTCACTTCAGCGTTAACATTCGACTTTGAAGTCTTCTCAGCTGCTCAGAAGCGTTGGCTGGAAGTAAGTTCTGTCTCTAATTTTGAAAGCTATCAGGCCAATCGTCTAAAATGCCGCTATAGAGATGCAGACAAAAAGATCCAGTTGGTACACACTCTGAACGGAAGTGCCTTGGCGCTACCCCGAATTGTTGCAGCCTTACTAGAGAACAATCAAACACCGGAAGGTATTCGTATACCAAAAGCCCTTGTGCCATATACAGGCTTCGAATATATTAATTAAAGTGAAAATCAAACTATTTGCTTAAAAAAACTGTTATTGTATTTAGTTAATGTATTAAATTTGCGATATTAGATAAAAATTAAGATAATTAAGATAGAATTATGAATAAAAAATTGATTGGAATCGGATTAGCGGTAGTTTTGCTTGTAGGTTTTGGATCTTGTAAGCCTAAGCAAAGTGCATACAAACAAGTGTATGAGTCAGCTAAAGAAAGAGAAATGGATGAAAACACCACAGCTCCTAACAACACTACAGTTACCAGACCATCTACTACTCCTACATATTCCTCTACAACTGAATCTGTAAGAAAAGAGAAAGTGACTCCGGTATACGAAAGCGATGCTTCAGGACTTAAAGCATACAGTGTAGTTATAGCTGCAATGGCAATGAAACCTGGTGCTGAATCGTTGAAAGAAAGATTTGGCAAAGAAGGTTACAATGTTATATTGGCTCGTAACGAACAAGGTATGTATCGTGTTATCATAGCTAGTTACGAATCTAAAGAGCAAGCTGTAGCTAAGAAAAATGAAATATTGGAAAAATATCTATCAACAAGTGATCAGGCTTCTTTAAGAAGCAAATACGGAATACCATTCAATGACTGGTGGATATTGCAAAGAGAATACTAATAAATTTCATTATAGAGATATTAAAAGAGAGCGAATGCTCTCTTTTTTCATTTAACAGATAAAGATACATCTTATATGAAATTTAATCGATAATCTTACATCCGGATATAGAAATCATTAATTTTTATAGAGTACCATAAGTTTCTTTGTATAAGTAGATTGTTTGATTTCTATTTTTCTTATCTTTGCCCCATTAAATAAGCGAACTAAAGAGTCTGATAATTTTCTTTCAGAAACACATGATTATATGAAAATATTATTTTACGCAGCTTTACTGATATTTTGTTCTTCTACCTTACCTTGCAGAGCCCAGAGCCAGGATAACGATCGGAAGTATAAAAAATTTTACCATTCTATTAATAAGATTCAGGGTAATGTTTCTATTTCACACAAGCAGGCCGCTGATGACGTAATTCTTGATACAATAACAGTTGCTGAGCTAGACTCTATTATGAAAAATATGGCAGGGGTTACTGACATATTAAAAGGAGGAAAATCTTTACTTAAACCAGTTGTTATTCTGGAATTAGATCCGAATTCTTCTGCAGCTCAAGCCTTATTTGGATGTATTGACACCAACAAGAGAGAGTCTAATGTCGGTAAAGGAGTGCCTGATCCTTATATTACAGGCATACCGATGGTGAAAAAGTTCTCGGACAAAGGAGGTAAAACTGACATAGCCGCTACAAAAGATACAGACAAGCCTATTGTTGCCGACAATACTATACAGTCAACAAAATCTTCTTCGACAGAAGCAGGTAAGAACCCAACCTCTTCCTCTTCCGGCTTTAAGCCATTTAGTGGAGGAAACGAATGGCAGCTATTCAGAGCAGTTCCTGTCAATTTCTTAGACATAAGAGACAAAGCCTCTCTTAAACGGTATAGTATAGTTATTGGAGCATTTAGAAGCTTGAATAACGCTAATTTCGCAAAACGTACATTTACAGGATTGGGAGAAAAGGCATTGGTTGTAAGTAACGATGTAGGTATTTATTATACTATAATAGACAGTTATAATAACGAAAGTGATGCGATAAAGAAACTGGAAGAGTTTACACTAAAATATACTACCAATATGTCTAAAACAAGACGTATTGCTAAATATGGGCTTCCTCTGGACGACCTTTGGATATTAATCTATAATGAATAAATCAGAGAAGAAATTAAAAGGAAATGATTGTAAAATTCTTAGGTACGGGAACGTCGACAGGTATACCTGAAATTGGATGTCGGTGTAAAGTTTGTACCTCAAAAAATAAAAAGGACAGACGCTTAAGGGCGTCTGTTTTGATAAATATAGATGGGAAGAAGATCCTGATTGACTGCGGCCCTGATTTTAGAGAGCAGATAATGAATGAGGAGTTTTCTCAGATACACGCTGTGCTTCTTACCCATGAGCATTACGATCATGTAGGAGGTATAGATGATTTACGCCCTTTCTGCAAGTTTGCAGACGTAGACATTTATGCAAATACTATAACATTAGATGCGCTAAAAAACAGAATGCCATATTCTTTTTCGGAACACAGATATCCGGGTGTTCCTGTATTCAACTTGCACGAAGTAGAATACAACAGAGTTTTCTATGTTTCCGATATAAAGATACAACCCATCGGATTAATGCACTTCCGGTTACCGATTCTGGGATATCGCATAAACGATTTTGCTTATCTGACAGATGTGAAAACCATTCCTGAAAATGAATATAAGAAGTTACAAGGATTAGATACGCTGGTTATAAATGCTTTACGAATAGAAGAACATATGTCTCATCTTAACCTGAAGGAAGCATTGGAAGTTATCAGAGTACTGGCTCCTAAGAAAACCTTTCTTATTCATATGTCGCATCATCTGGGGCTACACGACGAGGTGCAGAGCATATTGCCTAACAATGTATTTCTTTCTTACGACGGACTACAGATAGAAGCTTGAAATAATAGTCATAAATTATCAGCCAGTCCTTATCCCATTCAAAACACATATCTCTCATTTTATACCCTGCTTTTATTGGCAAAGAAAACAGAATCAGAAACAGGCAAACAACTATTAGATTTTAATGAGGTTGTCTGCTTTATTTTTGGTGTTAAGTTTCTATCTTTGCATGCTAATTTGTTTCTGAAATAAGAAAACACAAAATATATGACTAAAAATTACAAAAGAACGCTTGTAACCTCGGCTCTTCCTTATGCAAACGGACCTGTACATATAGGACACATGGCTGGTGTTTATATACCTGCTGATATATATGTGCGCTATCTGCGACTGAAAGGAGAAGAAGTGATACATATAGGAGGTTCCGACGAACATGGTGTACCTATTACTATAAGAGCCAAGAAGGAAGGTGTTACTCCGCAAGACATTGTAGATAAATACCACTCTATCATAAAAAAATCGTTCAAAGATTTCGGAATCACATTTGATATATATTCACGAACAAGTTCAGAGATACACAAGGAAACAGCTTCAGAGTTTTTCCTGAAATTATACAATGACAACCAGTTTGAAGAACAAACGAGCGAACAGTATTATGACGAAGAGGCTCAAATGTTCCTTGCCGACCGTTATATAATGGGAGAATGCCCTCATTGCGGAAATCCAAATGCTTACGGCGATCAGTGTGAGTCGTGCGGAACATCGTTAAGTCCGACCGATCTGAAGAATCCAAGATCAACTATATCAGGTTCTGCTCCTGTTATGCGTGAGACAAAACACTGGTATCTGCCACTCGACAAGCATGAGTCATGGTTGCGTCAATGGATACTGGAAGATCACAAAGAATGGAAATCGAACGTTTACGGACAATGTAAATCGTGGCTAGATATGGGATTACACCCTCGCGCAGTAAGCCGCGATCTGGATTGGGGTGTGCCTATTCCTCTGCCCGATGCCAAAGGTAAGGTTTTATACGTCTGGTTCGATGCTCCAATAGGGTATATATCGAATACGAAGGAACTACTGCCCGACAGTTGGGAAAAGTGGTGGAAATCGGAAGATACTAAACTGGTACATTTCATAGGAAAGGACAATATAGTTTTCCATTGCATTGTGTTTCCGGCTATGCTAAAAGCCGAAGGATCATATATACTTCCTGAAAACGTTCCGGCAAATGAATTTCTGAACCTTGAAGGAGACAAAATATCCACATCTCGCAATTGGGCTGTATGGTTGCACGAATACCTTGAAGATTTTCCGGGACAGCAAGACACCCTCCGTTATGTGTTGACATCCAATGCTCCCGAAACAAAGGATAACGACTTTACATGGAAAGACTTTCAGGCAAGACACAATAATGAACTTGTAGCTATCCTTGGTAACTTCATCAACCGTGCACTTGTACTTACTCAAAAGTATTTTGACAATAAAGTGCCTCAAATACATGAGCTAACAGATTATGATAAAGATACACTGAAAGAATTTGAAAATATAAAGAGTTCGATAGAGTCATATCTCGATACATACCGTTTTCGTGATGCGTTGAAAGAGGCTATGAGCCTTGCCCGTATAGGCAACAAATATTTAGCCGACACCGAGCCTTGGAAAGTAGCGAAAACAGATATGCAACGAGTGGAAACAATACTCAACATTGCTCTTCAGATAACTGCTAACCTTGGTATAGTTTTCGAGCCATTTCTGCCTTTCAGTGCAAAAAAAATAAGAACGTTTGTCAACATGGAAAACCTTACATGGAATCAATTGGGACAAATGAATCTACTTCCGGCAGGACATCAGCTCAATCAACCGGAACTCTTATTTGCAAAAATAGAAGATGAAACAATCGAAAAGCAAATACAGAAGCTTCTAGATACGAAGAAGATAAATGAAGGAACTCCGGAAATCAAAGTCGCACCACAAAAAGAAAATATTGCTTTTGATGATTTCACAAAACTAGACTTACGTGTAGGTACAGTCTTGGAGTGTACAAAGGTTGCCAAAGCTGACAAGCTGCTTCAATTCCTGATCGACGATGGGATGAATCAACGCACCATTGTATCCGGCATTGCTGCATGGTATAAGCCCGAAGAACTGACTGGCAAACAGGTTTGTTTCATAGCCAATCTTGCTCCACGCAAACTGAAAGGAATAGAATCACAAGGTATGATACTTTCTGTAGAAAATGCAGATGGCAGTCTATCTTTAATACAACCTTCGAAGGAAGTGAATCCGGGAAGCCAGATAGGATAATAATTATTTAAATATAAAAACGGTTGGATAATATTTCCAACCGTTTATTTTTCCTATTTAATGATGTCACTTAAGTAAAACTTGCTTGCGAGCATCGTCATATACAATATATTGCTTGCCTTTTTTCACTAAAACGCCACGGCTACGACCGGCCTCCATGTTTTTACGGTTATCTACATTTACCCCGATCACACTGCCGTTGAAGAAAGAAGAGACATCTTTGAAAATAGTATGACCAACATATATCCGCCTGACATTATACATATCCAATATCCTTCTCACCTCGCTATCTGATATCGGATTATACTTGTTATCTGTTTTCACCATTCCCCGATACCACAAAGGGCCATTACTACCAAATAGAAAATCAGCGTTAGCAGAGACCTTTCGCTCTTCTTTTGTCATGCGAATGTATGCGCTTACAGTATCGTTAAGTTGAGGTATAGACCAATTGTCACTAGCAAATTCTTCACTTAATCCTGCATGAACAAAAAGATTATCACCAATTCGCTCGATAGTATTACGGGTTAGCAGCCAATGTCCAAGTACACTATTCTCTTTCCACAGATCACAATACCGCACACCCATGTATTGAGCAAGATTCTTATATTTGTCTTGTGTATATTTCACATTGTTTCGTAAAACCATCTCTTCATGATTGCCCAATATGAAATGTACCATACCTCCGGCTTTCATTGCTTCATTTTCTAACTTATATATTAACCAGAATATAGGCAGGACATCTTTTCCCCTGTCGAATACATCTCCGATAACAATCAGATGTTTTTTGCCGAATATCCACTTATAATCATTATCAATAACTTTTTGAGAACGTAAAATTGAGACAAAAGCCTCCATATCTCCATGAGGATCAGATACTATAAGCATTCCCCCGGGCAGTTTATAATCCCATTGAGGGCGAGCTACTGAATGAAGACTAATATCAAATTGATACTTTTTGTCTGATGAGCTAACCCAGAAGGTAGTATCTTTATTCGAGAAATTGTTTCGAGAAATACCATTATCCCCTACTCGTAAAACATCTACTCCTTTTTCAGCATAGAAAATATAAGGGCCGTCTACTTCATTTAGTTCTTTTAGCTTATCTTGAGCTAACAATGTTCCCGAAACAAGACTCAGAATTACACACAGAAATATTTGTCTTAATTGTATCATAAATTCTAACTTTTAAGCTTACTGAATACTTATTATCTAAACTTTTAATTAATAGCAAATAAACGAATCGCATTAGATGTCGTTATCTGTCCCACCTCATCTTGCGACACTTCATACATTTCAGCCAGTTTGCTTGCGACAAGAGCAGTATATGATGGTTCATTTCTCTTTCCTCTATAGGGTACAGGAGCCAGATATGGTGCATCAGTTTCTATTATAATATGAGACAAGTCAGTTTGTCTTAAGACAACAGGTAATGTGGAATTTTTGAATGTTACAACTCCATTTATTCCCAACAAAAAGTTCTGCAATGACAGAATATCCTGCAATTCTTCGACTGAGCCTCCAAAACTATGAAAGACCCCTCTTAGCTTTTCAGCCCCTACATTCCTTACACAAGCTACACATTCTGCAATAGCATCGCGCGAATGTATGGCTACAGGTAAATCATATTCGATACTCCAACGCAATTGCTCTTCGAAAACTAACTCTTGTTCTTTGGCATAAGTTTTATCCCAATACAAGTCTATTCCTATTTCGCCCACAGCAATGTATTGTCGCTGCAAAAACTGATTGTGAATCTCTTCCAATTGTGTTTTCCAGTCGGCCCCCACACTGGTAGGGTGCAGCCCCATCATAGGTATACAAAATCCTTTGTGTGTATCTGCCAGATTATGTAAACGATCTACCGACGCTACATCAATATTCGGAAGCAATATTTTCTCTACACCTACAGCTTTTGCTCTAGCTATTGTAGCATCAATATCTGCATCGAACTCTTCCGCATAAATATGTGAGTGTGTATCAATTATTTTCACTTTGTTCTCTTTCTTCTTTTCTTAGGTAATAAACTACACCATATTCCTTACATCGTTCTAAACGTTCTTTAGCAGGCAACGAGGAGAATGAAGATTCTATCTGATTCCAGAGTATAGTTAAAACCTCATCAACTTCTTTTCGCTGCTCACTCAACATATCCAACTGACGAACAGTAGAGTTTTGATGTGTCTTTTGAGTAAAATAGGCATCTTTGAACTGAGAGAAAGCAACATTAACCCTCGCTATTGTTGGATTATAGATGGGCACTCCCCCTTGTGATAGCCTAGCCTGTTCTCCTTTTACAACATTATCGCCCCAATACAACAAGGCGTCATTACTTGTAAGATCAGGTACCGTAAAATTATCAGGATCTATATTATACAGTTGCTTAAGTTCTTTTTTTATTTCACCTCTGATTATACAAAAATTGAGTACTTGTATAAAATGAGAGATATAAAGACGAGCATTTTTTATTAGTTTCTGGAACTTATGATTAGACGATACCTGCATATCGAGACTTTGCCTATAACGCACCTGAGAGTTTTCGAAATTACGGAGCATTACTTCCAACTTTCTTAAATCGAGAGTTATCACCCCTTCGCCAAAAAGAGTATTACTCTTTTCTATAGCTGTTTTTAGAGCTCTGATACGGGCATTATCCGTATTCGGTAAACGTCTGTAAGGCATAGCTGATATTATTTATGAAATTCGCGAAGTCAGATTTTCGGCAAGTTTATATAATTCACTTTTTCTTTCCTGCTCAATATTTACTTTATCTAAACAGGCAATAGCTTTTAAATAGTAGTCTTGTATAAGATTTTCTGATTTCTGCCTTAGTCCCAGTTTATTATATATGGCTGTAACAGCTTCTATCTTCTCAGACTCCTGAAAAGATTCTCGATCAATCCATGAAATCAAATCTCTCTTTACTGAATCATTTTCCAATGCACTTATCAGCAGATATGTTTTTTTATTACAAAGAATATCCCCTCCAATCTTTTTTCCGAAATTCTCACTATTCCCATATACATCCAGCAAGTCGTCTTTAAGCTGAAAACCTAACCCAATATTAATACCAAATTCATACAAATTATCAGCATCAGCTTCCGAAGCATCAGCCATAATGGCTCCTTCTTTGAGAGAACAGGCTAATAACACCGCTGTTTTGAGGCGTATCATCTCAATATATTCGGGGATAGTTACATCCATACGCTTCTCGAATTCCATATCGAGTTGCTGCCCACAACAAATCTCTGTTGCAGTCTCCGAAAACAGTTTGATAACAGGTGATAAGTATGCTGGATCAACTTTTGCAATTTCCTTGTAGGCTTCTATCAACATTGCATCTCCGGACAAAACTGCTGTATTATCATTCCACTTAATATGCACAGTCGGCTTACCTCTTCTTATATCAGCCCTATCCATCAGGTCGTCATGCAAAAGAGTAAAATTATGAAAAACCTCTATGGCTAATGCCACAGGGATTACTCTTCTTACATCTTCTCGGTATAAGTTATAGGACATTAGTGCTAATGCAGGACGTACTCTTTTACCTCCTAAGGAAAGGATATATGTTATAGGTTCGAAGAGGGTTATGGGATTATGTGTATATTTTATTTCGTTAATACTACTATTTACAATATCCAGTACTTCATCAAAGGCATAAATTGATTTCATCTTTCTCTATTTTTAATAAAAACATTTCAGGAAAAAGCATATTGCGAATACACTTTCGACATCAAACAAAGATAGGCCGTTCGTATCGAAACGCAAAATATTTCAATGCAGAATTTCAAGAAGTTAAAATTATTCTTACTTTTATAAAATGAAGAACAGAATGGCAATTTTATATATTAAATCTAAATATTAAAACATGAAAAAAATTCTTTTAACATTAGTATCAGTATTAACACTCTTTAGCTGTACAGAAAAAGCTCCTATAGGTAAACTTACCCAGTCTGGATTGGATAAAAAAAACTTTGAAACTACTGTGGGTGATAAAAAAACAGATTTGTATGTATTAACAAATACGAATGGAATGGAAGTTTGCATCACTAATTTCGGAGGACGTATAGTATCTATAATGGTTCCTGACAAAGATGGCAATCTTAAAGATGTGGTATTAGGATTCGATTCGGTACAGGATTACATAAACATCCCATCCGATTTTGGAGCAGCTATCGGACGCTATGCCAACCGTATAGGACACGGAACATTTGAACTGGATGGTGTAAAATACGATTTACCGAAAAACAATTTCGGACATACTCTTCATGGTGGTCCAAAAGGGTTTCAATATGTTACATTTGCAGCGTCACAAGTAGACGATAAAGTACTGGAACTTGCATACACCGCGAAAGATGGTGAAGAAGGCTTTCCCGGCAACCTTAACTGCAAAATAACTTATATCCTGAGCGAAGACAATGCCATTCAGATAAAGTATGAAGCAGAAACAGACAAGCCGACCGTAGTGAATCTGACTAATCACTCATACTTTAATATGGATGGTGATGGAAATACTAAAAACTCTGATTGGCTGCTTACTATCAACGGGGACAAATATACGCCTGTAGATTCTACTTTTATGACAACCGGAGAGATACTTACTGTAGAAGGTACCGATATGGACTTCCGCACACCGACAACCATAGGAAGCAGAATAGACAATTACAGTTTTGTACAACTAAAGAATGGAAATGGATATGATCACAACTGGGTACTGAACACTAATGGAGATATTACTAAGGTAGCAGCAACGCTGGAGTCGTCTAAAACAGGCATAGTTCTGGATGTTTATACCACAGAACCGGGAATTCAATTCTATGCAGGTAACTTCCTCGATGGAACAGTAAAAGGTAAAAGAGGCATTGTATATCAACAACGCACAGCTGTTTGCCTCGAAACTCAAAAATACCCTGATACACCGAATAAGAAAGATTGGCCTTCGGCAACTCTTCGTCCGGGAGAAAAGTATAAGAGCGAAACTATTTTCAAGTTCTCTGTAAAGAAATAAAAGATAAATAATATAATAACTGTGAGAGGATGAAAGATTAAGAAGTTAATTATTCATCCTTTTTCTTTCGTCGATTTGCCTTATTTGATGGTTTTTCTTCTGATGGACTTTTATCAAAATCGACAGGTTTTACTTTACGCATCAAATCCAAAATTTTAGCCTGACGCTTCAGTATATATCCGGATGGTTTTGCCGAATTGAAACGATGCGGATTGGGCAAAGTAGCAGCAATTAAAGCACACTCGCCGGCAGTCAATCTTTTTGCCGATTTCTTAAAGTTGGTACGAGCTACAGCTTCTGCTCCATAAATATTATTACCCATTTCTATAGAGTTCAGATATACTTCCATTATGCGCTCTTTACCCCAAATGGTTTCTATCAGAAAAGTGTAATACACTTCCAACCCTTTGCGAACATATGAGCGCCCTGACCATAAAAAAACATTTTTTGCAGTCTGTTGACTAATGGTACTCGCTCCTCGCTGACGTTTACCTTTATCAGCCTCATCCATTGCCTTTTCTATCTGCTTAAAATCGAATCCGGAATGATCTAAAAACAAGTTATCCTCGGAAGCAACCACAGCAAGAGGAAGATAGCCTGAGATTTCATTTATAGAAACCCACTTGTGTTCACAAACGACTTTTCCTTGCGAAAATAATTGCTCTAGATTATTCCAAACCATAAGCGGGGTATAATACACAGGTAAAAACTTGAAAACAATGACCTGTAAAATACTGAATACAAATAGAAATATAATTATTCTCTTGATCCACTTGAAAACTTTTTTCGCCATAATATAAGATAAGCTAAAGACTATAATATCCGGGTGCAAATTTAATTACTATAACTATACAAATGCGTTTTTGTTTAGAAACAAATAAAAACAGACAAAGAGAAAGAAATCAAATCAATATTTAACATAATATCTTTTCACAAAAAGCTATATTTGCATTAGCATGCATTATTCTCAGACAAATTGACAACAATATACCTTTGATAAGAAAAACATAATTTATCCTACAGCCATAAACAGTCTCAAAATTTTAAGCCGAGATAAGACACAACACGAAGTTTAACCCTAAAAAATCCGCAGTATGGCATTTTCAAAAAAACCATGGGCAGAACCCTACCGCATCAAGGTAGTGGAATCGTTAAAAACAACCACCCGCGAACATCGTCTACAAGCAATGGAAGATGCTGGCTGGAATACATTCCTGCTACATTCCGATGATGTTTATATCGACTTGCTTACAGACAGTGGAACAAATGCAATGAGCGATCAGCAATGGTCGAGAATGATGATCGGAGATGAAGCGTATGCCGGTAGCCGTAGCTATTATTATCTGGAAGAGGTTTGTAAAAAATATTATGGTTATAAATATGTCTTACCAACCCATCAGGGAAGAGGAGCAGAAAACTTACTGAGCAAATGCACTATAACTCCGGGACAGTATGTGGCCGGAAATATGTATTTTACTACAACACGCCAGCATCAGGAAATAGCCGGAGGTATATTTGTAGATGTAATAATTGACGAAGCTCATAAAAGCCAATCCAACCATCCTTTTAAGGGCAATATAGATCTTGATAAATTCGCAAAACTAATAGAAGAAAAAGGAGCAAAGAACATAGCTTACATCACGGTAGGAGCTCCGGTAAATATGGCCGGAGGACAGCCTGTGAGTATGGCGAATATGAAGGCGGTATCGGAACTGGCTCACAGACATGGTATAAAAGTAGTGCTAGACGCTACACGCAACATCGAAAATGCCTATTTTATACAACAACGGGAAATAGGATACGAGAATAAAAGTGTAGAAGATATAAACTGTGAATTTTGTTCATATAGCGATGCTGCAACCGTAAGTGCCAAAAAAGATCTATATGTAAACATAGGAGGATTGGTTATGTGCAATGATGAAGATCTGTTCGATGAATTACGCAGCCTGATTGTTGTATATGAAGGTATGCCTACATACGGAGGGTTGGCCGGACGAGACATGGAAGCTATGGCTCAAGGACTAATAGAGGCTATACAGGATGAAACAATAGCCTCTCGTGTCAGGCAGGTCGAGTATTTCGGTAATTTGCTCAACGAAGCAGGCATCCCGATAGTTTTACCGATAGGAGGACACGGAGTTTTCATTGATGCAAAAAAATTCTATTCGCATATACCACAGTCTCAATTTCCGGCTCAAAAACTGGCAGCAGACATATTTGTCGAATGCGGAGTAAGAGGGATGGAACGGGGAATAGTTTCTGCCGGAAGAAACAAAACGACCGGAGACCACTATTATCCTGAATTGGAATTAGTACGTCTTACAATACCTCGAAGAGTATATACACAATCCCATTTCGATGTAGCGGCATGGAGTATCATTGATATGTACAAAAACAGAGATAAAGCCAAAGGGCTTAAAATGGTATATGAACCCAAATACCTGCGATTTTTCCAAGCTAGGTTTACTGAACTATAAACAAATTAAGGCTGCCCTTGAGGCAGCCTTAATCAACATTAACAAACTAACTATTTACAATTATTTAAAGACTATTACTCTTTCTTCCAATGGTTGAAATTCTTTCGAAGATGGCTGTACGGTAGGTGTACCGAATGGCATCTGAGCTATTAATTTCCATTTTGGATTTATATTAAATTCTTTTGCTACTTCCTCATCTATTATAGGATTATAATGCTGAAGCGAAGCTCCTAAGCCTGCGTCTTCAAGCATTGTCCAAATAGCGAACTGATGCATAGCAGAAGTATGTTGTGACCATATAGGAAAATTGTCACTATATGTAGGGAACGCTTTTTGAAGTCCTTCAACTACCGATTCATCTTCATAATATAATATTGTTCCGTAACCGGCTGCAAAGGCTCCATCTATCTTTGCTTCGGTAGCGCCAAAAGCCTCAGCGGGAACAATTGCCTTTAATGTATTCTTCACTATATCCCAAAGCTTCTTATGATTGTCTTTCAATAAAAGAACAACTCTGGTAGACTGGGAGTTAAATGATGAGGGAACATTCAATACTGCAAAATCTATAATTTCTTTTATTTCATTATCGGAAATTGGGCTCTTATCATTTATTCCATAATATGTTCTCCGATTTTCTACTGCTTTCTTAAAACTGTTCATAATCTGTTCTTTTTTAGATGTTGTTTGTTTTAGTTATAAAACATAAAGTTCGTTGAAAAGTTTCAATTATATATATAAAAATTATAATAGTTATCTCTTCAAATATCTATATATCTAAGTATTTCGTACATTTGTAGCGAACTTAGGAATATAATCGTGCATATTGCAAGATATACACACAGTTGTTTTTCTTTTATATGTTCATTAATTAATTAAGAAACCTATTATGCTATTTTCGGGAGTCATTTTCGATTTCAACGGTACTTTATTCTGGGATACAAAGCTCCATAACAAGGCTTGGGATATATTCCTTACAAAACATAACTTACATTTGTCTGATGAAGACAAATTTCTGAAAATACACGGAAAGAACAATAAAGATATATTTACTTCTTTATTCGGAGGCACACTATCTGGCAAACAGATAGAAGACTACATACTCGAGAAAGAGGGATTATATCAGGAGCTATGTCTTCAAACCGATATGCCTCTAGCTCCGGGAGCAGAAAGATTTCTTGATTTTTTAGTAGAAAAGAAAATACCGTTCACCATAGCTACAGCTTCGGGGAAAGAAAATGTCGATTTTTATTTCGAACATCTACCTCTCAAAAAGTGGTTCGATTATGACAGAATTGTCTACAATAACGGAAAAATAAAAGGAAAACCCGATCCGCAAATATACCAAATGGCTATGGAAGTCATAGGGAAAAAGCCTGAAGATGTTATCATCTTCGAAGATGCCATTGCTGGGTTACAGTCTGCAAAAAATGCTTGTGCAGGTAAAATTATTGTAGTAGATTCGAACCAAGACGATTACAGCGATTGGAAGAATTGCCAAATCATCAAAAGCTTCGATGAAGTAGACAGAAATCAATTTAAGTATTGATACAAATGGAAAGTACATCTATAAAAATACATACGAGTATTTGTCCTGTTTGCGGAAACAAAGCAACAACACCTTTTCTGACATGCAAAGACTATCTGGCGAGCCACGAAATATTTGATATATATAAGTGTAACAGATGCGGCTTTGCTTTCACTCAGGATTTCCCTTCCGAAGAGGCAATAGGCAGATACTACGATGCTCCGGCATACGTTTCGCATTCCGATACCCACAAAGGCATTATCAATATGCTGTATCATTGGGCCCGAAAAATAGCATTACGCTCGAAAGCCAAAATGGTATGCAGATATGCTGGAGACAAAAAGGGAATGCTTCTCGATATAGGGTCAGGTACAGGTTACTTTCTCAACAAGATGAAAGAGAGAAAATGGGTAGTAACAGGTATTGAAAAGTCGGAGACTGCCAGAAATTATACAAAACAGAAATTCAATATAAACTGTCAGGCATCTGACTATCTTTACGAAATTCCGTGTAAGACAAAAGATGTTATTACAATGTGGCATGTTCTCGAACATTTGGAACATCTAAACAGTGTGATGGATCATCTGCAAGGAATACTAAAAGACGACGGCACATTAATCATTGCCCTGCCTAACAAAAGCTCGTTCGATGCTGCATATTACAAAGAAAATTGGGCTGCCTACGATGTGCCCCGTCACTTATGGCATTTTTCTCCGGCCGATTTCGAACATCTGGCTAAAAGGCATCATTTCGAAATAATAGCTACAAAGCCGATGTACTTTGATGCATTTTATATATCCATGCTCAGTGAAAAAAATAAAGGTAGTTTTCTGGGAAGTATTGTAGGACTTTTCAGAGGAGGGCTATTCTTTATCAAAACTTTGGGAAACAAAAGCAAGAGCAGTTCACTTATCTACATACTAAAAAAGAAAAAACAATAAAATACAAATTAAGATGATAAACAAGGAACAATCGTTATTCAAGCAGATACTGCCCCATCTTATAGCCATAGTCGCATTTCTAGCCATAACACTTGTCTATTTCAGTCCTATTATGGAAGGGAAAGTCTTGTCTCAGCACGATGTTGTACAATATCAGGGTTCGGCACAAGAGCTACAAGAGTATTACAAGAATGAAGGAAAATCTTCGGCTTGGACAGGCTCTATGTTTTCGGGAATGCCGGCATATCAGATAGGAATACCGGGAGGTTCACCCAACTTTCTCGATTATCTGGAGAAACCTTTCCGCCTGTTAGGTAGCGAGTCCGGTGGTCCTGTCTTTGCAGGCATGATAATGGCATATATTCTATTCTGCCTGATGGGATTCAGTCCCATTGTGTCTATTATAGGAGCAATAGCCTATTCCTTGTCTTCGTACAATATAATTATTCTCGATGCCGGACATGTCACCAAAGCATGGGCATTAGTTTATCTGCCGCTGATAGTAGCAGGAATAATGGCATTATTTAAGAATAAGATTCTACTTGCTGGATTCCTTGTCGCGTTGGGATTAGCACTGCAAATAAAAAACAATCACTTGCAAATCACCTATTATACAGGTATTTTCTGTGCTATCTTGTTTATCGGATATGCCATAGAACGTATATCGAAAAAAGATTTTAAAACCCTACTGAAAGCAAGTGGAACGATGGTAATAGCTTTACTGTTGGCTGCTGCATGCAATATGGGCAACATATATGCCAATCTGGAGATGGCAAGAGAAAGTACTCGCGGCAAATCGGAACTCACCGCTCCCAGCTCTACAGAAAAGCAATCGTCGGGTCTCGACAAAGATTATGCTTTCGCATGGAGCTATGGAAAAGCTGAAACCTTCACTCTGATGATCCCCAATATACATGGAGGAGCATCGGGCGCAATGCTCGACAAAGATTCGCATCTATATCAGGAAATGGTGAAACAAGGCTACGGATCTCAGCTTGGTTCGGAGGGAGTCCAGTCGTACACCTATTGGGGTAGTCAACCAATGACTTCGGGGCCTGTCTATTTCGGAGCGATAGTATGTTTCTTATTCCTGCTGGGAATGATAATTATCCGGAGCAAGATGAAATGGACACTATTGGCTGCAACCATATTCTTCATATTCCTTTCGTGGGGTAAAAATATGGAATGGTTCAACGATTGGTTCTTCTATCATTTCCCTCTCTACAATAAATTCAGAGCTGTATCTACAGCATTGGTTATTCCGGCATTGTCTATGCTGATGGTAGCTGTATGGGGTGTGAAAGAATTCTTTTCGGGCGAAATAGACAAGCAGAAACTTACCAAAGCGCTATACATATCATGCGGAGTTGTAGGAGGACTAAGTTTATTCTTCTGGGTAGCGCCGGGATTCTTCTTCAACTTTATTGCAGATGCAGACCAAGCTTGGAAATCGCAAATGCCAGATTGGTACTACAATGCTCTTGTTGCCGACAGGAAATCCCTGTTATCGTCCGATGCTTTCCGATCATTGATATTTGTGTTGCTTGCGGCAGCTACACTTTTCTTTTCATTACGGTCTAAGATGGAAGCTAAACAGATTGCACAATACTGTTCCATTGCAATTGTAGTACTTATTCTTATCGATCTTTGGGGAGTAGACAAACGTTATCTCAATAACGACCGCTTTGTGACTAAAAGCACATACGTAACCGAAACATTCAAACCATCGGTTGCCGATCAGGCTATCCTGCAAGACAAGCATCCCTCATACAGGGTGTTGAATCTGAACAATCCGTTCAACGAAACAGCAACATCCTACTATCACAAGTCGATAGGAGGATATCATGCTGCCAAACTAAAACGTTATCAGGAACTGATAGAATACAAGTTGGAGAAAGATATTTCTACGATTATAAAATCATTCAGTTCTCAGAACATAGATACAATAACAGCCTCGTTTGCATCTGCCACAGGACTGAATATGTTAAACACCAAGTATATTATATTCAGCCCCGAGCAACAGCCAATAGTGAATTCTAATGCTATGGGTAACGCATGGTTTGTTCCGGAATATAAACTGGTGAATAATGCAGACGAAGAAATTGCTGCGATAAATATTATAAACCCATCGCAAACAGCAGTGGTAGACAAGCGGTTCGAGAGCGAACTAACAGGGCTTAGTCTATCAGCCGATTCAACAGCTACAATAGAGATGACCGAATACAAACCGGATGTAGTAACTTACAAATCAAAAGCAACAACCGAACAACTAGCCGTATTCTCAGAAATATACTTTTCGGACGGATGGCAAGCCTATGTAGATGGAAAAGAAGCGCCTCACTTCAGGGCAGACTGGACATTAAGAGCTATGCGCATTCCTGCGGGCGAGCATGAAATCGTATTTAAATTTGAACCGAAAGAATATATATTGAGTCGGACAATAGCAACAGCATCGTCAGGATTGTTGGTTCTTACCCTTATAGGCCTAGTAGTATTCGGATTCCGAAAAAAGAAAGATTAAAGGATGAAGCTCTCTGTTATTTTCTGTACTTACAATAGAGAAAAATATATCTACAATGCCATGAAGAGCATTGCAGAACAAACTTATCCGCACCTCAACTACGAAATAGTTTTGGTGAACAATAACAGTACTGATGATACAGAGGCTATATGCAACAAATTTCAGGCAGATTACCCTCACATCAAATTCCATTATTTTATCGAATATAATCAAGGATTGTCTTATGCCCGAAATAGAGGTGTGAAAGAAAGCAAAGGCGATATCCTCATCTTTGTGGATGATGATGCAACAGTCTTTGACAATTATCTTTCCGCTATCGACAGTTTCTTTGAAACACATCCCGAAGTAAGTGCCTGTGGCGGCCCCATAGTTCCCGTTTACGAGGCGGACAAGCCCAAATGGTTGTCACACTACACTGAGCAGCTTATCGGTGGCGCCCTGTATGAGGGGGATAAAAACAAACCTTTTCGAAATGGGAAATATCCCGGAGGAGGTAATTCGGCTTTCCGCAAAGAGATATTCAAAAAATACGGGCTGTTTAATGTAGAACTTGGCAGAAAAGGGAGAGGACTTATAGGAGCTGAAGAAAAAGATCTGTACGACAGACTAACCAAAGGAAAAGAGACTTTTTACTATCTGCCCCAAATGGGAATACATCATTATATCCCTGAAAAAAAACTTACTATTCAGCATTTCAAAGATCTTACATATTCGATAGGCAAAAGTGAGCATATACGCACCAAAGCGGTTTCGCCTGTCGCTTATCGCAAGCGTATCTTATCGGAACTGAAAAAGTGGGCAGGCTCGATTGTTCTTTGTGTTGCATATACCATTTCTCTATTCCCATCCAAGGGATGGAAGCTTATACAATTCAGATGGTATGTATCCAAAGGATTGCTTGGTAAATAAGAGGGCTTAAGTTTATCTATACATAAGTCCTTCCAACCTCCTCAAAGGGAGGCTTAGGAAATGTCAAAAGGATTGAATACTGTCTATTGAAAAAGTAAAAAAACAGTACAAGTTTGTCAGGTTTTAGTTAAAATAGCCCCACCAACCTCCCCGAAGGGAGGCTAGGGCAAAGCCAGGAGAATTGATAATATTGATCAATCAACAGTTAGCACAGGAGCAATGAATTGATAGCGTCAGCAGTTTCTCCCCTCTGGGGAGATAAAGTGGGGTTTAAAGAGTACAGCTTTGTCAGGTTTTAGTTAAAATACAACGAGTTGAATATTTTTATTACTGTAGTTTTTTATCTGAATACTGTTAACATATACAAAAAGTAAATAAATGTAAGTGACTAAGATGTATCTTGCAAAGAAATAAAAAATAACAAACTTAAATAAAACAGATAATACATGGCAAAGAAGAATAAAAAAGGAAATATAATCGCTATTGTAGTAGGAGTTGTAGCCCTTTTGGTTCTTGCGTTTCTATTGAAGGCCAATATATACAGCGCAATAATAAAATATCAGGATGCAGGAAATCGAAAATCATATGAGATAAAAGATGAAACTCTATCGAATTACATTTTACAAAATCTGCCCAACGATGAATCGCTTGATGAAAATATGGATATAGATATGATTATTGACTTTTCACTTGATATAACAGACAAAGCATTAGACTATTCGATCGAATATAAAGACAGTGAACCTCAAAAAGCATTAGCAAACGGTGGAGCAAACTATATAGGATATGCAGCATTCGCTTCGGCTGTGGGTAACTATCTTATCAACAGATACGACATGAAGAAGATCTGGGAAGCCAAGCCAAAGAAAGGAAAGTTGCATCTATTTGGAAACAATATGCAAAAGAATGCTACCGATGGATGGTTTAAGGATCACGACTTTGTTGTTTTTCGAAACAAAGATACGAAAGAAGAAATATATGTAGACCCTGCTGCGTTCGATCGTTTCGGAGTCAGACGGGTTAACAAATATCAGAAATAACATTTTGACAATCTCGGAACAGATAAAAGAATTCGCTTACAGTCTTGGGTTCGACGCTTGCGGAATATGTAGAGCCGAAGAGGTTACCGGTACAGAACAACAAATGTTTAACAACTGGATAGAGAACTCATACAATGCAAACATGACCTATATGGCTGCGAACCAAGAGAAAAGATTAAACCCTACTCTACTGACCGACGGAGTTAAGTCTGTCATATCTGTAGCATTGAATTATTATCCGGAAGAAAAACAACCCGTCAGTCATCCTCAGTTTGCATATTATGCCTATGGTAAGGATTATCATGATGTAGTGAAACTGAAACTCCAGCAATTACTCGCTCTTATACAAACGATAGATCCTACTGTGACAGGGAGGCCCTTTGTAGATACAGCACCTATATTGGAACGTTATTGGGCAGTAAAAGCAGGATTGGGTTTTATAGGCAAGAACTCAATGTTGATAATTCCCCAAAAGGGGTCATATTTCTTTTTGGGTGAGTTAATGGTAAACAAGGAGTTAGACTATGACACTCCATTAAATCTGTCGTGCGGAAATTGTACACGCTGTATAGAGGCCTGCCCCACAAAAGCAATTGTTGCTCCTATGGTAATAGATGCAAATAAGTGTATTTCTTACCAGACGATAGAGAACAAAGGAAGTATAGCAAGTGAGATAGTACCGAAGATGAGTAATCGTTTTTACGGATGCGATATATGTCAACAGATATGCCCTTGGAACAGATACGCCCGAAGTCATAGTACCGAGGAGTTTAAGCCTTCATCTGCATTCATGGATTTATCTTTCGAGAAATTAGACAATCTTACCGTTGAAGAGTATCAGAGGATTTTTAAAGGTTCAGCAGTTAAAAGAGCTAAGTTTAGCGGATTGAAGCGAAATCTGGAGGCGTTAAAAAGCACAAAAATACAATATGAATAACTTAATATCGTTTATAATAGAATGAATAACTTAAAATATATCTTAATAATATTACTAATAATTTTTCTTTCTTGCGGAGAGGAGGAGGTAAAAGATATTATACCCGGATATCCAAATTTTAAAATAGACTTGAATAATTTAGATGCTGAATTACGAAGCCCTGGGAGCATTAAAGTATATACTAAACCAAGATTGAGCAATGAGTCTGTTGGCTATTCGGGATTAATAGTTGTGAGTAACATAATCCAAGAAAGTGGGGGAGTAAGCTTATCTGCATTTGACCTTTGTTGTCCGAATGAAAAGATGAGAGACATTATAGTCTCGCCTTCTATATCTGATGGTACTGCAACGTGTTCAAAATGCAAAAGTGTATTTGACCTATATTCTGGTCTGGGCAATGTTAAATCCGGACCATCAAAAACAGGCCTGCAAAAGTACAATGTTGGGAAAGAGAGTGGCAGCACAATTTTTCATGTCTATCGTTAATTTTACATGATCAAATCTTGCAAGGAGTAAAAACATTTATTACATTTGCACTCGCTAATTGAGAATGGGCATCATAACGTTGATTGCAAATATACATTCTCTGGCAGCAAATGCGAAAGTAGCTCAGTTGGTAGAGCACGACCTTGCCAAGGTCGGGGTCGCGGGTTCGAATCCCGTCTTTCGCTCTAAGGCTGCTCGGATGGTGGAATGGTAGACACGCAAGACTTAAAATCTTGTGACCATTAGGTTGTGCGGGTTCAAGTCCCGCTCCGAGTACTAAAAAAAGCTTATAATCGATTGATTATAAGCTTTTTTATTATTTTGAAAGGTATACTAAAAGCGTACCAATTGACATAATATAGGCTTTTGGGTGTACTACATAAAAAATATGCGACCGTGGATAAATCGCATATTGGGTAATGCTTATTGCTCTCGTATAATATTTGCCGTAAGTTTTAATTCAGTTATAAATTCGTCTATTTGTTCCATATCCATTATAAACCGATAGCACGATCGCCAAAGTCTTATTGCTATTATCTTTTGTAAACACGAGAGCACTATCTGTAAGCATACCATATGCTTCCATTGGTGTCGCTCCTTCTTGCTGCCAGTCGGCGATAATTTCGTCTCCTTGCTGTTCAATAATTAATTTCAATGGGTTTTCCTCCAGAATATACTGCCCACTCCAGTCATATGTTACCAAAACACCTGTATACACCCCGCTGAGATTATCCCATTTAGCGGCTTCGTACTTTATTTGTGTAAATTTAGCAGGTACAGCAGCCTCGTCTTCCTTTATAGAAAAGCTTTTTAGCATTTTAGGCTGCAAAGGTCGTTCTGGAGAATCGGACTCCAGCTCCATATGTGAGAGTTTAATATTTTTCTTCGCAGCTTTTTGAAGCCAATACATAGCTTGCGGTTGGTTAGCATCTACTCCATACCCGTTGAGATAACATAAGCCTAACATATACATAGCATAACCATGGTCTTTGTTCGCTGCCAGCTCAAAATATTTGATCGCTTTACGATAGTCTTTAAATGGTCTATCGTGATATCATTGTCAAAACACCAACTAAAGAATACCTTTAGGGCATTAAACAAAGCTTCTAAACATTTATACCCTTTGCATATCCCTATTTCAGTAAATATTCTATCTATTAACTTTTAGCTTCTATCTATCATTTGATAATGCTTTTGAACTTGTATTTAATAAATCTCTTTATAGCACCTTTCTATAACCATTTTGGAAACATCAGGGCTTTTATTAACTTTACTCTTTTATGATGAATATTATGTTTGACAAACTTGTAGCTATAGAGCCAGTAAGCTTAATTCCGTCGGCAGAAAAAGCTCTATATTCTTTTGCAAAAGAAGTTGTAATGTATAATAACATTCCAACAAGTGATGATGAAGTTGCATCCCGAATAGGAGGCGCAGACGCTGTACTACTCAGCTATACGTCGAGAATTAACAAATATACACTTGCCCAATGTCCTAATGTGAAATATATTGGTATGTGTTGTTCCTTATATTCACCCGAAAGTGCCAATGTGGATATCCTATATGCAAATTCGAGAGGTATAACTGTAACAGGCATTCGTGACTACGGCGACGAGGGTGTTGTTGAATATGTAGTTAGCGAATTAGTGCGTTGCCTTCACGGATTTGGCCAGACTCCTTGGGATGGTATGCCTCGAGAAATAACAGGACTAAAGATCGGTGTAATAGGACTTGGCAAGTCTGGAGGAATGATAGCTGACGCAATGAAGTTCTTTGGAGCGGATGTAAGCTATTTCTCACGCAGTGAAAAAAAAGATGCTAAAGTTAAAGGATACGGTTTCTTGCCCTTGAATAAACTATTGTCTGAGAATGAGGTCATATTTTGTTGCTTGAATAAAAACACAATTCTGCTACATGACGAAGAATTTATTCAATTAGGCAATAATAAGATATTATTTAACACAGGCTTGTCTCCTGCATGGGACGAGGCAGCTTTTAATAAATGGATCGAAGGAGATAATCTTTGTTTTTGCGACACTATTGGTGCATTAGGAGGTGCTCATCTGCTTAATCATCCGCACATTCGATGTATGAATGTCTCCACTGGTCGTACGCGTCAGGCGTTTGACCGCCTGAGCGAAAAAGTATTGGCCAATCTATCAGAATACGATGGGTGAAACAATATTCTGCAGGGTGCTTACTACTGACCACCCTGCTATTTCGGGAGTAGCACTGTATACATTTACTACGGCATGAACCTGATCATTCTTTATTTCGACTCTCTGTGTGTCACCTATGAATCCGGGAGTAGCCTGCATAGCTACCTGCATCTCTTCAGGACCAACAGAAGCCAATGAAGCTGCAACTGAGACGTTTAATCCGGTAGGAAATATAGCTATCGCTTCTCTGGCCGTCCCTGAAAAAACGATTCGTTTCTCTGTTTCTAATATTGGATCATAAACGACCGATCTTCTCAATCTGTTTGTTCCTTTCTCATTAAAGAATCTTGCAGAAGCATTTCCCATCAATGTAGCTGTTCTTAGCACATCAAAACCTCCTGTTGCCCCCGATGCAATATATACTCTCGTAGCATTCTTCTTTGCTGTTTCTATTACTTGCTGATAAAATGCAGTATCAGCCAAAGCTCCAATAGACAGTGTTACTATAGAAGTACCATTCTCAAGAGTTGGCAAGGCCAATTCTTTCATCGCCGCAGGAGATGCTGATTCAACTAAATAATCAGGTTTAAGAGATAATAGCTCTTCTAATGACCTACAAGCTAAACATGTTTTTCCGTATCTCTGCATTTTATTAGCTAAATATACAGCTTTCTCTACTGTACGAGAATACACCCCAACCAATTCATACTCTGGTAAAATACCACCAATAATAGCATCAGCCACAATCTCAGCAAGATGCCCACATCCGACAATTACTAACTTTTTCATAGACACAAAGATAGCCCTTTAAAGAGAAACAACAAAGACAACGCAATAACGTTCGAACAAACTAAAGTTCAAAATAGAAGGTTATTATCAAATTCATTTTAGTAATATATACATAGGCGTATACTTTAATTTATTTGTCAATAAAAAAATATCTCTTATCTTTGCACACGCTACAACCGGAGGACAAATGGAGAGGTGCTCGAGTGGTTGAAGAGGCACGCCTGGAAAGCGTGTAAACCCCTAAAGGGTTTCGAGAGTTCGAATCTCTTCCTCTCCGCTGAGGCAAGAAGCAGTCACCGAATATTCAGAGACTGCTTTTTTATTCTGTAAAATAGTCAAGAGCAAATTGGTTTAATGCATATACTAGATTACACCTTGCGCCATCATTGCTCTGGCAACTTTCATAAAGCCTGCAACATTAGCTCCTTTTACATAATTAATATAGCCATTGCTATCTTTACCAAAGGCTAAACATTGTCCATGTATATTTCTCATTATATTATGTAAGCGCTGATCAACTTCTTCAGCTCCCCATTGTATATGCATTGCATTCTGGCTCATTTCCAGCCCTGAAGTGGCAACACCTCCTGCATTTACAGCCTTACCGGGAGCAAAAAGCATTGCTTTTTCAATAAAGTAGTCTACAGCTTCGGCAGTACATCCCATATTAGACACTTCTGCGACACAAGTAACTCCATTATTTATCAATGTTTCCGCATCTTTCACATTCAGCTCATTCTGTATAGCACAAGGTAAAGCAATATCTACTTTTTCTACCCAAGGTTTCTTTCCTGCATGGAATACTGCAACAGGATATTTCTCTGCATAAGGGGCTACAACGTCATTACCAGAATCACGAAGCTCGAGCATATACTCAATTTTATCGCCACTCACTCCGTCAGGATCGTAAATATAACCGTCAGGGCCGGATATAGTAACTACTTTTGCTCCCAACTCGGTAGCTTTCAATGTTGCACCCCATGCTACATTACCGAATCCGGAAATAGCAACAGTTTTACCTTTTATATCAATATTTTTTGCTTTAAGCATCTCATTTACAAAATATAGAGCTCCATACCCTGTAGCTTCGGGGCGTACTAGCGAACCTCCATACTCGAGTCCTTTGCCAGTAAAAGTTCCTGTATTTTCTCTAGCTAATTTCTTATACATTCCGTATAAATAACCTATTTCACGTGTACCAACCCCGATATCACCGGCCGGAACATCTGTATCAGGGCCTATATTACGCCAGATTTCGAGCATAAAAGCCTGGCAAAAACGCATAATTTCCGAATTAGACTTCCCTTTAGGACTAAAATCAGAACCTCCTTTACCTCCACCCATAGGCAAGGTAGTCAATGCGTTTTTAAATGTTTGTTCAAATCCCAAAAATTTAAGAGATGACAAATTTACAGAAGCATGAAATCTCAACCCTCCTTTATAAGGTCCTATTGCATTGTTAAATTGTACACGGTATCCTATATTGACTTGAATATCTCCTTTATCGTCAACCCAAGGAACCTTAAATGTGAAAATACGATCAGGTTCTACAAGACGTTCTATAATACGGTTTTTCTCAAATTCAGGATGTTGATTATATACGTCCTCTATCGAGACTAAAACTTCTTTTACTGCTTGCAAAAACTCTGACTCTCCGGGGTGTTTAGCCTCCAATTTTGATAAAATGTCATCTATTCTCATGATATACAAGGTTAAATTGGTTGTTTTACTATACAAATGTAGAAATAATCAAATTATTATTGTTATTATTTCTTTATTATTTTCGAGGCAAACACATGATTAAAAACATAGATTTAAGATTATTCTATAATATACTATGAAAAAAAATTACAAAAACAAAAACTCACATCTCCGATCTAAATCGGTATATAGATAAAATTCATAACAAATCTTATGCATTTATTTGAAGGGCTCTATATTTTCCTTTTTAATTCTTACTTTTGTTTTACAAAAAGAAGAAGTTATGACAAATATCTACCAAATAGCAAATAAATTAAGAGCCGAATCTAAACATTTACCCATAAACAGGATAGAACTAGAAGATGCTCTGAACACTCTCATACATAGAGTACTGTTTCCTATATGCGATCAGGAGAAATCAAGAGAGAAAAAGCTATATTATTTCTACTCTATTCTGGTAGAAAACATCAGTGCGTTACTAGATCGCAAACAAGCTGAGGAAATGGTAGATAAATTTATAAATATGTTGCCACAACTACAAGACAAACTCTTCGATGAAGCCCGGGTCTATTTCGACAACGACCCTGCAGCTAAATCTATAGAGGAAGTCATTCTAACGTATCCCGGATTTTTTGCACAAGTAGTCTATCGTATATCTCACGAATTCTACAAGATGAAGACTCCTATTATACCCCGCTTATTTTCCGAATATGCACACTCAAAGGTAGGCATAGATATCAATCCCGGTGCAGAAATAGGGCATGCCTTTTATATTGATCATGGAACCGGTATCGTTATAGGAGAAACAACCATAATAGGCAACAATGTAAAAATATATCAGGGCGTTACTCTCGGGGCTTTATTTGTTACCAAAAGCCTTTTGAACGAAAAGCGACATCCAACCATAGAAGACAATGTGGTAATCTATGCCGGAGCAACGATTCTGGGCGGAAAAACAGTAGTAGGACACGACTCTATAATCGGAGGAAACGCCTGGCTTACCAAGAGTGTTGTACCCTACTCTCTCGTTCAGCAAAACTCGGAAATAAGAATACATAATACGCTAGCACAAGAAGGGCACACCCTTGACTTTAATATATAGGGCAGATAAACCGTTATATCATATTTTTTCTTACTTTTGCATATATCAAATAAACTAATCATGGGAACAGGAGCGAACAGAGATACAAGTGCACTCATTAAAGACACGTTTCTACAAGCAATAGATACGTTAGCCAAAGATTATAAAGGCAGTTCCCTTACCGATATTTTCATTACGGTAGATAAAGAAAGTGGCGAAGTCGCTTTCTATGATGATGAAGAAAACAAAATATCGGAAGTCGTTATTTTCAACTGGATAGACAAAGTCGACGAACTAAACGACGAAGATATTATTTCATCTCTGAGAAGTATCACTGAAGAGTTGGACAATGAAGATAAATTTTCTTCACTGGATATATACAAGCCTTTTTCGGTGAACTATTCTGACGACAGCTTTATTGTTATAGAAGAGCTGTTACTCATCAACGAAGATTCTATCATGAAAATAGATAATGATTTGATGGAAAAGTTTGATCGCGAATTTGACGAATTTCTCGACAGACTACTAAAAGAATAATTACCAAACAATTATCTATTCTTCTCCCTTTTTTCTTTCCTATACTGGTATGGAGGAATGGGATTTTTCACACTCCAAATATTTAGCTTCTGACGGCGTGCACTTTGTTCCAACGAA
The DNA here is from genome assembly GCF_001261735.1 of Dysgonomonas sp. BGC7. GTDB lineage: Bacteria > Bacteroidota > Bacteroidia > Bacteroidales > Dysgonomonadaceae > Dysgonomonas. Next base: position 91,751 of record NZ_CVRP01000001.1, on the reverse strand, counting down.
TCTAGTTTGGTATCGTAGACAAAATAATCGTAATACCACGCCAAGCCGTTACACACCATTTCCTGATTGATGTTTAGATCACCAAGATAAACAACACCAAGCGTCCGCCCATACTGATCTTCTCCTCTACTCTTCACAGTAACAATCTTCCCATAGCATAAATCATTCAGATATTGACGAGACTTAGTACCGTAATCCTGTCCTCTTTCGGGAGCATCTATTCCTTCAAGCCGAATCTTTATACGTTCGCCCGAAACTGTTAGTATAGTCATAGTATCTCCATCGGCAACAGATACGACCTCTCCTGCTATATCAATCGTTCCGGGATCGCAAGCAAAAAAGAATAATAAAAAAGTCAGTACAACACCTTTCACCCGTTAGCTATAGTTTAGAGTTTAGAAGCAATGGATTTTCCTTTCTCCACATAACTCATATCGGCCATCGACTCGACAACAAACTTGCCATTTTCGTAAACGACCTTACAGACAGCCGCATTCTCCAAAGGTTTAGTAAACAGTCGGTCGCCGCCAAGTCCTAAAAGCATTGCAAGAATACTCATACCATGTGCTACGACCAAGATATTGCCTTCACCATTCTGAATCTCATTTTCAGCTATTTCCTTAAGGCTTTCCTGAGTGCGAGCTTCCACTTGAGAAAAACTCTCGGCCATCCCCATCTTATCTATTTCCTTTATTCCATTAAGCACTTCTTTATAGCTTATCTTCTTTGCCAAAATATCTTTCAACATATCATCCACCGACGTATAGTGCAGATACAAAGCGGCATTGTGCCACATTACATGATTAAAATCGGCTTCGAAACTTCCAAAACAGGCCTCACGCAATCCTGCAAGTTCTACAACCGGGATGTCATCCTGCCCTTTAGCTCCTAATATTATTTTCACAGTCTGAGCCGTTCTTCGCAAATCGCTACAATAGGCTGTACGAAAATTTATTGTATCAAAACCATATCCCAGATAACGGGCTACGTCAATGCCTTCTTTTGTTAGTGGCGAATCGCACCATCCTTGCACTCTATCGAGTGAGTTCATCATCGTTTTGCCATGACGGGCAACGTATATTGTAAGCTTATTACTCATATTCTATTTTCTCCATGTTATATAATCAACAAAAACCTTGTCAAACATTTCAGGCTTTGCCACTTTTCCATCTATCAGACAAACCACCTCTATAACAGCCGTGGCACATAAAGTATTGTCGGGCACACGTATTATTTGCTGCTTGAAGAAGTATCGAAGTCCCTCCCTCTCTGCTGTTGCTGTACAAACAAATTCTTCCGACCCTCTTAACGAGTTTCGATAACTGATATTCACATTTCGCACTACAGGAATAATGTTGGCTTCGGTAAGATCTCGCAGACGAAGGCCACATTCTTCCATCAATTCGTGTCGGGTTGCTTCAAAATAATGTAGATATATAGCATTATTTACTACACCCTGGGAATCGCATTCGTAGTCGCGCACTTTCATTTTATTTTCGTAGACTTTTGCCATAATGTTTATTGTTGATTCAGGTATCTCCCCAATATTTGGTCAAACAAATCAGGCTTACCTACTTTACCATTCACCATACATGCGGTTTCTACCCTTGCGGTAGAGCATACTTTGTTATCTTTCAGCCGTATTATCTTCTGATTGAAAATATAACGAATGCCATCTTTCTCGATAGAATCGACCGTACAGACAAAATCATTAGCACCTCGCAGAGAATGCTTATATCGGATGTAGACACTCACCACAACAGCATCTATACCCTGCTCGTGTAACTCGTAAAAGTTGAGCCCGTTTTCTTCAAGAAATTCGTGTCTGACTACTTCGTAATAATGCTGATAATTGGCATTATTAACAATACCTTGTGCATCACACTCGTAATCACGCACTTTCATTTTATATTCGTACAGAGGTATATTTTTCTCCATTTTTCTATTTCTCTAAAAAGTAAATTTAACCAAAAACTGACAAATCTTACAGATTTCATCTTATTTTCGAAATGTCACTTTCTTACTCAGCAATACTGTCTTATATAGATAAATCTTTCTTTTCGTGTTTTTTATATGCAAATATCCGATTTGCCATTATATAGATAAGAGCAAATATAACAGCATTCATCGGTATCCAAAACCGAAGAGATACAGGACTGGCAAATATGGTAGCGGCGTAATATAGCACACCGACAGCCACAATAATCCAGAATATCTTTTTCTGAGAAGAATCCTGCCACGATAGTTTCTTTCGCATAACAAAAGACACTATTCCCAGAATGAAAACAACAGGCCAAAGTACAAGATACGATGATGCGGAAGCCTCCGCTACGAAGTCCTCAAAAAGAGTATGCTTAGCTTCCACGTTGGTTCCTTCAGGGATATTATACCACTGAAATATATCTTTCACTTCTATAGGAGTATATTTACCTATAATCTCCTTACTTGACACATAAAAAATCCGTTTCGAATTTGGCAATATATAATATTGTATAAATTTACCCGGATAACGTGTTATAAGATATGCGCCATAATCTTTATATGTAGTACTTCCCAAACGAATCCAAGCCACAGGATAAGGTTGTTGTGTATGTTGTATATATGCAAACATAAACTGTTTCAGGGGCTGGTCGTTAGCCCACATGAAAGAAGCCGACACTTCTTTACCTCGTTCTGTTTTGTCGTATATCATATCTTTCTGGGCAACAACAAAGCTATGTACAGCACCAAGTTCGGGGTTTACAATTCTTTCAGGTGGCAGATCTACATAAGGAATTACGTGCATTGCATTGTTGGCCAGTTGCCAGCCATCGAAACCGGTAGAAAACTGATTGAAACCTGTAGTTTCGCGCATATCGCTTTTTACCTGATTGTAAAATATGAGGGTAACAACCAGAGTACCTATAATTCCCACCCATCGTAGATTGCTCTTTACAAAGAAGAAACAAATAATAAACAGCACAGGAAACATCAACGCCGAATAGCGTATCTGTAGAGTAAAAAACAAGGACACGAGAAACAAACAAAGAGCTATCCAACTCTTTGTCTTGAAAAAGTAAAAGAATGCTGACAGCATAAAATAAATCATGACAGCAAACAGAAGGTCGCTCATTATAGCATTCGACATATAAAATGCAATAGGGCTAAATACAAAAAGAAACAGCAAAGCAAACCAAAGCACCTTACTGGCAGGAGCATACAGGTATTTTATAACAAAGGAAAATGAAGCACAAGACAGGAAGTACAACAATATCTGCGTCACAAAAATAGCATTTATACTTGGCGACAGCGCATGCACTATCTGCAAATAAACAGAGTATCCAAATGGACGATAAAAGGTAAACATATCATTCATTGCGGCATTCACATATGTCCCCGAATCGGATATAGTTGCCGGATAAGGATAGCATATTTTGAGAATGACATAACCGACAATGCAACTCACTAAAAGTATAACCCAATCGAGTCGCTGTTCTTTTGCTTTAAGGAAAGAAAAAAAAGATATGCTTAATGTTTCATTCTTCTTTGCCATCTTGCTTATTTTACTGTTTTTTTTATTTTCTAAAAGTTAAAAAGGCACGAGCATAACCCGTGCCTGTAATATATATATAATAATTACTTATTCTTTACATTTTTCACCCACTCTCGAGCATTCACAAAGGCTTCCATCCACGGAGTGAAATCGTCTCTGCGATGTTCGAACGGATAGTGTGCGCATTGCCAAGGAAACAGAGCCCGCTCCAGATGCGGCATAATAGCAAGGTGACGTCCGTCCTTAGACACAACGCCGGCAATATCGAAGTCCGATCCGTTAGGATTTCCCGGATATTCGCTATAAATATATTTAGCTACAACGTTATATTCAGATTCTGCCTTCGGCATCGAGAAACGTCCTTCTCCGTGTGCCACCCAAATACCGATCTTATTTCCTGAAAGAGAGCCAAACATTACTGAATCATTTTGCGGCACTTCTACCGAAAGATATGTAGATTCGAACTTATGAGAACGATTATGTTCCATCTTCGGTTTTTCGTCATGCTCCGGATAAACAAGTCCTAGTTCCATCATCAGCTGACAACCATTACAAACGCCAAGGCTTAGTGTATCTTTACGTTCATAATACTTGCGAAGGGTTTCTTTTGCTTTTTCGTTGAACATAAAGCTACCTGCCCATCCTTTTGCTGAACCAAGCACATCGGAGTTGGAGAAACCTCCACAGAAAACAATCAGATTGATATCTTCCAATGTCTCGCGCCCTGAAGCAAGGTCTGTCATGTGTACATCTTTAACATCGAATCCGGCTAGATATAGGGAGTATGCCATTTCCCGTTCTCCATTCGTTCCTTTTTCTCTTATTATGGCAGCTTTGATACCCGTTGGCGATTTTCGTTCGGCATCGATGCCATACTGAGCAAAACGTCCTGTAAAGGAAGGGTTGAAAGAGAACTGCAAAGGTTGTTTCTTATAGTTATAGAAACGTTCTTTGGCCAGTTTCTCTGTACTTTGTTTCCTGTCTAGCAGGTATGATGGTTCGAACCACACATCGCGCAGTTCGTCTATATCAAATTCCTGAGCAAATGTATCTTTCTGAATAACAAATTTGCGTTCTTCGATAGGGCGTGCCACAATAGCAAAGCCTATACCATAATCGTCCAGAATTTTCTCTACCAGATGGTGATGTTTCACCTGTATCAGTACCCCCGGATTTTCAGAAAACAAAACTTTTATCAAGTCCGTATGATGCAGTTTATCGAGACGGGCTTCGAGTCCTCCTTGCGGATTAGCAAAACACATTTCAAGCATAGAAGTAACAAGTCCTCCCGCCGAAACATCGTGACCAGCAAGGATAAGCCCCCTGTCTATCAACTCTTGCACTGCATTGAAAGCATTCTTAAAGTACTCTGAATCTTTTACAGTCGGAGCTTCCTCGCCTATTTTACTCATTGTCTGAGCAAAAGCAGAACCTCCCAATTTGAATGTATCGAAAGAGAAGTCGATATAATACAGATAAGTTCCTTTTATGTAAGCAAGTACCGGAGATACTATTTTACGTATATTTTTCACCTCACCTGCTGCCGAAATAATTACAGTACCCGGCGAATATACTTTATCGTCTCCATACTTCTGAGTCATCGACAGAGAGTCTTTGCCTGTCGGTATATTTACACCCAACTCGCAAGCAAATTCGGAACAAGCTTCCACTGCTTTATATAAGCGGGCATCCTCTCCCGGATTTTTGCAAGGCCACATCCAGTTTGCACTCAATGATATTCCTTTAAGCCCATCCTCGATAGGAGCAAATACAATGTTTGTCAACGACTCGGCTATTGCCAACACTGAACCTGCTGCTGGATCGGCCATTGCCGCCTGCGGAGCATGTCCGATAGAAGTAGCTATACCGGCCCTACCCTTATAGTCGAGAGCTACAGCTCCTAGGTCGCTGAGAGGCAACTGTATTTCGCCTTGTGTCTGTTGGCGTGCAACTTTTCCTGTTACCGAACGGTCCACTTTATTCGTCAACCAATCTTTACAAGCAACAGCTTCGAGTTGAAGTACATTTTTTATATAATCTCCCAATTTAGACAAGTCATATTCAGGATTTTCGTAAGTTTCGTCCAGTGTTTCGTCACGCATAATTGTTTTAGGAGCCTTTCCGAAGAAATCTTCCAGTTTCAGGTCGATAGGACGTTTGCCATCTGCCTGTTCGAAAACGAATTTCATATCGTTAGTCGTTTCACCGACAACGTACATCGGCGAACGCTCTCGCTCGGCAATACGGGCAATGTGATCTACAGCCTCTTCGGGAATAAGCAAACCCATACGCTCCTGACTTTCGTTTCCTACAATTTCCTTCGAAGACAAAGTAGGATCTCCAACAGGAAGTTTAGATATATCTATTTTTCCACCTGTTGCCTCTACCAGTTCCGACAGACAGTTGAGATGCCCCCCTGCTCCGTGGTCATGTATAGATACAATAGGGTTATTATCTGATTCGGCCAACGCTCTTATAACATTGGCTGTACGCTTTTGCATTTCGGGGTTAGCTCGTTGAACAGCATTCAGCTCTATCCCACTCGAATATTGTCCGGTATCTACAGAAGACACTGCTCCTCCTCCCATGCCGATGCGATAATTATCACCACCAAGTACCACTACTTTTTCGCCCGGTTTAGGTTCCTCTTTCAAAGCATCGCGCCTGTTGGCAAACCCAACTCCCCCCGCAAGCATTATCACTTTATCGTATGCAAACTTCTTTCTGTTTTCTTCGTGCTCGAAAGTGAGCAAAGACCCACAGATAAGCGGCTGTCCGAAATGATTTCCAAAAGCAGACGCCCCATTCGACGCCTTAATCAAGATCTCTTCGGGAGTCTGATACAACCACGGACGCTCGGCCACAGTTTCTTCCCATGCTTTTCCTGCTTTCGTACGTGGATAGGAAGTCATATAAACGGCTGTTCCGGCAATAGGCAAAGATGCTTTTCCTCCACCCAGACGGTCTCGGATTTCGCCCCCCGAGCCGGTAGCAGCACCATTAAACGGCTCTACTGTGGTAGGGAAGTTATGCGTCTCTGCTTTTAATGAGATTACCGATTTGATTGGTTTCACCTGAAAATAGCTGGGCTTATCCCCTTCTGTAGGTGCAAATTGTTCTATCTCGGGTCCCTGACTAAAGGCTACATTATCTTTATATGCCGAAACCAATTTATTAGGATTGGTTTGTGATGTTTTCTTTATTAGTTTAAACAATGAGCTTTCTTTCTCCTCTCCATCTATAATGAAAGTCCCATTGAAAATCTTATGACGGCAATGTTCCGAATTCACCTGCGAAAAACCAAACACCTCACTATCTGTCAATTTTCGACCAAGTCTCTCACTTACACTATTCAGATATTCGACTTCGTCTTCACTAAGCGCTAAGCCTTCTTGTAGATTGTAGGCTTCGATATTGTCAATCTCCAGAATGGGATCCGGCTTCTTATCAATAGTGAATATATCCTGATTTAGTCCATCATATATGCGTTGGAGCATTGTATCATGTTCTGCTTCATTCGTGCTTACTGCGAAGAACTCCTCTATGCGTTTAATACCGGTTATTCCCATATTTTGGGTAATCTCAACGGCGTTTGTACTCCATGGTGTGATCATTTCGCGACGTGGACCAACAAAAAAGCCTGAAATCTTTTCAGTTTCAAGCAATGTTGCACCACTAAAAGCCCATGATAAACGCTGGACGAATTCGTTGCTTAGGGTTGAGTCTGTCTGAACAGCAATAATGTTCTTAGAAAGGGTTTGAAAGAAAGAAATCATGTTTTATTACCAGTTAAGATTTGGATTATTTCAATAGGCATACAAAGGTAGCGAAAAGAATTAAATAAAAGTATAAAAAGCGAAGATCACTACCCCTAAAATGGGCAAAAATCGCATATCTTTTTAAACCTTATTGTCCCAAAATGGTCATATCAGAAAACACTACTACTATGAAAAGAATAATTACGTCCACCTTACTTCTGGCTTTCTGTCTATACACCTTAGCACAGGACAATTACACCGTTTTTGGCGTCAAACTTTCGATAGGATCCTCGAAATATAGCGGAATGGATAAATATGAAAATGCTAAAATCATCCCCGGAAGCAGTCTAAAAACAATAGATACATATTCATCCGACTATTATCCGGCATGGGATTTAGGACTCATATTACAGGTTATGAGAAACAACCTGATGATACAAGCAGATTATTCTTTTGCATGTACTAACACAAAACTAAACAATGCATATATAAACAAAACTGACAGGTTGAAAAGAATCCGGAACTCCACCCAAAATTTGGTTATAAACCTTGGAACTAAAATACCTATAAGCGAAGATTTCAGATTGATAGCCGGTCTAGGGCCTTACATCGGGTTCGATTATACCCGCTGGATGACCGGAAGCGATTCTTATAAAATAGAAGGGGGATCTACATCATTGCCTATAGATGGAATTCTAGATACAGAAGATGCTGACTACCATAATTTTGATTTTGGAGGATCGGTTCTGATAGGAGTAGAGCATAAAAACATACAGCTTTCTTTTAATTACATGCACGGATTAACTAACATTGTAAAAGATGAATTTCCTCTTTACAACAGGTCTTATAAGTTAGGACTAATATATTTCTTCTGAGGCAAAAAAGCTCGATATATCTCACGAAATTAGGCTGATTGGAACAAATATTTTATCTTTGCAAATTAAGAAAAAACAAACGTTTACAATTATAATTTATACAACATAATTACTTGAAATAAATGAAAATAGCAATTGTTGGTACAGGTTATGTAGGTCTTGTTACAGGAACATGTTTTGCTGAAATGGGAACTGAAGTCTATTGTGTAGACATCGACCAGAAAAAAATAGACAATTTGAAAAACGGAATAATTCCGATTTTCGAACCCGGATTGGACGAAATGGTAGAACGCAACCATAAGGCAGGACGTTTACAGTTCACAACGGATTTAAGCTCGATACTCAACGATGTAGACATTGTATTTTCGGCTGTAGGTACACCTCCCGATGAAGATGGTAGTGCTGACCTGAAATATGTATTAGAAGTAGCACGCACTGTAGGCAAAAACCTAAATAAATATATGGTTGTAGTCACCAAAAGCACTGTACCCGTAGGAACTGCAAAATTGGTAAAGCAGGCTATACAGGAAGAGCTTGACAAAAGAGGAAAGTCTGATATAACATTCGATGTAGCCTCAAATCCTGAATTTTTAAAAGAAGGTGCTGCCATAACAGACTTTATGCAACCGGACAGAGTAGTTGTAGGTGTGGAGACTGACAATGCTAAAAAGCTCATGGAAAAGCTTTATAAGCCATTTACATTAAACAATTACAGAATCATATATACAGACATTCCGTCTGCCGAAATGATTAAATATGCTGCTAATGCCATGTTGGCTACACGTATCAGTTTTATGAACGATATCGCAAATCTTTGCGAAATAGTAGGAGCAGATGTAAGTATGGTACGTAAAGGAATAGGAGCGGACGCCCGCATAGGATCAAAATTCTTATATGCAGGTTGTGGCTATGGAGGCAGTTGTTTTCCTAAAGATGTAAAAGCACTAATGAAGACAGCAAAAAAACTTGGTTACAATATGCAAATATTAGAAGCTGTAGAAAATGTAAACGAGTTCCAAAAAAATATACTTTTCGATAAGCTGATGAAATATTACAATGGAGACATAAAAGGTAAAACCATTGCAATGTGGGGGCTGGCATTCAAACCGAAAACAGACGATATGCGCGAAGCTCCATCATTGGTTCTCATAGACAAAATAATAAAAGCCGGAGGCAAAGTCAGAGCTTATGATCCTGTGGCAATGAATGAAGCCATGCATCACGTAGGAGATACAATAGTATATGCTAAAGACATATATGATGCTACCCTCGATGCTGATGCCATATTGATGGTTACTGAATGGAACGAGTTCCGTTTACCTACATGGGAAGTCATTAAAAAGACAATGAAAAAGCCTGTAGTATTTGACGGAAGAAACATATACAACAAGCAAGAAATGAACGATGTAGGGTTCGACTATTTCGGGATAGGCATCCAGTAATAAATAATAGAACTTAAAATAAACGGGCTGCATAAAAGTTTATATCTTTGTGTAGCCTGTATTTTTTACAATAAAGAAAGATTATGATTAAGGTAGAAGGTATTACAAAAAGTTTTGGATCACTAAAAGTTCTCAAAGGAATAAATCTTGAAGTAAAGCAAGGAGAAGTAATATCTATAGTAGGGGCTAGCGGTGCCGGAAAAACAACCCTTTTGCAAATCATAGGAACATTAGATAAAGCTGATAAAGGCTCGGTATTTATAAATAACATAAATGTAAGCAAGCTCAACGATTCTAAACTATCCGATTTTCGTAACAGAAATATAGGATTTGTCTTTCAATTCCATCAGCTATTGCCCGAGTTTACAGCATTAGAGAATGTAATGATTCCGGCTTTGATAGGAAAAGCAAAGGAATCACAAGCCAAGACAAGAGCTAAAGAGTTGCTTGATATGTTAGGACTGACCGAACGAATAGACCATAAGCCAAACGAATTGTCGGGTGGAGAAAAACAGCGTGTGGCTGTGGCACGTGCACTCGTAAACAACCCGGCAGTAATACTAGCAGACGAACCTTCCGGCAGCTTAGACACAGAGAATAAGGACGAATTACATCAGTTGTTTTTTAAACTGAGAGATACGCTTGGTCAGACTTTTGTAATAGTAACCCACGATGAAAATCTGGCATCTATAACGGATAGAACAATACATATGCGTGATGGCATAATAGTAGACAACAGTCCACTTATTTCTTAAATGAGCACAAACACAGACAAAAGACTTTATCAAATAGCCCTTACCCAGATAACGGGTGTAGGCGATATTACTGCGAGAAACTTACTCCAAATTGTAGGTGGCGATGAAGAAGCGATATTCAGGTCGAACAGAAAGTCTCTTATCAACAAAGGCATTTCTTCTAAATTAGTAGACGAAATATTAAAACCAGCTGTAATAGACAATGCAGAGAAAGAACTTCTCTTTGTAGATAAAAACAATATCTCCACATACTTTATTAATGAAGCCGATTATCCCAAACGCCTGCGTGAATGCTCTGATGCACCTGTTATGCTTTACTTTAAAGGAGAAGCAGATTTCAATAAAGAAAAAGTCATCAGTATCGTAGGCACACGTCAGTCTACAACATATGGCAACAGCTTTTGCGACAATTTTCTGAAAGACATTTCTTCTATCTTTCCAGATACCCTTATCATTAGTGGACTTGCGTATGGCATAGATATACAGGCACACCGATTTGCTATAAAATACAATCTGCCGACCATTGGAGTACTAGCTCATGGTCTAGATACGATATATCCATCACCCCACAGACAGACAGCTATAGAAATGCTTAACAATGGAGGACTTCTTTCCGAATTTCAGAGCAAAACAGAGCCGGACCGATTCAACTTTGTGAGAAGAAACCGTATAGTAGCAGGGATGGCCGATGCTATAGTGGTTGTAGAATCTGACGAAAAGGGAGGCTCTCTCATCACAGCAGAAATTGCGAACTCATATTGCAAAGATGTTTTTGCCGTTCCCGGGAAAATGACGGATAAATATTCGAGAGGATGCAATAAGCTAATAGCTTCTCACAAAGCAGACCTATTATTATCTTCCGAATATTTTTTTCACCAGATGGGATGGGAAAAAGAATCTTCACAGAAAAAGAAATCTCCAAAACAGCAAAACCTGTTTATAACTTTTACCAACGAAGAACAAGCTATTATAGATATACTAAACAAAAAAGACTCTATACATATTGATCAACTCTCCAGAGAACTTAATATTCCGGCATATACTTTATTTTCCACTTTACTCGAATTGGAAATGAAAGGAGCTATAAAAAATTTACCGGGCAACCTTTTTGCTCTATCTTAAAATAAGTCTTAATATTTAGAGGGTACATAGTTTATCAGTTTCTCTAATCTCTTAATATATCTCAATAATATATAGAGAGGAATAATACCAAACACACAAAAAGAGCAATCTATCATACGCCAATAGAAAGGAATTTCGCGTATAGCTCCGCAGATAAGTGCCAAAGGGATAACACCCAAACATGCTATCATTCCAAAATAAACAATCCATATATTACGTACAGGTTTAATATAAACCCCTATAAACGCAATGCCTATTACAATATGAGAAAAAGCCAACCAATCGGTACCATAAGCAAGAAAAGGATAATCTCTATTGGTATTCACCAAAGCTTCGTTTACTTTGGCAATCCAAAATTTTAATCCTTCATAATTTTCAGGAGAAACTCCCTGAGAAATTCCTAGTACATTGCAAACAATCCCGATCTCGCTCTCCAAAGGAAATGCTGTTATCCCCCAAAAGAACAATGCAAAAATATAGAATACAACTAAAGATCTTATTATAAGCAACAAGCGCCTTTCTTGTTTTAATATTTCCATTATCTCAATTATTAGAAATAATTAATGTAACCCCAAGAGCATATTTGCTACAATAATACAAAGTACAATCAGTGTAATAACCACATACATATAATCTTTTTCGATGAGAAAGCCTATAACAGAAAAAGCAACTCGCAGAATAGGCGTAGCGATCAACACACACACTCCAAGTTGAATAATGGCTGCTCCATCAAAAGACAAAACCCGAGGTATGATGGTGGTTATTTCTCGAAGATAAAACTCTACTCCCGGAAAAGGCATATCGTCCGGAGTTGGTTTATAATGAGTCATGGAAACTCCATGATTCTGAAACAAATAAATAACTCCTCCCAAAAGAGTGATTCCACAGGCAAGCATAACACCATATCTTAATAGTTTACCTATAAGAAGTTCCATATCCCTCTCTGCCCAAAATTCTTTTGAAAACATATTCATCTTCTTATAATTTACCGGTTAAACCATTATATATCATTGATATTGCCAAAAAGAATATAACAACACTAAACAGCAATCTTAATTTTTTCACATTAGTTCTAGGTAATATCTTCGAACCGAAGAAAGCACCGATTAATACACCTACTACTATAGGCATAGCCAACCCTGGATCAATATATCCTCTCTGGAGATAAATAACTGCACTGGCGGCAGCAGTAACGCCAACCATAAAGTTACTGGTAGTTGTGGACACCTTGAATGGGATTTTCATTGCTGTATCCATTGCCAACACTTTAAGCGCACCGGAACCTATACCCAACAATCCTGAGAGCACTCCCGCCAAAGTCATCAACGAATAGCCTCCAATTACGTTGTGCACATTATAGCTCTCTTCTTTTCCGTCTTTTGTTGGATAAGAGCCATTCAATTTTAAAGTTATCCCTAGTTTATCGCCGGGAGCAGAATAGTCAATATTATCTTCTTTTTTCATAACAGATCTTACTGCCGAAAAAATAAGAACACAACCAAAGATTATGGCAATATATACCTTATCCAAATACATAGCTACTATGGCACCTATAACAGCACCCGTTGTAGTTGCAATTTCAAGGAACATACCAATGCGCACATTCGTTATGCCTTCTTTGATATACGCAGCAGCTGCACCCGACGAAGTTGCAATAGACGTTACCAAAGCTGCACCGATAGCATAACGCATATCGACACCAAAGCCCAATGTAAGCAATGGTATCACAATAACTCCTCCCCCCAATCCGGTAAGGGAACCAATCAGACCGGCAAAACATGCACCGAAAAATAAAATTAATGAGAAAATTTCGAGACTTAAATCCATCTTATCGTAATTAGAAAATCCAAAGTTACTATTTTTAGAGCTTATCCTTATTATATAAACCCGCTATATATTGTATCTAATCTTAAAACTATCTTTAGTTGTAAGGTGTTTTAATATATAGATTCAAAAATTAAATTCAATTTAGTATGAAACAAATATTTACATTCATTCTATTCAGCTTTATATCAATCACTATGGCTAGCCAAAGTAAATCATTCTATGACTTTAAGGTCACCGATATAGATGGAAAAGAATTCGATCTATCTTCATTGAAAGGGAAAAAAGTATTAGTAGTTAATGTAGCTTCTAAATGTGGACTGACTCCTCAATATGCGAAGCTACAAGAATTATACGAAAAGTATAAAGATAAGAATTTCGTTATAATTGGTTTCCCAGCCAACAACTTTAACGGTCAAGAACCAGGGAGTAATGAAGAGATAAAATCCTTCTGCGTTTTAGAGTATGATGTAACATTCCCTATGATGGCAAAGATAGATGTAGTAGGAGACAACAAAGCCCCTATCTATAAATGGCTGACAGAGAAAAGCGAAAACGGGAAATTATCAACAGAAGTACAATGGAATTTCCAGAAATTTATGATAAATGAAAAAGGAGAATTAATTGATTTTGCAGCACCTCGAGAGGACCCATTTTCTGACAGAATAATCCATTGGATAGAGAAATAGAATAACAGTTTATATACAAAAAAGTCCGGATAGATATCTATCCGGACTTTTTTATATATTGTAAGTATATGTTTAAAAATTGCGTCTTCTCGATATAGTTGTTCTTCTATAGAGAAGGTAGAGTAATAATATAGAAATTGCTATAGGCAATGAAAAATCTCCTACGGGAGCCCCTACGTTTCCAGGATCAGAAGATTCATCTCCGGGGAGAAAAGGGTCTTTCCAAGAGTTTGCAGCATCTAATAAGCCTTCATAAGCAGAAGCAGAAGAAGAAGTTGTTGTGTTATTTCCTAGCGAGCGCTTCGCCTCTTGCAAATATACAGTAGAAGGCGCCTCTGATGTAACTATTGGAGCATCTCTCTCTGTACTTGCTTTTACAGACGGCACATATGTCGATCCGAAGATCAGCACCAATAGTAATAATATTTGTAGTTTAGTTTTCATTATTCAATTTTTTCGTCTGTATTATTCGTGTTAGTTGTGCTGCAAGCTTACAATCTTAGATGTATAATTTCGCTTACCTGTTATTTTAACTATATAAGTACCTAAACTTAAAGGCTTCACATATTCGAAAGAAGAATATGACTGTAAGTTATTAATTTTTGTACGCCCCATTAAACGCCCCTGCATATCATAGATTTGAACATCACTATTAATATCTCCTTCATTCAGACCAGAAACATACAATGTTGAGTTGTTATAATAAGCTGATATCGGTTTTTGATTATTACCAATTATATCATCACCATCATCATAGAATCGAAGTATAAATCTGTTTCCTCCAATTATAGACTTGGCATCGGCAGGATCTGAAACAAATTCGTATTCATCACCCGGCTCTAACTTCATTGTTTTATTATCCAGCTTTCGGTCTATCAACCATACTCCCGGTACTGCTTCCAAGTTCTCCAATTCGAAAAACTTTAATGTCATTTTTTGAGATTCTACCGGAGGATTCAGATACAAAGCCAATTCTTTTGTTTTATATGGAACTGCATTACCAAGTAAGCTAATATCATCACTAGATTTAGTATAAAGAATCCCTGTAGCAACATCTTGTTTTTGATTTGTTGTTAGAGATTTTCCATCTGTATCTGTTATCTCTTGCTGATATTCTTCGAAAGCTTTAGTTAAACCTTTCCTTGTATCATAAGGATCGTCTTCGAAATGAGCTCTTGCATCTCTACGAAATACGACCGATGTACGATCCGATGTATTATCTACATTATTATAAGCTTCTACTGCAAACCAATCTCTGAATAATGCATCATTACCAGCTTGAGAACGTGCTGCACTCTTTGGCATACGAGCTTCTCCAAATTTAGCTAATTTAGCCGTAGACAAAGTTATTGATGTTGGCCCATTTGCCTGTAGACAAAATATCTGCATAGGAGAGATTAAATAATCTGCCGGATTAGCAATACCTACTCCAGTGGTCTGATTTGTTGGATTTCCATTTGGATCATCCGGACCCGTTGGTTCTCCGCTTGCAACTGTTGCTGATTTAGGAGTAGTAGTACCATCTCTACTTACATAGTCATAAGTAACCCGATAAGTAAACTGGTTCTTTGCAGCCTCGTAACGGATCAAACCTTGGTTTATAACCCAATACTTAGCTCTCAGGTTTACCCCTGTCATGCTTTCAGTAGATGCTTTTAGACCAGAACCGAGTTCGTCAATTTCAAAAGCTTCTTTCAATTTATCATCAGTAAAACCTTTATCTGATCCATCTTTATTCAAACCTAATAAAGGATTTAAAGTTATCGGTACCATAAAAGGATTACCTATAAAGTTCAAACCATCCGTCAGAGCTAATGTAACATCACCCAAAGTAAATGTTTCATTCTCCATTAGTTCATACCTTGATCTGTCTTTACCATTTTCCATCCATACAGTTTTACCTAAACCACCAACTGGCTTATCTGTATCTCCATGAACTGCGAAAGAAGGATTTGCATAAGTACCATTATCATTAAACACTCTAGCTCCTGTACCGTCAGCATTTTCGAACTTATTATACAAGAATCGGCTAAAGTTATCCATAGATCCTTCATTTGTTGCAGCTACTACTGTAGGCGAAGATAAGAAGTCATGGAAAACTCTTCTATTAAATACATAACCACCTCTGGCTCTTTTCGTGTTATGGATCCCAGTTGCCCCTTTATCGTCTTCAAAATCCCACCTTATATCAATATGATCTTTATGGTCGGCATGAGAAACTTCCATACTCATAAAGTAAGCTTCTCCTTTTTTCATTCTGAAGAACGGATCTACTATAGGGCCTTTATTTGAAGTTATGCTAAATTTATTTGGTTTAGCTAAAGCATGATAAAACATATAATCGGAGCCAAGTTCCTCGAAAGGAGAGGCAAAACCTGTCAAATAATTCCAACCTTCAGGATTTCTCAAAGTTTTACCAAATGTAGAAGGACTAGGATTAGGTTTTTCTGCACTTTCATTATCAAAAGCACCATCATCATTTGTACCATCATACTTATACATTTCCAAGTCGACCTGGCTATAAGTTGATCTCCCCAATACATTAGAAGAAAGAGTCGGTGCCAAATTATGAATAAGAAGATGACCGCTATTTATCACATTATTAGTTGCATCTGTCTTATACTGAGCTAATACTCCTAGTCTGTTCTTTTTAGTAACATCTACATCTATATAATTAACCTCAACTGCAGCAGAAGGGTCAATTGTAACCAAACTATTGTAACGCCAATCGGCATTAGTTAACAATGTTGGATCGTCCTTTTCTACACTTATAGTAGGGAATCTCATGAAATTGAATGCTTTCTGAGACTTACCATTCCAGTTATCATCAACTCCACCTATTTGATTTTTAACTCCATAAATCCATTGACGAGCAGACCCTCCATTTATTGTCGGCTTACCTACAAAAGCAACAACACCCTCTGTAGCAGTAGGTGTAGCCCCTAGATTAACAAACAAATTGGCACTGGCAGCTGCTTCTTCATTGGGATTCTTTCCATTTATAAAATCACCGGTCAACTCTGTCCTTCCTTTTTGGTCTATCGACGAACCTGTGACAAACTTTGCCGAACCATCAATATACAAAGAAGTAGACGCCGCCGTTCCTGTAGGTGCCTTTTCCCCATAAGATACATACATTTGACCCTTTGAGTAAAATATCACCCCCGACTTGGCTTCCGTCTTTGGAGCTGATTGACCTTTAGCTAATAAAGGCAAAGATAGTAATACGACTAATACTAATCGAAGTTTCATTTTTGTAGTTTTATAAAAGTCAGTCAATCTTAAAGCGTTATTCCTCATTAGAATGATCAAAGGAATATATATTGACAATGTTTTAAGCATTCAAATTATTTGCAAAGATATTTCTTTTTTTAGAAGTAACAAAATTTAGAATAACTTTTCATTCTTTTATCAGTCACTTCTTCATCTAAAATCAAAAGAGAAGTCGTTTATAAATGCTGTTCTCGCAATAAATCATTCACTGTTTTCACTGGATTAAATGTACTTATAGGCACTTCAACAAAAATTGTATTCCAATCGGACATCGCACCATTCCATAGCCCAGGCAACTCTAAGGCTTTTAACTCCTTACCGTTTTTAGACTTTATGGAAATAAAACCCGTATTGTTATCTACATAATCTTTCAAATTGAAATGATAACCTCTGTAATCTTTTACACCACAGACAATATCCACCGGATTGAAATGTGTCCCGTTCAAAAACATCGCTTTTTTCTCCGGATCGGACATATCTATTTGCGAACTTTCTAGGATTTGTGGGGATATTGTACCATCAGAATTAACAGCCAAGAATGGCCCTCCTCCAGGCTCTCCAATATTTCTCACCATACCACAAACCCGACACGGACGATCTAATTTTCTTTTCAGATAAAGAACAAGTTCTGCGTCTTCCAGCAACTTTGTATTCGGATTTTTTATATTCAGTACATTCTGTAGAAAATAAAGAATCTCTAACAACTCATCATGAGTATATTTGCCGCTATCAATCAGTTTTAGATATTCAAAAATCTTTTGTTGGGTATCTATCAGCACCCCTGCCAATATTTTTTTGTACTTGGTTTCCTCTTTCTTAAATTTATCAGGAACAGTATTATCTATATTTTTAACAAATATAACATCTGCATCCAAATCATTCAAATTCTCGATCAAAGCACCATGCCCCCCAGGCCTGAATACCAGTTCCTCCTTATCTCTGAAAGGTTCATTATTTAAGTCTACTGCAACAGTATCGGTACTAGGTTTTTGTTCGCTAAAACCAATATTTAGATTTATAAACAAATCGCTCTCCATTTTTGTTTTGCAATCGTCTACTAATTTCTGAAACAGGACTCTATGTTCAGGCGATACGGTAAAGTGAATATTCACTTCCCCCTTCTTATTCTTGGCATATAATGCACCCTCTACCAAATGTTCTTCGACCGGAGTACGTACAAATGAGCCATATTTATGAAATTTCAGTAACCCTTTAGGTAAAGCACCATAATTCAAGCCATTTTCGCTTAAAAGATTTTCAACGATTGTTTTATAATCTCCTACCGAAAGCAATTCTGGAATCCCCTTACCCGAATTATGTAAACAAGCAGCATTTAAATCTTCAAAAAAAGCAAACTTATACAATCCTTCAAAAAAAGTTTTTTCAAAGGCTGTACTCGGTGTTTGATATGGTGCATCCAAAAACTCGAACAAGTCCTTGAACATACGGCTTGCCGCTCCGGATGCGGGCACAAACTTCACAATACGTTTATCTGATGATGTATAGGTATCCCAGACATCCAAATATTGTTGTTCACTATCAGGTTGTATTCTTACAATACCTTTTTCCACGGAGGCTGGGGCTGCTATTCCCAAATACGGAAAACCTGTTTTGAAATGATCAATTTGTTTTTGTAAGTCCTCTAACGATATACCTTTTTCTTTCAAACGAAGCAACTCTGATTCATTCATCATAGTTCTGTTATGCCATTAATGTTATTTTGCAAAATTAACAATAATATCAGAAAATCACGTTAATTTCTTGAAAAATTCCCATATTACAATTCCTGTAGCAACTGAAACATTCAAAGAATGCTTAGTCCCTCGCTGAGGTATTTCGACACAAAAGTCGCATAGGTTCACAACTTCTTGCTGTACACCTTTTACTTCATTACCCAAAACAAGACAGTATTTTTTTTCTTTGTTCAGTTTCAGCTCATCCAACATTATACTATTTTCGGCCTGCTCAACAGCACAAATTGAGAACCCTTTTTCTTTCATGTAAGCTACAGCATCCTGCGTTGTCTCAAAATATTTCCAATCGACTGAGTCTTCTGCCCCTAGTGCGGTTTTATGAATCTCTATATTCGGAGGAGTGGCCGAAATCCCGCAAATACAAATAGATTCAACCAAAAAAGCATCAGAAGTACGAAATACAGAGCCTATATTATTCAGACTTCTCACATTATCGAGAATTATCGCCAATGGTGTTTTTTTCGTCTCTTTAAATTCTTCAACAGAGATCCGGTTCAGGTCAGTTATCTTTTTTACTCGCATACATCAATCTATCAATAAAACACTCGCATAGTCGAGTTGTCCGCCCATAGGAGGATTTCGTTTCGATAATTTTATTTCTACAGTCCTTATTGTAGGATATTTGTTTTTCAGACAATCTACAATCCTCTTAGCCACATGCTCTAGTAGATTAGAAGGATACATCATTTGCTCTTTCACATCTGCATACACATCTGCATAACTTACAGTGTCGGTCAAATTATCGGAAGCACAAGACTTTCCCAGATCAACATCTAACTTCAGATTGACAATATAAACATTCCCAACATTCTTTTCTTGTTCAAAGACTCCATGATTGGCATAAAAAACCAGATTTTCTAACAAGATATAACTCTTCATGTATTTTACATTTTGAGACAAAGATAACAAAAGATGCCCCAATCTTTTCATAAAAAGATAATACACAAACACAAAAGGTTCACAAACTAATAAAGAATAACGAATTTTATATATTCCAGAAGAAGAGTTCTGATGATTTTTAACTAAGTTTGTTTTTCAAAAGACACTTATATTAAACATGGCAAAAATCAAAGAAGTTATATCAATAACTGCTAGCACTCACAATATCCTTGCTACAGGCACTCAAATCACCGGAGATATTTGCGCCGAAGAAGATTTCAGGATAGATGGTACAACCATCGGAAATATTACTTGTAAAGGGAAGATCGTAATCGGTACCAGCGGCGTTGTATCAGGAGACATAAAGTGTACAAATATAGAAATACTGGGACGTTTGGATGGCAACATTAATTGTCCGGGAAGTGTTGTACTAAGAGCCTCTGCCTTATTCACAGGAAACATAATATCCCAGACATTAGAGATCGAACCCGGAGCTAAGATAGAAGGAACATGCTCAATGTATAGAGAAGAATAAACACACCATAAAATATTTTAGGTATGAGTAATAAAATAAATAAAAGAATCGGTGAACTACGCCGGTTTATGGAAGAAAAAGGGCTCCATGCTTTTATTATCCCCAGTACAGATTCCCATCTGAGCGAGTACCCTGCATCCCATTGGGCATCGAGAGAGTGGATAAGTGGCTTTACAGGATCGGCAGGAACAATAGTTGTTACACGGGAAAAATCCGGCTTATGGACTGACTCCCGCTATTTTCTACAAGCAACAAGCGAACTAGGTGGAACAGAAATAGAGCTATTCAAAGAAGGACTTCCTCAGACGCCTTCTATCGAAGAATGGCTAACGACACAGCTGGGCGAAGGCGAAAACGTTGGAATAGACGGTAATGTTTATGCTGCCAAAGAAGCTTTCAGCCTTATTCATAAATTGAATATCAAAAATCTTCATGTAATAAGCGACTACGATCCTTTTAACGCGATATGGCAAGACAGACCTGAAATCCCTAAGAATCCGATATTCGTATTGCCCGAGAAATATACAGGAGAATCTGCAAGCAGTAAAATAGCACGCATATGCGATAGCGTTGAGAAACAAGGAGCAAAATCGTTACTGGTTGCTTCACTCGACACCATTGCCTGGATATTCAACATAAGAGGAAACGACGTAAAATGCAACCCTGTAGCTGTTAGTTACGCATACGTTTCACGCAAGGAAACCGTGCTTTTTATAGATTCGCAAAAGCTAACTAAAGAGATAGTGGACTATCTGAAATCGGAGGGTGTTGTCATAGCTGAATACGGTAAGGTATTCGACTATGTATCTAAAATAGACACAGCCGTTTGTCTCGATGGTAACAAAGTCACTTTCAGACTTTACAACACAATTCCATCGGGAAATAGAATTATAGACATTCCATCTCCGGCCGATCTGATGAAGAGCATCAAGAATGAAGTTGAAATACAAGGATTCAGCAACGCTATGCAACGTGACGGTGTAGCTCTTGTTAAGTTCCTGATGTGGCTAGAGAAAGCTGTAGCCGAAGGCAATGTAACAGAGATTGATATTCCTAAAAAACTGGTAGAATACAGAAGCCAACAGCAAAACTTTGTAGGAGAAAGCTTTGATACTATATCAGGCTATGGGCCTAATGGAGCCATTGTACACTATCATGTATCGCCGGAAAGTTCGCTTGCTGTAAAAGCAGAAGGCTTCTTATTGGTTGATTCGGGTGCTCAATATTTCGATGGCACTACAGATATAACTCGTACTGTAGCCGTAGGACCTCTTACCGATCAGATGAAAAAAGACTATACAATGGTTCTGAAAGGACATATCAATATAGCAACAGCAATATATCCGCAAGGGACACGTGGCAGCCAGATCGACATTTTGGCTCGAAAAGCCCTTTGGGATAACGGACTCAACTACTTGCACGGAACCGGACACGGAATAGGCCATTTCTTAAATGTACACGAAGGACCTCAAAACATTAGGATGAACGAAAATCCAACCACTTTGCAAATAGGCATGGTCACATCTAACGAACCGGGATTGTACAGAGCAGGAAAATATGGAATCCGTATAGAAAACCTAATAGTAACGCAACATGAGACCACTACAGAATTCGGTGATTTCTACTCATTCAAAACATTAACGCTATGTCCAATAGATACTACACCTATTGTGAAAGAAATGCTTACCGATAAAGAAATCACATGGTTTAACGAATACCACAAATTTGTATACGACCGGCTTGCTTCACTCTTGAATGAAGAGGAAAAACAATGGTTAAAAGAAAAAACGAATGAAATATAATATTCTGATAATTTTGAGCCTCCTCTTCTTTTCTAAGATGGAGGCTCAAAATAATACAAACAATACAGAGAATGGATTTTATCTCGAAGTTGAAATTCCAACACAAAAAGACAAAAAAATATATCTGGGGCAATATTGGAAAGAAAACACTTATGCTGTCGATTCTATTACGCTTTCAGATGAAGGAAAAGGAATATTTTCGCAGCCAAGTAAATATCCTTCCGGACAATACTTTTTACACATAAAGCCTAATTTTTACATTGATCTGTTATTAAATAAAGAACAGGGTAACATCTATTTTTATATAAACGAAAAAGATTTTCGAAAAAGTAGAATTACAGGTTGTGAAGACACAAAAACTCTTTTAGAATATTTAAATATAGTACAGGAAGCAGATCGATTAAAGGATAAAATTGAGGATGCTAAAACTACTGAACAGCAGTTATCTAAATTAAAGAAAAAAGTAGACGAGCTGGAACAGAAGAAAAAAACTTTTGTATCAACCTCTCTAACATTAAATAAAGACAGTTGGAGCAGCTTGTTTTTAAAAGGGCTGGAGCCTATTACCCTGCCATATCCCGAACCTAAAAGTGCGCAGGAAATGAACGAGAACAATTCTTATGCAAAAGAGCATTATTTCGACAATATAAGCCTGACAGATCCCCGATTTTGGAGAACAAACTTCTTCTCCAGTTATCTAGAGAACTATATGCGTCAATGGGTAGTACAAACACCCGACTCTATTGCCGCCGCTGCCAGTCAGCTGATAGGAAAAACTCAAAACAATGACCAATGCTTCAAAGAAATGTTGTCAAAATTTACAAACGAGTCGATAGCGAGTAAAGTAATGGGTGATGAAAACATTTGGGCAAAACTCTTCGAAGACTATATTTTAGACAAAAATATAGATTGGATAGATCAAACTCAGTATTCGGAACTAAGAAGCATGTACGAAATAATGAAAAATAACCGTATAGGCATGAAAGCTCAGAATCTCGCTCTTGAATCTATAAACGGAGATAAAATTAACACTAACGATATTGCTGCCGATTATACAATCTTGTACTTTTATGATCCTGATTGCGGACATTGCAAAACAGAGACTCCTAAATTGCACAATGGGCTATACAAAGAGTATAAAGACAAAGGAGTGGAGGTAATTGCAATAAACATAGGATCGAACAAACAATTGTGGGAGACATTTGTTAAAGAAAATAACCTATCCGACTGGATAAATTGTGCAGACATGGAATATAAATCTCAATACTGGATGTCTTTTGACACTACCGGAATACCCTCAAGTTACATTTTAAACAAAGATAAAATTATTATAGCAAGAAAGATAGACGAGCAGAATATGTTAAAGCTTCTCGACTATTATACAAAAGATAAAAATGGCACTAATTAAAGAAGTAAGGGGATTTGTTCCCGAAATAGGAGAAAACACCTATCTGGCAGAAAATGCTACTGTAATAGGAGACGTGGTAATAGGCAAAGACTGTAGCATCTGGTTCAATGCCGTATTGAGAGGCGATGTTAATTCGATACGCATAGGCAACCGTGTAAATATTCAGGACGGAAGCGTATTGCATACATTGTATCAAAAATCGGTAGTAGAAATTGGTGATGATGTCTCTATTGGTCACAATGTAGTTATACATGGCGCAAAAATAGAGAATGGAGCACTTATAGGTATGGGAGCCATTGTGCTAGACCATGCAGTAATAGGAGAAGGAGCCATAGTTGCAGCAGGCTCTGTTATACTCAGTGGCACTCAGGTAGAGCCTGGCAGTATATACGCAGGTGTTCCGGCCAAATTCGTAAAAAAGGTAGATGCAGATCAGGCCAAAGAGATGAATCAGAAAATCGCAAAGAATTATCTTATGTACTCTGGCTGGTTTAAGGAGGAGTAGAATAGTGAAAAGTAAGTCTCAGTAAAATATGAGATCAACAAAATACAATATGGGAGTTGGGATAATATTAATTATTCTCAACTCCTTTTGGTTATATAATTCTTTAGACAGAATTTTTCTCTGGAGGGGCATCCTATATATGTTTCAGTACCCAACCTGGATTTTAATTACCGAAAGCATCTGTGGTATAATAGGAATAGCACTTAGCCTTCTTACCATAATGAGAAAGATAAAAGTTATATATTTATTAGTTATAAACGGAACTCTTTATATCCTTTGCATGTTTATTAAAATATATACAACGTTATAATCAATTAGAACACATAGAACACACAACTCATTATGAAAAAAGACGTTTTGAACAAAATTATAGCAAAGCCGGGTGAAAAACATAAAGTCTCTGATTTTGAATCCTATTATGTGGCCGAACTTAATAAAAAAGAAGCAAAGAAACTATTAGAGGAAAATACAGAAAGACTAGCTTTGCTCCAAGACAAATTATATGCCCAAGACCGCTACTCTATACTTATAATATTTCAAGCAATGGATGCTGCCGGTAAAGATGGAACTGTTAAGCACGTTATGTCGGGCATCAACCCTCAGGGTTGTCAGGTATATTCATTCAAGCAACCTTCAGCAGAGGAACTGGATCATGATTACCTGTGGAGAATCTATAAATCGCTACCCGAACGAGGTCGCATTGGTATATTCAATCGGTCGCATTACGAAGACGTATTGGTAGCAAAAGTACATCCGGCAATTGTTCTGAATGGAAAACTACCACACATAAACAAGGTAGATGATATCGACGACAAGTTTTGGAAAGCTCGCTACAGACAGATAAATGATATGGAAAAACATCTCACCGAAAACGGAACAATTATTCTCAAATTTTTCCTGAACGTTTCGAAAGACGAACAAAAGAGACGATTTTTAGCAAGATTGGAAGATGAATCGAAAAACTGGAAATTTTCTGCCGCAGATATCAAAGAAAGAGAATATTGGGACGACTATATGAAAGCATATTCGGATATGCTCACACAAACATCGACTGATGAAGCCCCATGGCACGTAATACCTGCCGACAATAAATGGTTTATGCGATATGCAGTAGGAGAGATAATTTGCAAAAAAATGGAAACACTAGACCTTCACTACCCTATCCTATCCGACGAGGCAAAACAAAAAATAGAAGAAGCCAAAAAAGCTCTGGATATTAAACAAGTACCCCCTGTTACTCAAAGAGGTAAAACGACAAAAATAAAAACTATAAGAAGCAAATACGTAGAGAAAAAATAGAATATAATCCCATACAAATTAAAGCCCGATACCTAAAAGTATCGGGCTTTATTATTCGCTGATATATAAAAACAACTAAAAAAGCTATAGCCTCGAATTTTTCAGGATTACTAAAAAAAGTAAATAAAATAACAAAATAAGTAAACCTATTCATTTTAATCATTTTATGTTTGCATTAATCGGATTAACACTTTTCCAAACACACCTTGAATCAATAGAATAACAACAAGTATATTGTTAACTGTTAATCTTTAACTTATATATTATATGAAAAACCACTATTACAGTAATGCCTTTTTATCATTGAGCAAAATAGGCCGATTGTGCTTACTCATTTCTGTTGTATTATTATCTAACAATTTACTTTATGCGCAGAAAAATGACTTTGAGATAATAGCAGAAAGAGTTATCAAGTATAATAAAGAAACAACATCACTACAAAGCTTAGACAAAGAAGTGGATAACTTACTCTTACTCTATACAGAGGGAACTTATTATTTGGGAACTTATTATAACAGAAGTGTTACAGGATCTTATTTTTCCGATTTAGACTATACATCCAGATCTCAAGCTTCGTGGCCTTTAACAACACATATTACTCGTTTGCGAGCTATGGCTGATGCATACACTCGAGAAGGCAGCAAGTATTATAAAGATTCTGCTTTGTTTGACAAATTCGAAAAGCTTTTATCTTTCTGGCACGAAGCAAATGTAACTAGTACCAATTGGTGGCAACAAAGCATCGGTGTTCCAAAGCCAATGACTGTCGCTTTACTGTATCTCGAATATGGAAGCGAGAGAAAGGTAAATCAAAGTCTGGTAAACTCTGTACTATACAGAATTATGACAACAACCAGAACTAATCCGGCAAACGAAGCAGGACCAAACAAGACTGACATGGCTCTTCATTGGTTAAACAGAGCTTTGATCCGCCAAAACTCAGATACTCTAAAGTTAGCTGCAAAATATGCCTTCGATCCCATACAACCCGTATCACCTTCCAGTGAAGGAATTCAATATGATGGATCGTATTTCCAGCATGGAAGTCAGTTACAAATAGCTTCGTATGGCGGAGAACTAATGAAAACTACAGTTGCCTTTCTTGATTTTTTCGATCAAACACAATTTCAGATAGCAACAGACAAACTTGAGACTTTTAGCCAGTTTGCCAGAGAAACCTATTTCGGCACTATGAGAGGGCGATCTTTTCCTTATATGCTTACAGGCAGAGGAGTAACCCGATCCGGATATACCTTACGTCCGGGTGATGCAGCCATGGCAAAAAGCCTTGCAAGCAGTGATAGTAATCACAAAAGCGAATATGAGCTCATTGCGAAACATCTGGAAAGAACTTCTCCCGCATCGGAGGGTATAAACCCGGTTAGTAAGTTATATTATATTGGCGATTTTATCTCACACAATCGGCCGGAATATCAGTATACGATACGTACAGCATCATCTCGCACCTATCGCAGCGAGTGGGGAAATGACGAAGGCTATGAAACTTATTTTATGTCGGATGGAAGCAATTCTATCCTGCAAGATGGAGAGGAGTATGGTAATATTTATGCTGTGTGGGATTGGGCAAAACTTCCGGGAGTAACCAACCCCTTGCTACCTAGAGGGCATATACCAAACTCTCAGTCAAGCATGGCAGCCGGAACATCAACTCCTGGAACACAATCCTTTGTGGGAGGTGTAACAGACAGCCTCTATTCAGCCTATGCGTATACTATGCGCGATAGTTGGGCAACAAATAACAGACAAGGAAAAAGAGTTAGCATAAGTACTATAGCAGACAAAGCATGGTTCTTATTCGATGAAGAAATAGTATGTCTTGGTAGTGGACTAACATCCAACGCTACTCACGCAGACTTAGGCGATCTTGAACTTATCACAACAGTGAATCAAGGTCTATTTAAAGGAGAAATCCTGGTTGGCACAAAGTCTGGAGCTGTGGAAAAACATGGACTTGGAGTAAATAAAGAATACGACAATGATGTACAATGGGTAATACATAATAACATTGGGTATATTTTCCCTAAAGGAGGGCAAATAAGGTTAGAAACAGGTACTAAATCCGGGGCATGGAGTGACATAAATTACTCCCAATCAAGCGATATAGTATCAGAAGACATCTTTGCCTTGTGGTTAAGTCACGGTAAAAAAGCAAAAAATGCAGAATACCTGTACTTTGTAGTTCCCAATATGAAAGATGCTGCAAGCATACAACAATATTGCAATACCAAACTAAAAGATATTGAAATTGTCGAAAACAGTGAGTCAATACAAGCAATAAGACATAAATCTCTTGGAATATGGCAGATAATATTTCGTAAGCCGGCAACATTCAAAAATGAAGAATTAATACTTAAGGCTGACCAGCCCGGTGCTATCATGATCAAAAATATTGATCTGCAAAAGGGCACAGCAGATATACATACAGCAGATGTAGCTCAGTCCGGAAAAGTTCTAAACTTTGGAATAGATATACCTTCTATAACCAAAGGGTTAAAAGCCGTTACGGTAGACAATACTGCTTCCGGAGCGTATAAAGGAAAATCTGTCAAAGTATTATTTAATAAAAATGCAGAAGACTATACTTTCAAGCAGCCGGAAAAACCAACAGATCAACCTATCTTCGAATATAGTGCCGAGGCAACAGAAGACACATTCGCCAATGAACTTGCAGGAACACTAGATACCAATTATGGAAGTCACACCAGTATGACAATTAAAAATGATGTGAATGCGGGATGGAGAAGACAAGCATTTATCAAAATCCCCCTTGCAAGCTTAGACAAGGTAGATGATCTAAATAAATATGACCTGCAAATCAGCATTAAGCTATATCTCTTAAGAACTAACAGCGGCATATCAAGTACAACATGGGTACTGAAACCTGTCACAGAAGAATGGAGTGAGAGTACTGTTACATGGAACAACAAACCTGCTTTTAAAGAAGAAATACTCGGTAGCATTGCAGCATTTGCATACGATGGTACACTAGGAGACGATTTCAATCCGGCAAATATGATTAATATAAACATTACTGATTATGCCATAGAACGATACAAATCGGGAGAAAAAGAGTTATCACTTATGATCCACAATGGAACAGCAGGAGGTACAATCGATGCCGACTTTGCAACCAAAGAACATGCGAACGAAGCTTTCCATCCCCAAATTATCATCAAAGGATTTGACAAACGAGTCTTAAAAGAATCGAAAGAATCAAAGGTGATTATGGATGCATACGTAAAAAATGGAGGAGGGGCAGCAGTAAGGTATGGAGAAGATGCAGATATGTTTGTTAATACCGGAGGGGCTGGTTATCATAGAGAAATTTATTTACTATTCGGACTAGATGAGCTAAAGAATACCGATTTAAGCAAATACGAAATTGAAACCTATATGTCATTATATCAATATAACTGCCAGCCGGAAGCAAATAAAACAAATTGGGATGTAAGACCTGTTGTAAATACCGATTGGAACGATTCTAAGGCAACCGGTATAAACTGGAACACAAGGCCTACTGTCACAGACGAAATTATAGCATCTACACCCGGATTTTTAAACAATAAAGAAGTATCGGGATATAATGAGAAAAATGTTGCCATATTTGATATAACTAAATATATACAGAGTCAGTTAGCTGAGAATAAAGAAAAAATATCTTTGAATATAAAAGGCAGTGCCAGTGCAGGAAACTCAAGTAAGTATGTATCTGTATTTGCCCCTAGAGAGTATAAATTAGATGGAATAAATGTGGATGAAAGAACTATTCCTAAATTAACTTTCAACCTTTACGAAAAAAAAGTAATACCCCAATTAACCATCTCCACAGTAAAAGTAAAAGATAAAGAATTTGACGAATCCCTGTTTGCTGAATTAGATATCGAAAATACTCTTTTGGAAGGAGTAAACACAAGCGATGATGTAAAAATTGATGATTCTGAACTGATATTAAGATTCGAAGATGCTACCTCCGGAGAAAACAAAACTGTTATAGCTCAGGGAATATTTAAACTGACAGGAGCCGATGCCAATAGATATGAACTTGTGCAACCATCACTCAAAGGACTAACAGCCACAATAAAACCAGTAATAGAAGAAGTGAAAATTTATATCAATGACGAACAATTAGATATCACAGATAATAAAGCATACTATTTAGTAGATAAAAGCAATACTAGCCCTCAACTGGATATAACAATAACAGGTACCACATCGTCTACACCGAGTAGCGTAGATATTAGCAAACCATGCATGCACGAGATTCTATTTTCTGCCGAAGAAATATCATATACATTAAGTATCGAAAAGAGATTTAACTTCAAAGATCTGGTATCAGTAAGATGGAACAATACATTGACTGTACAAAACACCCCTCAGACACACGGATTTGAATTTACTGCTTTTCAATGGTTCGAGAACGGAGAAACAATACCGGGTGCTATGCATCAGACATATTCGGCAGGCAAAAATGGAGAACGCCTGAGTGAAACCTCATCATATCATGTTGAAGTAACAGATAAGGTTACCAATAAGACACTTAGAACATGGCCATCAAAAGTAGAATTGACAAGTGCAATGATATCAGCCTACCCCAATCCGGTAAAAGAGGGACAGAATCTGACTATATCAGCAAATCTGACAACAGAACAAGCAAACGGAGCCAAAGTCTCAGTTTACAATACGGCAGGTAGCTATATTGGCAGCTATAATATTACTGATAATGTTACAACTGTACCTATGCCGACATTGAGTGGAGCATATATCGTCACACTACAAAACAATAAAGGTATAATAAAGACCTTCACTATTTTGGTTAACTAATCAAAGCAAAAACAAAATGAAAACAAATATTATATACATATTAATACTGCTTATCAGTAGCCTGTCTCTAAACATATGGGCACAAGACTATGGCAAACATGAGTTTTCTGCATATGCAGGAGGAGGTCTTAATACATTCAAATATAGCAACGTGGCAACGGGCTTCGACACCAAGTCCAAAATGGGTACACAATTTGGAATAAGCTACACTTACATGTTCAAAAGCAACTGGGGTGTTTCGTCCGGAGTAGAAATGGCTTTTTACAAAGCCAAAGTAAACAGCACGAACTTTTCTGACTCTTTCAGGACGAATGATATAGACAATACACCTTTTGAGTATCGTATAAAAAAGGCCAGTGGTCTGAAAGAGGAATTAAATTCTACATTCATCAACATTCCAATAATGCTAAGATTTCAAACTGCGGGAAATCTCAAATTATATGTGGCAGGAGGAGCAAAAATAAGCATTCCCATAAAAACAAAAGCGAAAGGAGATATAGCCTCTGTAACCACAACAGCCTACTATCCGGAAGACAATTATGAATATACTGATGCTCCATTTATGGGAGTAGGAACATTTAGCAACATTTCTTCAAAAGAAACAGTAAAGTTCAAAACATCTGTTGCATTAGCATTAGAATTTGGTACCAAATATAGAATCAGCGAATCGAATGATTTATATGCAGCAGCATATTTCGATTATGGTTTAAACAATATTATAAAGAATGAAGCAGCGAAGAGATTAGTGAATTATAATGCACAATCATCTCCGAACTTCAATCTTAGTAGTATCATTGGATCAGGAATTTTCCACGACAGCAAAACGATAGATGTAGTGAAGAAAATAGTACCGATGGCAATTGGTCTAAAAATAGGGATGACGTTCATTTTATAATTAATAGTTTTAGATTTTATTCGACGTCTCAATCAGGAGAAATAGTAGTCGAAAACAGGTACAATAAGAGAATTCATTAAACTTTGATTCTCTTATTGTATTTTTCTATTTACATGCACAAACTCGAGAAGAGACATAATGACACAAAAAGCAGGAATAAACTCTCTCGTATAAAGTATTTCAATCTTTTCAAACAACAAAACACAAAACACTAATAAACAAATATTTAAATCAAATAAATCAAACAAAAAAAAAACTATTTAAGTTTTTTTTACGGTAAAAAACACTTCTCGAAACATGACATTTAGTCATTTTGCATACTTTTTGCAAAATAGTTCTTTGATATAGAAAACAATATCATATAAACTAAAAAACAAATTTAAAATAGGAGGATACGATTATGAAAAATCAACTTAGAAGATTCGACAGAAGTGGTAATTTTTTCCCATCATTCTTTAGTAGCTATCTGAATGATGATGTATTTAATAATCTTGCAGAAAACAGCCTTCCTGCAACAAATATTTCAGAATCAGAAAACTCTTTCGGTATAGAATTATCAGTGCCGGGATTCAAGAAAGAAGATATAAAAATAGAAATAGAAAAAAATATTCTTAAAGTTTCTGCTCAAAGTGAAGAAAATACTGAAGAAAAAGATGAAAATGAAAGGGTACTTCGTAGAGAGTTTAAAACATCTTCATTCGTCCGCAGTTTCACGATACCCGAAAATGTAGATACTGAAAGTATTACAGCTTCCCAGAAAGATGGAGTATTGCAAATAACCTTGCCTAAGCAAATAAATGCAATAGAAGACAAGGTGAAAAAGATAGAAATACAGTAATAAATAAGTATTTAAGTTTTAGGAGAATCAAATAAGGGCTGCTCGTTGAGCAGCCCTTATTACATTTTTTATTATATCATTAACATTATATCTACAACCATTTTTTCTTCTTAAAGTAGAATAGAATAATAGCAACAGCCCCTACCATAAGTCCGATGGAAAATTCATAACCATACGTCCATTTCAATTCGGGCATTATAGAAAAGTTCATCCCATATATACTTGCAATGAGCGTAGGAGGCATAAATATAACGGAAATCACAGTAAACATTTTTATAATCTTATTCTGCTCTATATTTACAAACCCGAGAAAAGTATCCTGAAGGTAATCGAGGCGGTCGAAGCTAAATCGTATATGTTCCAGTAACGAGTTGATGTCTTTTATCAATATAGTGATTCTACCACGCAGCTCTTTAGGCATCAATTCACTTTTCAGTAAACTGGTAACAGTACGCTGCTTGTCGATAATATTCTCCCTCAGCATCATTGTCTTTTCCTGCAAGTCTTTAATTTGCATCAATAGCTCTTCATCTGCCTCTTGTATACTGATACTATTACTCAGAGTGGTAATCTGCTGAGTCATATTTTCGATCATATCGGCATCTATTTCTATACGGGTTTCCAGCAAGCCTACAAAGACATGGTAACCGGTAGGATAGGTTTTAGGATTTGCCGATATTTTCTTTATTGTCTCATGAAAAGAAGAGAGGTCTTCGCCTCTGACTGTTATCAGTATATTATTTTTAAGAATAAAAGATACCGGCTCACGCTCAAAATTGCCTAACAAGAAGTTTGAGTTTACAACAAGAGAATCTGCCGTTTCCATATATCGGGACGACATCTCAATCTCAACCATCTCCTCTTCTTCCTGAATATATATTTTCAGATAATCTTCCAGTTCATTTTCGATCTCCTCATCCACATTATTGAGGTCAATCCAAAGGAAGTTCTTAATTGGAGTCGTTTTTAAGAATTCAATGCTACGGCTCATTCGTATGGCATTGTCTTTATGGTAGAATAATTTTACTTCAGACATGAGCGCTTCTTTTTTTTAAGTGTTTCTGTACCCTATTACCTCACACAGTCACTCTCGGGTCAGATGATTGGCTACAATATTAGTCAGCTCTTCAAATTCTGCAACCGAGAGTCGCTCGGGTCGTTCTCCAAATATTGGATTACTGTAGGCTTCACAATCCTTTCCAAGCAAAGGCTTCATCGAATTGCGAAGTGTTTTTCGCCGTTGATTAAATCCAGTTTTCACAACTGTTTTAAAAAGCTTCTCATCACAATTTAAGTGTTGGCGGTTGTTCCGAACAAGCCTTACAACAGCAGACTTAACCTTCGGAGGAGGATCAAAAACTTTTTCACTCACTGTAAAAAGATATTCGATATCATACCATGCCTGCAACAACACACTTAGTATACCATATGCTTTTTTACCGGGCTTGGATGCAATACGTTCTGCAACTTCTTTCTGCAACATCCCTGAACAACAAGGTATCTTATCTTTATAATCGAGGACTTTAAAGAATATTTGTGACGAAATATTATACGGGTAGTTTCCTATCACACAAAATTTATCGCCATAGAGTTTAGATAGATCCAGTGTAAGAAAATCAGCCTCCACTATTTTATCTTTCAATGCCGGATAATGATCCTGCAAATAAGGAACAGACTCTCGGTCAATCTCTACAACTGTAAGATCTCTATTCTTTTCGAGCAAAAACTGAGTAAGTACGCCCATACCCGGACCGACTTCGACAATAGGTACATCGGAAAAATCGTCCAATGTATCAGCTATTTGGCGGGCAATATCCAGATCTTTCAAAAAGTGCTGCCCCAAGAATTTCTTCGGTCTAACTACTGACATACTTATAATTATCACTATATTTGCAGCCGCAAAGGTAGTATTTTATTGCTAAAAATGCACCTATGCTACAATGAATATGTAAAGAATCTGCATTTTACACCTACAGGATGGAAGAAATAAACGAAGAGACGCCCGTATCCGCAAAAGGCTCATTACTAAATAAGCTAATCAAGGTCGTATTGCCTTTGGGCTTAGGTATCCTTATAATATATTATCTTTTCAGAGACATTAATTTCAATGATGTCTGGGGTATTCTTAGAGAAGCAAATTGGGGTATTCTGTTATTTTCTCTTATATTTGGTCTATTAGGGAACACGATAAGAGGTTACCGCTGGGAATTGTTTATAAAACCACTCGGCTATTCGCCAAAAATCTCTAACCTCAATTATGCGATTTATGGAGGATATGCCGTAAACTTCGCCCTCCCCCGTGCAGGAGAAATATGGAGATGTGGAATCATAGCCAAAGAAGAAAAGGTTCCCTTCACAAAGCTGTTTGGCACAATGATACTAGACCGCATATTCGATACCATCACAGTATTGTGTATATCCCTAATTGCCTTCCTGCTCAACATGCAATTCTTTATCACCCAATTGAAACAAAATCAAGGCACGCTCGATTCTATATTGTCAATATTAAAATCGCCACTACTATATTTAGCGATAGGAGCAGCAATAATAACCACATACATTGTTTTCAAGTTCTTCAAAGAGAACTTTATTGTCCGAAAAATAAAAGATTTCCTCTCTGGGATGTCTAAAGATATGAAGGCTATATGGAAAATGAAAACCAAAGGGCGTCTATTTTTATACACAATAGGCATCTGGGGATCTTATTTCTTATATTTTTATATTACTTTCTTCGCTTTCGACTTCACCGAGAACTTAGGATTTACAGCCGGACTTATTGCTTTTGCTCTCAGTAGCATAAGCATGGGTGTACCATCCAATGGAGGGCTCGGCCCTTGGCAAATTGCTGTCATAGCATCTCTCAGTCTCTATGGCGTAAGCAGCTTACAAGCTACTGCTTTTGCAACAGGCGTTTTTGCCATTCAGTCTATCTGGGTTATACTTTGCGGACTCTTCGGAATGGGCATGCTGGCTATAAAGAAATCGAAATAGGCATAATTATTCGACAAAGAGCCAACTCCTTACTCCTACAGAAAGAGTTATTTAGACAAAATGTAAATAATTCGCCATATAGAATTAAAAACATACATCCTTGTCACCTATTATATACATAGAATTTATATCTTTGTTACTATTCGTAAATTAACAAAATATATTTACTATGGCTAAAGAAATACTTAATCTAAAACCGACACAGTTGTGGAAGCACTTCTATGATCTGAATCAGATTCCTCGTCCGACAGGACAGATGAAAGAAGTAACCAAATTTGTTATGGACTTTGGCAAATCGCTGGGTCTTGATGTCAAACAAGACAAAACAGGTAATGTGCTTATTGTAAAACCAGCCTCTAAAGGGATGGAAAAAGCACCTGTTGTTATACTGCAATCACACTTGGACATGGTGCCTCAGAAAAACTCTGATGTAAAACATGACTTCACAAAAGATCCTATAGAAACTCAG
The DNA here is from genome assembly GCF_001261735.1 of Dysgonomonas sp. BGC7. GTDB lineage: Bacteria > Bacteroidota > Bacteroidia > Bacteroidales > Dysgonomonadaceae > Dysgonomonas. The sequence goes on along the minus strand of NZ_CVRP01000001.1, from coordinate 56,264 downwards.
ATCGCCGGCAATATAGTAAAAGCCAAATCAACCACCCTTGGCGCCGACAACGGCATCGGAGCCGCTGCAATGATGGCTGTACTTGAAGACAAAAAGCTGAAACACGGAAAGATAGAAGCCCTATTCACAGTAGATGAAGAGGTCGGAATGGTGGGCGCAAATGGCTTGAAAAAAGGATTTTTATCAGGTAATGTCTTGCTAAATCTGGATACTGAAGAAATAGGAGAATTATGTGTAGGTTGTGCAGGAGGTGTTGATGTAAATGCCGACTGGGAATTTAAAGAAGTAAAAGTAACCAAGGGGGATATTGCCTACAAAGTAACCTTAAAGGGGCTAAGAGGAGGTCACTCCGGTACAGAAATACATTTAGGCAGAGCTAACGCAAATAAACTTATGTTCTTCTTCTTGAAAGAAGCCGTTAGCAATTACGAAGTAAGATTAGCCACAGTAGATGGCGGCTCGTTAAGAAATGCTATCCCTCGCGAAGCCTTTGCTATAGTTACTCTTCCGGAAGAAGATGAAAAGGACTTTTTGAAACTGGTAAAAAAATACGAAAAACGCTATAAAGAAGAATACAAGGCTGTAGAAGCAAACCTATCTTTCAAAGCAGACAAGACAGACTTACCTAAAACCATTATCCCTGAAGAAATACAAGACAGCTTGATAAACGCTGTAGTAGGATGCCAAAACGGAGTAATCAGTATGCTTACTGACTTTGAAGGAATTGTTGAAACATCAACAAACCTTGCTTCTGTAAAATCAGAACCGGGCAAAATCTCAGCAAAAATGTTAGCCCGCAGTTCTTCCGAAGACAGAAAAGAAGAAATTGCGTCGAGTCTGGAAAGCGTATTTGCCCTTGCCGGAGCTAAAGTTTCTATAGAAAACGATTATCCGGGATGGCAACCAAACGCGCAATCAGATACACTAAATATGATGGCAAAACTATATGAAGATCTTTACAAAGAAAAAGCTCATGTGGTAGTAGTTCATGCCGGATTGGAATGTGGTATCATACTTGGTAGCACTCCGGGACTTGACATAGTATCTTTCGGACCAACAATCTTAAATGCCCACTCTCCAGACGAGTACGTGGAAATAGATGCAACCGAAAGGTTTTATGAATATCTAATAAAAACATTAGAAAGAATTAAATAATAAATAAAAAAGGCGAAGAGAATATCTTCGCCTTTTTTATTACTTTATACAGGTTGTTACTTTTTACAAGATGAATCCAACAACCTTCTAAGTTCCCCGACCCCCTCCGAAGCACCTTTCTTTATAAAATGAATCTCCGGCTGATATGCTTTTACATCGTTGGGGTCTATAAGATATACAGGAATACCAGATGGAGCATAGCCCAATAAACCTGCGGCCGGATACACATTAAGAGAAGTGCCAATAACAACCAACACATCAGCTTTGCGCACAATGCGAATAGCGTCTTCGATCATAGGAACAGCCTCTCCGAACCAAACAATATGGGGACGGAGCTGAGATCCTTTCTCACATTTATCTCCCAAATGAATTTCCGGATTATCAGCAGTAAGCGTATATATAAGCGAAGGATCGACAGTAGAACGCATTTTATTCAATTCGCCATGCAGATGCAAAACAGAGGTGCTACCTGCTCTCTCGTGCAGATCATCTACATTTTGAGTGATGATAGACACTTTATAATCTTTTTCCATATCAGCAAGTCCGATATGCCCTTGGTTAGGCACCGCGGCAAAAGCAGCCCTCCTCCGTGCATTATAAAAATCAAGAACAAGCTTAGGGTTTCGGGCAAAACCTTCAGGTGTGGCAACATCCTCTACAGCATGTTGTTCCCACAACCCTCCGGAATCTCTGAAAGTAGCAATACCACTCTCTGCACTCATTCCGGCACCAGTCAAAACAACTATATGTTTCATAAACTATTAAAAAATGTAAGTATGCTATACAAATATAGTTTTTTCGGGTTTAAATTTTATAAAAGTATCGTGAAAAGAATTACTTTTGTGACTGATTATAAAAACTTTTAGCCTGAATCTAAAAATCTGATTTACAAGGCTAATAAAAAAAAGATTATTTGATATGGATAAAATCAGCTATGCTTTAGGTTTAAGTATTGGAAATAACTTCATTACTTCGGGCATTAAAAAAGTAAACCTCGAAGTTTTCCTTAAAGGAATGAAAGATGTAATGGAGGGAGCAACCCCCGAGATGTCTTATGACGAAGCAAAAGAAGTAATGAACGATTATTTTTCTAAACTACAAGACGAAAGACTAGACCTTAACCTTAAAGCAGGAGAAGAATTCCTTGCTGTAAATAAAAATCGTCCGGGAGTAGTTGCACTACCTAGCGGATTGCAATACGAAATACTAAAAGAAGGTAACGGCCCTAAACCATCGGCAACTGATCAGGTTAAATGTCATTATCACGGAACCTTAATCGACGGCACTGTATTCGACAGTTCTATAGAAAGAGGACAGCCTGCCACATTCGGTGTCAATCAGGTTATTCCGGGATGGGTAGAAGCCCTTCAGCTAATGCCAACAGGGTCTAAATGGAAATTATTCATACCATCTAATCTTGCTTACGGAAAATCCGGTGCAGGACAAACTATAGAACCAAATTCAACTTTGGTCTTTGAAGTAGAAATTCTAGAAATTGTTTAATCATAATTTATTTAGTTAAAAGCATGAAAAAAATTCAAGTTGTTGCCCTTAGCGCTTTTGTCGCAGTAGGAGCTTTACTTACTTCTTGTGGAGGCAGTGTTTCGACAGATGCTTCTTTAAAAACAGAAATGGATACTATTTCTTACAGCTTTGGAGCAAGCCTTTACGAACAAGGTTTATCTATGCACCTACAACAGCTAGGTATTGTAGGAGATACTGCTAGCGTTAGTGCATATTACAGAAGACAAATAGCTTCTGACTCTACTGCACAAGGCAAAGAAACTCTTGCAAAAGAAATGAAGTCTAAGGTTGACTCTATTACTAAAGCAAACAACAGAAATATCGCAGAATTCCTTAAAGGATTACAGGAAAGCATCAAAGCGCCTGAATCTCAATCAGCTTATTTTGCAGGTATCGCTATCGGAAATCAGATTTCACAACAAATGTTACCTAACCTGATCAGCCAAATGTATGGTCCGGATTCTAAAGAAAAAGTAAATACCGATGCATTTGTTGCAGCTATGGCTACAGCAATGAAGGGTGGTAAATTTGCAATATCTGACCCAGCTTCACTATTCAACGTAAAAATGCAGGAGGTGCAAGCTAAAGCTCAGGCAAAACAAGAAGAGGAACTAAAAAAACAATACTCGGCTCAGATAGATGCTGACAAAAAATTCCTTGACGAAAACAAAGCAAAAGAAGGTGTAGTTACTTTACCTGACGGACTACAATACAAAGTAGTAAAAATGGGTAATGGAGCTAAACCTACTGCTACAGATATCGTAAAAGTACACTATCATGGAACATTGATCGACGGAACAGTATTCGACAGCTCAGTAGAAAGAGGCGAACCTGCTACCTTCAATGTTAGCGGTGTAATCAAAGGCTGGACAGAAGTACTTCAGTTGATGCCTGTAGGATCTAAATGGACTGTTTATGTACCATACGATCTTGCATACGGAGCTCAAGACAGAGGAGCAATCAAGCCTTTCTCTTCTCTTATATTCGATGTTGAGCTTTTGAGCATAGAAACTAAAAAATAAGACAAAAAGTTAGTGGTATATATTACTTTGGGGCTGTCAATATATTTTTTCGAGCAAAAAGTTTTATTTTTCACAAAAAACAACTTACATTTGGAATAGAATAAATAATTAACGCTCTTATATCATGCAAAAAATTGACAAACTTGACAAAAAGATATTGGAAATCATATCTCAAAATGCAAGGATACCATTCAAAGATGTAGCCTTAGAATGTGGTGTATCTCGTGCAGCAATCCATCAGAGAGTACAACGTATGATCGAAATGGATGTGATAGTTGGTTCCGGATATTTTGTCAACCCTAAAGTTTTAGGCTACAACACTTGTACTTATATCGGAGTAAAGTTGGAAAGAGGTTCAATGTACAAATCCGTTATACCTGAACTGGATAAGATTCCTGAAATAGTAGAATCTCATTTTACGACAGGCCCTTATACCATATTAATAAAATTATATGCACGGGACAATGAACATCTGATGGACTTACTCAACAACAAAATACAAGATATACCCGGTGTTGTTGCTACCGAAACTATGATTTCTTTGAGCCAGGGTGTTAAACGCCAGATACCAATTTCTAAGACAGAATAGGTAATAACAGAAATCAGTTTTGTTTAGATATAAAAAGGATAATCTCTTAAGGGATTATCCTTTTTCTTTTTCTGTTAAGAAATATCATTAATACAAGTTCTCCTGTTATTATATGTTATATAGCAATAGAGATTGGGAGCAAGCTATAATTATACAATACAAATAAAATGAAACATCCATTTTTTTTAATACTTTTGTAGCTGTATTTATCAAGAAAATAATGCAAATGGCAAAAAAAGAAAACATTCGAATAAGGCTTCTCAAAAATATATATGTAAAAAATATACTATTGATATTTCTTGCAGGAATAGCTCTTATAGTTTTTGTCTTATTCTTCCTGAATATATATACTAAACATGACCAAAGTGTTAATGTTCCCGCAGTAAAAGGATTGCAAGTAGAGGAGGCTGGAGGAATACTTACCTCATCCAATCTGCAATATGAAATTATAGACTCTATTTTTCAGACAGGAGGAACTCCGGGAGCAATCATAGAGCAAATACCGAAAGAACAATCGAAAGTAAAACAAGGACGTACAGTCTTCCTTATCATACAGGCAAAAGGAGTTCAGATGGTTCCCATACCAGAGCTTAAAGACTATTCGAGAAGGCAAGCAGAGGCTCAGCTTAATTCTCTGGGCTTCGACAAGATTATAATAGACGAAGTTCCTTCTGCATATGCAGGAATAGTGATCTCGCTTTCCTATAAAGGACAGGAAATAAAGCCTAACCAGAAAATACCAAAAGGCTCTCCGCTAAGAATGACTGTAGGCGCAGGCGGCGAACCGTTGGACGATAGTATTCCAGATACAGAAAACAATATTGAAGGAACATTCTTTGAATAATGACTGAAGATTTTTTAGACGATATAGATGAATTAGCTGAAGAGGAACTTGTAGAAGAACAAGAATCTCAGCTATATGAGCACTACCGTTTTGTTGCCGACAAAGGACAAGGACAAATGCGTGTAGACAAATACCTGGCTATGCATATAGTAGGAGTGTCGCGCAATAGAATACAACAGGCAGCGGAAGCCAATTGTATATTGGTAAACGAAATTCCGGTAAAATCGAATTACAAAATAAAGCCGCTGGATACTATTTCGGTGGTGATGAATCGCCCTCCGCGCGAATTGGAGATCATTCCCGAAGACATTCCTTTGGATATAGTATATGAAGATGAAGACCTCATGGTCATCAATAAGCCTCCGGGACTCGTTGTTCATCCGGGGTTTGGCAACTATCAGGGCACTATGGTAAATGCCGTAGCATATAAGCTTAAAGACACCCCCGAATACGACGCCAAAGATCCTCGTTTAGGAATTGTTCATCGTATAGACAAAGACACATCGGGACTAATAGTGGTTGCAAAAAACGCATATGCAAAAGCCCACCTTTCTGCTCAGTTTTTTAACAAAACTACCAAACGACAATATGTAGCCCTTGTATGGGGATCGGTAGAAGCCGACGAGGGACGTATAGAAGGCAATATAGGACGAAGCCTGAAAAACAGAATGTTAATGACTGTATTCCCCGACGGAGACTTCGGAAAACATGCAGTAACTCACTATAAAGTTATCGAACGTATGAGTTATGTAAGCCTCGTGCAGTGTCGGTTAGAGACAGGTCGCACGCATCAGATACGTGCACACATGAAGCATATCGGACATACCCTCTTCAACGATGAACGTTATGGAGGGAATGAAATATTGAAAGGAACAAATTTTGCAAAATATAAACAGTTTGTCCAAAACTGTTTCAGCATATGCCCAAGACAGGCTCTACATGCACAAACATTAGGTTTTATACAACCCCGTACGGGAGAAGAACTAATGTTTGAAGCTCCAATCCCCAAAGATATGACTCTGCTTTTAGACAAATGGCGTGGGTATATAGCAAACAGAGATATTTAATATAAAATCATAGGAAATTCAAATGAAACGTAATATTGCCATCGTATGGGGAGGTTACTCTTCCGAAGCAGTTATATCAGCTAAAAGTATGGCCGGCATATACTCTTTTTTAGACAAAGAAAGATACAATGTCTATAAAGTAAAAATAGTAAAAGAAGGATGGACTGTAGATGCGGACGGGCAAATATATCCTGTAGACAAAAATGATTTCAGTTTCATGCATCCTATATTGAGTGTAAAGGTAAAATTTGACTTTGCATATATTACCATACATGGTACTCCGGGAGAAGATGGGCGGCTACAGGGCTTTTTCGACATGATAGATATACCCTATTCTACATGCGGAATGATGGCTTCAGCCCTTACGATGAATAAGTTCATTTGCAATAATTTTCTTAAAAACTTTGGTGTTACGGTTGCAGATTCCTTATATTTGAATAAGGATACTAAATATAGTACAAAAGAGATAGCAGATAGATTGGGATTTCCTATGTTTGTAAAGCCAAACACAGGTGGTTCGAGTTTTGCAACAACTAAGGTGAAATCAATAGAGCAGTTAGAAGAAGCAATAGAAACTTCCTTTAAAGAAACATCGGATGTAATTATTGAAAGTTATATTGGTGGAACAGAGGTTACATGCGGAAGCTACAAAACAAAAAACAAAGAAGTAGTATTTCCCCTAACAGAAGTAGTTACATCAAATGATTTTTTTGATTACAAAGCAAAGTATGAGGGAGAAGTAGAAGAAATCACTCCGGCACGTATTTCCGAAGAGATGACACAAAGAATACAGAGTCTTACTTCTAAAATATATGACTTGGTAGGGGCCAAAGGGATCATAAGGGCTGATTTTATTATTAAAGGAAAAACGCCTTACCTGCTAGAAGTAAATACTACTCCGGGAATGACCCAAACCAGCTTCGTACCACAACAGGTAGCTGCTGCCGGATTAAACATAACTGAAGTATTAACAGAGATCATCGAGAACGAATTTTAAGTGAATTGAAATTATATACCATGAGTAGTAAATTTAACGACATAGCGCCACTTTACGACCACGAAGTAGAACAAGCCATTCAGGATATCCTTGTCGACCCTGGATTTCAGCATGCTGTAAAATATATTATACCCGATATAGACTGGAATGAGTTTTCGGCAGAAATGTCGAAGTATAAAACGAAAGAACAATTTCAGGCACAAATGATTTATCCTGTTATCAAATCGCTGGGAATGAAAGTTTCCACAAGCATACGTGGCGACAATTGGGATAAGATAGACCGTTCGGTACAACATCTATACCTGTCTAATCACAGAGACATTGTCCTCGATGCCGGACTATTCAATATCCTTCGTCATGAGCAGGACTTGGCAACAACAGAGATAGCCATCGGTGATAATCTTCTTATCCATCCATGGATAGATAAGCTTGTGAGATTGAACAAAAGCTTCATTGTAAAGCGAGGACTTTCTATGAAAGAACGGTTGATAGCTTCCAAGCATATGTCGGAATATATTCATTATACGATTAATGAAAAGGGAGAATCTGTATGGATAGCCCAACGGGAAGGCCGTGCAAAAAATTCAGACGACAGAACCCAAGACAGCTTATTAAAGATGTTGGCTTTGTACCCTGACGACAAATCATTTTTGGAAAGCCTGAAAGAACTGAATCTTGTTCCATTATCAATATCTTATGAGTATGACCCTTGCGATTATCTGAAAGCAAAAGAGTTTCAGCAAAAACGGGACAATCCGGACTTCAAGAAGACTCAGAGAGACGATCTCTTAAATATGGAGATAGGGATCTTAGGGCAAAAGGGAAATGTAGTTTTCCGCCTCTGTAATTGTATTAATCCTGAACTGGAAAAAATAACAGAACCAGACAAGCGTTTACAACCAGAGTTAGCTGCCCAAATAATAGACAAGGAAATACATTCTAACTATGAGATATTCCCTTGCAATTATATTGCTCATGACCTGCTGAACAATGAAAATAGATTTGCGGATAAATACACATCCGATGAGGTGAATAATTTCAAGTCTTATTTAGACAAACAGATAAAAAAGATTGATCTTGACTATATAGACTATGACTTTGCTTGGAGTAAGATGCTGGAAATGTATTCCAATACTCTTAAAAACCATCTGGAAGCGATACAGTCATAAGGGTAAACAAGTCTTCTTCATTCTTTGAGATAAAAAATATATTTCTATATTTGCAAGACACAAATGACTCAAACTATGAAAAAGTACTTGATATATATTCTATTCAGTATAATTCCGGCAGCATGCTTTTCTCAGGTAGTACGACAAGGAGAGAAGTTTGCTAACGTTTCTGTTATCGAAGGAAAAGTCACTTTCCTGAAAGAGATACCATCTAAAACTGGTACAACTTCTGCCGATAATTACAAACTGCTCAAAGAATGGTCTGTGGTCAATTACGGAAAGGATCCTTTCAACTCGAGCATACGACATGATGCAAAGAATAATGAGTTTATCGCAAAATCGAGAATAGAGTTATTACTCCCCGCGAATGCCAAAGGTGTACGTGAAAAAATGACAATGCGCTATCGTATAAATGGATTCATATACAAAGACAAATGTGTTCTTGAGATAACCGACATATCCTATCTTTACGAAAATTCATCCAAAGACAAATCTCTACCTCGTGTAATACGTGCCGAAGATTTTATAACAGATAATGCCATCGACACCAAAGATAACCTACAGGAATTGAGGAACAACACAAGAAAAAGTACTCTGTATTATCTGGAAGAAATATCCTCCAGCTTCGAAAAGAAATTCGGTTATTAAAAATCAAGTTTAAGTTGCTTTTCGGTCAGATTGAATGTTAGACGATGATAGGGAGTCACCCCATGGCTTTTGATCGCATCTCTGTGTTTCTTGGTAGGATATCCTTTATTGTTTATCCAGTCGTACAACGGATATTCTTCATTCAGCTTAAGCATAAAATCATCTCGGTAAGTCTTAGCTAATACCGAAGCAGCGGCAATAGGCAAAAACTTACCATCACCTTTTACTACACAAGTATGACCAACATCCTCATATTTCTTAAACCGGTTGCCATCTATAAGCAAATGCTGTGGACGAATCTTAAGTGAAGCGACAGCGCGCTGCATTGCCAGAATGGATGCATTCAATATATTTATTTTATCTATCTCTTTATGATCGACAATACCGACAGCCCATGCTAAGGCTTTTTCCTCTATCAAGGGGCGAAGAAGGTAACGTTCTTTTTCGCTCAGTTGTTTAGAATCATTCAGTTTTTCACATTCAAAGCCATCGGGGAGAATGACCGCTGCGGCAAAAACAGGTCCGGCAAGACATCCTCTACCCGCCTCATCGCAGCCGGCTTCTATCAGATCCGGGTATAAAGATAATTGTAACATGATAGTCAGAAAGTTATTTGAACATTATTGTCTGCCGGTTCAAAGTCCAGTTGTATTTCTTCAATATCAATAGGGCTATCCATTATCTTGGCTAATTTTCCTATTGAAGTTTTCAGCCTTTCATCAGCAACTTCATCGCCAAACAAATGCAAAACAAAAATACGACTCATTACATCAGCCATCTGATCCAGAATATCAGCAGGCATGTCATAGCCTAATCCCTGCAACTTATTTTTAGCCATGCGCTGAGACAGAGCCTGTATTCGATGCTTATCTTCTACAGCCATATTGGGATTTGAGGGAACAGATATAACATTCTCGGTCTTTATGGTCATTCCATCTGCATACAAATCTACAAAGCGATAAGCATAAGGATAGCCGGATAATGTGCCTGTTTCTATATCATAAATCTTATTTCCGGCTTGCGATACATGTCGGGTAATATCATTGGAATGAAAGTGTCCTGTAAATATGGCTTTCATACCTTTATCAGCAAAAAGATCAGCAAGTCTTACCCAATCATTTACTAAATAGTCTTTAAAGAAAACAGATTGATACATGATGTGCTCCGCCAAGCCCCAGTGCATCATTCCCACTACTTGTATATTTTTCTGACGGGCATTATCGAGCACTTCTACAATCCATTTTTCTGTTTCAGGTTTTATGCGGCCTGCTGTAATACTCGATGTTTTATATTCATTGTATCTAGCAGCATCTATAGCCAATAGCCATGTATGGCTATCGAGCGGAACAACATAACTCAAAGATGCAGTATCTCTCTCTATAGCCTTATTGAAGCCATAGTCTGCATATATGTTTTCGAACTCAGTTGTAGAAATATTATCAACAGGCAATTTCTTATTTCCTTTAAACTCTACAGATGTGGGCATATTGATATCATGATTACCGGGAATGACAAAAACATTGACACCTTTATCTTTCAGAGGTTTTAATTTCTCTGCAAAATCAATATGGCTTTGTTTCTCCCCGTCTTTAGTCAGATCGCCACAAATAAGCAATATTTCGATATCACTATTCAGATATTTATCCAATACCTGATCGAGAACAGCAGGAACATCTTTTATATTCCGCCCACTACTTAATATGTAATCCTGAACCGCATATCCATCATCCATAAGTTTTTCTGACAAATAATGAGTATCGGTAATAACTCCGATTTTCAGAGGCTCTGCCGAAAAAAGCCCTAGAGTAATAATCAGAAAAACAGATATAATTAGCCCTTTCATATACATTATTTGTTTGTTAAATACAAAAGTAAGCCATTTCGATAAAAGGCTTTCTAGTTATTATTGCTATTTTTGTAGGCACTTATTAAATTATGTTACTTCTATGAGCAAATATAAGACATCTTACATCTTTATTATTCCAATTCTGGTAATGCTTCTCTCATCTTGCGGAGCACAACGACAACGAGTAAAGTTTACCGATCTGACTCATCCTAAAAGAGAGTTTAGGGGAGCATGGTTAAGCACCGCATGGCAAACAAGATACAGGTCGATGACAGTGCCTCAACTGAAATCATATTTCATTAACACACTCGATCAGTTACAGGTCGATGGCATCAATGCTGTCATATTTCAGGCAAGACCTTATGCCGACGCATTCTACAAATCGGAGCTGGAGCCTTGGAGTGCATTTCTTACCGGAGTGCAGGGTGTTGCGCCGGAAGGAGGTTTTGACCCTTTAGCATTTCTGGTAGAAGAATGTCATAAACGAAATATGGAATTACACGCATGGCTGAATCCGTATAGAGTATCGTCGAAAGATAATGAGATTTTTGCAAAAAACCATATATATAATTCATGTCCGCAACGGTTTGTAACATACGGAGGTAAAATATATTTCGATCCGGGAATCCCTGAAAACAGAACATTTATATGTGATGTAGTGAAAGATATAGTAATGCGTTACGATGTGGATGCTATCCATATGGACGATTATTTTTACCCCTACCCTATTGCCGGAGAACCTTTTCCGGATCAGAACAGTTTCGACACTTATGCCAAAGCACAAGGGTTTTCCCGAAATCAGTTAGGCGACTGGAGACGGAACAATGTAAATCAGTTGATCCGAGAAATAAAACATACTCTAGAAATAACAAAACCATGGGTACGCTTCGGTATCAGTCCTTTTGGCATTTACCGTAACATAAAGAACACACCTGACGGGTCGGGAAGCAAAACAAACGGATTACAGAACTATGACGATCTGTATGCCGACATCAAACTATGGGTAAAAAATGGATGGATAGATTACAATATGCCTCAGATATATTGGGAGATAGGACACAGTCTGGCAGACTATAAAACACTGATAGAATGGTGGGCTAACAACAACTACGACGGACATCTCTATATAGGGCAAGACGTGAAACGTACAATGGATGCGACTACTCCATCGGGCGACAATCAGCTCAAAGAGAAAATGATACTATCCCGAAGTTTTACTACAGTGCACGGAAATTGTTTTTGGCCTGCTTACGAACTACTCGATAACTATAAGGGGATAGCATCTCAGCTACAAAATAACTATCATAAATATCCTGCTCTAATTCCTGCATATACACATATGCACAACAAAAAGCCGAAAAAAGTAGACAAATTGCAGGAAGAATATACTCAGACAACTCATACTCTAAGCTGGGAAAGTCTTTCTGACAAGCACGATCCGGAGACTGCACAATACTATGTAGTTTATCGTTTCCCGAAAGGAGAAAAGGAAAATCTGGACGATGCCCAATATATAGTTGCTATAACAAAAGAGAAAAGCCATGTATTGCCATACGAAGGCGGGAGGATTGAATATAAATATGTTGTAACGGCAGTAGACGGATTCCACAACGAATCGAAAGGAAAATCGAAAAAGATTAAATTATAATCTTTCAGAATTTTATCTATAGAGGAAGGCTCAAGCGAAGCCAAAAGGATCGAATAAAAATAAATGCGGAATGTAGTACAAAAGTGTACAAGTTTGTCAGTTTTTAGTTAAAATAGCCCCACCAACCTCCCCGAAGGGAGGCTAGGGCAAAGCCAGGAGAATTGATAATATTGATCAATCAACAGTTAGCACAGGAGCAATGAATTGATAGCGTCAGCAGTTTCTCCTCTCTGGGGAGACAAAGAGGGGCTTAAAGTGTACAACTTTGTCAGGTTTTAGTTAAAATTGGATTTTACAGAAGCCAGAGAAACGATTGTTTTTAAACAAAAGCTAGCTATAATCGACATAAATAATTATAAAAAAAGAAACATAAAAAACAACGTAAAGTATTACTTTCGTTACTTTTTAGTTAAAACAAGAAAATGAGCAGACAGAACTTTGCGATGATAGCCAAAACAATGGCAGGACTTGAAGACGTATTAGCAGAAGAACTAATATCGTTAGGCGCTGACAATCTAGAGATGGGCAACCGAATGGTATCTTTCGAAGGTGATTTGGCTCTGTTGTACAAGGCAAATATACATTGTCGCACAGCATTGCGTATACTACGTCCTGTATATCAGTTCAAAGCAAAGACAACAGACGAGATATACAAGAAGGTGAAAGCGATGAACTGGTACGAACATCTGACAGAAGATAGTACCTTTGCCATAGACGCTATTACCTTTTCCGATTATTTTACTCATTCCAAATTCGTAGCTTATAGAGTAAAAGATGCAATAGCCGACTATTTTATGCAGAAAACAGGAAAACGACCATCGGTAGATGTAAAGAATCCCGATCTGCTTATAAATTTTCATATAGCACATGATAAGTGTACCTTATCTTTTGACAGTTCGGGCGAATCTCTGCACAAGAGAGGTTATAGAGTAGCGCAGACCGAAGCTCCATTGAACGAAGTATTAGCGGCCGGAATGATCTTGAAAACAGGTTGGCGTGGCAACTCGGACTTTGTAGATCCCATGTGCGGTTCGGGCACTCTACTCATAGAAGCGGCTATGATAGCCATGAATGTACCTCCGGGTATATATCGTCAGAATTTTGCTTTTGAGAAATGGAAAGGTTTTAATGCCGACTTGTTTGAAACAATATACAACGATGATGGTGGGGAGCGGGTTTTTGAACACAAGATATACGGTTCTGACATCTCGGAGGAAGCAATCAGTATTGCTGCAAAGAATATAAAAAGCGCCGGAGTGGAAAAGCATATCAACCTGCAGGTAAAACCTTTCGAAAAGTACACAGAAGCTCCTGCCGAGAATGCGATACTAATCACCAATCCACCATACGGAGAGAGAATAAAACCTGAAGACTTGTTTGGGCTATATGAAATGATAGGTGAGCGCCTTAAGCACGTATTTATGGGATATAAGGTATGGATACTCAGCTACAAGAAAGAATGCTTTGATAAGATAGGACTAAAGCCATCGAAGAAAATACAGCTTGTAAACGGCTCTTTGCAGTGTGAATTTAGACGATACGACATCTTTGCAGGCAAGCGTAATGAGCAAAAGACTAAATGACCTGAGAAAGAGCTAAAGATATATTGTCCTCGATATCTATCATCGAATTTATAAGATAGAGCTTAGAATAGTGATGCAGGTCGCTCACTTTTATATCAGTTTCTTTTATACGACCCTGGTCCAGCAGCATCCGACGCTTTGTTCCTGACAGCAGATAAGAAGAAGGAGTATATAGTCCGGTAGCATTTTCGAGTACGACATTCGAATAGGATGTATCGGTAATATATCCGTTCTTTACAATAAGAATATCATCGCAATTCTCTTTACGGCTTAGAAGGGAGAGCAAAGAGCTTCGGTCTTCATATTTGTAGGAATAGTCTATCTCGTTATCTTCTACCAATCTAAGGCTTTCAACCTTACGAAAGGTATAGCGTGTATATTCTACAGAGATGTAATTAGATGAATAAGCAACACGACATTTCACAAGGCCTGTTCTCAAATTTACAGGAATATCATCAATGCTCAGATCTATAGATATCGCCGTATTGAGGAATGAAGCTATAGTCCGACTCATCCTTTCATAATGATATGGAAGGTTTATAAATTGTCCATCCAATACCTTTATGGTCTCTATAAAGCTAGGAGTATTCATATTATAGGCAGATAAATTTTATCCAACATTTCCTTATATTCGCTCTCACAATCGCTATAGGCTGTAATACCTCCACCGCTACGATAGTAGTACCCATCAGCAGACTGCTCTATGAACCGAATAAGTACTGCGGTATCAAGCACATTACCATCGTAATAACCGAACACTCCTGTATAGAACCCCCTATCTTGTTTTTCAGCCATCCGGATAAGATCTGACGTTGCTTTCTTTGGTGCACCCGATATTGATCCTGCGGGAAGCATTCTGAATATTATGTCGCCCAACAAGTCTTTATTATCATCATGCAAGGTGCCACTTATCTCGGAGCAGACCTGTAATATCTCTGATTGGTGAGTCTTAATACGATCTATATATCTAAAGCGTTCAACCTTTACATTATTAGATATCATGCTTAGATCGTTGCGCAAGAGGTCTACAATAGTATTGTGTTCCGCTGTTTCCTTGAAATCGTTCAGTATCAAACTCTCTGCATTATCAATAGAAGCATCAATAGTCCCTTTCATCGGATTGGTAGATATTCGTTTACCTTCTATACGGACAAACCTTTCGGGAGAGAAACAAACAAACCTATTTGGTAGAAACAGTTTGTATCGGGCAATACTCTTACTATATATCTCTTCTAAAGAGAGATTGATACAGACAGGTGTCTTTATGGACAGGTTAGTCAGATAGGAATCTCCTTTAAGCAGACCTCTATGAACAGTCTCGAACTTGTCCTGAAACTTGCTATAAGATATAGGAACAGAAGTAAACTTAATGGCATCGCTAGATACACTGGCTTCAAGAATAGTATTCCCTACCCCATTTACGTCAAAGAATATAGCTTTTTGTTCTAAGGGATTCTCTATAAAGAGGCCTTCAGTCAGTTCAAAATCTACAGCAAACAAGAAAGGCTCTTTACGAACACCGAAAGAGTTCATTTTATGGCGAATAACATCTATGTCTTTTATCGTTTCCATTCTTTAAAAAACAAGGGAACAAGTTTTAACTTATTCCCATTGCATATACTGTAAATACTGATTTAATCGTTATCCTTTTTACCTTTCTTTTTCTTACTGGTAAAGAGAGATATAACTTTTCTTACGGCATACTTCCACAACATAGGTTTCGCAATATCCCATATCAGAGGATAATAAGCCATTAATCCACTTAATAGACTGTGAGTTATTCCAGAAGAACCCACGCCTTCTTTTTTGTCCTTAGATTCTACTTTGTTACCAAATCCGAACCAACCAACAATACCGCTAAGCGCAGCATTGAAGAGTAAAGATGGAGCATTATCCGATAAGTATTCCCATTTTTCAGCCAGACGGTCTTCATAGACCTTTATTTCCCGCCTAACGATTTCTTTCTCCTGACGAAGCTCTTCCAAAGGGCTTATTTCATTCTTCATTGGCATCAATTTTTCTAAGGAATTTAATTGTGTTATTCAGAATAGATTTCTTTATGCCTTTTCTTAGCATAAACACAATAAGCAGTACCAATAGCGAAAAAAGAGCCATTATACCAAAACCTGCTGCCAAACTATTAAGCAACTCTCCTATAAAAAAGGCTATGCCTATAAAAAGGAAGAACAGGATCGTACCAACTATAGTAAAAACTATTAAGCCATATCCCAGAATAGAAGTCGATATACTCAACTTCTCGAAAGAGTCCAGCTTAATAAGCCGAAGCCTTCTGTTGATATAGCTTAACAGCTCTTGCTTGATTTCGTCAAGCAAAGTATTAAGTCCTTTGTCTCTATCGTCTGGATTATTCGACATCGTTTCTCAAATCATCTATTCTTTCTCTACTTCTATGTGCAGCAGATTTGACGTTTCCTTTTACTTTGTCTACAAGGCTATTTATGTCCTTCAACCATTCTTCTTTTTTATCAGAAGCTGCAATATATCCAACCGCAGCACCTAAAGCAGCACCAATTGCCAAAAACAATAAGTTAGAGCCTGTCTTATTCATAATTTTCAGTTTAATATTTAATTATCTATACTTGTATGAACTACTTATTTCATTATTATCTATACTGATGAAAGATTGAATTTAATACAGTATCAATAATAATAACCCGAAAGTAGTCTATATTCTTTTATTATTCCTTTAAAAATGAACATCTAAGATAATCACTTTTTGAAAAACAAAAAATATCTAGGAGAAAAAATAACTTTTTATCAGATTTACTCTAGAGGTTCACCAAACAATGTTGCCGATGTATTACCTGTTACTCTAACAGATACAAAGTCTCCTATACGATAATTCTGCTTATCGAAAATAACGACCTTATTCTGAGATGTACGTCCAAAAAGCTGTTCTCTCGATCTCTTTGAAAAACCTTCTACTAACACCTCAAACACTTTGCCTATGTCCCTTTTATTACTTTCCAATGAGCAGTCATTTTGCAGTTCTATTATAGCCTGCAAACGCTGTATTTTTATGTCTTCGGTTATATCATCCTCCAGTTTCTTAGCAGCATAAGTACCGGGACGTTCTGAATATTTGAACATAAAGGCTGAATCGAATCCGACTTCTTTCATAAGAGACAGAGTATCCTGCTGATCTTCATCAGTTTCGGAATGATAACCACACATAATGTCTGTAGACAACCCACATTCAGGAATTATACGTTTAATAGCGGCTATACGATCCAGATACCATTCCCGGTCATATTTACGGTTCATCAATTTGAGCATTCGAGAGCTACCCGACTGCACAGGCAAGTGAATAAACTTACATAGATTATCGTATTTAGCTATTACTTCGAGCGTCTCATCCGTCATATCTTTAGGATGAGAAGTAGTGAATCTGACACGCATTTTAGGAGCTTCCAATGCTACTATTTCCAACAATCGGGAAAAGTCAACAGTCGCGCCATCTTCATTTTCGTAAAGATAAGAATTGACATTCTGTCCGAGTAGTGTTACTTCTCTAAATCCTTTATCACGCAGATCGGCAACTTCATTCAGTATACTTTGAGGCTCACGACTACGTTCACGCCCCCGAGTGTAAGGCACAATGCAATAGGTACAAAACTTATCGCAGCCTCTCATTATGGAAACAAAACCAGAAATGTGATTTCCTCCTATTTTGAGAGGAATTACATCCTTATAAGTTTCGGTTTTCGACAGTTGCACATTGATAGCCTTTTCTCCATTTTCGGCAGCTCCTACCAAATTGGGTAGATCTAAATAAGCATCAGGACCAACAACAACATCTGCATGATGTTTTTCGAGGAGTTCTTCTTTAGCCCTTTCGGCCATACAGCCTAATACTCCGATTATGAGATTCGGCTTCTTCTTTTTCTTGATCGCATTGAAGTAATCAAGCCTTTGTACTACACGCTGTTCGGCATTGTCCCGTACAGAACATGTATTTACAAAAACAGCATCAGCATCTTCGAGCTTATCTGTCATAGTGTAGCCATCCATCTGCATCACCGATGCTACAACCTCACTGTCTGCCACATTCATCTGGCAACCATAGGTTTCGATGAACAGTTTTCTTTCCTGGTTTTCAGTCGTGGATTTAAAGTCCAGTCCTTTCTCGTTATTCATAGAAATCTGTTTTATATATTATCATTCGAAAAACAGTTTATCTCAAACTGTTTAGCCCGACAAAAATACAAAGAAAATTGGAATGCCAACCAGTTCTTCAATCCAACACTTGTTAATTTTGCATTATTCCTCTTCGGCAAAGAACCAACGAGTATTATCTTTTTCGCGAACTACAGCTTGGCCGGGCTGCATATCGGGCAATTTTCGCAAAGCCGGCTCCATCTCCAATATTTCTTCTACAGATACCAGATAAGCATCTTCATCTGCTGTCACCTCATCATCTCCAAACAGTTGCCAGTCTCCATCTTCGTCGTATAAGACAAAAGTAACGGGAGAGCCTTGTGTAAGAACATGGCTTGTAGTCATAACCGACTTATTCTTAGTCTCTTCTTTCAGTTTCATATATCTATTTGATTATTATAATTTATCATTATCACTCACACTTTGGTGTAAGTTCCTTATTAACCCGCTTATTGATACGAGAAAATAGGAACGGCCTTGTACACATATACATAAACAGTTTATTAATCGGATACCAATAGAACAAACGCGCCATTCTTCTCCGTTTATTTATGAGGGTAATTATATCACTATTCTGAACTTTGAAGTCCTGCCCTGAAAGAATAGCCAAAGCCGCATTTTCGCCACTTCGAAGAGCATAATACAAGCCTTCTCCGGTCATAGAATCAGCATAGCCTCCAGCATCTCCTATCAATATAATACTTTCACGAAACGGATAATCCAACTTATCAAACATAGGGATATACGCTCCTTTAGTCTTCTCTGAGCCTTCCAAACCCTGTTCTTTCAGCAGTTGTCCGAATTTCTCATGTCCCGAATGTTTCTCTCCATAACCAACTATATGCCCTCTCGTATTTGGAAAAACATACGAATATCCTTCGGGAATACGCTTATCGAAATGTACAATCATTTTGTCTTGCGACTTATCAATAGATGTCTTTTCCATCCAAACTTGTCCACTACTAAAACCAGGCTGTAAGCACTTACGGACAATACTATTAGCACCATCGGCCCCAATCAGATAGTTACAAGACAATACTCTTCCCGATTTCAATACAACAACAACCTTCTTATCCTTTTCTTCTACTTTCAATAATTTATCAGTAAGAAATAATCCGCCTAATTGCTTATATTCTTTTAACAACAGATGATCGAAATCTTGTCTGACTACAGTTCTTATTTCTGTATCGAGAGAAAAGTTACAGATATATTTACGATTGAAATAGGTGTATATCGAATTTACCTTATAATAGTCATACTTCAATGTGGGATAAATACGACTTAATAAAATATGAGCTTTGGGAGTCAAACCACCACCACAAACTTTATTCCGTGGGAACTCCGCTTTATCTATAAGTAAGCATTCTTTCCCACTTCTTTGTAATAAAGAACTACAGGTTACCCCGGCAGGCCCTGCTCCTACAACTATAATTTCAAGATGCGTTTTTTCCATTTGGTACAATATCTAACACACAACATAAAACGGAATACCCCTTAAGATATCCCGTTTATATTTATTTTTAATTAACCTTAATCATTGTAAGTAGGCAATACAGAAAATTCCTTAGAGTATCTCATCATTTGGTCTGCATAGCCTTCCGAATATGAAATAGTCACATCTAAAATTTTACCGTCTTTATCCTGAACAAGAGTGAATACAGGATTCACAAACCCTTTATATGGCTTCATGTTCAATGATTTGTAACGCTCCAATACTTCTTTATGCAATTTAGGATCAACCTTCACCGCATAATCCATAACGAGTGCTTTTGCTGTTTTGAAGTCTCCTTCCGATTTCACCCTCTGTATTTCTGCTAACAAGTTGCCAAACAAAGTCCGAAGTTTAGCATAGTCATTTATTACAACATAAGTCTTTCCGCCACGTACTTTATATTCGACCACATTATCCGCCTTGCCTTTCTCATATACCCATTTCGCAATAAGTTGACGATTGCGCATATGCGATTCTTCAATATTCTTACCGGCTTCTATTCTTACCAATTGAGTCATAAGACCATTCATCATAAATTTATAATATTCAGCCTTATATGCCTCAGCGTTTGGTATTATACCCAATTCTACAAGTTTAGCATCTGCAAGGAAGTAAAGGCCAAACAGGTCGGCACGCGTTTCTTCGATAGTAGAGCTAAACTCTCCTAATGCATTAGGATCTACTTCGGGCAAGAGTTTTCCCGAACCATGCCCCAGACACTCGTGTAAATCGGTATGAAGTACGTCCGTGATAAAACCATATTCTTTCATAGAACTTATTTCGGTAGGAGACCAGATAAATTCGTCGTTAAATCCAGTATGTGCTCCTGCTGCATCGTAGGCTTCCATTATATTTTCGATAGTAACAGACTTCGATCCATGATCTTTACGTATCCAGTCGGCATTAGGAAGATTTACTCCGATGGGTGTTGCCGGATAGCAATCTCCTCCAAGCTGAGCCGCAGTAATTACCTTGGCAGAAACACCTTTTACTTTTTCTTTCTTGAATCTACTGTCTACCGGCGAATGGTCTTCGAACCATTGGGCATTGGTGCTGATTATTTCGGTACGCTTGGTTGCTTCTACATTCTTGAAGTTAACAATAGACTCCCAACTAGCCTTGATACCTAACGGATCGCCATAAACTTCGGTAAATCCATTTACAAAGTCTACCTGAGAGTTGAGGTCTTCTACCCATGCAATAGCGTAATTATCAAACTCCTTCAGGTCACCTGACTTATAATATGAGATCAGCTTCGAAATCACAGCTTTTTGTTTGTCGTTTTCGGCAACAGCCTCTGCCTTTTCGAGCCATGAAATAATTCTTTCTATGGCTTTGGTATATAAACCGCCAATTTTCCACACCTTTTCTTTAAGCTCTCCGTTTTCCTTAACCAGTCGGCTATTCAATCCGTAAGAGACAGGTGTAAGATCGGTAGTATCTTTCATTGTACCATAGAAAGCCTGAACATCTTTCTGGGTAACACCTTCGCCATAATAGTTATTAGCAGAAGACACAATTAGGTCTCCTCCCGATTGATTGACTTTCTTTGCCATTACTTTAGCATCGAACATGACAGGAGATATCATTTTGATAAACTCATCTACCGGCTGCCCGTCTTTTACAGGAACAGCTTCTACAGGCAGAGCCTTAACTTGTTCGGCAAAGAACGATTGGGAGAAAGCAGGCAAGAACTTTTCTTCTCCGTAATGATGATGGATACCATTAGAAAACCAAACTCGTTTCAGATATACTTCAAACGCTTTATAGTCCTGAGTATTTTTATCTCCTTTATAGTTCTCATAAATAGCCTCTAATGTACGGCGAATAGCCAGATTGTAGCGATTATTCTGATCAAAAAGGATATCTCGTCCTTCTATGGCTGCCATAGAAAGATAGTATACTAATTCCTTTTGCTCCAATGTGAGATTTTTAAATCCGGGAACATAGTAACGTAATATCTGCAAGTCTGCAAATTCGTCGACTTCATATTTAAAATCGGTGGGAACAATATCCGGGTCACTTTGTGTCGAAGTATTCTTTTGTCCTCCTCCACAACCCGCAAACATCATGGATAATCCAGTCATAGCGATTAATACTGTTTTTTTCATTCTAAAAATTCTTTATTCTATGTGTTTTTGCAAGGAATTTCAATATTGTAAAGATACACAACCTATGATAAATATAAAAAGAAGAATCAGTTTTCGATGGGCTTGAGGTACAAATTATTTTCTTGGAAATCGAAAATAACAGAAAAGTTCTTAAAAAACTGATTACCGATAAGTCCTACATAAATATTATTTTCTTTAAACACAAACCATTCTGAATTAGAAAAAATAATATCTTTTCTTGTAAGGATACTATTACCAACTCGAATAGTATCGGCCATTATGAGATTTATTTTTGATTTATCAGAATCTAAATTCTTCGCCTTTCCCGATTTCACAAGCTTTGCATTCAAGCCATATTTTGATAAAATATTTTGTGCAAGGAACATTGTACCATTAAGACCTGTATCGAGCCAATATTTGCCAGCAATCTTCTGACCATCTATAATAACTTCACCATCCACTAAAAGCCGCCTTCCCCTATTTTCTATCTTTAAAACATCATAACCTGAAATTTCATTTAATTCTCTACGGGTAAGCTCTTTTACATAATGGTAGTTATAAGACACTTCAATTATCCTTCTATTAAAAAAATCCCATCCGAGAAGGACACAGTCATCTCCATACCAATTAAGGAACTGACTATCTGCCAATAGAAAAGTAGCAAACATTGTTTTAGTCCACGAACCTACCTCCAGACGGATTTGCTCATATTTTTCTGGTTTGTCTTTATTTTTTCTCCATTTCTCAGGAACAGCAAGCCCCCACGCTCCAATATCGAATAAGGCTTTTATAGGAATAGAATCATTTATGCGAGCTTGGAATATAATATTGTTCTTAAAGCTTTTGACGGGAACGGCTCCTTCAGGAATCTTTACTGGCAGAGTATCCGCTTGCACTGTAGCACAAAGCCATGTTGAATACAAAAACAAAAGTATAAAAGAAAAGTATTTGATCATTATAAAAAAGCCTATTCATTTATTTCAAAGATAATGAATAGACTTTTAAATATATCAATTGTGTCATTTTTTCAGCCTCGTAAAACTAACAGAGGTGTATCTGAGTGAAACAACATTTTGCGGGAAATGCTAGGACTGAACATACGAGCAAAAATATTACGTTTGCTTGTAGTCAGAGCCAATATCTGAATCTTCTCATTTTTTATATACTCATCCAGGCTTTTTAGCATATCGCTCGTATCAATAAGCTTGTAATCTAAATTGAGATTTGGATACTGCTTTGAGAAATAAGCTTTGATTCCTTCCAATTTTATCTCATCCCATTGATCTCCTTTTTTCACGGAAATATGGGTCAAAGAGATACGAATATCATGGTATGGCCTCAGTAATTGAGCTAACAATTCGAATGAGACAAGATCTCGTTGACTGAAGTTGGTAAGAAAAGCAATATGTTTCACTTGCTTCAGATCAGTAAAAGGTGTGTTTTCCGGAATAGCAATCAGAGGAACATGTGTCATTTCTATAACCTCCGCAGTAACACTACCTATAAGGTCTGCATCTTTCTGATCCTTACCTCTGGTTCCCATTACTATAACAGCCGGCTTATATTCTTTTGTAAACGTAACAATCTCCTCTTCGGGTAATCCTTCCCGTAGCACATAAGAATAGTTTACCAAAGGGAATTCACCCTCAGAAACCTTCTTATCTATTGTATTACAAAGCCGTTGGATATTTTCCTTGACTTTCTCTATTACATTCTGAAATTCTTTCTCCTCTTTTCCCTGATAAGCAAAAGCCTCGGCCATAGGCAGAGCTGTAGGATAATAAGGGTTGAAGTAAACATGTAATATCTTCACCTTTGCATTAAGCTCTTTTGCCAAATTAAAAGCAATACGACATGCCTTCAACGAATAGTCGGAAAAGTCGACAGGAATAAGTACGCGACTGCGCCCGTCATCCGTCCTATAGGTTTCCTCTTCATCATAACTAAACAGATGGCGACTTTCTACAACACTTAAAGCTTTAGGCAGATCCGATTCTTTTATACGAATACGAACTCCTGACGAAATCTTCGGATTATCTATATCGACACCATCAATGTGCACTTCTATGTTTTCTCCTTCCAATACCCCCTTCAGTATTTGAGCCTTTTCGTCGGTATGAATAGCAAGGGTTACAAATTTATCCTCCATCATTGTATTTTCTATTACTATTACTCAATTGTAAAAGAGATGAATACTTACGTATTCATCTCCCTATTTTTTTCATTAGACTTCTTTTACCTCGATGAGTTCTAAAGCCATATCTAAAATAGTAGTGTCATCTAACGAGACAAATCCACCATCGGGGCCGGGTTCTATATGTACACCACAACTCTGACCCTTTTCATAACTATGACCACCGAAATAGTTCCAAACAGTTTCTACCGGAACTTGTAGCGTTTCGGCAATTTTATGTACACTTCCGTCTGGCAAGTTGTCTTTTATTTTGCGAAGCTCTGAAAATGAAATAACTTTAGTCATACTCTCTAAGTTTTAAATGGTACATTGATTAGGAATATGTTCTAAAGTTATAAAATTCTTTTTTGAAAAACAATGGCTTTCAATAAGGAATATCAAATAAAGCACTATATATTGCAATATAAATTATGGTAAGAGCTATTGTCACCATAAGAACATAAGCTCTGTTCTTTGAAAAGACAGGCTGTTTCAGTTCTTCCTTGGGAACCTTGAGGATATATTGACGAGAGGTTAAATAAATATAATAGACCAGAACACCTATTAGACCGCCCCACATCGCACCCCCTACAACATCTGAAATAAAATGCACTCCTAAATACACTCGTGAATATGCAGTCATTGTTGCCCACAAAAACATAGTAAGAGTAAAATACCTATATCGGAATAATAGAGATGTAAATACAACAATACCAAATCCATTTGCTGCATGATTAGAAATAAAGCCATAACGGCCTCCTCTATAACCTCTCACAGTTTCGACAAAAGCAGAGAAATCAGGATGGTGGGTTGGTCTTAAACGCTCGAAAAAAGGTTTGATAAGATTGGCTGATACATAATCACACATTACACCAACCAAAGTCGCACATATAATCAATAGTAGAGCCTCTTTCCATTTAACTTTGAACACGAATATAATAAGCGCTGCTACTGCTAAAGGCAACCAAGTGTGCTTATCGCTATATAGCCACATAAAGACATCCCAATAATCGGTATGATGCTCATTCAGCCAAAGGAATAACCCTCTTTCGTAGGGTAGGATTTTTTCTACCACGTTATGTTTTATTTAAGGGAGATACGAACATTGCTAACTTTATATTATTTCAAGTTTGTCTCGTGAAATCCATCCTACACTGCCATTATCAATTTCTATCTCAAACCAGTTACGATCTTCTTTTGTCACTGAAACTTTGGTACCGGAATGTAAAATAAAAAGCTCTTTACTATTAATATCGGGAGAGCTCAACGCTGGAACCGAACCGACCATTATAACAGCTGTATCTCTATGTTCTATTTTATTTTTCTGCTTAAATACAAATATATTTGCGAATATAACAATTACTAATGAAACCAAGCCTACATAGAAAGCACCTTTTTTGACAACAATACTTTTGCTAAAGAAGAAAAAGACTAAACCTGCTATAAATACAAGGAACGAGGCTATAGCCAAAACAGCCCAGCCATCGGAACTCAAAATATTCTGAACTACTCTAAACCAAATATTAAGAAAGAAGGTATCAGCAACCAGAATCTTATCCTCTACCTTAGTCAACAGATAATCTATATTATGCTTAATATCTTTATCTCCTGGAGCCAGAAGAAGAGCTCGTTCGTAGTTTAAGCGGGCATTAGCCAAATCGTTGATTCTAAAATATGCATTTCCAAGATTATAATATAAATCCGCAGATTCATTACCTTTCGCTAATTCTTCTTTTCCTGTCTTTTCAAGAATGGCTATAGCTTCATGAAACTTACCTTCATTATACGCTGTAGTTGCTAGACCGTTTACTCCGGTCATTTCTCCCTCAGTATTATGCTTGTCTACAATAGCTTTTATCGAATCATTTACATTCGATTGGGGAATAGAGTCTTGTGCATTGACAACTGCAAAACAAAACAATATGAAGAAAGTGAATAATACAAACCGTTTCATTAGACAACCTTATTTTATTATTTTAATTGTACTTTCCATTTTTCCGATAGCATCTACCGTCTCGTTGTACAGATTATTCATATCTGCCGACTGAGAAGGCGCGTAACGAGCAAACTCGCCAGTATCAAGAACTCCGATAAACTGAGCTATCAGATCGGCTCCTACCCCATATTTCAAAAGTTCGGCTTCTATATTCTCTCTGTTCAGATCGGCCACAGGTATAGTCAATTTATCACTTAAATAGCCCCACACAGCACGTAATATTTCCTCGTAGAAATTATCCTGCTTACCTGTCTGCAAATATTGTTTAGCCAGTTTCAAGCGTTTCGTTGCCACCTTATTCGCTTTCTTGGTACGCATCATAGCAATATCTGCATTGGCACGTATCTGTTTTCTGTAGATTATAAAAAACGTAGCGAAGAGAACAGTCGGAATAATATACCATAACAAGTAAGAAGCAGAGCCTGCTATAAAGTCCTGTGATTTCTTGAATGAGAACTCACCTGTCTTTAGATAACGAATATCCTGATCTACTTCCAACTCTTTTTGGTTCGAATAACTGGTCGATACGTTTTTTCCGGCATTGGGGTCTTTATCCACATCCAGGGTATAAGAAGGGGATGATAAAGTCTTATACGAATTTGATTTAGTATCGAAATATGAAAATTCTATGGCCGGTATTGTAAAATTACCCGGATAGCGAGGTATGAACATATATTCAATAGACTTAGTTCCTGCCAGACCGTTTTCTGTCAGTTTAAAGTTATTCTTCACCTGAGGATCGTAGGTTTCAATATCTTTCGGGAATTTTATTTCCGGATTTTTTATCAGCTTCAGATTTCCTGTTCCTGTAATATCCAACTTTATGGTAACAGCATCGTTCGCCTTCATCTTCTGTGAAGATATGGTCGGAGTAAACGCAAAATTACCAACAGCTCCTGAGAAATTGAGTGGTTTATTCTGAACAGGAAGAGGAGACACATCCAAAGTCAGTGGATTAGTTCTCATTACCTTTTTAGTTTCTGTCATCACTTCCTGAGGACCAAAGAATGTCTGTACCTTTTTCCCGGAAGGAACACGAATTACAGCTTCTACCGTTCCGCTAGGTATTGTAATTTTACCCGATCGCTGAGGGAAAAGAAGTGTTTTTTTGAAATCGACTGTATAATAATTTCGCCCTTGATAATGCTCCATCCCAATCTGCTGGTTGCGTGAGATCTCAAATTCCTCTGTCATAAACCCTTCAAATTCAGGAAATTTGGCATCAGAAAAATACATAATATCCAAAGTGGAATATAAACGAAAAGTAGCTGTAACCGCCTCCTGCTCTTTTACTCTCGACTTAGATAAAATGATTCTTACAAAAATATCAGAGGAACTCACACTGGCTGCTGTAGAAGTAGAGGTAGTGGCCTGAGGCTGTCTGCCTGCTTGTTGAGGCTGCGCGTTTTTGTCGGGAGGCAAAACTTTAATTTGAGTTGTGTTTGACTTATAATTACTCCCTCCCACCTTTATACTGGCTGCCGGTAAGGTAAAGGTTCCCTCTTCTTTTGCCATAAGCAAATAAGTATAAGTTGTGTTACTCTCAGAGGTAACCTTTCCGTTTATATTGGAAGAACTATACATCTGAGACACTGATGGGCCATAGAGGACATCAAATCCTTTGATATCACTTGGCACCTGAATATTCTGCCCCTGTCCCCCTTTTAATACATATTGAAGCTGTATTTGAGCACCCTTAACAGTACTTCCCGGAGCACTGATAACAAAGGTTACATCATCGGCAAATATCTTAGGAACACTTATGAGTAATAATATCAATAAAAACCAATACTTTTTCATTACCCTAATATAATTTTATATATTTCTTTCACCATTGTTAGTTTTATCTAATCAGACGCAAAAATAGCAACTTTATATTATCTGCAAGTTCTGAACTGCTATTTTTACAGAGTCTATCTTCAGAGTTTTATCACTTCTTATAGCTTCATCATACACATCGCCCCAAATATCTCTTACACGACGCCCGGTAGGAGTTGAATACTCCAATACAATCTGTCCTTCGGGAATAACAAATTGCCCGACTCTCTGCGGCTGAAGAATAAGAACACGAATATCTACCACTTTATATACTCTCCCATTAATTTTTTCTTCTGAAAACGTTTGACGGGAACGGGTTATATTAGTAGAATAAAAGCTGCTGATAGTAGGGAAGTCGGAACTGATTATTCGCCTTATTTCTTTTGTAGTATACAGCCGGTATGTAAGAGTCAATGTATCTGAAACATTTACACGAGGCTTGGAAATAATTGTTTTTACAAATGCGTCGACCTCCTCCGCTTTCTCTTTCGGAGAGATAACTCTTATTTTAGAGATATCCGATCTGTATTTCCGTCCTTCTACTTTTATCTCAGCTCTAGGTAGAGGGTATGCTCCTTCCTTTTGAGCTTCGAGATAGTAAGTAGATGTCGTACGGTATGTTGTCAAACGTCTCCCCTGACTAAAACGAACAGACGAAGACGTAGAAACTGATGGACCATGCAGTATTTTGAAACCATTCATATTCTTAAACATAATAGTTTCCTGCACTTGGGTATCTCCCTCTATTATATAGTCGACCCTAAATTGTTCACCAACCAATATCTCTTCGGGTGCTTTTATTATTATTCTGACTTTTGTTTCTTGCTCCTGACTATAAACAGCAAATAATGAAACTGATAAAAAAGCAATTATAAGTGATATCCGTAGAACAACATCATTATAATACATTTTCCGCATCATCACCAGTCTTTATTTTGTTTTCTATTATCTTGATTTTTTTGCTTCCGTTCTTGAGCCTTAGCTTGTTTTACTCGTTCTTGAGTTTCTTTTTCGTCTTGTTCTATAGCTTGCAAGATCTGCTGTATATTGTCTTGCGACATCTGATTCTGATCTTGCTTTTGGTCTTGTTTATTTTGCTTAGGATCTTGCTTTTGATCCTTGTTCTGATCTTTATTTTGGTCTTGCTTCTGATCCTGTTTTTGATCCTTATTCTGATTCTGGTCTTTGTTCTGATCCTCCTTATCTTTTATCATTTTTTGCACCACAGCCAGATTGTAACGGGTTTCATTATCCTGAGGATTCAAACGTAATGCATTTTTATACGCCTCCATCGACTGTTTCAGATTGTCGGCCTGCTGTTGTTGCCCTCCTCCTTGAGGTTGCTGTCCTTGCATTGCTCCAGCCTGTCCTTTTTCGTTTGCTTTTTTCTTCAAGAATGTATTTCCCATATTGCTCCATGCGGCACTCATTTTCGTCGGATTTTGATTTTCCAATGTAAGATAATGTTGATATTCTTTAAGAGCATCATCCCAGCGCTGTTGCTTATACAATGTATTGGCCAGATTGTATGAAGCTTCTTTCGAGGCTGCATCAGCCGTCAAAGCTTTTTCGTATTCGGCCTGTGCTCCTCCATATCTCTGTTCGTTATAGGCATTGTTACCTGCCCTTACAGCTTTTCTTGCCTCCTTTTGGGCAAACAAGCTAACAGCAATAGTCGCAAAAAATATAATAAACCCTATCTTCTTCATCCTTTATGCTTATTTAAACAGCCTTATATTTCTGAATATCCTGTTCTTCTTATCAAAAACACATATTTCCAACAAAAGAATAACAAGCATTACCCAAGCAAATATCTGAAATTTTTCGTCATACTCAGAATAGGCAATACCATCTATTTCTTTTTTCTGTAATTTTTCGAGTTCGCTTTGTAAAGCTTTCAATGCACTATTCGAGTTGTCGGCATGTGCATACAAACCTTTACCTGCTTTTGCTATCTGACGACACATCTCCTCATTGAGCTTTGTCACAACAGGTTGTCCTCCTGTATCACGCTTCATATTGCTCGATCCCTCGGCAACAGGTATCATTGCACCCTGCGTAGTACCTATACCAACGACATTGACATGGACTCCTTTGTCAGCAGCATTTTTGGCTGCTTCTTCTGCATTGCCTTCGTGTCCTTCCCCATCGGTAATAAGAACAATAGCTCTGTCTATATCCTCATCATTGGAGAAACAAGTCATACCTATATCAATAGCACTGCCAATAGCTGTACCCTGAACGGGAACAATACTAGGATCGATAGTTTCAAGAAACAGTTTTGCTGATTGAGTATCCGGCGTTAGGGGCAACTGAATAAAAGCCTCTCCTGCAAATACAACAATAGCAACTTTATCGTTTTTGCGTTCGTCAATAATGCGGGTCAGTATTTGTTTAGCTTTGGTCAATCTGCTTGGCTTTATATCTTCGGCCAGCATCGAATTAGATACATCTATAGCTATAACAAGCTCGATACCTTTCTTATCCATCTTTTCCACTTTGGTTCCAAACTGAGGACGGGCAATAATAATAATACCAAAACCTATAGCAACCATTGTAAGCCAAAACTTAAGATAGGAACGCTTCAAAGATAGCTCAGGCATCATTTTTTTCACCAAAGCCAAAGTTCCTAACTTTTCTACACTTTTACGCTTTCTTATATTCAGAAAGATGAATCCTATTATAAAAACAGGAATACAAAAAAACAAATATAGAAATTCAGGATTTGCAAATCTAAATACACTCATTATATCTTTTTCTTATGGAATGTTTCTTAACCAAGTACGACGAAGAATGAGCTCGAACCCAACTAGGGCTAGGGCAATAAGTGCAAACGGCATATAAAGTTCTTTGCGCTTTGTTACTGTATTCACACTTATATGATATTTCTCCATCTCATTAATATCATCATAAATCTCTTTGAGGCTGGTATTGTCTGTAGCTCTAAAGTAACTACCATTGGTCACAGAAGCAATTTCAGTTAGCGTCCTTTCGTCAAACTCGCCGGAGACATTCATCGTTTGCATTCCATACGGAGTCATTATACTGGCAACAGAATTACCTCTCGATCCTACCCCGATGGTATATACACGAATACCATAAGATGCTGCCAGTTCGGCTGCCGTAAGAGGTGCTATCTGCCCGGCATTATTCGATCCGTCGGTTAGCAGTATAACAACCCGGGACTTCGATTTACTATCTTTCAACCGATTTACGGCATTAGCTAATCCGAGCCCTATAGCAGTACCATCCTCTACCATTCCGAATTTTACTTCGTTAAGAAGATTCAACAATACCCGATGGTCGGTGGTTAATGGACATTGCGTAAAACTTTCCCGTCCAAATATGACCAGGCCTATTTTGTCATTTTTTCTATCGTTAATAAATTCAGCGGCTACTTTTTTAGCTGCATCGAGGCGTGTAGGAGAAAAGTCTTGTGCCAACATCGTACTAGATATATCGAGAGCCATCACAATATCTATCCCCTCAGAGTTGGAAACATCCGAAGAGTTGACACTCTGTGGCCGTGCCAGCACAATTATAATCAGAGCTATAGCAATCAGCCGTAGTAGAAATGGGAAATGGCGCAGATACACTCTGAATGTGGCAGGTGCTTTATCTAAAGCAAAACCCGAAGACAGCTTGAACGTTGCCTGCATCTTCCTCAGCTTGATTATATACCACGCAATTAATGGTATAAATAGCAGGAGTAAGAACAAATATTTAGGATTAGCATATTCCATTGTCTCTATCTTTTAGCTTTTAGATTGTTCATTAGTACTTTTAGTCTGATTCGGCAAACTACTATTATCAGATGCTCCTTCTTTCTGTTCTTCTATTGTAGGGCGTTCTTCCTGCTTAGTCTGATTGATAAACAGATAAGCATTTACAAGACTTAAATCATTCTCATCGGCAAATGGTGTATATTTAGCAAATTTCACCAAATCGGCTAGTTTCAATATCTGAGCAAGCCCATCTGTAGCAGATTTTGTATCTGTCGCCAAGTGAACGGTAGCGATGATATCTTCTGAAATCATTTCAGGAGCATCAATATTAAAACGTCCGTCGATATATTGACGTAAAATATCTGTCAATTCGGTATAGTATTCTTTTTCCTGACCTTTTTGCCACATTTTGGAGGCTTTCAGTTTATCAAGCCCCTCTAAAGCCACAACGTGTGGAGGGAGAATAATCTTCGGTGTAAAATAATACCCTTTCTTCTTCTTTCGCATTATAAGGAACGCTATCAAGGCAATAACAGCTAATGCCAATACAATCAAGATTGGAATAAGCAGATATTCGAGATAGTCTTGCCAAACAAAAGGAGGAGACTGAATAGCCTTTATATCTGAGATCTGTAACTTCTCGAAATCGATAGAATCGGTCTGATTATTTTTCAAAGCTTCCAGATATGCGAGAGTAGAATCAGATAATTGGGGCGCTGACACTTTCAAGCCAAAATCATTTGTTCTCAAAGTATCTATTCCATCAATAACCTCAATATAAGGAATGTGATATAATGTAGAATCGAAGGAAGTAACAACATACTTTTGGTTGATGGTCATCACCTCATTAAGCACAGTATCGGGTTTCAACATCTGCAAAACTTCAATTCCTTTCATCAATGTGTCCTGATACACAGGAAATATAATATCTCTTCCTTTCGGCGAGATAACTTCGACATTGATTATTGCTTGCTCTCCTATCAGTATATCCGAAGGTTGTATTGTTGCTCTAACTGTAGATTTCTGTGCACTAAGCGACAAGCCCAGACAACAGAGTAAAGCAAATAACAATATATTTTTTTGTTTCAACATCTTTATTCAGTTAACAGTTATCAGTCAACAGTTATCAATATTTTATACTAGCTCCTTTTCTTAAACAATGCCAGCAAAGCTTTTACATAATCTTCGTCGGTACGGACAGAAACGCTATCTACTTTACTCTTATTGAAAGAGGTTTGCATCTTACCTTGTTGCTTCTGCCACCAGTCTTTATATATTTCTCTCACTTTGCGAGAAGAAGTATCGACCCAGCGCTCACCACCTGTCTCTGCATCCACAACTTTCATCAAGCCAACATTAGGTAGCTGTGTTTCAAGATTATCATAGACCTGAAGCGCAACAATATCATGCTTACGATTGGCTATCGTTAATGCATTATCATAATCTTTGATGTCGATAAAGTCTGATATCATAAAAGTAGTACATCGCTTCTTGATAACATTAGTCAGATATTTTAAAGCCATACCCATATCTGTTTTGGGACTATCGGCCTGAAAGTTTATCAGTTCACGAATAATATAAAGGATATGCTTTTTCCCTTTCTTAGGAGGAATAAATTTTTCAATTTTGTCTGAAAAGAAAATTACACCTATTTTATCATTATTCTGGATGGCTGAGAAGGCTAGAGTAGCAGCAATTTCTGTGACTACATCTCGCTTAATAGTATTCCTTGTTCCAAAATCCTGACTGGCCGAGACATCGACAAGCAACATAACAGTAAGTTCCCGCTCTTCCTCAAACACTTTAATAAAAGGTTTGCTATAGCGGGCTGTCACATTCCAATCAATATCGCGAATATCATCTCCATACTGATATTCACGCACTTCTGAGAATGCCATCCCCCTACCTTTAAAGGCAGAATGATATTGTCCGGCAAATATATTAGCAGACAAACCACGAGTCTTTATTTCAATCTGGCGTACTTTCTTTAATAATTCACTTGTTTCCATAAGAAAAAATAATATGCTAATTATTCTATGCGCCAATATGCTAATTACATTTCTCTTACATTAGCTTATCGACATATCATTATATTGGCATATTGCCTTAAGGCACTTCTACTTTGTTCAGTATTTCACTGATGATTTCATCAGATGTAGTATTGTTAGCCTCAGCTTCGTAAGTTAGTCCGATACGGTGGCGTAGAACATCATGGCACACGGCACGAATATCTTCAGGAATAACATATCCTCTGCGTTTAATGAAAGCATATGCACGGGATGCTAAAGCCAAACTGATGGATGCACGAGGCGACGCACCAAAGCCAATCATACCTTTCAGGGAAGACAAACCGTTGTCTTCCGGGAAACGTGTAGCAAAAACAATGTCTACAATATATTTTTCTATCTTTTCGTCCAGATATACATCTTTGACAACCTCGCGGGCACTGATAATTTCATCAGCTTTCATTACCGGATCTAATTTCCCGTAATCGCCCATCAGGTTATTTCTGAGGATCAACTTTTCTTCTTCTTTTTTAGGGTAGTTGATAACTACTTTGAGCATAAAACGGTCTACCTGTGCTTCGGGAAGCGGATAAGTTCCTTCTTGCTCTATCGGATTCTGTGTTGCCATTACCAAGAAAGGAGAAGGCAATTTATATGTTTTTTCGCCTATAGTAACCTGACGCTCCTGCATGGCCTCTAACAGTGCACTTTGTACCTTAGCAGGAGCACGGTTTATTTCATCTGCTAAAACAAAGTTAGAGAATACCGGCCCATGTTTTACCAGAAACTCTTCTGTTTTCTGGCTATAAATCATTGTACCAACAACGTCGGCAGGTAATAGGTCGGGAGTAAACTGAATACGGCTATATTTCGCATCAATCAATGACGCTAGAGTCTTAATAGCTAATGTCTTAGCCAATCCGGGCACCCCTTCGAGCAAGATATGTCCATCAGCTAATAATCCTATCAAGAGCGATTCTACAAGATGCTTCTGTCCCACAATCACTCTGTCCATTCCCATTGTGAGTGCCTCTACAAATGAGCTTTTGCTCTGTATCCTTTCTGTAAGTTCTCGAATATCAACTTGCGCCATACTGTTGTTTATTTAGCGTTTATATTTATTATTTGATTTTTCCTATTTACTAAGCACGACAAAAATAGATATGTTAAATCTGATTTGCGATTATTAGGAGTTAAAAAAAATTAAGCAGAAAGAACTAATTGAGCCATTTCATATAAATAAAACAAAAGAGGGAAAGCTATACTTAACATTATTTTTATAACTTTATACTCCAACAGACCTAGTCTAGTAGAAAAACACACTATGAACGAATTAAGACCAAACGAACAAAGAAGTAAAACAGCAATTACTCTTATATGGTTAATACTTGCTATAGAAGGACTTTCTATTGCTTCAGGTGTTTTCCAGCTAATAATTTATACAATGATAGATCAGGGCGAATTCGTCTCAGAAAACTTATCTCTAGCAGGTAGTTTTACAGAAGGAGCAGTAGGGCTTTTATACTTAAGTATGTATATAGTTTCTGCAATCACATTCATTCGCTGGTTCAGGCGTGCTTATTATAATTTGGAGACATTGACTCACAATATTGCATATGGAGAAGGATGGGCTGCCGGAGCATGGTTTGTTCCTGTAATGAATCTTTTCGTTCCTTACAGGATAATGAATGAGCTCTACACAAAAACAGATAAATACCTGAAACAACAAGCCGATCGACCTTATCCACAACTAAAGACCACATACCTTCCAATATGGTGGGCACTTTGGATTATAGCGGGGATTGCAGGAAACATAATCTTCAGAACATCGTTACAAGATGAGACTATAGCTGAAATGATAGATAGTCAGATTATGTCGATTATAGGCTCTCTGATAGGAGTCCCTTTAGCTATAGTAACCATAATTGTAATAAATGATTACGCTAAAGCAGAAAAGGTACTATACGAAATAGTACAAGAAGGAGTCGAAGACAGAGTGAACGAACTAGAAAATTAAACAATCATTTATGCTTATCAGCATACAGGTGATGAATAATACCATCTACAAGCCCAACTTTAGGAACATAAATTTCATTCACCTTACATGTTTTAGCTACAGTAAGAAATATTTTTAGGGCAGGGATAATAACATCGGCTCGATAGGTGTTTAATTTAAAGTTCTGAATACGTTCTTCGTAGCTTTGACTATGCAAAGTATCGTATAAAACTTTCATTTCGGGATAGTTTATATATTCCTTTTCTCTCTTACCCAATATTTTATGAATCTTATTTATATTTCCACCCGAAGCTATAATATTTAGAGGAGCATACTTCTTATACACTGTCTTGAGCCACGACTTAAATCTGTCCTGCTCACCAGCTTCCACTGCATTGACAAGCATACGTACAGTTCCCATCTGAAAAGAATTGGAAGTCATTTTCTGCTCCTTACTATACACAACCAACTCGGTACTACCACCTCCAACATCAACATAAAGATAGTTGCGATTTTTATCCATCAGACTACCTAACCCTCCGGCTTCGTAGATAATATCAGCTTCTTCTTGCCCACTAATAATTTCTATATCCAAGTCGCTCTCTTTACGTATAAGATCAGTAATTTCTTTTCCGTTTGCAGCATCACGCATGGCACTGGTTGCACAGGCTTTATAGCTCTCTACCGAATATGCTTTCATTATATGAGAGAATCCCTGCATAGCATCTATAAGCCGAGTTTTCTTTTCTTCACTTATTCGTCCCAACGTAAAAACATCCTCCCCCAAGCGGATAGGTACGCGAAGGAAAGCAGCCTTTTTGAAATCAGGTGCAGATTTTGTATTTTCAATATTATTAATCAGCAAACGAATAGCATTGGAGCCTATATCAATAGCTGCAATTACACTTGTTTCCATATATGATTTTATTTCATGTTTTTATAATAGGAATAAAGCTCCAGCTGCGATCGGCATGGAGGATTATCTCCTCTGGTTATGTAATTATTTTCACCGAACTCAGCTAAATCTCTCGCCTTTTCATTGTCTGACCACTGAATATTAAAAAAATCCAGCAAATTTTGCTTTATACGATTGTCTATGATAGGTATTGCAACTTCAACTCTCCGGTCAAGATTACGAGTCATCCAATCTGCGCTCAAAGCATATACTTTCTCCTCTCCATTATTATAAAAAATAGCCAGTCGGGCATGCTCCAAGTAACGGTCTACAATACTTATCACTCTAATATTTTCACTCAAGCCTTTTACCTGAGGCTGCAAGCAACATGCTCCACGAATAATAAGCCGGATATCTACCCCCGCCTGACTTGCTTTATAGAGCATATTAATCATATCCTCATCAGTCAAACTATTAAATTTCGCATATATATACGCTTTCTTACCACTTTGAGCATTCTTGATCTCTTTTTTGATGAGTTCGTAAAACTGATCACGCATATAGTATGGGGAGACCATCAGCTGCTTGCAAGTAAAATGACGATGTGTATTCACCAGAAAATCGAATACCGACCTTGCATCCGATGCTATTTGAGGATTTGATGTAAATAGTCCAAAATCGCTATATATCTGGGCGGTATTTTCATTAAAGTTACCTGTCCCAATATAGACAAAATCTTTCCCTTTACGCTCTATCAGTACCAACTTGCCATGCACCTTTAAACCATTTACTCCATGTATTACTTTTACCCCTTCTTTCTGAAGGAGTTCGGAGTATTCAACATTTTGTTCTTCATCGAACCGTGCTAACAATTCTAATAATACTACTACCTTTTTACCATTCTTAGCTGCATTTATTAAGGTATTAATAACCTTCGAACGCTCGGCCGTACGATAAAGAGTGATGTAAATACTTTCCACTTTGGGATCAATGGCAGCTTCTCTCAGGAAGTCGATAAAATGATTGAATGTATGATATGGATAGTTGAGTAATATATCTTTTTTAGCTATTACTTTCAATATACTCGAAAACACCTTAATATCAGGATGATGTAATGGAGAAAGTATCTGACTTTCCAAATCGAGACGGACTTTAGGAAATTTCATAAGGTCGCGCATCAGATGATAACGTCCTCCGGCATCTAATTCACCCCGATCTTTAAGTTTTAGCTTTGTAGCTAATATATCCAACATATCCTGAGGCATTTCCTTGTCGTATATAAGCCGAACCGGCTGACCATGCAAACGCCCCTCGAGGCCCGCCTCCATCTTTTCTACCAAACTTTTAGATATATCATCATCTAATGTAAGCTGTGCATCACGCATCAACTTGAAAGTATAGGCGGAAACTGTCTTATAATTGAACATGAAGAATATCTCATCGAGACAAAAACGAATAATATCATCCAAAAAAATAATTTCATTCCGATCTTTAACCGAAGACGGAAGAACAACAAACCGCGGACATGAACTACTTACCGGTATCTGAATTATAGCATAACGCGATTGGCTATGTTTTCCTGCATACATTTTCACTGCATGATAAATAGCATTATCACGCAAAAAAGGTAATTGTGTGGTTTTCCGTATTATAAGCGGAACCAACAAAGGGCTTACAACTGAAGAAAAGTATTCGTGACAAAATTGCTTCTGTCTCTTATTTAATTGTTTTTCATTTATAACATAAATGCCTTGTGTCTCCATTTCGGATAAAACTTCGGCATATATATTACTGAATTTTTTTTGACCTTCGTAAACCTTTGTATTTACAAGAGGTAATAACTCCTTTGCTAAATATCCTCCCGAAAAGAACGGTTGTTTCTTTCCCCTCATCTGACTCAGACGAACAATATTAGCAACCCTTACTTTAATGAATTCATCCTGATTGTTGGAGAAAATACCAAGAAAGCGTAAACGTTGCAGTAAAGGAACACTCTTATCCTGAGCTTCCTGTAGTACTCGTTCGTTAAAAGCAAGCCAACTTAAATCTCTATTATTTATCATCTTATATCTATATAGTGATATACTTCATAACATTTACGAAGGAGAATTGTTTCATCCGAGAAACCCTTAAAATTAACATTATTTCTGTGTATTCTCACAAGGTTATGTACAAAAACTTCTAAGCTAAAGGGATGGAGGATTCTGTTTCGAAGATATTGATTGTCCTTTTACATAGTTTTGTTGATACAAATCTTTTATTATCCCATCTGCTACTCCAATAATAGGCGTTTCTATTACTAAAGCTCGGGCTAGCTTCATCACTTTCAAGTATATCTCTATTGCTGGAAGAATGACCTCCGCCCTATTAAGGTTTATATTATATTTCAAGAGACGCTCTTCATAACTCATTTGTCTGAATTTATAAGAGAAACTCACTAATTCTTCACGCCGAATACGACCGCAGCGACGTAAAAGAGAATCTAACTTATTGATATTGCCTCCCGAACCGACTAAAGAAACTTTCGAGAACTGAGAACTATACTCTACCAGCCAATCTCTCATTCTCGACCATTCTTTCTTTTCCTCTTCTGTCGTAAGATTACGAATAGTACCCAATTTAAAAGCTTCTGTCGCAACTTCCTTATTTTGGTAAAATATAACCATCTCGGTACATCCACCTCCTACATCAGTGTAAATATAAGCTCTGTTTTCTTCCAGCAATTCATCAATACTATTGGCAAGGATGAAACGAGCCTCATCTTTACTCTCTATTATCTCAATATTAACTCCGGATTTTTCCAAAACTGTAGATAATATCTCTTCCGAATTTTCTGCTTCTCGGAGAGCCGATGTAGCACAAGCTCTCCATAGAGCAACTCCATTTACTTCTAATAATCCCAGATAAGATTGCATTAACACAGCTAATTTTTCACATTTCTGTGACGAAATATACCCCTGAGTAAAGGTGTCTTCTCCAAGTTTTAATGGTGTACGAATTAAGGAATCTTTTTTAAAAATAGCCTTTCCGTGATAATCAATCACATCGGTTATTAACAGCCGCACAGAGTTGGAACCGACATCAATGGCTCCTATACGTTTGACATCCATCTTATATTACTTTTTTAAACGAAAGTAGCAGCCAATGGTGACAAAACGGTTACATAAAAACTACAAAAAAATTAAATTTAAGAACGGGCTATAAATTATAAGCTATTGTGACACTGTTTCAATAAATACTTCTTCAAATAGTGATTTCATTTTGATCTTCACTTCTTCCATATCTAACTTATATCCCAATTCTATCTCGATAGAGGTAACTCCTTTATCGACAAATCCACAAGGGTTGATCAATGAAAAATAAGATAAATCGGTATTTACATTCAGTGCAAATCCATGCATAGTAACAAAACGGCTACTACGAACTCCGATAGCAGCAATCTTTCTCGTTTTCGAAGGTATCTTTGTATCAATCCAAACACCTGCTGCCCCCTCGAGTCGTTCTGATTGAATATTATAAGAGGCTAAAAAACGAATTATGATTTCCTCTACGTTAAAAATATATTGTCTCAGTCCAATATTAAATGATTCTAAATCGAAAATAGGATACCCCACAAGTTGTCCAGGTCCATGATATGTAACATCGCCTCCTCGGTCTATTTGGAAAAGAACAACACCTCGATCGTTGAGATAACTTTCCTGAAAAAGTAAGTTTTTATTATCGCCATGTTTTCCAATAGTTATTGTATGGGGATGTTCACAAAACAATAGAGTATTATCAGGCTTCTTCCCTTTATCCTTAAGAGATAGAGCTTTTGCGAACAACTCTTGTTGATACTCCCATGCTCTCCCGTATTCAATAATATTCAAATCATTATATATCATAAAGTCTTCCTATTTTTTTACTTTTCCCGGATTTTTATTTATAAAATCTTTCCAACTTGTAAATTTCTTATCTTGAGAAACGTTATTCGTTTGAAAGAAATGGCAAACTGCCGCCGCTAATCCATCTGTAGCATCCATCTGAGGCAGCATATTCTCGTCAGGAATTTTAAGATAATGTTGTAACATATAAGCAACTTGTTCTTTTGCAGCACGTCCATTTCCTGTAATTGACATTTTTATTTTTAACGGAGCATATTCAAAAATTGGAATATCACGAGACAAAGCAGCCGCCATAGCTACGCCCTGAGCACGTCCAAGTTTGAGCATACTTTGCACATTTTTTCCAAAAAAAGGAGCTTCAATAGCCAACTCATCGGGTAAAAACTCATCAATCAACCCGATTATACGTTCAAATATGCGGCGCAGTTTGAGATAATGGTCGTCGTATTTACTTAGTTGAAGTATTCCCATAGCCATCAGTTCTGGCTTATTGTTTACTATACGCAAAATGCCGTATCCCATTACCTGTGTACCAGGATCTATCCCCAATATTATCCGCTCTTTTTCTATCATGCCTACAATTCTATTTCATCCATTAGCGTAACAAAACCAACAGCTTTATTACCAAAACGAGTGGTTAATTTGTTGTGCAGCTCTTGACCTTGTACAGCGAACCAATGATTCAAGGTATCTACATTTTTCACCCTGAATTGTAGTGAAAAACTTGTACCACCCTTCTCGTGCTGAGCATGAATACGAGAAAAACGGGGTTCGAATAGGAAGCCACTATTTGCGGCTTCTGTAATATATATATCTTTCATATACGAGATATATTGTTCGTATATATCATCCTCCACATGAAAGGTTGTATTAAATATTATCATTGAATATTCTTATTATAATGTAG
Organism: Dysgonomonas sp. BGC7; assembly: GCF_001261735.1. GTDB lineage: Bacteria > Bacteroidota > Bacteroidia > Bacteroidales > Dysgonomonadaceae > Dysgonomonas. The sequence goes on along the minus strand of NZ_CVRP01000001.1, from coordinate 14,990 downwards.
AACAAATGTACAAAAAGTTTATCTATATCAGAGATAATCACAAGTTGGTTCATTTTACAAAAACTATAAAAATTATATATTTATACGAATCAAAAGCTGAGGTTATGTTACATGAGTAAATCAACTGATAGAAGGTACAAAATAAAAATATAAAGGAAAACTGTACAAGTTTGTCAGGTTTTAGTTAAAATTGAATTAGTTAAAATTGAAAATGATGATTAGAAAAACAGGAGAAAAGAGTATAAAATACCGATTGTCTTTAAAATAATGCAATAAAAAAGCCTGCATAAAATATACACAGGCTTTAATTTCTTATCTAGTATGAATATCTTAATATCCTCTGATAGCTTTAATTCCAGGAAGAACTTTTCCTTCTATGAACTCAAGCAACGCACCACCTCCGGTAGAAACATAAGACACTTGGTCTGCCAATCCAAACTTGTTTACAGCAGCAACAGAGTCACCCCCTCCAACAAGAGAGAACGCTCCTGCTTTTGTTGCAGTAGCAACAGCTTCTGCAGTCACTTTAGTACCATTAGCAAAGTTATCGAATTCGAATACTCCAACAGGACCATTCCAAAGAATAGTTTTAGAAGCCATAAGGACATCTGCAATTTCTTTCTCTCCTTTAGGACCAACATCAAGCCCCATCCATCCGTCAGGAATTTGATCTGCATCTTCGAAGCGAGCATTGGCATCGTTACTGAAAGCATCTGCAATCTTAGCATCGCTTGCAATAACTATATTTACTCCATTTGTTTTTGCTTTAGCTACAATTTCGTTTGCCAAATCCAGTTTATCATCTTCTACAAGAGAGTTTCCAATCTTACCGCCCGCTGCTTTGATGAAAGTAAACGCCATACCACCACCTATAACAAGGTTATTAACCTTATCAAGCAAGTTCTCTATAATATCTATTTTGGAAGAAACCTTAGCTCCACCAATAATTGCAGTGAAAGGACGAGCAGTGTCTTTCATAACTTTCTCTACTGCATCAATTTCTTTTTGCATCAGGTATCCGAACATTTTATGTTCAGCATCAAAACAATCAGCAATAAGAGCTGTAGAAGCATGAGCACGGTGAGCTGTACCAAAAGCATCGTTTACATAAACGTCGGCATAAGAAGCCAATGTTTTTGTAAATTCTTTTTGGCTTTCTTTTATAGCTTTTTTAGCTGCGGCTTTTTCTTCATCAGTGGCATCTTCGGCCAATCCACGAGGTTTTCCTTCCTCTTCAGCATAGAAACGAAGATTTTCCAACAACAAAGCTTCTCCCGGCTGAAGGGCGGCAGCTTTTACTCCTGCTTCTTCGCCTACACAGTCGTTCGCAAACTGCACATCGACTCCAAGAAGTTTAGAAACGTGTGCAAGAATATGCTTTAATGAATACTTATCTTCTACACCTTTAGGACGTCCTAAGTGAGATGCGATAATAGGGCTACCTCCATCGGCTATAATTTTTTTCAAAGTAGGCATTGCTGCACGAATACGGGTATCGTCTGTGATATTGAACTGAGCATCAAGTGGAACATTGAAGTCAACTCTGACGAAAACCTTTTTCCCTGAAAAATTAAATTTGTCAATTGTAATCATAATCTCTTTAATTTAATATATTTAATATAGTTGATTATCAACCCATTGTTATCGCACACTTATTTCTTCAAAACGATGCAAAGATACAAATTTATAAGTAAGATTTTTTACTAAGATCTGAAAATATAACGAATTTTGTAAGACTCCATATTTTTGCTATCCATTTGTCAATTATAGATTACAAAAGCCAGTATATTTCTATAGATTCTACACAAAAAATCAGAGGCTATCTCCATTATTGGGATAGCCTCCAGCAAATAATAAATAAGAAATAGTGTGTAGAAAAGATTTATTCTTTTACATATTTATCATAATTGTTTTTTAACTGGTCATCATCCTTGGCCCACCACCTTGTAGTAGAACTAGGATCAGGATTATCAAATTCTTTTCCTATAGCGACATTACCTTCCTCCTCGGCTGTAGGGAATGGGAGAGTCCATTGAGGAGCGATACCATTCAAGTCGAACGTATTCTTATAGCTCGAAGAATTAATGCCTACATACCCACGATGCAGTCCCAAGGCTAAACGCTTAGCATCATAATAATTTTTCCCTTCACCCCAGAATTCTATACGTTTCTGCAACATCAGTTCTTTTATAAAAGATTCTAAATCGGGCGTTTTTGCCGTACAGTCATAGGTATATCCACTCATTAAGCGATACTTCATAAAGTCATTTAAGAGCTTTCTTGCAGCACCTAAACCGGAATGAGCTGTTGCTTCTGCTTCGATAAAGTACATCTCTTCTACGCGCATTATAGGATAGTCTGTTGCTCCGCCCACACTGGCTGTTGTATAATTTCCACTTCCCGGCCTGAATTTGATACTCACATAGGTATATGGCCACGCATTAAAGCCATTGGCTTTTGTGATTTGTTTGCGAAGATGAGCATAAGATGAGCAGACCTTATATTGATAGCCTGAGTATGTGTTGCCACTTTCCAAGAAAAAAGCAGGATCGAGCCACGAATGCTTCCTAAAGTCTCCATCACTAATAGCATCATATGTTTTTCGGGAAAGAGAACGACCTACCCGCCATCCATATACCGTCCATGACTGTTCGCTACTTAAAAGCATAGTATAGTTGAAACTACCTTCCGTTGCAGCCTTATTATTATCCGGTGATATACTGGTAGCTAACATCCAAGAATTTTGTGTACTCATATTATTGAATCCATTGATAGGATCTTCCCACTGATCTTGAGTTAATGGCTCACATCCACTTTCTGTAATTGCTTTACGAGCATATGTAGCTGCACTGACATAAGCACCGGGTACATTGTCTGCGGCTCTGTTCATATATGCACGAGCATACAGACCATATACAACAGACAAATTGGGTAAACTTTTCGATTCAGGCTTATTATCTTTAAGCATTGACTCAGCAATCGCCAAATCTGAGAAAATAAGCTCATAAACTTTTTCTACTGTAGCACGAGGATTATTCTTTGCCTGATTTTCTGTTGTATTCTCCGTTACGATAGGTACGGCAAGCCCTTTCAGATCTCTATTTGGTTGCAAATAACTATTATCCTTATATTCGTATATAGCAGCCAAATCCATATAATATAAGGCTCTAAACGCATGAGCAACTCCTCTGTAACCCATAATAACAGGATCTTTACTACCTTTATCTATCATCTTTATTATATCATTTACTGTTTTGATATAACCATAGTAGACAAAGAATGGATACTTACCTCTATTATTTAGTTTCCCATTGATAGACTGTGCTGTAGTATAAGCAGCAGTAGTGTTGAAGCCACTATATCCTGATACTACCATGTCGGTAGTCATCATTTCCAGCATCACCTGAAGTCCGCCATAAGAAACAACCTCTACCCCTGCATCAGAATTTTCATAAGCTACCATCATTGCCGGAATAGCATTGACCAAAGCCGCCATGTGTTCAGGCGAATTACCATCTATTTGCTCTTCGATAATATAATCAGACTCAGGACTCATATCTTGTATACATCCGTAGAAGGTAATACATGAAACAAGTGCACTTATCAAAAATATTTTAAACTTTTTCATAATTTCTGTTTTTTTACCTAAAATTCACTTATTAAAATCTAATATTCAAACCGAAAGATATAGTTCGGATTGGAGAATAAGATTCTGCATTGCTATATCCCATTATAGACTGGCGTGGATCAAAACCTTTGCGAGCAGAAATGTAAGCTACATTTTCGCATGACATATAAAGACGTAAACTTTCTATATCGAACTGAGTTAAGAGACTTTTAGGTAAAGTATAACCAAAGTTTATATTTTGTAGGTTTAGGAAACTTGCAGACTCAAGGAATCTATCCGAACGAGAGTTTTGGTTTGTATCGCCAAACTGGAAACGGGGAATATTAGACCCTGTATTATCCACAGACCAAGCGTTTAATATATCTTTATGGAAATTTCCGCCATACGCTGATTGAGGAGCCGACATTGCATTGGCATATTGACGGTCGTATGCTTTTCCTCCAATCTGATAATTGAGATTCAACGACAAATCGAATCCTCTAAAATTGAGAGTGGTTCCAAAACCTCCATATAGATCGGGGAGTGCTGTACCGCACAAGTAACTATCTGCTTTGCTATAATCTGTAGTAGTTTCTCTCCCTGTAACTTTTCCATTTGCATCTTTCACATCCTTGTACCAAGTAGAAAGACCTTCTTCATTTACTCCCGCATACTGAGGGATATACCATGTATAGAGAGGAAGATCTTCACCTATAAAGAATTTATATTTGCTAACAAAGCTATTATCATCGTAAGTATATCCTCCATGACCATCAACAGCAAGCGTCTTTTTATCACCAGGCAATTCCATAACTTTATTCTTCACATGAGCCACATTGAAATTAAAGTCCCAATAAAGGTCTTTATTCTTAACAATTACAGTATTGAGCTCGACTTCCAAACCGGAATTGCGCATATCTCCTACATTCATGAAATAACTGGTATATCCGATAGAAGGAGGAGTGGTTACGCTAAAGAGCATATCGCTAGTCTTTCTATAAAAATAATCAATAGATCCGGTTATTCTATTACCAAACAAACCAAACTCAACTCCGGTATTAAAGTTCGTATTAGTTTCCCATGTTATATCTTCTGTTCCTTTTTGTTTGAAAGTAAATGCAGGTTTCCCCCCGCTATTGGAGATATTATATTGATCCGAAAATAAGTAACTACTAATATTATCATTCCCTTGAGAACCAACACTAGCCTTGAACTTAAATTCATCCATCCAGCGTATGTTATACCATTCTTCTTTGTTCAGAATCCAGGCACCACCGGCACTCCAAAAATTTCCCCAACGCATATTACTGTTGAAACGAGACGAAGCATCTCTACGAAAGGAGGCTGATAGATGGTACTTCCCATTATAGTCATACATAGCTCGTGATAAATATCCTTCATTGTTATATTTATCTACATACGAAGACTCACTTGTCGAATTATCCAATGCGCCATTTAACTCATGGTTATCTTCAAATGCCATGTTTGTTTTATAAGCATACAGATACTTGAATTGGTAGTTATAATATTCATGCCCCACCAGAACAGTCAAATTATGACGATCGGCAAAAGTAGATGTATAGTTTAACAATTGCTGCACATTGTAGCTTTGACGACGAGAGTGAGACTTTCCTACCGAACCATTATTTTGCGATGTTGAATAATTTTCTGCATAAGGACTCGACACTGATGTACCCCGATATTCATCGTTAAGAATACTGGCATTGACTGTAAGTTTCAGTTTATCGGAAAATCTGATATCAGAAAAAGCGGATGCAGTCAAAGAGTTTCCATCTGTTTTACTTACGTTGTATTTATTAAAAAAGGCAGGATTGGAACCTGAATATGCAGGACGCTCAACTCCATGTCCTGACCCGAAGTCATACATTTGTTCTCCCCATTTATCTATCATTATATTTTTATTTCCATCTCGAAGATAGATAGGATAAATAGGCCCTATTCCATGTATAAATGACCAGATATTACCGGTAGAACCAATAGTACCTTCGCTTACTTTGTCGTAATCATATTTTGTATAACCAACATTAGCTCCGACTTTCAACCAGGTCTTAGCCTGATAGTCAGCTTTCAGACGTCCCGTAATACGTTCCATTTTAGAACCGTCAGTTATACCTTCATTCTGTAAATAGCCTAATGAAGAGTAAAAGTTTATTTTTTCATTAGCACCGGCTATCGTTGCCAGATATTCCTGACGAAAACCGTTGCGGAGAGCTTCTTTTTCCCAGTCATCCGGCTGTAGCCAATAATCCTGGCCATTATAGCTATACTTACGACCAAGTGTTGCATTCGGATTTACCAATCCATCTGTACCAATAAAATCCTGACCATCAGGAACTGTAAATATCATATATCCGGGTCCCTTTCCAGAAGTCTGACTGGAAACATCTGACGACGCTTGTTTATGAGCTTCTGCAGGAGACATTCCGTCACTTATATTCTTATTATAAAGAGCCTTGTAATACACTTGATAGTATTGTTTCGGATCTTTTATATAATCATATGTCTTAAGTGCAGATTGACTCAACCCCCACTTTGCATCAAGAGTAACGCTTGCGCCATTAAGTTTTCCTCTTTTAGTAGTAACCATTATAACACCATTGGCTCCACGAGCCCCGTAAAGAGCATTTGATGCAGCATCTTTAAGGACAGTCATAGATTCTATATCAGCAGGATTAAGAGTGCCCATATCACCATCAAAAGGCATTCCATCTACAACGATCAACGGAGCATTATCTGTATTGATAGACCCTACTCCACGAACTAAAATTTGAGGAGACTCTCCAAACTGCCCCGATGTATTACTTATTTGCACACCTGACACACGTCCGGCAAGTACTTGCGCAGCATTGGCTTGCTGGCTTTTCACAATATTATCGGTATTAAGAACGCCTGCTGATCCGGTAAAGGCTTCTTTCTTCATTGTACCAAAAGCTACGACAAGAACTTCATCCAATACCTTCGAGTTTTCTTCAAGTGTAATCGTTAAGGGGGTCTGGTTTACTATTTTTATTTCTTGCGTAATATAGCCAATGTAAGAAACTTGTAAAATAGCTCCTTGAGGCATACGGATAGAGAATTCACCCTTCACATCAGTAGACACCCCATTTGTTGTACCCTTTTGAACCACACTTGCTCCTACAACAGGCTCCCGGTCTGCATCTAAGACAATTCCTTTTATTTGCACATTACTTTGGGCTGTCTCTGAAGGGGATGCCCCCTTTTGCTTTTCAGTCAAAATTATTTGTTTATCGACTATTCTGTATTGAATATTTGTTCCAACAAATAGCTTACTTAGGGCACCTTCCAGTGTTTGCCCCGAAATATTCATGTCTACAGTTTTACTCAAATCGAGTTTTTTATCTAATACAAGAAAGGTAAATTCAGTTTTATTTTCAATCTGATTAATTACCTCCTCAATTGTAGCACCTCTAAAAGAAAAAGATGAAGATGCTATCTGCGAAAAGCCATCTGTAATACTTAATAAGAAAACAGTTGTTAACAACAATAATACTTTAATTTTCATTATACGATATTTTTTAAGATAAGCGAAAAAAATATGATCTCAGGATATTCATGTTTCTCATATTCAATACCAATTAAATTTAAGTTCGCGGGATTTTTTAAAATTGCAAATCCCAAATTCTCCGATTCATAGATAAGGTTACACTAACTTGTGTGTCTTTTTTAGATTAAAGGAAATGTAAATAGATTATTCTCATAAGCAAAATCGTTTTATTAGTAATTATTTAAACCATACATCAATTTTTTGTTTCATTAGAGTAGAATTTGTGTTCTGCGTCGGTTCTGTTACCTTCCATTCGATCGGAGCCGCCATCTGTAAATAAGAAAATATCTGATAGATTGTTTCGTTTGTAAATGTGACTCGGGAGTAATAGTTTTGAGCCAACTTATTTTCGTCATGTAAAATAATATCAACATTATATCTCCTGCTCAATCTCTCGAACATTTCGGACAAAGAAGCATTTCTAAATATAATTTTACCATCCTTCCATGCTGTCTTCTCATCCGTATCCACTTTCCTCAATTTGTAAGACCGATCTCGAATATCAAATACAAGACCTTCATCCGGCCTTATTTTCTGATTGAATGTATGAATATCTGTCACGTAGAGTTCCCCCTCGACAAGGACAGCTTCCACTAATTGTTCTGTAGTATTAACATTAAAACTCGTACCATGTGCCTGTATTTCAAAACCTGAGGATGTAGACACAATAAAAGGAGAATCTTTATTTGTCTCCACATCGAAGAAAGCTTCCCCAACAAGCTCTACCTTACGACTTGACGTTTCAAATTGAGAAGGAAAGCGTAACCTTGAGCCGGAATTGAGCCAAACAATAGATTTATCCGGTAGTTCGAACTTAGAGACAAGACCCGGAGCAGACACAACCTCTGTATATAAAGGTTTTTTATTCTGTAAACTATCTACATAGTTATATATAAGGACTACACTATTGATCAACAATAGCACAACTATACAGGCAGCCAAATATAACCAATATTTTGTCTTTCCAAGTTTTACATTCTTTCCTGCAATCTTTCTCCGCACTGTCTTATAGCCCCCTTCTATATCAACAGTTTTTATCTCATCAATATGCTTTTGCAGAGCCAAAGCTTTATACATCTGAGAAAGCTCCTCTCCCGTAAGCTCAGACTGTGTGAAAAATTGATTCAGATCTTCTTTTTTATCCTTATTATTTCCCATATATTTCGCCTCATTCTATATATAAGACACTCTACTAAAATAATAGTGTCACGAATCCCGTTTTTTATTTAAGATATTTTTCTCTTTTTTTAGAATATTTTTTCATTATTTTGTAAAATATGAATAGCATACTATGTACTATGAGTAACTCTTCGGAATTATTGTTTGAGAAAATGGTCATGTATGATGATAAAGAAGCATTCGCTGAATTATTCAGTCTTTATTATCCTCCCTTATGTATCTTCGCTAAAAAATATATTGAAGAAGAAGATTCTAGCAAAGATATCGTACAGGATATCTTCGTCTATTTTTGGGAAAGCAGAGATAAGCTGCCTCCCAAAATAGATGTTAGAAACTACCTCATGGTTTCTGTAAAGAATAGCTGCCTGAATTATTTAAGAAAGAAAAAAACTGCACAGAAGTATCAAGAAAACGTCCTTGAGAAACATAGAACAGGCACACAAGAGCAAGACTACATATATTTACTATCTGAATTGGAGGAACAATTAAGCACTGCTTTATCAAAACTACCGGACAATATTCGTCTTGTTTTCGAAAAAAATAAGATAGAAGGTAAAACTTATGAGGAAATAGCAGCAGAGTTATGTATTTCAGTAAGAACGGCAAAAAGATATAATGCACAAGCTATAGAACTGCTAAAAAAGATGCTAAAAGATTACTCTTTACTTCTTCTATATCTTTATTTCATAGCCGATCTTTGAAAGTAAAGACTATAAAAACAACAGTGAACCAAGACTAATCTTAGTTCACTATTATACATTAATATCTTTATTGTAAATCTTCCTCTTTATACATTTTATTGAATTTGGGACGAACCAATAAACGGAGGGATACATCATAGTTGAGATAACTCCATACCCAATCTATAAATACCGAAACCTTATTTCTCATACCAACAATGGAGAGTATGTGTACCCATAGCCATAGCCACCATGCAAACCAGCCACCAAAGCGAAACTTACCAAGATCTGCTACTGCAGCGTTTCGCCCAATAGTAGCTAACGACCCTTTATCTTTATATACAAACTCGTGCCATGCACTATTCCTTTCGCTATCTCCATTCAAATTCACTGCCAGATTTTTTGCCATCTGTAAGGCCACCTGAGCTACTTGAGGATGTCCTTTAACTCTATCTTCAGAGACTAACAAAGATGTATCTCCAATAGCAAATATATCATTATAGCCTTCAACCTGATTATAATTATTTACAACAAGACGACCTCTATTATAAGAGTTTTCGCTAAGTCCGTTCAAACTATTTGGTCTAACTCCTGCCACCCAAAACACATTGCGAGAGCGTATCTGAGAATCATCCCCCATTGTTACACATGAATCTTCTACAGATTTAACTGTCTTATTAAGGTGAATATTTACACCTCTATCTTTTAGCGTATCATAAGCCTTTTGAGACGCTCTTTGAGACATACCTCCTAACAAGCGATCCATACCATCCATCAGATGTATATCCATTTCATTAAAGTCTATTTCCGGATAGTCTTTAGGAAAAATAGACTTCCTCATATCAGCTAATGCTCCTGCCAATTCTACCCCTGTAGCTCCTCCGCCTACAATTACAAAAGTAAGTAACTCCTTTCGTTTACTGTCATCGGTAGTAGTCAAAGACTCTTCGAAACTAAGAAGTATTCTATTTCGCATCAACAATGATTCCGACAGAGACTTTAGAGCAAAAGTATTCTCTTTTATACTGTCATTTCCAAAATAGTTTGTATCACAGCCGGTAGCTATTACCAACAGGTCGTAAGGTACAATACCAATATTGGTAGTTAATTCCTTTTTGTCCGGATCGACAAATGTTGCCTCACACATTCGGAAATGCAAATCCTTGTTTTTTTGAAAGTTTTTCCGATGCGGATAGGATATAGAACTCGGCTCCAAACCTCCAGTAGCCACCTGATAAAACAAAGGCTGAAACTGATAATAATTATTTTTATCTATCAGAATCACTTGATATTGCCTTTTATCAATCTTTTTTGCAAGTTCGAGTCCTGCAAAACCACCGCCTATGACTACAAGGCGTTTCTTGTCTCCCCGATCAGGTATATTTGCTGTAGTAATCATAAATTATTATTGTGTATTATTGCGTTACATATTCTATTTATTTAAAACAACGACTTTGCCTGTCTTTACAAATTACGATTTTAACTAAAACCTGACAAAGTTGTACATCTTTTACTTACTTTTCATTCATTACGTTTAATACTAATTGAAAGATTTATCTTTCTTATAGATAAAGTTTTCAGTTCTGACACAATGTATAATTTTAATTATCAGATACCATATTATAATAAAACCATCTATACACAGAAGCCCCATATGCGTTCTTCTTGTATAAATGGTGTTAACAACTAATAAGGAAAATCCCTTCTTATTTCTTTGCGTCTTTGCTTGCTTGCAACTTAGCTTTTGCTACCTCATAAACTCCCGGAAGGATTGATATGACAATAATAGCAACTACAACAAGCTTCAAATTGTTTTGAACAATTTCTAATCCTCCAACGAAGTAACCGAGTAGACAGAAAATCACTACCCAAGCTACACCTCCTATAACGTTAAACGAGAAGAAATGTTTATATGTCATTTTACCCATACCTGCCACAAAAGGGGCAAACGTACGAACGATAGGTACAAATCGGGCAATTATGATCGTTTTACCACCATGCTTCTCATAAAAATGATGTGTCTTTTCTAAATATTCCTGTTTAAATATCTTAGAATTAGGATTACTAAACAGCTTGTCTCCAAAGAAACGTCCTATCGTATAATTTACAGCATCACCAATTATCGCAGCCACGATAAGAATTATAAGCAGCCAATAGATGTGAAGAGAGTTTCCCGGATTTGCAGTTATTGCTCCAGCTAAGAAAAGAAGAGAGTCGCCCGGAAGAAAAGGTGTTACAACCAGACCGGTTTCACAAAAAATAATAATAAACAAAATTGCATATACCCATGTATCATATTGATTTACCAAATGATTAAGAGCATCCTGAGTATTAAATAATAATTCATGGATAAAACTCCATGCTTCGTTTAAAAATTCCATTTTTAAATTGTTATTATATATAATAAAGAATGATGAGATTTATCTCACCATTCTGTTTGCTTTATGACACCAATAGTCCGGCAGCGACGATATCACGCTTTTCCTTTCCGGCCAATTGCTCAACCAAACTAAGAGCAAAATCGATAGTAAGTCCGGGACCACGGCCGGTAGTAATATTACCATCAACGACTACAGCTTTTTCTGTCTGCAAATTTGCTCCGTCCAGATACTTTTCAAAACCGGGATATGCTGTTGCATTTTTTCCTTTGAGAAGTCCTAGACCTCCCAAGACCATCGGAGATGCACAAATTGCAGCAACTCTATTCCCTTTATTTGCAAAACGGAGAAGTTCCTTCTTCATCTCCTCATGTTCGTTGAACTTAACTGTCCCTCCGGGTAAAACGAGAATCTCCGCTGTAGAAAAATCAGCCTGATCAAACATCAGATCAGCAACTACAGGGATCTGATGACTTCCCATTACTTGTTTACTATCTGTCAACGACACCGACTTCACATTCAATTCTGCTCTGCGCAAAACATCAATAGTACCAAGCGCCTCTATTTCTTCAAATCCTGTTGTTAGAAATACAAATATAGTTTTCATATCCAATTTAATTTAGATTAAACTTATATGTAATTGTTCCTTTTTGATTGGTTACTGCCGAAACAGCATTAAATTTAGTCCGTTTTGCAGCTCTAATAGCCTCATTACGCAAATTGGTATTCGGAGTATTTGTACCTTTACCAATAGTGGCCTCCACAACATCTCCTCTTGCATTTACAAGAATATCGACAACTACTGTTCCATAATCATCTACCGAATAGTTAGGCTTTATCAGTCCTCCACCACCTAGACTACGACCACCCAGGTCGAAAGAACCCCAACCCCCTACTCCGGATGTTTTACCATAGCTGGCATTACCTGTCGGTACACCTTGCGTACCTGTTCCTTCAGTATTTCCACGGCTACCACTGCCTGTTCCATTACCAAAGAGCCCTGACATCTGATTATTGATCTGCCCCTTCTTTTCTGCTTCCTGCTGGGCAACACGCTCGGCCTCCGCTTTCTTACGCAATTCGGTTGCTTCACGTTCCCGTTGCTCTTCAGCTTTCCTTTTGGCTTCTTTTATCGCCACTGTTTCTTCAAAGTCTTGTGTTACAGGAGGGGTTGTTGTATTTTTTATAGCGGGTTTTATTTCTTTAGTGGTATTTTCTACCATCGGAATAGGATCAGGAGTAACATTGGGAGAAGATGCTTCTGTTGCCCCAACATTTCCATTTCCTCTACCAAAAGGTTCATCATCACCAAAAGCATCGGCAACATTGCCAAACATAACAGGTACTCCTTCAAGATCCTCTGTATGGCGAATAATAGGCGTAAAATCGAGAGTATAAAATAAGAGAGCTAAAATAACAAGCAAGTGAAAACCCACCGTTACCCCTACACTTATCATCCTGTCTTTTTGAGCCTCCATAATTTATTCTATTTCAAATGTTTCTTTCAAGCAATTTTTATAAGATGCTATTGTATTCTCTAATCCAAGATAAAGAGCATCACTAATAAGAGCATGACCAATCGACACTTCATCGAGCCAAGGAATATTTACATACAAATAATTTAAATTCTCAAGACTTAAATCATGGCCGGCATTAATCCCCAATCCTATTTTTTTTGCCAACCTTGCTGCTTCTACAAAGGGAGCAACAGCCATCTCTCTATTTTTCGAATAGTTTACAGCATAAGGTTCTGTATATAGTTCGATACGATCAGTTCCGGTTTTTGCTGCAGATTCGATAATTTTAGGATCGGTTCCGGTAAATATAGAAGTACGGACTCCAGCCTCATGGAACTCATCAATCAGGTCCGATAAAAACTGTCGATGTTCTACAGTATCCCACCCGGCATTAGATGTCAAAGCATCTGGTTTGTCGGGAACTAAAGTAACTTGTGTCGGCCTAATAGTTTTTATGAGATCTACAAACTGAGAAGAAGGATAACCTTCTATATTAAACTCTGTTTTCACCTTAGCCTTCAAGTCATATACATCTTTGAATCGGATGTGTCTTTCATCAGGACGAGGATGCACAGTTATTCCGTCTGCTCCAAACCTCTCACAGTCAAGAGCCACTTTCACAACATCAGGAACATTTCCTCCACGAGCATTTCGTAGTGTTGCTACTTTGTTTATATTTACACTTAATTTAGTCATGAACAGCAATATAATAAAGTACCTTCTAATATAAATACAAAAAAGAATCTATCAGTCGAAACTTTTTAGCAACTTTGCAGAACGGTACTAAGCTACAAAGGTAACACGAATTGATGAATTTGTAGATATCAGTTCCATTTTATTAACAGCTCAAGCAGTTATTTGTTTTATATGCAAGGCTAGTTTTGCAAAACAAAAGAATTATGAAGATAGCAATATTTGGCAGTAAACATCAGAAGAAAGAACAAGTAGAAAAATTATTTGAATTATTAGAACAAAATAAAATAGAAATATATATTCAAAATAAATTCTACACCTACTTAAAAGATGTTCTTGCCCTGAATTACAATATTGCAGGCATAATAGATTCTGACAATTTTGATGTCGATCTAGTTGTTAGCATTGGAGGTGATGGCACATTCTTACGTACAACAACTGCTATTGGCAAAAAAAATATACCCATATTAGGCATCAACGCCGGACGCTTAGGCTTTCTTGCGGATGTAGGAGAAAAGGATCTGGAGGCTACATTTTCGGATATACTTTCAGAGAATTACAGAATAGAGCATCGAAGCCAGCTTCAACTATCAACAGAACATCGCAATTATGAAGGATTCAACTATGCTTTGAACGAAATAGCAATCTTGAAACAAGACACAGCATCTATGATAACTGTACATGCATCTATTAATGGAGAATATTTAACCTCATATGAAGCTGACGGACTTGTTATTGCCACTCCAACAGGATCTACAGCATATGCCCTCAGTGTAGGAGGCCCTGTACTCGCTCCCACAACATCCAACTTTGTTATAGCTGCCGTAGCTCCTCATAGTTTGAGCAATCGACCTTTAGTTGTTCCTGACGACAGCATAATTACTCTCGATGTAGAAAGTCGCAATAATAGCTTTCTCATATCACTTGACGGACGATCAAACATATTCCGAACTGGGACTAAGCTAACTATTTCAAAGGCTGATTTTAAACTAAAAGTTATAAAAAGAAGAGAAAATACTTTCTACAAGACTCTACGAAATAAATTGATGTGGGGAGTAGACCCGAGACAGTCTTAAAAACATTCACTCAGATAAGCTTTTTACTATTTCATCCTATGCAAAAATCTACTTTCACTTGAGAACAAAATGGTTGAGTGATTCCGGTTTTTGTTATCAAGATGCTGCAGAAGGAGGAAGTCTTTTTATATTTCATCATACAGTTCACATTTGAGCATGTGTGAGATGTGTAGTAGAAGAATAGAAGAGTAGAGAAGTGAGGGGGCTAGTGTAAACACAAAAAAGGTTCGTATATTACTATACGAACCTTCTTCACTTTAAAACGGCGGTAACC